>JAHHID010000004.1 GCA_019359015.1 Spirirestis rafaelensis WJT71-NPBG6
TGACGCTGCACTGCCACGAACGATAGCGTTAACTTTTTCATCTTTGAGGATTTTGGCGATTTCGGGAGCGTACTTTGCCCCTGCTTCTCCCAAGTTCCCTAATGCTGACGCTGCACTGCCACGAACGATAGCGTTAACTTTTTCATCTTTGAGGATTTTGGCGATTTCGGGAGCGTACTTTGCCCCTGCTTCTCCCAAGTTCCCTAATGCTGACGCTGCACTGCCACGAACGTCAGCGTCAACTTTTTCATCTTTGAGGATTTTGGCAGCTTTCTGGGCAATATCCTCCGGTTTCTTTGGCACAGCTTTCAAATCTTGCGCTTCATATTCATCTAATTTGTCAAAAGCAAGTGTTTGCACTTTCGGATAGCCATCGTCAAGAGCCGCAACTATACCATCAATCTGCCACAGTTGCGGCTTTGGTTTGGGTGCTTCTTTTGCACTTACCCAAGAGAAGGAGAGGAGGAAAACAAGGAATAATGTAAAAGGGAAAAGGTAAAAGGGCGAAAGCTTGCTAATTTGGCGGGCAGTTTTGAGCATGGGGGAAAGCACAAGATGATGATACGCCGTTGGTATAATATCAGGTGGTTAAATGTCTCCAGTTGTTCACAGAAACAATTGTATTAACCTCAGAGCAAGTATTTTATCTTTTACTTATCTTCATTTCCCTTGACGAAGATTTCGGATTGTAGCCTTGGCGATTATAAATCGCGCGCCAGGTGCTTCAAGTCGGCGGAGCCGCCCAACGCACTGGCTTGGCTACACAGACAAAACCCACCTGCGTGGGTTTAAAATCCTTGATTCTCTCTTAGTCCACGCAGGTGGACTTCTCTGCGAGACGCTACAAAGAACGTTTGTGTAGTAGCGAATTCTATTCGCCTTTTTGAAACTCATCTGCTGGGGGACGTATTAACATAACGTCGGTCTGTTATGGCATAACATCGGTCTGTTATGGCATAACATCGGTCTGTTATGGCATAACATCGGTCTGTTATGGCATAACATCGGTCTGTTATAGCATAACGTCGGTCTGTTATAGCATGATGTCGGTCTGTTATGGCATTGCAGGATATTGGTAATTGTCCAGAAACTAAAACGCATCCCAGAAGAGGCACTTCAGCAAGTTCTGGATTTTGTTGTTTTCTTAGAGTGGCATCAAAAGTGCGATCGCTTTGGAGTTATTATCCGTAAAGAGTGAAGATTTACGGCAAGCTGACTACGAATTTACTAAAATCCATAAGTCTTATAATGCGATCGCATTTTTGTTAAAATTCATAAGTCTGATAAATTGTCAAGCATAATTATGGATTCTCTCAAACAACAGATTGTCCAGAAACTAGAACGCATACCAGAAGAAGCACTTCAGCAAGTTCTAGATTTTGTTGCTTTCTTGGAGTGGCGTCAAAAGAGCGATCGCAAAGAGTTATTATCCGTAAAGAGTGAAGATTTACGGCAAGAAGATGACGCAGAATGGCTAGAGACTGACTTATCTGACTTGGGTAGTTATGAACCTTATGATTGGCAACCAGGAGAACTAAATGAGGGTCTGCCTGTTAAGTATTATCCTGGAAAGGGAGTAGTAATAGTTGAAGAATGACGACTCGTTCTTTACAGTTTGGGGACATTGTAACAGCACGATTTCCTGAACAAAACCCGCAAGGTCGTGAACAAGAAGGCTATAGACCCGCTATTGTGGTAGGGTTTCCCACTCGTTTAGGTATACCGCGTTTTGAATTGATAGTCCTCATCCCGATGACAACCGATAGAGGACAACAATGGGCTAATACTTCACCTGATTTATATCTACGTTTTGCTGCGGGAATTGCGGGCTTAAAGTCCCCATCTATTGCGCTATTGGATCAACTCAGGGTTTTAGATGCTAATCGGATTGTCGCATATCGGGGAAGTCTAACACCTGAGCAGTATGAACTCATTTTAACAGGGCTTGGGCGGATGATTAGTCCTTGATTTTAGCGATTGGGCGAATAGAATTCGCTACTACACAAACAAAGTCCAGATGGTGCGTGGACTTATGCATCCCAATACAATGCGATTGTCACTCGATACAATGCGATTGTCACTCGATACAATGCGATTGTCACTCGATACAATGCGATTGTCACCCGATACAATGCGATTGTCACCCGATACAATGCGATTGTTACCCGATACAATGCGATTGTTACCCGATACAATGCGATTGTCACTCGATACAATGCGATTGTCACCCGATACAATGCGATTGTTACCCGATACAATCTGTTAGAAATTAATTATGTGTTATGCGAAACCTTTTGTAAAGACGCGATTAATCGCGTCTCTACAAGGATTTCGGGCTTAACTGAAGGGTATTGTAATATAGTTAAGCCACGGTTTCCTTGATAACAGTGTCCTATGCCTGCATTTTTATTAGAAGTCGGTACAGAAGAATTACCCGCAAGCTTTTTGAGTAGCGCTGTTAAGCAGTGGAAACAGCGCATTCCCCAAAGTCTCTTAGCACACAACTTAACTAGCGATGCGGTGGAAGTTTACGGCACTCCCCGTCGTTTGGCTGTGTTAATTACAAATTTACCAGCGCAGCAACCAGACAAAGAAGAAGAAATTAAAGGTCCCCCCGCACAAGCTGCGTTTAAAGATGGTAAACCAACACCCGCAGCAGCAGGGTTTGCGAAAAAGCAAGGTGTGGATGTTGCTGATTTTGAAATTCGTCCGACTGAGAAAGGCGAATTTATCTTTGTTCGCAAAAAAACTCCTGGTCGTCCAGTAGCGGAAATTTTGACGGAATTTGTCAAAGAGTGGATTTTCAGCTTGGAAGGTAAGCGGTTGATGCGCTGGGGTGATGGTGATGTAAAGTTTTCGCGACCAATTCGTTGGTTGGTGGCTTTGTTAGATGATGCGGTGCTGCCGATTGAGTTGGATAATGGTTCGGAAGTTATAAAGAGCGATCGCCTAACTTACTCTCATCGTGTCTTACATCCACAACCAGTCACTATTCCCCAAGCTAGTGATTATCTTACCACGTTACGTTCTGCTTTTGTCACTGTTGATGCGGAGGAACGAGCAACTACAATTAAACAGCAAGTGTACGCATCTGTGCAAAATCTCAACGGACACGCAGAAATCTACCCCGACTTGTTAGAAGAAGTCACAAATTTAGTAGAATACCCTTCGGCAGTTGTCGGTAAATTTGAAGCAGACTTTTTAGAACTTCCCACGGAAGTGATTACTACCGTCATGGTAAGTCATCAACGTTATTTCCCTGTATTCAAAGCCGCAAATACTAAAGAATTACTTCCTTATTTCGTCACTATTTCCAACGGCGATCCAGCGAAGTCAGATATCGTTGCTGTCGGGAATGAAAGAGTAATTCGCGCACGTTTAGCTGATGGTAAATTCTTCTACGACAGCGATTTAAAGAAGCCTTTAGAAAGCTTTCTACCGCAGTTAGAAAAAGTCACTTTTCAAGAAGATTTAGGTTCGGTGCGTGCCAAGGTTGAGCGAATCTGTCAAAATGCCGAAGCGATTACAGCACAACTGCAATTAAGCCAAGAAGAAAGTAATAACGTTCAAAGAGCAGCTTTGCTTTGTAAAGCCGATTTGGTCAGCCAAATGGTGTATGAATTTCCAGAATTACAAGGCATTATGGGAGAAAAATACGCTGCTAAAAGTGGAGAATCACCAGAAGTAGCAACAGCAATTTTTGAACATTATTTACCACGAAATGCAGGTGATAATTTACCTCAAAGTCTCACAGGTCAGATTGTCGGTTTAGCAGACAGGCTCGATACTTTAGTTAGTATTTTTGGCTTGGGAATGATACCTACAAGTTCATCTGATCCCTTTGCTTTGCGAAGAGCCGCAAATGCGATAGTTAATATTACTTGGTTTGGAAACTTAGCGATTAATTTACAACAATTAATCGAGGAGATAGCAAGTAACTTTGCCACAACTTACAACAAAGATAGTGCAAAGTTAATTACAGCCCTAAAAGATTTCTTCTTGCAACGCGTTCGCACACTATTGCAAGAAGAAAAATCAATTGATTATGACTTAGTAAATGCAGTGTTGGGAGAGAACGATCCAGAATATGCGGAACGCGCTTTAAAGGATTTATTGGATGTACGCGATCGCGCTTTATTCTTGCAAGAAATTCGCAACGACGGCACATTAGATAAAATCTACGAAACCGTCAACCGTTCAACTCGATTAGCAGCGCAAGGCGATTTGGACTTTGTACAGCTTAATCCCACGGCTGCAATCAATCCAGAACTATTCCAAAAATCCTCAGAACAAGCCTTTCTAGATGGTTTAATTCAGTTAGTGCCAGAAACAGAATCCGCAAAGCGATCGCGAAACTATAGGCAGTTAGTAACAGCACTCGAAAAAATTGCTCCTGCCGTCGGCAACTTTTTTGATGGTGCAGAAAGCGTCTTAGTAATGGACTCAAATCCAGAAATCAAGCGCAACCGATTACATTTGCTTGGATTACTTCGCAATCATGCCCGTGTTTTGGCTGATTTTGGTGCCGTGGTAAAAAATTTGTAGCCTAAGCGAACAAAAAATTGTGTAAATTATGCCAAGAAACGTTACGATAGTGACACTTAACCAGGGATAAATGCCACAGTCTATGTCCAAAGCTCATGTAATTGGATTCGGAAAGTCCGGTGTTGCTGCGGCGAGATTGTTAAAAAGGGAAGGTTGGGAGGTGGTGCTAAGTGATTCTGCTAATGCGGATATCCTTGCTTCACGCAGCACCTCCGAAAACTTCCTTCACCAGCAACAAGAACTTGCCGCCTTGGCAATAACTGTTAAATTGGGATATTCCCTGGATTTGAATGATTTCGATTTACTACAGTTAATTGTCGTCAGCCCAGGTGTACCTTGGGATATTCCTCTATTAGTCAAAGCGCGAGAATTGGGGATTGAAACTATCGGCGAAATGGAACTCGCTTGGCGGCATTTACAAACTATACCTTGGGTGGGAATTACTGGCACTAACGGTAAAACTACCACGACCGCTTTAACAGCCGCAATTTTTCAAGCCGCCGGATTTAACGCCCCCGCTTGCGGTAACATCGGCTTGGCAGCTTGTGAAGTCGCACTTTCTCAGGATGGGATTGACTGGGTAATTGCTGAATTTAGCAGTTATCAAATAGAATCTTCTAATACTGTTGCTCCCCGCATCGGTGTTTGGACGACTTTTACACCAGATCATCTTGCTCGTCATAAAACTTTAGAAAAATACTACGACATCAAAGCGCAGTTATTGCGTCAGTCTGAGTTACAAGTTTTCAATGGGGATGATGCACATTTAAGCAAGGTGGGTGCAAGTCAGTGGAATAACGCTTATTGGACAACTATTAAAGGTAAAGAGCATCTGATTGGTGAAAAAGGCTTTTATATAGAGGATGGCTGGGTTGTCGAATTAAACAACTCTCCACCCCAAAGAATTGTAGAAGTGTCAGCTTTGCGGATGGTAGGCGAACACAATCAACAAAATCTGTTAATGTCAGTAGCAGCAGCGCGGTTGGCGGGAATTGATTCATTGGCTATATCTGAGGCAATTCGTGAATTCCCCGGCGTTCCCCATCGCCTTGAACATATCTGCACTTGGGAAAATGTCGATTTTATCAACGACAGCAAAGCGACTAACTACGACGCAGCAGAAGTTGGTTTAGCATCGGTTAAAAGTCCAGTGATTTTGATTGCTGGTGGGGAAGCGAAAGCTGGAGATGATACAGCGTGGCTGGAAAAAATTAAAGCAAAGGCAGCCGTAGTATTACTGATAGGTAGTGCTGCTGAAAGTTTTGCCAAACGCTTAGAAGAGGTGGGGTATGATAGTTATGAAATTGTGGAGACAATGGAAAAAGCTGTCAAGCGATCGCTTGAATTGGCTAAACAACATCAAGCATCTGTAGTGCTGCTATCTCCAGCTTGTGCAAGTTTTGACCAGTATCCCAATTTTGAAGCGCGAGGTGATGATTTTCGCATGTTGTGTCTTAATCACTTTTTAAAGGCAAAGGATCGCTAAGGTTTCGCATTCGCCGTTAGGCGTTCCCGCAGGGTAGGTTCGCAGAGTTTTTTGATGAGTTTGGTTGGCGATAGCTTGTAACATTTACAGTAAGTCGTGATGTCTGCTATTTTACTGAAGTGAGTTTTATGCATAGCGATCGCCTAAACAACACAAATAACTTAAATCCTAAGTTTGAAGGCTTTTTTATTCAAATGGTAATGCCGGGACAAAAGCAAAGAGTCCAGGAAATTGTTACCGAAGCCTTTGGTTTAGATTGTCAGGTGAAATCTCTTGGTGATAATCGGACTGAGTTTCAAGTCACCCTCAACAAGAAAGTTTTATCAGTTAAGGATGCTTGGGATAAATCTTATTATCTGCGATCGCAACCGGGAGTGGTGGATGCACAGCCACTATTTGCGGTTCCCATACCTGAACCCATAGCTGAACAAAGTCGCAACTTCAATCAATCAGAACCTATAGGTGACACTCAGGGTCAAATAGAAGAACAAAGCAGTGATGTTGAATGGGGTCTAAAGCAAGTCCGAGTTTTTGAAGCATGGTCACGATTTTTCCCTGACCCGAAACGACCACCAGGACATGATGTTGTTATTGGGCTGCCGGATACAGGTTATTCAGAACATCCAGAAATTATTTCTAATTTGCTTTTGGCAAAAGGCTACGATTTTCTTAAGAAAGACAAAGACCCAAAAGACGAATTAGAAAGGTCTTCAGGTGAAGTTATAAATAATCCCGGTCACGGTACATCAACAGCAAGTATAGCCATCAGTCCTAAAGGAACGCAAGGCGATTATCTCAGTGGTAAAGCTGTTACAGGAGTTGCACCGGGTGCAAAAGTAGTACCTCTGCGGGTTTCGTATTCAGTGGTATTATTGAGCGTGCAAAATCTCGCTGAAGCGATCGAGTATGCGGCAAATAATAATATCCATGTTTTGTCAATTAGTTTAGGGAGTGGTTTTTTTAACCAGCGTCTGCGGAGTGCGATAATATATGCTCAAAAACGAGGCGTAATTATAGTAGCAGCATCTGGCACTTATATTCCCTACGTAGTTTGGCCCGCTGCCTATGATGAAGTAATTGCTGTAACTGGTAGCAACGTACTGCGTCAGATTTGGTCGGGTGCATCGCAAGGACCTAAAGTTGATGTTACCGCACCTGCTGAGAAAGTTTGGTATGCGAAAGTCGAGAAGATAGATAATGAAGTTAGGTATAACATACGTCAAGGCTCCGGGACTTCATTTTCGGCGCCACTAGTTGCCGGTGTAGCAGCTTTATGGCTGTCATATCATGGACGAGAGCAATTAATTAAGCGCTACGGTGCCGAAAAGATTCCTTTTATCTTTAATCAGATTCTGCGCGATAGTTGCGACAAATTTCCTACATGGAAGCCGAATAAATTTGGTGAAGGAATTGTCAATGCAGAGAAAGTCCTTGCTGCACCATTACCTGATAATCTTAGTCGTTCAATTATTGCACCAGCAAAAGCTTTAGAACAACATGCTCAAATAGACAACGGAACACTCGATACTTTCGCTCATCTATTTGAGGCACAGCTATCTGACAGCCAACAAAAAGCTAATTTTATGCAAGTGGCTGGAGATAGCAATAAACTGCAAGCATGTCTGGCGGAACTTTTACAAACAACGCAAACTCAGTTACCACAACGATTGAAAGAGGTCGGGCAAGAGCTAGCTTTTTACTTTACCACAAATCCAAAGCTTTATCAGCAATTAGCTTTGGCTCTATCTAGTCAAAAGTCCGAGCCGAATCAGTTGAAAACAAAATCTTTAACTGAGTCATCAAAGTCAAACAATCTGGATTCAGTGCGCGAGATTTTGTTACAAAATCTATCTGAAGTTTTGATGACAAAATTGAGATTAACTTCCGCTACATAATAATAGATTATACCCTGAGTACTGCTTCGCAGAAACCTTAGTCTAAGCAGGTTTTATTTCTATGACCACGTTGCTTACACCCAGCGCCCGGTGTAAATACATTCAAGTAAGTAAATAGTCAATCCAGATGAATGCTGATGACATTCAGTGTATGTACCAAATATATTAAACTCTGGAAACACAAGAGATACCATTTAATGAGCTTTTTTCCCTATTTGATCAGGCGCTTCCGACTATCTACTTTACTGATATTCATAGCTAGTGTAATTGTCGCTCTTGTTCTGGGCTGTATGCCAACTCCCAGCCAAACCATCACACGAGACAAGTTTCTTCAACCCTTTTCATCCACATCCCCTTGGAATATGCCTATAGGCTCAAATGCCCAATACATACCTGCTGACATCGATAAGGCAGGCTATACAGGGGCAGATACAGAGTACTTCTACAAACTCAAAGCATACGATCCCTTCCGTCCAGTTTACAGTCCTGGTGCTTGGGGTGAAGGGCGCTGTACAGGGACTAAATCTATGGAAATCTGGCTACCCATTCCAGACGATTTAATTGTTGCAGATGCCACGAGTAAGCCCTACAGCACACCCAACAATGCTTCTGCCTTTTTATTGCCAGATGGTAAAACTTTAGTGCAGCTTGAACCCTTGGCTCGTTGTCAACATGGAGGTTCAATTTATGGTTGGCGTTATCCTGACGTTGACATTTACGGAGAAGGAATAGGGGGAGCGCATTTTGGTTCTGGTCTTTCTTCGATTGGTGGCTCTATTCGCAAAGGTGAACTCACGAGCAATCAGCCAATTCATCATGCTTTAAAAGTTCTTCTTTGGGGGGAAAAATATTATTATTACTCTCATTCAAATCCTGGGCATCGCTGGCCCGCAGATCGTGCAGATGGCAATGCCGCCAACCAGTATCATGGTAAAAACCCCGCGCTTGTGCAAGGAGCGCTTTTAGCAATTCTTCCCACCGAAACCGAAGAAAGTCTTAAGTTGCAAACACCTGCTGCTAAAAAAATATTTCATGCCTTGCAAGATTACGGTGCTTATGTTGTTGATGATGCCGGTTGGGATGCTCATTACCTCGCAGTAGAGAAAGGAGTTGTAGATGAGTTTCGCAAAACCTTCGGCTATGATTTCGAGGGTACAAGCGGACAGTTCCACGACGACTTTATGAAGTTATTTCAAGCGTTGCAAATTGTCGATAACAATACAGCAGACAATCTTGGTGGTGGTGGAACTCCGCGTGTTCCTCTTGCTCCACCGATTGGAAACTGAAGAATGAGTTTAAACCTCTCTTGATGCGAGGGGCAACCGTCGTAGAGACGTTCCGACGGAACGTCTCTACAATAGACTTCTTGCAGAAGTAGGGGAAAGGGGAAAGGGGAAAGGGGAAAGGGTATGAAAAAACATGCATTTATAGACTTTTGCAAGAGGTCTAATATGTATGCTTTGCTAGACATAATATAAAAGGAAAGATTTTTGAATCTTAATTTTTTCTTACACCCCTACATTCTTAATACGGTTCAAGAATGCGAAATTTACCCACCAATAACATCTGTAGAGACGTTATATCAAGAACCAAAAGCCCATAATTTTTTAATTCTAGTCCTTAAGTATAATTTTATAATTTTGGGATCTCCCAAAAGAGAGATAAAATCTTTCATTGATATTTTTTCTTGTTTAACAAACTCCATTGGTTTAAAGTTAAAATACGATTTTTGATTATACCAAGTCATTAACATTTGATTTTGCAAGAATAAAAAAGGTGTTTGATTAGCAAATTTTAAATTTGATTTTAAATGAGTAGGAAAATTCTCAGAAACAGCAGTAAACGCTTCTGTAATTATTGCGATGCCGTAAGTTTTCAGCATTAAGTTAATATCTCTAATAGCGGCAACGGGGTCAGTCAAATGTTCTAAAACTTCAAAAGAAAGTACGATATCGTATTGAGATGTAAGACAAGAATTATAGTCAGAGATAAGATTTACGCGATCGCCTATCAAATCGTAATGGGCAAACCGCTTTGTCGCAAAATCGTATGTTTTACTGCCAGGAATGTCGAAATAGTTAATTTTAAAGCCGTTTCTAACAAGTTCTAAAGAATCATTGCCGGTGCCGTCACCCAACATGAGAATTGCTAAATCATCAAAGGCACGACCATTTTTTTGGGCGTATAAGCGAATTCTTTCAATCGCTTCTTGAATCCAAAGCTGTCTTTCACGTGATGCCCAAAAAACCATAGTCTCAATTATTAATCCATATCCTTCTTTATAAAGTTGTTCCATCTTGTTGTCATATTGATGGGGAGTTACTCCAAAATGCTTTGCGTCTTGAACCACAACCCCTTCGCCTAGAGCCTGCATCCACACTCTATGTTCTACTTCCTGTCTGGGTAAATCGGTAAAATTAACTAGTTCATTAACAATTTCCTGATAACTCAAAGGAAGTTTAATGTTCATAGTTTTGTATCGCTAACTACAATTACATTGTAGCTAGGACGCTTAGATTAGCCTAAGCGCCTTTCTTGTCAAGACCTTAAGATTTGTAAATACCCGACAAGGCTATTTCTCTCTTTGGTTGATGTTAGTGGAAGCAGTAGCAACAAGCAAGACAGGTAACGAGCTGAACCAGGTAATGTACTTAAAACTAAAACAGCAACGGCGATGCCGTACCAAATAAGAGCTTTAGCGTAATTTAAATTGCCCAATTCTTTGACTATATATATATGAAGCAGTAGGTAACTCGCTAATGCACATATTTCAGCCCAGCCATAACCAACTATTCCCAGCTGCGGTACTAGCAAAAATGCACCGCCGGCAAAAAGTGCTACATGAGCTGCATGAAACCAAGCAACTAATAAATTTTTACCCAGTAGATAAAGCACTGAGCAATGTAGATTGAAGATGGAATTGGAAAGATAGCCAACGGCAATAAATGGAAAGACTTGCAACACTGGAGTCCAATTTTTCCCAAAAATCAGTAATAATACTATCGGACCGAGCAGCGCAAAACCTGCCATTGGTACGCCAACTGCTAGCGCTTGCAAGCGCATTCCCTCTTCAATACTGTGACGCAGCCTCGTTTTGTCATTTTCGAGTTTAGCAAGCGCTGCCATAGCTAAACGCCAAGTTACTGACTTAGCAAAAGAAAGCATTTCGACTAAACGAATAGCAAGAGAAACAAAGCCAACAGCTTCAGCACCGGCGAAACGTCCAACAATGACTGGATTGACAAGCGATCGCAATTGCCATAACCAAGTTGAACTAGAATAGCTTAAGCCATACTTCAGCATCTCCCGAATTAAACTTGGCTTCCAGCACAAGCGCGGACGAAGTTTAGTACTCGAATAAGTCAGCGCAACCATGCTGATTTGCTGAAGCCACAAACCAGCAGTTGGTGCCCAAGCACCAGCTCCTTGATGCGCTAATGGCAACGCTATCACGTAGTAGCTCATTTGACTGATTAACTCGATATATGCCACACGCTTAAAATTTAAGTCGCGGTCGAGTTTAATTGTTAAAGGTATATTTAACAAAGATAAAGGTAAGGTCAAACCCAAGGCTGCCAAAAACGGTGCTGCTTCTGGAAGGTTAAGCATTTGAGCAATAATATGTTGCCCTAATACCAAACTAAGGGCAAAGGTTCCACCAAAACATAGCAACAGGGTAAAAGCTTGGTCATAATCTTCTTGCTCTAGGTTGCTGGTTTTGCGTAATAAATAAACATCCAAACCCCATATACCCAAACCGCCCAAAAAGCCGACAATTCCATAAGCTACTCCATACAATCCGTACTGGGTAGGTCCAATAACTCTTGTAATAAATATTACTCCTATTAAGCTGAGTAATATTCCCAGAGCTTGTCTTACAACCAGTAAGGCTCCACCCTTAATAACTTGATTACGCAGTCCCACAGTTACTCCAAAAAGCGATTAGGTATTAGGGAATTGGAGATTGGGGACTGGTGACTGGGGATTGGGAAGAAACAGATTGACTCAATAATATTTTTCCTAGTCCCTAGTCCCTAGTCCCTAATCCCCAGTCCCTTAAATTGCGCGAAATGACAAACGACGACGTAAAGCACGATTAAACGATCGCACTTTTTCATAACCCTCAAATCCCAGCCATTGTAGTACAGCGATGGCTACACTTAAGCGGATAACCCAAGGTTTTAAAAGTAGTTGCGGATAGTTGGCGATCGCTAAATTGCGATAATGCGCTGCTTGTTGAAAATCTTTATTATCTATAGACCTCCAAGCAAGATAAACATACAATCTTCCATAGCTTTGCGGTCTAAGATACAATACTTCTGTTGGCAAAGCTCGATATGTTTTCTCAATCAGCTGCCGGAAACCTTCTAACATTGACTGGCAATCTTTTGATTTATTATTAGGATGCTGCCGATATTTCACCAAAGGTTCTTTTATCACTCCATAATGATAACGAGAGGCAATTCTGATCCACATATCTACATCTTCGATGTAGCTACTTTCATCAAATAAGCCAAGAGTTTCAAAACAAGAACGGCGAATCATCGGTGAGCTTCCACAACAAACCGAACTATCACACGATTCAAAAACCTTTTTGTAGACATCACCTTCTTCAGTGTGTCTCATAACTATGCCAGTGAGCTTGCCACTTTCTTCCATGTAAGCTGTCCAAGCATCAACTAGACCAACTAAAGGATTATTATCTAAACAATTTGCTTGTTTTTCTAACTTAGTCGGTTCCCAAATATCATCAGCATCTAAAAAGGCAATATACTCGCCTTTAGATTCAGTAATTCCTTTATTTCGTGCCGCAGCTGTACCTTGATTTTCTTGGGTAATCACTCGAATTCTGGGGTCAGTTATTTGAGAACCCCATTCAACAATTTCATCAGAACTACCATCATTAACAATCAACACTTCAAAATCAGTCAAAGTTTGCTGCAAGACACTCTCCACAGTTTCGGGGAGATATTTCATTGCATTATATGCGGGAACAACAACAGATACTTTTGGCATCTTTTTACTTCTGAAAATAATCGTTTTTTTATTGAGCGCTGTTAGCGCTCAGTACTAATTAACTTATAGGAGTTGAGGTAGTACGACGCATGATTTGTACAAGCGCTCGCACTTTGTCATAACTTTGCGAACCTAGCCGTTTTAGCAGCGCCAAAGCAATACTTTGACGCAGAAAATCCCAAGATAAAATTAGTTGTGGATGATGAGCGATCGCTTGATGATTAAAATGAATTGCTTGTTCGTAATCTTTATTATTTATCGCTCTCCAAGCTAAATAAAGATTAACGCGAGCATATCCTTTCTCTCTTAAAGGTAGCACTTCAGCGGGTACAGATTCAAAAGCTTTTTCAATGATTGTCCGAAAAGCTTCTAAAGTTCCTTTACAGTTAGTAGATTTACTTTGAGGATGCTGTCGATAACGAACTAAAGGTTCTTTTATTGCTGCAAATTCATAACGAGCAGCAAGACGAATCCACATATCTAAATCTTCGAGATAAGGTAAATCTGGATTAAATAATCCAACATTATCAAAACAACTGCGACGAATCAAAGGTGTGCTGTCACAGCAACAAACTGGTTTAAATTGCACAAGTTGTTTCCAGACATCACCCTCAGCAGAAGAAACTATTATTCTTCCTGTAGATTTACCTTTTTGGTTGATTAAAATTGTCCAGGTATCTACTAAACCGATTGATGGGTTTTCTTCCAGAAAACGTACTTGCTTTTCTAATTTGGTTGGTTCCCATAAATCATCAGCATCCAAAAGCGCTATATACTCACCTTTAGCGGCAGTAATACCTGTATTTCTAGCAACAGATGAACCTTGATTTTTTTGGGAAATTACTCTCACTCGCGAATCTGTGATTTGTGTCGCCCATGCCGCAGTTCCATCGGAACTACCATCATCAACTATTAAAAGTTCCCAGTCAGAAAATGTCTGTTTGAAAACGCTCTCTATTGTTTCTGGAAGATAAGCAAGAGCGTTATAAGTCGGGATAATTAGAGAAACTTTTGGCATAGAAACTCCCTGAATTTAATAACTTTGTACTGGCAATTTTTCTTTAGATACAATCGTTTCTAAAATAGCGTCGCGGTAACTTAATGTCACCGCATCCCAACTGAAGCGCATGGCGTTCAGTCGTGGTTGTATTTCTCTTTTGGAATCGAGAACTTTTGCAAGTGTAGCCGCGTAAATATCTGGGTTAGTTACGTCACACAATATGCCACCGTCAGCGACAATGTAACGCCGCATTTCGTCATCAGTTGCGACAACAGGTAAGTCACTTGCCATCGCTTCTATGTAAGCCAGTCCGAATGGCTCATCAATAGAAGGAAGAGTGAATACATCTGCACTGCGATAGATTTCTGGCATTCGCTCATAGGGATATGTGCAGATGGCGAAGCGTTGGCAACCGAGTAACTCATCACCGAGAGATTGAAAGTAAGCGCGATCGCATCCATCACCACACAATAAAAGGCTAGCGTGGGGTACCCGCGCTACTGCTTGCATTGCAAGTTCAATGCGTTTATGGCTATTGCGCTTTAAAGAAGCTACACATAATATGATTGGTTTTGCCAAATTAAAATCGATACTAGTTCCTAACGGTGTAAATTGGTCAAGATCTACGCCGTTAGGAATAATGTTAACGAGTTGCTTCGGTTTTTCACTATGAACAAAATCTGCCATTGTTTGCGAAAAAACTACCAAGCGATCGGGTTGAAAACGCAGGTTGCGTTTTAGAGAACGTCCATCCCCCATTAATCCTACATGTTCGGTAAAAAGAATCGGTGTACCAATTAAAGCTCTGACAAAAGCTGCCATCGCTAATCCACCATAATCATTACAAGGAAATATGACATCTGCGCGGCGACGTAATAAGTGAAAAGCACAAGGTAGAAAATTGGTAAGATGTTCGATAACGATTTCCGGATGAGTCGCAAAGCGATGCACTAAAGGCGCAATCAGTGGATTTTGTACCGCACGATAAGCTTGAACGCGAGAAATACCACCAGTCGGATGACAAAAAGAACCGCAGTCAGATCCACTTAACAGTTCTACATCAAAGTAAGCACTCAATCGCTTTGCCAGTTCTATAGCAAAAATCTCCGAGCCACCACTCCAGTTAATTCCCGCACTGGGATGAACCAATACAACCCGATGGCGGCGTTCATGTAGCATTGTCAGTGGCGAATTATTAGTATCAAGTATTTGCTGGTTCATCATTTTTATATATTTTAAAAATTAAATTCGTAGTCAGCGCTTTAGCGCTCTTTGCCCCCAATACAAATTCATTAATAATTCAACAAAATGATTTTTTCAAACGCATCAGTGCTTACTACGTCGTCAATAATTTCGGTTGAAGAGCTGAACACAATGGTTTTTCAATATAAGAATAAACAGCACATCCAAATAAAAGAGATATGAACGCAACTATCAGTCCAACTATATTCAAAATCATAATATTTTCCGTAATATCAGGAGCAACTTTCCAAAGAATCTTAGTAATATTGTTGATAGCAAATCCGTGCATTAAATAAATAGAATATGATGCATTTCCTATATATATTAAAACATCATTTACATGTACATGCTTCCTCATTTCTAGAGATGTAGAGCCAACTACCAGAAGCATCGAAGGAATACCAAAGGAAATTACAGGCGATATATCTACAACATTGTAGTAATAATTGATTGCTCCTAAAGTATATAAAAAAGCCCCCAGACAAATTAAAGTCATTTCTTGAGGAATTTTATGTTTACATACAATGTAAGCTGCTACGCACCCAATAAAAAACTCTAGATTGCGTTCGTTAAAAATAAAATTAAGCATCAAGCTGTCTTTCGGTAAATCGAAGATGCCAATAAAATGTGTAAATGTCAATAACAGCCAGATGGAAACTATGGGAAAAGATAGTTTGGGCTTTAAGCCAATTAATAAACAAAATATTATATAAAAGAAAACTTCATAGCTCAATGTCCAGCTAACACCAAGAAAGCTGCTTGAGAGAATTTCTCGATTTTGAGGAAACAAAATATAAGCTTTGAATATTTCTATAATATTTCTCTGGCTGCTGTCCGAATCGTAAGCAAAGAATAAAGAAGCGGATAATTTCAGCGTTAAAACTACCCAGTAAATGGGGTAAATTCGGGTAATTCGTTTAATCAAAAATGACTTCAGCTTAGTTGTATTCCCAATATCTGATTTGTGAATATATAACATAATAAATCCACTTAATACAAAGAAGAAGTCTACACCTGAACCACCAAAGTTAAATATTTTAAAGAAAAAGTCTTTTTGGAAATTTTGATTAAATATTAAGTCACAGTGAGCAAGTATTACCATGACGGCAGCGAGTCCTCGAAACACTTGGAGGAGATTTAGTTTTTGATGTTTTGTAGTTTTTTGCATGAAAAATCTCCTTTGTTAATAAGGTTTGGTGAATAAAGGAGTTTGTGGTTGAAGTTTATTCCAATTCCAATCAGCGACTGCTGATACAGTCCACCAGTAAAAGAACAGAGTGGTATGAGTCCAAATGTTTTCGGTAATCATCCCCACAGGTATAGCTAGCAAAACAGCTAAAAGAGTTAAACAAAAATCATGTTGAGCCGTCCCGCTAGGTGTATCTTTAATTAAGCGGATGAAACGCACAATTTGAGCTAGGAAAAAGGCAATAAAACTCACCATCCCCACAATTCCTTGTTCTACCAAAGTCCGGATATAATCATTGTGGGGAAGATATCCATTACCAGCTACTTGTTTACTCAGACCCAAACCATAACCTAAGATTGGGTATTCTTGCCAAGCTTTCAGTAGCATATACCATTGAGAAAGTCGCCAGTTGAAGCTATTATAATCGCCTTGTGATAAGAGAATTGCTCTCGATACATCTATGTCTGGATTGAGAAGCGGTGTATTGGCAATTGATGCCAGACGTTCTTGTCCGAATTCAGTACTAGCAAATAAGCCGATGACAATTGCTAAAAAAACTATCCCACCAACTAACTTGATAATATTTAATTTTGGCGAAATTAAAACTAGTACAAAAACGGCAAGCATGAGCAAACTAAATAGAGCTTTAGTACTCACATAAAAAAATGCTAGTAAGCCAAGCAATATCAACCAACGCCAACGCTGTTTTGAGTGACTTAATTTCCACCAAGTAAGACCAATGAACAGCAATAAAAAGGTGGCGAAGGTATTCGGATGACCTAGGGTTCCGTTAATGCGAGAAGCTTTTTCAAATGAAACTTCATCTCCTCCTCCAAACACAAATATTGGCGGTAAAAGCGAAGTGGGTAAAACTGTTTGCATTAATGCTATTGTTAACGGAAAAATGAGCGCCAGCAATAAAGCAGAAACAATTTTTTCAGGATGAAGTCGGTCTTTAAGCTGCATGACTATCAGGTAGACCATCAGCCAGGAAAAAATACGCACCCATTCGCGAATGCTATCTGACAAAAAGGCAGCATTTAGCCCTAGCCCTCCCAAAGGCAAAAGTATCACCCACACGCCTTGTAGGGCTACCCAAGCAGCAAATAACCACCAAAATTTATTGGTACGTACAGTTTGCCCTCTCAGTAACATGACTGTAACATAAAGTATAGTCAGGGCATCCAAACCAATGGCGAAGGCAGCTGGTAGCTGTTGACCGGAGAAGGGATCTAAAGCAGATCGCAAGATTAATAGACCGAGTACAGCTTGCTCAAACTTGGCAAAGAAGTAGATAATTACGGCGATAGCGAACAAAGCTACACCCAAATAAAAAGGTTGAGCACCTGCCGCGAAGCCTGCAAGTATCCCAGCTGCTGCGCCTGCGAAGGTAATCAACAGCGTCAGACGCAAAGCACGTCTTGAACCTTGATTATTCAGCATTCTTACTACCTCTAACCGTTGTTGTAATTATCACGACCACCTTCGACTGCGGTTAAACGCTTTGGCGATCGCCATGATAGGGGTCGGTCATTATCAACTGGATAGCGGAAATACTTTTCTGTCTGCTCTGTCATTCCATTGACGACTACTCCCAGTACTGGTATCTGGTTGTGCTTTAATTCTGATACGGCTCTTTGCAGTACCTCTTTGATGGTGATGTTAGGACGTGTTACCAGCATGATTCCATCACTCTGTCGCGCTAATGTGGCTGCATCTGCACAAGCACTTATAGGTGCTGTATCGATAATAACCATATCGTAAAGTGCCCCTGCTTCTGCCACCAAAGACCTCATCGCCGGTGACTCTAATAACTGCGACGGACGCCCGTGGAATTCGCCACCAGTTAACACATGCAAATTTTCAACATCTGTCGGCTGCACCGCTTGATTTAAAGTTCTGCGCTTCTCAATTACATCTGTAATTCCCGGCTTTGGCGCTAAGTTAAATAGCGTATGCTGCATCGGGCGACGCAAATCTGCATCTATAATTAGTGTCCGCCGAGATAACATGGCGGAAATCGCGGCTAGGTGCGATGCGACTATTGACTTACCTTCCCCGGAAAGTGTGCTGCTGACAACAATAACCTGCACCTTTTCCATACTGCGAAACTCCAATGTCTTGAGGAGCATTCGGTAAGGCTCAACTAAACCTATATCATCTAAAAAGCGATCGGCTGGCTCCAGAATGAGAGTTTTAGCAGGTAGACGCGGCAACACTCCGAGTAATGGTAAGCTCAGTAGTTCCTCCGCTTCTGAGGCATCCTTTAAGGTGTTATCCATCAATTCGAGAAGCAACATCACAGCAGTACCTAAAACCGTTCCAAACACCGCAGCCAGTGCCAGCACTGCTGAACGTTTGGGTGAAGAGGCGATTGTCGGTGGTTTCGCGGCTTCGATCAAGCGGAGATTGCTAACCTTTTGAGCTTCAGTGATGCGTGCTTCTTCTAGTTTGCTTTGTAGCGATTTTAACGATGCGGTAGCGTCTTCGCGTTCCCGGGTTAGCGCAATTAAAGGTTGCTGTAGAATGGGTAGCTTGGCGAGGCGAATTTGCAGTTGAGTTCTTTGATCTTTTACTGTCGCCAGCTTTTTTTCAATTGCCGATCGCTCTGTCTCATTCGCCAGAAGTTTGGAGGTCAAATCTTGACTAATTTGCTGGCCGGCGACAGTGCTTGAAGCAACCGATGAATTTGCAGGCGACACGCGAGCAAGTTGCTCTGTGTACAATTTATTCAGATTATCTCGTTGCTCAACCAGCGCTATGACACTTGGGTGATTTTCTGTTAAACGCAAACGCCCTTCAATTAACTTTGTATTTAACTCTGTTAATTTAGCGCGTAAAGTTTTCAGTTGTTCATCTTGTCCACCGCGTACAGATGCGTAAGCTTTATCTAGGCTTTTAGCGTCGGTGATTTGCCGCAAAGATGCATCTCGCCCTTTTACTTCTTGCAGTTGAGCTGTCAGACTGCGCTCTTGGTCTTCTAAAGTGGCTAAACTCTCAACTACGCTTTTAGTTTGCTCTTCAAAAGAGATAATGCCGCTAAGATGTCTATACTGGCTTTCTCTCTGTTCGGCTGTTGCTAAACGCTTACGCGCGTTGGGTATTTCGCTACTTTCTAAAAATTCCCGTACTTTGGTTGCTTCCGAACTGATTGTTTTCGTATTTTCGTCAATCATTGCTTGCGAAACAGCATTCAGCAGTTGCGCTGCAAGTTCGGGGTCTTTGGATTTATAACTCAGTTGCAGAATGTTGGTAGCGGGGACAATTTTCACACCCAATCCTTGATTAAGTTCTCCGGATGTGATTTTGCTTCCGGGTGAACCACTGTTGGGTTTGAGAGAAGCGAGCGCGATCGCTCGTTCTAAAACACGTTCGGATTTAACTAATTCCGCTTGGTTAGCTAAGGCACTCGCACCACCAGGGGCACCCGAAGATACCTGTGTCAAGTCGCGACCCAATTCAGAAACGCTCACCCTTCTATCGTCCTGTATCAGTCGCGCTGATGCTTCATACAAACGTGGGGTAACGGTGAGGTAAGCAACAGCCCCACCAATTACTGCCGTGAATGTCACTAAGGCGGGCAATGCACGCCGCTTTAAAATTGCTAATAATGAGGATATACCCTTCTCCATCACACAAAACCTTATTTCATTGGTGATTGATCATTTGTCATTACTTGGTAGAAAACGTAACAACTAAACAAATGTTATTTTTTGCCGATTACCTCAGCCAGCTCGGTTTCACGCTGCGAAATACCGACTGCTTCAACTGGTGCAGGCGATTTCAACAGTGTCGTATATAATTTTAAGGTTTCAGAGGTAATGCGATCCCAACTATAGTTGTTTTGTATGTGCTTTTGGGCATTCTTAGCCATTACTGCGAGTTCTTGCGGATGATTAACTGCCCAGTCTAAAGATTTAACGCAGGATTTAACGTTCCCAGCTTCAAAAAGTATTCCCCGTCCGTTATTAATTAATTGTTGGTGCGGTAAAATATCGCTTGCTAGTACGGGAATACCTTCGCGCATTGCTTCTAGCATTGCTAAAGGTAGTCCTTCTAAGTCAGAAGGCAGAACAAATAATCCTGCTCCTCGGACAATTTCTGCCAGACGAGAACCTCTGAGTTCTCCAGCGAAAACGATATTGCGATCGCGTGCTACTTTTTCTAATAAATCGGCGGTAAAGGTTTTGGTATCGCTGACACCACCTGCTAATACTAATTTCCACCCTTTCGGTTTTAGGGTAGAAAAGGCTTCAACAAGCAAGTCGGGACATTTTTCTGGTACAAGTCTGCCCAAAAATACAATATAGCGTCCGCGTTCCAGACCCAAATCAGTGCCGTAGGTAAAATTTTGGTCAGAATCAGCGTAACTGGCGGGAGCGTTGGGGATGTATAGTGTTTCGCGATTGTAAGTTTCCCAAAAGTACTTTTTCAGTGCGTCTGATACAACTATAAAGCCGTCGGCGAAACGGACTGCGGCTTTTTCACCCAGTTGAATCAGGCGAGTTGAAAAATTACCCCATTTGGCGCGTTGCCAATCTAACCCTTGACAGGTGACAACTACTTTTGCAGATGTGGCGATGCTGGGTAAGCAAGTAAATAAAGATGGACCTAAAGCGTGGAAATGAACGATATCATATTTTTTGCCCGTGGCGGCGATCGCTCCCAATCCTGAAGTAATAAATGCATCTACTCCTCTTATCTGTCCACCTGGTAAAGAAATAACTCGCACGCCTTTGTAGTCATAATTCTCAAGCCAGGAACAGTCAGTGTAAGAGGAGCGGGCAAATAAATCGACACTGTGTCCCTGTGCTACCATACGGGGATAGACTTCTGCACAATAATGCTCTATACCACCTTGTTTCGGAGGTAGACCTTTTGCACCAATTACAGCAATTTTCATATTCATCACTTATTTTTTTGAGGTAGTGTACAACCTGATACACAAACGCTATTTAGTTTTAACTGCACCTGGAACGCGCGATTATGCTCTATTTTTCGTGTTCTCCAATGTTTGCATCGCTAGTTCAAGGAGTTGCTAAAACAAATGATGCCTGCTTGTGCTTCTTGTATTTAGGTTAACCGCATTTATCGTGTTTAGGCTCTAACAGCAAAAGTTACTCGCTGTTGCCAACGATTTAACATTTCAGTATACATATCTCGAACAACCGTGCGGGCTGCATAGGGTTGTGCAGTCCGGATACACGATTCAATCGGATAATCTTCTGGATGCTGTAGTACCTTGCGTAAGGCATCGGCGATGCACTGTGGTGTGCGTTGCCCACAAACAACTCCACTATTAGGAGTTAGCAATTTTGGAGTTTCGCCACATTCAGTTGTGACTACTGGCGTTCCGCTAGCCAGCGCTTCTAGGACAACCAAAGGTAGACCTTCATAAGCGCTACTCAGCACAAACGCATTACATATACGATGCAACTGTGCCAGTTCTGCAATTGGTACAGCACCAAGCATTGTTACCCGACTTGTTAAACCTAAGGTATCAATTTCGGCGCGAACTTGAGCCGCTAACTCTCCATCACCAGCTATGAGTAGGTGAACGCAAGGATCGTTTAAAGCAGCAAAAGCACGTACTAGCAATGTTGGATCTTTCTGCGGATGCAGGCGACCCGCAAACAAAACAAAACGTGTATCATCCGATAAACCTAGCTTATGCGCTAGTTCGCGTTTTTTTACTTCCTTCTCTTGCTGATTCAAGGAATAAAAAAGCTCGTTATCAAAGGAGTTTTTAATGTATGCAACGCGATCGCTTACACTCTTGTAACGCTCTTTATAATGCTTTACCGCATCGGTATTGCATGAAAGAATTTGGCTAAACTGAGGCACTAATAAACTCTCGACAGCGAAATATGCTGCGGGAAATCTCCGCCAAAGAATCGCCTTCTTATCACGCACAGTTTGCATTTGCGTGTGAATATCATTATGTATGAATAAAGTTTTTTCTCCTTGCCAATTAAGGGCTGCTAAGGTTGGCTCTAGCCGATGAAAATGCATGAAATCTGACTCAAAGCAGCGTCCAATAAGCGCTGCTGTATACTTAACCGTTGTAGGAATCAAGCTTCTTACATTATCATTTTCGATATAAAATAAAGGTAGAAAACTAATTTCTCTACCTGCAAATTCGGCTTCTTGCCACTTCAGGATAGGTTGGTTTTTATCGTTTCCTGTTCCTACAAGCCGCACCGCAAATTCTTGAGGTGCGTACTTGATAAATATATTTATTAAGGTCTGAATGCCCCCAATAGTAGTGTTCCAAGGATTGAACTGGTAAAAAATTGTGATAACTGGTTTACGCATTACTACAACCCTGGGCAACTTGTGTAAACACTAATATAAGTTTTAACACATAATTTTAACGCACGTGTAATTTTTACTATACCCTGAGATGTATTTGCTTGTATCTTCACTTCGTAGTATCTCTCAAGTAATATTTATCGACCTCGGTGAATACAACACCAACAGAGGAATTTTTAGATCTACTTATCTAATTTATTTCACTTACGACAATGGTATGGGAGAACACAAAAAATCGCAAAACTTTAAACTTAATAGCAAATCATTTTACATTATTTTAATCGCGAGTTAACCAACTCTAAATTTTAGAAAAATTCACTAGGAAAGTTGCAATCAATTCCTATGTGCCTGAATAAATTCTTCCACTCATACTTCAACATAGTGCTCACCAGATGTGGTGAAAAGATGCTTTACCCAAAATGTACCGACAATGCGCTAGACCTTTAATATAACCGATTCAGCCTAGGGGGAATGTAAATCTAGACTGGAAAATTTGCAACGAAACATGCATCTTAGCTGATAATTTGGCACTAAGATAAGTAAGTAGCAACTAACAGCATCTATTAGCAAAGCCACAATTGAAGATATCAAAACACAATCAAACACTATCAAAGGAAAGTTCTAATATTTCAAAGATATTATACTTTCCAAATATGCAGACTGATGTTATGTCTGCATTAATCTTGTATACATCTGTAAATTAACTAACAAAAACTTGACTTTTGTCAAAGGTCTAATTAACTCAAAGCGGTTTTACAAGCACTAAATATGATGCAAACGCCAATATTCACGGCTTTTGAGCAATAACTTTTGAATCGGGGAAAATTGCAGTCAAAGTCAAAGAGTATAATTGCTGCTCTCATGAACATAGGTATTAGTAAATGAGAAATTCCACTCTTGTGTGAAAACGGCTATAAGTCGAGAATTGTCCGCGTGTTGGATGAATCTCTTGGTGCATTAGGTAATAAGAAAGACCTAACGCACCTTAATCACAGCAGATGCTCGCGCATCTATTACAGCTTAGATTTGGCTTCTAAATTTTCTAAGCGGCTTTTGAGTTCTTGATTTTGTTGTTTTACCTGGTCCAGTTCTTCGCGTAGTTGACGCAGAGTTCCTTCTGTACCAACATGAAGACGCACTTTGGTGATTTCTTCTTCAGCATAACGACGCACGCGTCCATCAGCTGTTTGGTCAGCAAGCGATCGCAAAATCGAGATCGCTTTGGGGGTTTCCATTTGTCCGAGTGCAACAACTACTGCAACTTGAGTTAAAAAGAAGCTTTCTTTGGCAAGCGTTGCCAATCTATTTAAAATCACTTCTAAGTTGGCGGGAGTTTGACCAACAGAAATTTTTCCCAATGCACGAATTGCCGATAACCGCAAGGGTTGCGGTATACCGATTTTGGTGTATTCCAGAATTAAATTTAAAGCAGCTTCAGAAGTTTTCAGTTCTGCTAAACCAGCGATCGCACCACTGCGAACAACTTCATTCCAACCTGCTTTCTCTGACAAAACTGATTTTAGCAGCTTTAGTACCTTTTCTTCCTTGGGTTTGTCATCCAAGTTAGCAGAAGCGATCGCGCCAATTGAGCGAGCTGCCATTGCCTCTACATAATAACTAGGATCGCCATCTTGCAAAAGCGGTTTTAAAGCCTTATAACTTTCATTCGTCTTGATTGTACCAAGCGCTTCCGCTACAGATCGCCGCACGAAAGAACTTGTATCTTTTAATCCAACAACTAACTTCTCAAAAGCTTGATCTAACTTGATATTTGCTAGTTGTTTGGCTACTTCCACACGTACACCCCAGAAGGAGTCATTTTGTAACGCCGCAGACAACGCATTCACCGCTTCTAAACCTCCTTTTTTCGCCAAAGCTTCGGCTGCATATATACGGGAGATAGGATTTGGGTCAAATTCCATCTGTGCTTTTAACTCCGGTACCGGATACTCTAAAGACACAGTTTTCAGATAATTGTTCCCGACATCAAAACTAATAAAGTTTGGTTTCGACCTAAGTGGAAAATAAAAGCTTTGTTCGCGTTCATTCACACGCACCGTAAAAGTGCTGAGTGCTGTCTCGGTAGCCGATTGTGAGGTATAACCAAAACCAATGGGAATTTTCAAATCAAACAAGTCATTACCATTATCTGTGGTAACTTGACTTTGGGTAACTGTGACTTTCGCCAGCTTTGCATCTTGATCCCAAGAGTAAGCGACCTTAAAATCAGGATGACCACCGCGATAAACATACTGGTCGAACAAAAACGTCAGATTGCGCCCAGTAGCTTTTTCAATCGCCCTTAGTAAATCGATTGTTTCGACAGTTTTGTGGGCATTATCCCGGACAAATGTCTGAATTGCTTGCCAAAATAGTTCTTCGCCTAATTCTGCCCGAATCATGTGATATACACAAGAACCTTTTTCGTAAATGTGGCGATCGTAAAGTTCGATCGCTTCTCGATAAATGTGTGTCACCATCGGACGACGATAACGAGATGCATCTTCAGCTAAATAACTACGCGCTTCCAGTAACCGATAATATGTAGCTTCTTGATCGCCATATTCATGTTCTGTCCACATCACCTCAGAATAAGAAGCCATTCCCTCCTTCACCCAAGCGTGTGACCAATGTTTAATTACCACCAAATCGCCAAACCATTGGTGTGCCAGTTCGTGGACAACTAAACTTTCGGTGTTGCGGTTATCTAATGCAGCGCGTTCATCAAGCAAACATCTATCAGTTAACAGCGTGGTGGATGTGTTTTCCATCCCCCCAAAGATAAAGTCATCAACGCATACTTGATCGTAGTTGGGGAAAGCATAGGTATAACCATATTTTTCGCTTAAAAACTCCATCATGCGTGGAGTCTTGCCCATACTGCGTTTAGCATCTTCCTCTCGTCCCTTTTCTACATAGTAGGTGACGGGTTTGCCTTGCCACTCATCGTGAATTGCTGCAAAGTTGCCTACAGCCAAAGTCATTAAATAGGTAGGATGAACTTGTTGCTGTGACCAGTGGTATATTTTATCATCGCCGTCTTCTGTGGTGTCAATCAGTTCGCCGTTGGAAATGGCTACAAACGGTTTGGGTACTCGGACTCTGATTTCACTCGAAGATAATTGTCCTGGATAGTCGAAGCAGGGAAACCAGAAGCGCGAGTCTTCGTCTTCTCCTTGAGTCCAGACTTGAGTAGGTTTATCGGGGTAATGTTTGTCAGGTTGAATAAAGTAAATACCGCGTTGGGGTTTTTCCACAGAGTAGGCGATCGCAATCAACAATGGCTTATTAATTTGCGTCGGTTGAGAAAGCTCAATGAAAAGCTGTTCTCCATCGTAATCAAACTTCTGTGGCACCTCGTTGACTTGGACAGATTTAATGTTCAAATTGACCGCATCCAAAGTCAAGCGATCAACACCATTGCAAACCGGTAATAAGCGAATGGTACAACTACCGTTGTAACTTTGGTTAGAAATATCCAAACTGAGGTCTAGATAGATATGCTCTACCTGTCCTGGGCGATCGGGGTTATAGTGTGGTTTTGCCCCTGGTAACTCAAAAGATCTGTGGTGATTATTCTCGGCGTCAAAATAAAACTGCAACATTGATGCTTACTAACCTTGTAATCCTGAAAACTCTTAGGGAATCTAGATAAGACAAATAGCGATATGAGTGTTTTTTGTCCAAGTCAACACAGCAGTCTGGGTTCTTAGTTGAGGAGGACAGTTCCGTAGAAGGTTTCCCTCTCGAATCTGTCTTCAATAAATGCACTTTGACCTGATCGCACTCGTTTGACATCGTATCAAGAGCGCTTTATGCCTCAGATCGCTTACCCGTTGTCAATACTCTTAAGCATTTTTATAGCTTAGAATAGCGAACCTGTAGCGATCGGTTTAATTTCTTGGGAATATACAACATACCATTTACGGATTCATTCCTCACCCCATTGAAGTAATTTAGCAAGCAATCTACAATGCCAAGTTTTTGGAATTAGTAAAATTTTTGGTAAAGATTGCTACATATATACCGAAGAATAATAAATCCGCAAACTCCACCATGACGCTTATACAAGCCTCAGTAACAATTTGAGGAAAAGAGGATAACATCAATGCCCGAAAGTAAATCAAAATTTTTAATTCCTGCTCTTGGCGCTGCTGTAATTGTGACAGGAAGTATCGCAGCTTACATGTATCTAAAAGGACCGTTTGGCGATAGTTCAGGTGCTTTGGCAAGTGCTAAAATAGTTCCTTCCAAAGCATTTATTGCAACTTATATATCTACCGATCCTCAAGCTTGGGCGAAGTTACAGCAATTTGGCACTCCAGAAGCACAAAAAATAGTCGCAAAAGGTCTGGATAGCTTAAATAAGGATCTGCTAACTGAAAGTAATATTTCTTATGAAAAAGATTTGAAGCCTTGGGTAGGTGGTGTGATGATTGCTGTGCTACCACCAACTTCTTCAGCCAATCCGACTCCAAATGCTCCCCCAGCGAGACGAGAACCGAATATTTTGATGGTGGTGGGAATTAAGGATAAGCTTGCTGCGTTAAATTTTGCTAAAAAATTAAAGCAAGAAAAAGGGGTAACTACAAAAGAAATTGACTACAAAGGCGAAAAAATTACTGAAACTATAGGTAAGGGTAAACCCTCATACACTACAGTTTTAAATAATACTTATGTGGTACTATCTCCAGAAAAGCAAACTGTAGAAAATTCAATCGATACGTATAAAGGACAACCATCTTTTGCAAGTAAAGAAGGCGCAAACAGCGTTTTCGCGAAAAATGTAGATGTAAAAAATACTGTGGCAAAAATTTACGTACCGGACTATGGCGGGATGGTACAGCAATTAATAGCGACAAATTCGCAAACTACAACAATACCTCCAGAAACTCTGAAGCAGTTGAAGCAGGTGAAATCGATGGTAGCGGATATTGGTATTGATGATGCGGGAGTGCGGATGAAAGCGATCGCCAACTTAGATCCGCAACTGAGCAAATTTCAGTATCAAAATACTGCGGCGAAAGTAGTAGCGAACTTTCCCGGTGATACTTTAGCACTAATTAACGGGCAAGGGATCAGCAGTTGGTGGTCAGCAGTAGTCGAACAGTCAAAAGATTATCCGGAATTTAAGCAAGTAGTCGAACAAGCCCGCGGACAACTTAAAGCAGTAAATTTTGACTTAGATAAAGATATTTTTGGCTGGATGAACGGGGAATTTGGTTTTGCTGCAATTCCTTCTAATCAAGGTATATTAGCGCAACTTGGTGTAGGCGGAGCATTTGTATTTGACACAAGCGATCGCAAAACCGCTGAATCCACCTTTGCCAAATTAGATAACCTTGCCAAAACCCAAAAAATCAACGTCGCTCAAAGAAATATCAGCGGTAAAGATATAACTGAATGGCAAATTCCCCAACAAGGTGCATTGTTAGCACATGGTTGGCTAGATCAAGATACCGTATTTATGGCGTTAGGTGGTCCGATAGGTGAGGCGATCGCCGAACCCAAAAATCAATCTCTCGACAAGAGCGACAACTTTAAAGCCGTTACCAATTCTTTACAAAAACCTAACGGTGGCTTCCTCTACCTAGATATGGACAAAACCGTTTCTCTAGTAAATCGTTTCGCCGTCCAAGGTCAAGCTATGCCGCCAGAAGCGAGTGCTATTCTAAGTTCAATTCGTGGACTCGGTGTAACTGCTACTAGTCTCGACAAATCGACCTCTCAAGTAGAAATGTTGTTAGCGCTCAAACCAAAAACTGCTAAATAGGGCATGGGGCATTGGGCATTGGGCATTGGGCATTGGGCATTGGAACCCCCCCTCTTTCCATCTCCCCATCCCCCCCTCTCCCCATTCCCCATTACGGATTGTCATTATGGTAAATAGGCTTCTATGATGCCAAAAGTAGAAAAATAGTTAGACAAACTTTACCTATGACTGCTGGTGTAAAAACTTCTCCTGACTTCACTTCCCGTTTGGTGAATGGCATCCTAGGAATTAAGCCCCTATACAACCTAGCCAAACACCAAGCCAGACAAATGATGATCAAACGCTCTGAAAAAATGGGCGTATCTTGGACAAAAGAAGTAGAAACACTAAAAGCGCGTGATTGGGAAAGCGATTTGGCTAAAGTGCAAAATCCCCAGCTTTCTTACCCAGAATATTACCTCACCTCATTCCACGCTTACGAAACCGGAAATCTCAGCTGGCAAGCGGCTTTTGAAGTAGAACCCGCTGCTTACGCTGTCCACTCGAAAATTTGGCAGGGTGCCCAAGCGGAAGGCGATCCAAAATTGCGTGCCTCATATCACGATATCCTCAAAGCACAAATTCCCCATGAACCGCAAGACATTTTAGACATGGGGTGCAGCGTGGGTTTGAGTACCTTTGGCCTACAAAAGATTTATCCCCAAGCCAAAATCACAGGCTTAGACTTATCTCCTTATTTTTTAGCCGTTGCTCACTACCGAGAACAGCAACACAATTGTAAAATTAACTGGGTTAATGCGGCAGCCGAATCAACTGGACTATCAGATGCATCCTTTGATTTAATCTCGATTTTCCTGATGTGCCATGAATTGCCCCAATCAGCAACCAAAGAGATTTTTGCAGAAGCGCGGCGTCTGCTGCGTCCAGGTGGACACTTAGCAATCATGGATATGAATCCCAAATCGGAAATCTACTCTCAGATGCCACCTTACATCTTGACACTACTCAAAAGTACTGAACCGTATTTAGACGAATATTTTGCTTTAGACATTGAACAAACTCTGATTGAGGCAGGTTTTAATGCACCTACTATCACTCGCAACACTCCCCGTCACCGTACCGTAATTGCTCAGGTGAGTGGTTGATTTATCTGTACTGCTGTGTGCCGTTATACCACCACTGCTGCTTCTTGCCTATTACTATTACCGTGTCACCACTGCCCCATCTTTGCTAAGGCTACTATTGTTCTTTATCATCGGGGCAATATCTGGTTTCATCGCTCTGGGCTTAGAATGGGTTTTTGAAACTGTAGCCAACTCGATTGTAGACTGGCAGCAGATGAATAAATCCCTTCCTGGTGTCGCCCTGCGGCAGCTTGTGGAGATTGGTCCAATAGAAGAAAGCTGCAAGTTAGCAGCGGTTGTTACCCCAACTTGCTATTTTAAACGTAAGTATGAATTACGAGCCAGTAGCATTTTTCTCTTCACTATAGCTGTTGCCCTTGGATTCACTGCTGAAGAAAACTGGATTTACCTTTACAATGGCACGGCATCAATTTTTGAGCGTAGCATCGGTACGCCAGTCCACGCTTTGTTCTCAGCACCTTGGGGTTATGCTTTAGGAATATTTATTGGCTCATATGTTCGTTTATCTCGATACAAAAAAGTTATTCCCAGCGCTTGGCTAAATTCAGTAATTTGTCATGCCTTAGTGAATCTTCTATCTAGTGCTTGGCGTTACCCAGCACCGTTAAGCTTCCTCAGCTATGGTTTGTTTCCGTTTCTAGTGTGGATGTTTTGGCGATTAGAGCAATTATTGCGAAAAGTGCAAACTAAACCACCGATTACCCTGATTTCTGGCTATACACCTAAGCTTCGTAACTGGCAACGGGGTTTAGCGCTGTTTGCCCTAATGATAGGTGGAAATGCTATTTTTGGGCTTTTCTTGATGGTAAGAATTCTCAGTCCCTTAAGTCCATCACAGCTTTTTTACCCTGATATTTTGTGGTTTATATTTCCCCGCTTTTTGCTCAGTCTAATTTTCGGATTGATAGCGTGGCTAATTTATCGCTATTTAAGACGTTCAGCGCGACGGCAATATTTCAATTAGTTAGCAATCTACGTGCTAATGGTTGAGGAGTAAACGAGAGCGCCAATGCTACTATGGTTCGCAGGTTAAATTTTTGTTGTCTCAAAGCTTGTAAAAGTACTGGTCTTGCTTCTGTTACTTTTTCAGCTCGCAGTAAGCCAATAGCCAAAGTTGTATGTGCGTGTAACCATTTCTCCCGGAAGTAATTCTTAAAATCTTGCAGTCGCTGATCTTCCATAAACTGACGGTTGCAAAAAATACCAGCTTTACTCGCCCGAATCTTATCATAGGCGTTTTTGCCGCCACTAGATGCCGTTACTGATTCGGTATGCACGCGGTATCTAGTTAGTCTTTCAGGAGAATAATATGCTCCACCACCAGTGCGGCAAGCAAGGTATGTTAAATACAGATCCCAAAAAGGTCCCATTTCCGGCACAAAATCGTTCCATTCAATAGCATCTTTGCGGATAACTGTAGCTACTGCACATGGTACAGCTTGCTGAACTAAACCTATTTCATAAAAAGGTTGGTAAACTCCTTCTTTTAGCTGGTCTCGCTTCCAGTACTGGGTATTCTCCTGTGTTGCCACATCATCAATCTTGCTTTCGGGATTTATGATGTAGTGGTCGCTAAAAGCTAAGACCAAATTTGGATTAGCTTCAAGCTGCGGTACAAGCTTTTCTAAAAAGTCCTCGTTCCACATATCGTCGTCGTTAAGACTGGCAACATATTTCCCGCGTGCCTCTTTATATGCAGCAATAACATTCCGCGAGATTCCTAAATTCTTGGAATTACGCCCTAATCGAATTCGTGGATCGTTAAAAGAATCAACGATTTTTTGGGGACTTTCGGGACTACAATCATCAGAGACAATAATTTCAATGTTTTTATAAGTTTGCTTGACAGCACTTTCAATCGCTTGCTTGAGATATTTAGGACGATTGTAAGTAGGTATGATGACGCTAACTAGAGAATTTTGGGAATCAATTTTGGATGGCATATTCTTAGTTCCTTAAAGTTACTTGCCAGTAGGAATCTTTGATGCATTGATGATTTTTAATTGAAAAAATTCAACATTCTTGTATTTAGCAAAAAAAATGTTTAAATTTGTTGGGACTTTTTGCCGTACACGAAAATAAGACCATATCCAAATACATGGTAGGTTAACTAACAACAACTGCTTAGAAGCACCCAAAAACCTTGCAAAAACTATTGTTGAACATTTCTTCATCACATCAATACATTTCTTTCCAAATCAGATAAACATATTGATGACATGATGATTCGTTATTTATCTAACCTAAATAACGTTTTAATCAACTCTGTTACTATTGTAAAGATAATATGTCTTTTAAGATCTCTCCATAGAAAGAGATTGACAAAGGATGGTTAAGATTGGTTTAAGTATAGTTTCTTGATAAATTATAAAATATTTAACAGGAGGTTTCATTTTTCAGAGCACGCTCTGCCGTAGAGCTTTGATGAGCACGCTACATATGATACCTTCATTTTAAAATCGCTGTCTAAGAGACTAGAATGCGATAAAAAACCATTGTATGCAATAATAAATCCTTTGACAGCTTTGATATTTATTTCGATGATGTAAATAGATTGATATTGTTTTGGCTTTTAATTGATATTGCTAACCCAATGATTGTATGGTGGGTATCTAACTGGTATTAATTTATAGTCAAATATAAAAAGGGCAGATAAAATGTCTGCCCTAATTAATTTTTGAATTTATATGTAATATGAGCTACACACGCGTTAAAACTGGCTGATTTTGTAGCGCACTGGCTGAGTTTGATTCGGACTCAGTGCAGTAGATTTCACAGGAGTTATTCGGGCTCTCAATGAGTTTAACTTTGTAAAGCTTTGCTCCCAATTCCTGAATAGGCGATCGCAACAAATTATTGATGTAAAGTGCGATATTCTCAGCAGTGGGAACTACTTCGCCAAAGTAAGAAATATCTTTGTTTAAAAAGGTGTGGTCAAAAGGCTCGACAACGTAATCTTCTATCACTTGATTCAAAGCACCTAAATCCACAATCATCCCAGTGCGCGGGTCAATTTCTCCTTTGACGGTGACTTCTAAATGGTAGTTGTGTCCGTGACCGTGAGGACGAGCGCATTTACCGTAAATCTCCGCGTTTTCTGTGTCGCTGAGTTTAGGGTCAGCCAATCTGTGAGCGGCGCTAAAATGTGTGCTGATAGTGAGGTAAGCTTCCATTGAGTTTCCCATATAATCTGCCCAAAGTTCGGGATGTTCAAACAACTGCACGCGGACTATAGGCAAGTGGGGTGCTAACCGCTGCCAGATGACTCGTGCGATATTCTCTGTAGTGGGCAGAGTTTGTTGAAATTCTGTCCACACATCGTTGAGATAAGAAAAGTCTAGTTGGCTTGTGACTTCCCGCTTAATTACGTGTTTCACATCAGACAAATTCAGCACCATGCCATATTCATCTAATTCCCCAGCTAGGGAGACAAATAAAACATAATTATGTCCATGTCCGGGAAATCGCGAGCAAGCGCCAAATTTATCAACATTCTCTGCTTCACTCAGTTCTGGTAACCAATACCGATGACTTGCCGAAAACTGAGCGCGGCGATTAACAATGCATTGCATGAGTATCCTGTCAGCAGAATTTAAAATTTCTTAACTTTCACTCTTTCCAGGATAAACTAATTCCTTTGTCCTTTGTCTTTGAGCAATGACTAATAACTAATCAGCAACGACTAACCCTATACATATACATCTATAGATTCTTGCGCCTCACGGTGCAATCTCGTGGCGATGCGGAACATTTCGTGCCCGGTGTGCAGATAATGCTCATCGTAGTTCAGAGGGAAAAATTCTAACTCGTCAAGCCCATCGGCGATACGATTCAGGCTGTAGTAAAGGTGAGCCGCAGCTCTTGCCAAACTTGGGGGATTTGGTAGGGAACGAAAACTAATTTGCGCCTGCTTGAGGTCATTTCGACAGGTGTTTAAGTAATCCTGAAATTCTTCTAAGAGTTCATCATCAAAGGGATCGGCGGCTAGTTGGTCAATTTGGTCTTCTAAAGAATCGAGAATGCCACTAACTAAGCGATTGACAGGTTGATAAACTAAGTGGAGCCATGCCTCAATTTGGTCATCAACATCGCGTCCGGTTCGCCTTGCTGCTTTGTGACGTTCTTGAGCAGCAGCTGTCCGCTGTTGGCGATCGCCCTGAGATTTTTTGGACTTGTCGCGCAGTTTTTGGTCATAATTTAGGCGACTTTGTGCGTCGCCTAAAACCTCGTATGCTGCATTAATGTGTATAATCTGCTCGCGGTCTGCTGTTTGTTGATTAGTATCCGGATGAAATAATTTCACCAAGCGGCGATAAGCCTGCTTAATTTCCGCTTGGCTTGCATTCGGACTTACTTTAAGAGTTTCGTAGTAGTTAGATGCCATTACTCCAATTTATTCTTAGCTAATGCTAGCTGCTAATGCTTGGCTCTAAGTGTTGCAACAAGGGCGTATTCAAATACCTATCTCCAAAACTGGGTTGAATCATGACAATCCACCGCGCTTGATTTTATGGTCGTTGGGCAGCACAATTGCTGTACACACGCTCACCACTGTAAATGCCAGATAATAGCTTTTGTTTTATTGCGAAACGCTGATCGCAGGCGATCGCTTAGTCGGTTAAGGTAATCACTTCATCTATGATAATTTTACAGTGTTGAAAACATAAAGCCCACAGACGCATATCCGTGACACCCCAGTAATGCGGAAGGCACAGCGACACCGCATTTTCGCTCATCAATACCTAGCACCGCGATTCTACCGTCACATATCTTCTCAATATAACGAATTTATTCGCGTACTAAGCCAGTTGTAGTGCGCTTTGTCTTTTTCGCATGTCGTTATTAGATTTTCATTTCATCCTTTGGGAGTCTAACATTTTTCCTTAGTTATTAGTAATTAGTCAGTCAACAGTCAAAAGTTCTTCCCTATTGACTATTGACCATTGACTAAATGTAGTACATGATATCCAACTGTCGCCGTGCATCTCGTTTTTCACGGAGATCCTGAAGCGTGTATTTTTGTAAAACTGCATTTGCTGCTTGACGTGCTTCTTGCCAGATATCTTCTATAACACCACTGTCAACAGTTTTTGGCTGAACATCTTCATCACACGTCCGCACATCTAACCCTTCCAAACATCCCATAACCTCAAAAATTGTTATTTTCCAAGGTTCTCGCGACAGTATATAGCCTCCTTTTGATCCGCGTTGGCTTTTGACTATACCTCCACGTCTCAAAGTTGCTAGGAGCTGTTCTAGATAGCGATCGGGTATATTTTGTTGTGCCGCAATGGTGCGAATTTGCTGCGGTTCGCCGCTTTGGTAATGAATTGCCAATTCTAATAAGGCAAGAATTGCGTATTCTGATTTACACGATAGTTCCACAGGCTGTAATAAAGGATGAAGTATAAAGGATGAATGCTGAAGCTAAAGATTTTTCATCCTTTATACTTCATAGTTCATCCTTTTTCTAGTATACTCCGGTTCTCCACTGGGGTTTGATAGTTTGTATTCACTGATTTAGGGTTGAAGCGCTGACTACGAATAAAAAACCCCGCTTGAGGGCGGGGAGGAATAGGGTGTTAAATTGTAGTCAGATTGTCAATGTTCTAGAACGTGAATGTTGTTCTGAGAGTACCGATAAACGCATCATCGTTATCGCTGTTTTGACCAGGAGAGGTCAACCAAATTACACCAGGGGTGATGGAAACGTTATCAGACACGCGATACTTGTAGAAACCTTCAACTTGATAAGGAATATCTCTAGAACCACGACCCGTACGACCCAAGGCATAGGGTTGTGCACCACCGAAGATACCTAAAACGTTACCCTTCTTACCAAAGTCAGGTAAGGCTATGCCAGCTCCGTAGCTGAAAGCTTCAAAATCATCATTTGAACCGAAACCACTGACATCGTGGTAAGACACAAAGCCGCTGATAGACAGTTTGTCGCTTGGTCTAACGGCTGCTGACAGACCGTAGGAGTTACTTGAAGATGCGTTTACAGCGCTCAGAGCGTTGGCTTGTGAAGTACCTACTAAAGGAACGTTTTGTCCTTGGAATCCACCTGCATCAAATAAAGCACTACCAGCGCCGTGGTAGCCGTGGACGTAGGTTGCAGCTAAGGCGATGCGATCGCCCAAGTTAAAGTTCAACTGTCCTAGAGCAGCATAATTGCCATTGAATACACCTGAACCACCATTAGGGTTATTTGCTTCAGATCCCAAGTAACCTATAGTTAGTGCGCTTGGTTTCAGGATACCGCCGCCTCTACCAAAGTTGAAGTTTAGGGCTGCACCCGCACCACCACCAATCCGGAAGATGGGGTTTTCGGAACCGAATGCAGTTAAAGCACCATTACCGCCGTCGTAGTCCTCAAAGTAAGGGTTGACAGTGGCTGCATAATCGCTATGAACACCACCGGTAGCTGCGACGTAAAGTCTAGCAGGTCCTACGGGAACGTAATACGCCAACCAGTCTAGGACGACACCGTTATCGTTTTGTTCTCTACCGGTTATGTTAAAGGTTTGAAGACCTTCAGCACTACGTTCTGAAGCATCTATAGTTCCGTTTCCGTTAACGTCTCTGTCAGCACCTAAGTTCAATCTTCCAGCATTACCAGTGGCAAGACGGGTGTGTAAAATGTCTCTACCCGTGAAGCTGGTTTGCAAGTCTAAACGTACTCTTTCTTGGAAGACAGTGTTGTTATTATCGCCAGCTTGATCGCCAAAAGCATCAGTGAGGGCGAATATCGCTTCACCCACTAACTTAGTAGTGGTAGAGAATTGATTTGACTCTAATTCAGCAGCCCGGGCTTCTAACGCATCCACACGTCCGCGTAAAGTTGCCAGTTCTGCGGAAAACTCTTCTTGCAAACGCTGTAAGGTTGCCAAATCCTCTTTTGTCACCAAGTCAGCTGTTGCTGTGGCGATCAATTCGTTAACGCGATCCAAACAAGCATTTAAACCAGCGGCAAATTCATAACGGGTTAAAGCACGGTTCCCGCGATAGGTTCCATTTGGATAACCTGCGATACAACCGTAACGCTCAACCAAGGACTGTAACGCTTGGAATGCCCAGTCTGTCGGTTGTACGTCCGAAAACTGGGAAACCGATGTCACTTGAGCTTGAGAATTACCGTTCTTACCTTCGTTGCTGTACTTGTTAACTTGATCTAGAGTGTTAACTTGAGTTTGTTGTTGTACCTGAGCCAATACTTGTGGCTTTTTAGCAACTGTAGTGGCGCTAGATGTTGAAAATACTGTACTCTTTTGTACTTGAGCTACTTCTGGTTTTTGGGCAACTTGAGTAGCGGCAGTTGGGAATACTATACCTTTAGAAGTATTTATCGAAGCTTCTAATTTATCTACTGTTGGTAGGAGTTCTAGTTTATCGGCTTGTAATGCTTCTGTTGAAGGAGCTTGTGATTTTTCAGTTTGTAATGTTTCTGTCTGAATAGCCTTCTGGGTGGTTGTAGTTGGAGCTGCGATCGCTGTTGCTGAAACTAACAACGTTGCTCCTAAAACCGCTGGACTAACCACCAAGGATTTCCACAATAAATTAGACATTTTTCCTCTTTTCCTCACACCTTGTATAGATAACCTTGTTTGTTGCACTTATTCCGGAAAATGCGACATCCTTTTTAAACCTTTTATATGAGGCTTAATTGTCACCACTACAATTCTAGTTTTTGCCAAGCTAATAACTGATTAATTTTATATAAAAATTGATGTGATTAACTTAATGCAAAAACATACCCTTATACTTTGGTATTATAAAACATCTTAGTTATCTGACAAGGTAGGACGGATCGCCTCATAAACTGTCACACATGCACGGCGATAGGAATTTATCACTTATATGGGGGGCAGCTTCATTTGCGTCTTTATTGTTGTAAGGGTGAAGGAATTTACCGAATTTGGGAAATTACCTCTGCCAATTGAAAGTCTTTCTCTGTCAACCCACCTGCATCATGTGTTGTGAGGGCAATCTTAACTTTGTTGTAAGAAATCTCTATATCTGGATGATGTCCTGCCGACTCAGCAGGCTCTACGAGTTGATTTACAAACTCAATTGCCTGAATAAAATCCTTAAACTTGCGGGTACACTCCAACCTGGAATCGTCTACTGTCCAGCCATTAAGAACGCTTGCTCGTTGTTGAATCTCTGCTTCGCTCAGTAGTTGCGCCATTGCTAGATAAAACCTGATTATTCTAGATTTTTCTGATCCACAGTTTCTGAAAAAGCTTAAAAAACACCCTTAAAAAACTATCCGCCCTCGATTAGATCAGATGACCTAATTGAGGGCGGTCTAGCGGGTCTTCAGGTTGCAACCAGACTGCCGGAAGGAACTCCGAGCGAGCCTTGCTACTTGAGCTAACTTAGTCTCTCAAGAGAACTAAGGCTAACTTTTAGAGAACAGCCCCGGCACACAGCCGGCTAACTGCAACCTGATGACCCATGCGTATACTACTTTCTATCATGGGCATCACCTCCTTGTTGCCTAAGTGGTCTTATTTTCAAAAAGGCAGAGCATTTCGCTCTGGGTTTTTACACCTTTCATCAATATAACACATGGATTATAGATATTGACGATGAATAAAAAAAAACCCCACCAAAAAAGGCGGGGGATAAATGATGAATGCTAAATGCAGATTAATTAATGCATCATTGATCCTTACAGAGCGTTACCACGTGGTAGTACTTCTTCAGGGAAGACAAATTGTTCGTGAGGTTGATCTTGAGGAGCCATCCAAGCGCGGATACCCTCGTTCAACAAAATGTTCTTGGTATAGAATGTTTCAAACTCTGGGTCTTCTGCCGCACGCAATTCTTGCGATACGAAGTCATAAGCCCGCAGGTTCAGTGCCAAACCAACAATTCCAATTGCTGCCATCCACAAGCCTGTGACCGGGACAAACAACATGAAGAAGTGCAGCCAACGCTTGTTAGAGAAAGCAATACCGAATATCTGTGACCAGAAACGGTTTGCTGTCACCATTGAGTAGGTTTCTTCTGATTGAGTCGGGTTGAAGGCACGGAAGGTGTTTGCACCGTCGCCATCTTCAAACAATGTATTTTCGACTGTTGCACCGTGAATCGCGCACAGCAATGCTCCACCCAATACACCAGCTACGCCCATCATGTGGAAGGGGTTGAGGGTAAAGTTATGGAAGCCTTGGATGAACAAGATGAAGCGGAAAATTGCCGCTACACCAAAGCTCGGTGCAAAGAACCAGGACGATTGTCCCAAGGGGTACATCAAAAATACGCTGACGAATACAGCGATGGGAGCAGAAAACGCTATTGCGTTGTAAGGACGAATCCCTACAAGACGAGCGATTTCAAATTGACGCAACATGAAGCCAATTAAAGCAAAGGCTCCGTGTAATGCGACAAATGCCCACAATCCACCTAACTGAAACCAACGCGTAAAGTCGCCTTGTGCTTCTGGTCCCCACAGCAACAATAACGAGTGTCCCAAGCTATCTGCTGGGGTCGATACTGCTACTGTCAGGAAGTTACAACCTTCCAGGTATGATGAGGCTAATCCGTGGGTGTACCATGAGGTGACGAATGTTGTACCGGTTAGCCAACCGCCTAATGCTAGGAAGGCTGTTGGGAATAATAATATCCCTGACCAACCTACGAATACAAAGCGATCGCGCTTCAACCAGTCGTCTAGTACGTCAAACCACCCTCTACTGGGGGCGCGTCCTACTGCGATGGTCATTACAAGAAATCTCCAAAAGTTTATAAGTTCAGGTTTTTTTCTGCCTATAGATTGCTGTTTTACTGCCATCTATAAGACAAAGCATAAGCTGGGTTATTAATCCAGTTTACAATTTTTTACTGTCTCTCATTATTCTATAACTACATTTCTTATTTTTCTACACAATTTTTAATCTAATTTAATATTTAGACAGAATTAAGTCGTAAATCAGGAGTCAGGAGTTCTTCCTAGTCCGGATTCCCGATTCCCTAGTACAGGCTGGCAGACGCTAGAATGATTGCTACAGTTAAATTTGACTCTTGGGACTCATGTTCACAATCGACTTAACCTTAAGAAATACACCTTTCCCCGTATCAGTACAACGTAAGACATCTGAGGATGCTGAAGCTATTTATCAGCTGATTTTGGCAGCAATGCGCTCTGGCAACCCTGATATTGTGGAACTAATATGCGAGGGCAAGACAGAGAAAAAAATCGCTGTCCGTGGTAGTGAAATTTCTGGGGTGCAAATATCTCAGAAAGATGGTGTAGCTGCTGGTGGTGCTAGACCACCTGGTTTCTTCGCCCTAGCCGCTGAGTAAGCCATCGGCGGTATAAAAATGGCGGAACTGGGCATTGAGGTAAAAGATTTAAACTTCAGTTGGACTAATGGAGAGAAAGTAATCAAATCTTGCTCTCTAGAAGTACCTAAAGGTGCATTTTGGATGCTTTTGGGTACTAATGGCAGTGGAAAATCAACTTTACTTAGATTACTTGCGGGGTTATTAGGACCTCAGTCTGGCGAAATTCGGGTTTTGCATCCCGTTGGCTTTGTCTTCCAAAATCCGGATCATCAATTGGTGATGCCAACTGTTGGTGCAGATGTGGCTTTTGGACTGGTGGAAGAAAAATTGCCGCCAAAAATAGTCAGAGCAAGGGTTGAGGAAGCGCTGGAAGCAGTGAATTTGCTTGCACTGCAACGACGCCCCATCTACGCTTTGAGTGGTGGACAGAAGCAGCGAGTGGCAATTGCTGGTGCGATCGCTCGTCGCTGTGAGGTCTTACTATTAGATGAACCAACTGCTTTACTCGATCCAGATAGCCAACTAGACTTGGTAGCTCAAGTACGCCACCTAGTCAAAAGTCGCAATATGACGGCTCTTTGGGTAACGCATCGCTTAGATGAGTTAAATTACTGTGATGGCGCTTTCTTGTTAGAAAAAGGCTCTCTAGTGGATAAAGGTGAAGCCCCACGTTTGAAAAAACGTTTGATGGAGGTACACAACGAAGCCTCTTAACACCCACTTGTCCAGCTTTCTTTTATCTCAAGCTAATAATTAATTAGTAATTACAAACAACTGCAACGCGCCTATAAAAAGGCGCGTTTTCAGTTAAGGCAGCTACTTTACACAATTAATCTACATGTTTTGTTTTCTGTAACATAGTGTTACAACCAGTGCTTCAATTACTATAAAAGTTATGAATGAATTTTGTTAACTCTAGATAATTGTGATTAAAAACCATGCCCCCCTCCTTACTTCCAGCCGTTTTGTTAGTGGACGGCTACAATATAATTGGCGCTTGGTCGTGCCTGAAAAAAACCCGTGACCATTATGGATTAGAGGCAGCACGCGGTGAACTGATTGAAGCTTTAGTTAGTTACACCGCTTTTGAGGGTTATGACACTCAAATCGTGTTTGATGCCCAATATCAAAATTCATCTAGCAATAAAGAAGCTATTACAGAGCTTTTATCAGTTCATTACACTGATTTTGGACAGACTGCTGATACGTACATTGAGAAAAGCTGTGCGTCTTTACGCTCCTCATTAGCACAGTCTTTGATTTCTCGCGTAATTGTTGCCACATCAGATCGCGCACAACAGCTGATGGTACTAGGTTATGGTGCTGAGTGGATGTCTGCTCAAAAACTATGTTGGGAAGTGGAAGCCACCGTGTGTCGATCGCGGCAAAAGTCTCAAACAAGGAAACGACCTAAAACTAGATTTCTTGCAAATTCCATTGACCCCAAAGCGCGGCAGCGTCTGGCGGAATTGCGAATGCGAATAAATTAAATATTAGCATGAATTTATGGCAAAGTGACCTTTGTCATTGGGTTTGGATTGAAAGGATTATGGGCTTAAGTATCTAAAAAAAGTTTTTTGGAAAAATTTTAAAGAAGGTACTTGCCAAATCCTATCTTTACCCTTACTATAAGAAATTGTGATCCTCAGTAGCTCAGTGGTAGAGCGATCGACTGTTAATCGATTGGTCGCTGGTTCGAATCCGGCCTGGGGAGTTAAGTAAAAGGTGAAAGATGAAGGATGAAGGATGAAAGAAAAAATTTCAAACTTCAATCCTCAAGCTTTCAGCAGTTCTGGTCGCTTGACACATCGGTGACGTTTCTCAATCATGGTTCGTTTGGTGCTTGTCCAAGGACTGTGTTGGAAGCGCAACAACGACTGCGCGAACAGCTAGAACATGAACCTTTGCGCTTTTTTGGCAGGGAGTGGGAACCATTGCTAGATGAGGCAAGGAAGAAACTCGCGGAATTTGTGGGTGGGGATGCCGAAGATTTGGTATTTGTTCCAAATGCGACGACTGGTGTAAATTCGGTGTTGCGATCGCTTGTCTTTCATCCTGAGGATGAAATTCTCACAACCAACCACGAGTACAACGCTTGCCGTAATGCTTTAGATTTTATCGCTAGTCGCACTGGGGCGCGGGTGGTGGTGGCAAAGATTCCTTTTCCGATAGAATCGCCTCAGGAAATATTAGACGCGGTAATTGAGCAGGTTTCGCCAAAAACGCGATTAGCACTTTTGGATCATGTTACCAGCCAGACTGGGTTAATTTTCCCGCTTCAGCAGTTGGTGAAACAGTTGCAACAACGGGGTGTGGATACGCTTGTAGATGGTGCCCACGCACCGGGAATGCTTCCTTTAAATTTATTAGAAATTGGGGCGACTTATTACACAGGGAATTGTCATAAATGGCTGTGTGCGCCGAAGGGAGCAGCTTTTTTGTATGTACGACGCGATAAACAGCCAGAAATTCGTCCGCTGACAATTAGCCACGGTGCAAACTCACCACTAACTGATAAATCACGCTTTCAGTTGGAATTTGATTGGATGGGTACAGATGATCCTACTGCTTATATGTGCGTTCCGGAAGCGATCGCTTTTATGGGTTCTCTGTTACCTGGTGGGTGGAATGAATTAAGACAGCGAAATCATCAGCTAGCATTGCAAGCAAGACAGTTACTTTGTGAAGCTTTGGATGTGTCGATGCCGTGTCCAGATGAGATGATTGGTTCTATGGCGGTTGTGCCTATGCCAGAAGTGTTGGAAAGTCGCAATTTTATGGCTTTGCGCGATGAATTATTTGATAGATTTGGAATTCAAGTGCAAGTGGTTCCCTGGCAGGAAAAACCGAAGTTATTGGTAAGGGTTTCGGCGCAAATTTATAATACTTTGGAGCAGTATGAATATTTGGGAAAGGCGTTGAAAGAGTTAATTATTGAGAATGTTAATTAACTGTTGTTAAATACGAAATTGACCCAAGGTAATGCTGCTTGTACTGAGTTATACAACCGCCTATCTGCCGTCCAGAAATTGCATTCTAATCTTTGAGCTAGTGCTAGATAGTGAGCATCATAACTTGCTGACAGTCTGAGACTTCTCGCTAAACTTAAGGCTTCTTGGTGTAATTCTGCATCACCGTAAAGCCTGATATTTAAATTCATTGCTTCTGCTAAAACTTGATCCGCTTCTTCTGGTGCTATTTGCCCTGCAACAGCAGACCGATGCAAGGCATTGCTAAGTTCATAGTAAATTAAGGTCGGTGCAACAATTGTGTAATTTAACTCTAACCACTGATTCCACAATTCTCTTATCCGCAAGGCGAAAGTACCTCTTGATAACAAAAGTACCACTAAGTTGGCATCAACACAAACTACACTTGATGTCATTTTGCCTGAGATTTTGGAAAGCAACTACGCATAAGTTCATCATGTTGCTCATTGCGCTCTTCTCTTGTTTGTCGGATATAGTCTTCTAGGGGTGGGTCAAATGGTTTTCCTGCCCGACGAGTGTTGATTTTGTCTCCCAACTCAATCAGCCTTTGGAAAGCTGCTTGTCGGTCGGATTTTTGCAATTTTTTGTCCAAAAGCGTCCTTTCCTCTTGGGAAAGAGACTGGATAATTTTTGCTAAACCGTCTACGAGTTGCGTGTTCATGGTTTGACAGCATAGGGTAGTTATATTCATATCCTATAATCGCTGCTCTAAAAAAAGTTAACCGAAAGGCCGATCGCGCTCTGCTTTTCATCAAGCTGGCTCTGGGGGTGTAGAGTGTAGGAATCAAAACCCTAACACCCTACCCCGTTTTGCATATCCGGTGAGAAGTCAGTCAAAAGAATTCAAAATCGGTCACAAAAGAGGGTCATTTAAAAGACGTTGGGTTGAATTAACCACTAAATCATGAGATTGACGCTGATTTTGAACTGCCTTAAAAGTATGCATAATCGGAGCTAGACAACGCTTTGCATCTTTATATCCACGCCTTTTCAGTTCGGTGATGCGTTCAGCACTAAAGTCAAGCCAACTATCAATTAAACCGATGAGTGGTGTATCAGACTTGTTAATTAGCTGTTCAGGTCTGATTTCGATGATGGTTTGCTCTGAAAAATCGTGGCGGTTCCACGCAGATCCGTTTTTCAAGTGAATCACAATTACATTTTCACAGCCACGCGCAGCCAAAGCTCTCAAAGGGACATTATCTGCCAAACCCCCATCTACATAAGATTGCCCATTTACTTCTCGGCTGGGAAATGCCAAGGGGAGAGCTGCACTCGCTAAAAGTAAATTGTAGAGAATTTCATCATCTGGAAAATCCTGTACACAAAGCCAGTGAGCATCTGTCCCAGTTCGAGCGCGAACAAAATCAATCAGCCAGTCGTAGCCTAAACCAGGAATTTTCAACGAAGGAAAGACTGTAACCCATAGCTCAATTCCGCGTCGCAGTTCGGCTGGGTTGACTGCTTGGCGCAACAGCTGTTCAATGGGAGCAGGGTCAAAGATGGCAGTCGAGTCTTTTAATAGCCCTTCTTTCAGCAAGAAATCGAGCATCCATTCCCGCAGTTTTGGCACAAAAGTCTGAGCCGTATAACTGAGTGTGCGGAGAACTGCACCTGTGTTAGGGCGTAAAATTCCAGCTTCAGCTAGCTGATCCCAAAGTTGATTGAGGCGCTGCACTGCATTGGGGAAAGAATGATAGGATGACAAAACAGCACCATTGAGAGCGCCAATGCTAGTTCCAGCAATGATTTGGGGTTCTAGACCAAGTTCGGCAATATATTTTAACGCACCGACTTGATAAGCTCCTTTAGCACCGCCACCAGTTAATACAAGTCCAAATGTGGGGTTAGCTGATTTCATATTAAATCCTTTTAAGCAGTTTTAAGTAACCAGTTAAAGCGAAATAAATTCCCATATTTGATCAGTAATTTAGTTGAAATCAGCGAACTTACTGTGGCGATGCCAAAAATTAAACTAATTTTCAACCTGAAAATATACTTTTTAACTTCTTGTTCAGCCAGTTTTACAATGTTTTCTTTTAAATAAAAAGCAAGGAAGATGATTGTGCCGATGATGACAATAAAATCATCGATTAATCCGACAAATAAAAGAAAATCTGGTATGAAATCTTCAGGAGAAATGAAATATAAGCAAACAGCGATCGCACATGTTAAAGATGTCCAAGCAGATTCAGGCTCACGAGACCACTCAGCTAGAGCTTTGATTTTAGACCTGATGTTTTTAATTCGCTGCCAATTCTTGCGATTTAATGCGATCGCCATGAATTTTCTTGTTTTAGTAGCTTGTGGTGAGCGAGACCATTTTGCTACAGCTTGAATTTTAGATTTGATTTGCCCTTGGTTAATCTGCTGTAAGTTGTCATCATTCATTTTTGTGTCTGATGACGGCTCTAAGTTTTCGTCAATTTTTTGTATTTCTTGTGCGATCGCCTGTTTGTTCGACTTGCGAAGTAGTCTTTTTCTAATTCCTGCTAACTTCGTTTTTTATTAGAATTAGATTTTTATACTTGACTATTAGCAATAATTCCTATAATATCATTGCCAGTTTCTTGAACCACAGCTGTTATAAATTCCCGTGCGTTAGCGGTGCGAGATATAGTGTTAATTTGAGCGCGACAGAGAGCGATCGCACTTTGAGCAGGTTTACTCGGTCTAGCTTCTTCTGGAAGTGTTGCAAGTTCTAAGGTTGTGCCCAAAACAAACAAATGGGGTGTATTCGCCAAACGTTGGGGTGTAACTGAGCGAATTTCCAGCAATCCTGCGGCTAATTCTCGGTCATCTTTTGTCATTGCTGCCCAAGATTGATCTAACAAGTCCCCAAGCCCAAAGAAACTCTGAGGTAATTGTTTACTTGTGGCAAGAATTTTATTAACAAGCAGTTGACGAAAACGTTCTTTATCTCCTGTTTCCAATTCATATATAATCACAGAACTGCTGAACACTTCCCGCGCTAATAAAGCAACTTGCACAGCCCAAGGTAACTGGGCATAAGTTTGCCCAGCAGCCCAAGCACTTACAATTTGGTCTAAATCTTCATTAGCAGCAACTCGTACCTCTAGCTGACGCACTCGCGCCTCAATGTTGCTGATTCTTGCGCTTACTTGTTGAGCCAGTTCATTAAGTTGGTTACTCAGATTAATTAGTGCGTCTTCTTGCTTTTGCAGTCTTTCTTTGTGGTTGCGAATAGCATCACGCGCTTCTAGCAATGAGTTTTGAGTAACTTCTAAAGCAACTTGACTAATGCGAAGTGAGTCACTTAATTCTAGTACCCAATTGCATAGTGCTTCTTGACCTGCAATTATATTGCCATCTAACAGAAGTTTTCGTTTATTGTCGCTGCCATCAAGTTTATCAATTAGCTGCCCAAACCAACCCCGATTCTTGCGATAGCGGATGATATCTTTGCTGACTTGGATACCATTGATCAGGTCAATTAAAGCTTTATCTCCAACAACGGGAACTCTCCGTTGAAGTTCTTCAAGGCTACGAGTAGACGGGCTAGAAATACCAAATTTTTTGGCTTGTGGGGTAGGTATTTTTCCTGCTATTGTCATCCTTGAGTCTTGGGGGTAGAAAAGGTTCCTCATCTTTTATTCCTCTGTTATTGGTCATCAAGTCGCCTGTGTATTCTAGATAAGCGATTGCCTTTCTGATTTTTTCAAGAGCTTCAAGTGCTAATGAATTAAGTTCGCTGACTAATTGCTCTTTTTCTTCAGCTTGTGTTTTCTGGTCTTTCTGTGCCTGGATTAAAGTATCGCGGTAATTATTCAAGTAACTATCAAGCTCTTTAAAGAAGCTATCAACCCGCTGTTTAAAGTCTTCGTCTAAGTATTGGTTGATTCCCTCTTTTATATTTTTAATGCTCTCTTCAATTAATTTATTAGATTTTTCAACGATTTCTTGCAGAGAAACAGTGTAGTAATCTTCCTTTTTGTCTGGTCGTTTCACTCGGATTGTTTCTTTTTTGGGAAATAGCCATAACCAATGCCAAAAATCCCATTTCTCTAGTCCTTGTATTTCATAGTCCTGGTCTACCCACTTGATCTTATGATTGACACGAACTTTAGCATTACCTACACCCTTATTATCGAGGTTTGGTGTTGGTAAAGATAAATTGACATTGAAATTTTCGTTTAACCGCTGACGCGCACGCTCAATAATCGGCTGAGTTTCAGTATCCAAAGAGTTTGTGATGTCTTGACGTGCTTGTTCAATTATTTTTTTCACCTGTTTACGAACATTTTCTAGCAAAGGCTCTACGACATTATGTTTTGCAGAAGCGATTGCTTGCTCTGCAAAATCTTCTGCTGCCTTAAAACTAGAAAATTCAATTACACCGCTACTTTGGGAATTTATTTCAAAAAAGTTGAATTTTTTAGAAACCCAATTTAAAAAACTTTGGGTTGCCATACCTCCCTTTTTGAGGATATCTGCACGTTGGTATTCTTCTTCATTGAAATAGGTTTCTAGGCTATCTTTAGCTTTTTGTTGGAGATTTTCAAGTTTGTTGTTAAGTTGCTGGGAAAGATTAGCTTTGATTCTATCTACTTCTTGCAAACGATTTCGAGATTCTTCTAAAGATTGCAAATCGTTTTCCAATGCACCAACTTCTCGTCTTAGTTTTGCTTCATCTTCACTTAACGCACTGCTGCGGAGTTGGACATCATTACTTAATTCTGTAAGACGACCACGAGCAATCTTGAGTGCAGACATTATACACCGGGGTGCAGCTTCCGCCATCAGTGCTGTAATTGCGCCATTTAAAAATGGTTCAAAGCCAGACTTTTTCCACAATCTCTCAGCTTTACGTTTTAATTCTTCTGCTGTTGATTCTTCCAGTTCCTCTTCCCAGTCCATACCAAATACTTCTAGAGCGAGTGCTTTTGCTGTCTTCATGTCAGCAATATTAACGCCAGAATTCGGCTGCAATTCCACTAAAAAGCTAGCAGAAGTAAACCCTCGTCTAGCTGATATTTCAAACACTCTACCTGTATCACCAATACCAAATTCAGCAGCAACAAACTGCTGCACTTGCTCTGGATTCATGTCACCATCTCTACGCTGATCAACCTTATTGATCAAAACATACAAATTATCTTTACCACGCAGTTCTATAACCTTATTAACATCATTTTTTACGTTCTCTGCGGCTTCGTTTTTCAATTGGGTGAAATCTAAAACAATCAGCACTATTGAACTTTTGGTAAGCTGTTCTTCAACCACACCCTGAAGCCGCAAATTATCTCCAGCTTCGTTTGGTCCTGGTGTGTCTACGATTACTAAATTGCCTAAACTTTCTGATTGCTGATTAGCTTGGGATGAGCGCCAAAATGGAGTGTAGATTCTGGGAGTATCCATCAAGGATTGCAGTGGATCTGCAAGTGGCTCTAGAATGCTGCACACCCTAACAATATCGTTCAAGCTACTTAAAGTCTGGTTGATATTCTCACGTCCTTGACTCTTAGCAGGAATTGAAAGTCCGTCTTTAATTTGCTTTGGTATCTGCGTCAAATGAGGATATTGAGCAAGCTTTTCTAATGCTTCTTCAATCCCCATATCATTAATTTTGTACCGCAAAGCCAACAGAGTTTCTTGGAAAAGTGTCACAATTTGAGAACTAAGTTCTAAAACTGGCTCAGTCAACTCAGCATCAAAAATAATCTCAGTGGGAAGCGTCGTCATCGCAGCGTTACGACTTGGCAAAATCTCCTGCCCAATGATCGCGTTCGTGATAGTTGACTTACCAGCCTTCATTGGTGCAACAATTGCCATTCTCAATTCAAGGTTTTCTACCTTCTCAGCTTCCTGGCTAACTTGTTGCTCAAATTCTGCATATTTATCGCTAGCATTATCAGAACTCAGTGCTGTATTAGCACGATTCATCAGCGAACTTATTTCCCTCAGCAGGTCGATAACGTCTTGCTGCAAGTCTTGAACATTCGGCTTTAGCACCTGAGAAACCATTTACTTTTGCTCCGCATAACATTAAACCCACTACCATTGATCCTGCTTGAAAATAAATACAATGACTCCAGTAAGTAACAACACTTATCAGAGACTGTGATAAGACTGAACCTCAAAATAGAGGCTCACTCTGGTCGTGCTAGGGATTAACGCTGAATTAGCCGTTTTTTATGTTTAATAAAAACGGCGATCGCTTATTCTTTTGCCTAATGCTAAAAAAAGTCAAAGCGATCGCACATCAAGGTTTTATTATTGTAAGCTGCGCGATCGCTACGTTAGTTAAGGATTTAGTTGTGAAATATTACACTTACCAAAGGCAAAAATGCCAACAAAAAACCATTCCAAAACTGTAAATTAAGTTTTGGGGTCGGTTCTGGTTGTGCTAACAAAGCTTCTACTCTTTGTTCTAGGCGATCGCATCCTAATGCAGCACAGAAAATTTCTGAGGATATAGGAGTTGTACTCACTACCAACAACAGCGATTCTGCTAACAATAAGGGATCTACTCGTGATGCTGCGTAAGCATCGGCACGTAGTTCGCGCAAAATTAACAATTCTTGCCACAAGGCATCTGTATTTGGCAACCAAGCGGTGCAGGAACGCACCCAACCCAACCAAAAAAACCAGAATGTATCCTTGTAATGGTAATGCCCTTGCTCGTGTGCAAAGACGGTTTCTAAATGCTCTGGTGAAAGATTTGCTAATAGTCCTTGGCTTATTACTAATTCTGATCGCCAAAAACCGATTTGACCGGCAAACAGCGCTTCGGTGTTGAGTAGCCGCATTTGTTTACCCTCAAGATTAACTAAGGGACAGTTGCGGACAGATTTCACAGATTCCCAACCAGCGAAGGCAAGTTTAATGCACAAAATGTCAAAAATTGTCAGACAAATTAACGCCAAGACATAACTGAACCAGCCAGTGTACATCCCGCCCATTTTGCCTTGAGGTCCCATGCACAAAACGGCGATCGCTGTCATAAAAATTAACAAGGGCGGGAAGAGAAATAAAAATAGCGATCGTCGCCAGCGCACACTCCAACTACCTTGGAAGTTACCCCCAAAGGATCTTAAGCACCAAGCGACTGTTAAAGCAGTCAAAATCATGATCAGATGCATTATTGTTCCTCCCTGGCTTGGCGTGCAGCTTGAATACGTTTGGCGATCGCTTGTATTTGTTCGCTCGCAGCTTCATCTAAACTATCTGCAAAAGCAGCAATCACATCGGGATTACCCACCGCTAAAAATCGCTGTAACTGCTCGTGTGCTTTAATTACCTCTGCTTGCTGTTTGGTAATCAACGGACGCCAATAAAAGGCTCGTCCTCTTTTGTCGCAGGTTAGCCAACCTTTATCGGTAAGGCGACGCAACACGGTTGTTACAGAAGTATAAGCTAATTCGCGGTTAGGGTCAGTGAGAATGCGATCGTGTACATCTTTAACTGTAACTGAACTCAGTTCCCATATAATATGCAAAATCTCTGCTTCCAGAGGACCTAAAGACAGTTGTTTGGGGCGGTATTCAGGTAAAGGTGCCATATCGATTTTGGATGCGTGGATTAGGAAGATGGGGGAGGATTCTTTCTCAGTCTCTATTTACCAGAGGTATTCCTAGAATTGTTAGTGGTAGATTTGTAAGTTGTGTCCTTCTTCTCAGATTACACGTTCAGTTCCAATGCTGCGTTCAAATAAAAGAAATTGCTCATTGAAGACAGGCAAGTTTTCCATCCTAAAAGATTGATGCATAGAGTAGACTCTGTGTTGACACATCAAGAACCCACTGACATGAGGCTATGTTTAGTGGCAGCATCTGGGTAAGATATTACTTGCGGCACTATATAAGACCAGGTGTACCCAGCACGTGAAGTTATTCGTTTACCACACTCCGGAATTGACTCCAGCGCATAAAGCGCCAGACTGCGCGATCGCAGTTGATGTTTTGCGAGCAACTAGCACAATGGCGACAGTCTTGGCGGCTGGAGGCGAGGCTATTCAAGTCTTCAGCGATTTAGAAAAACTTATGCAAGTGAGCGAATCTTGGCTCCCCGAAAAACGGCTACGAGCTGGAGAACGGGGTGGCGGGAAAGTTCCTGGTTTTGAACTAGGTAACTCCCCTCTCGATTGCACACCAGAACTAGTCCAAGGGCGACGCTTATTTATTAGTACCACGAATGGCACTCGTGCCTTACAAAGAGTACAAGATGCTGCAACTGTCATCGCCGCAGCTTTTATCAATCGGGCTACAGTGGTGCGATATCTCATAGAAAAGCAACCAGAAACAGTTTGGATTGTTGGTTCAGGTTGGGAAGGCACTTTTTCTTTAGAGGATACAGCTTGTGCAGGTGCGATCGCCCACAGTGTTGCACAAGAAACCAACTTGCCTCTAGACGAATTAGCTGGTAATGATGAGGTAATTAGTGCGATCGCTCTTTATTCTCAATGGCAAGATAATTTATTAGGACTTTTCCACACTTGCAGTCACGGTCAACGATTGTTACGTCTTGATTGTCACGAAGACCTAAAATATTGCTCGCAAACCGATATTTTAGATGTTTTACCGATGCAGCGAGAACCAGGAGTCTTGAAAAGTTAAAAGGCAAAAGGCAAAAGAAAGAACCGCGTTGCTGAATTAAGGTCTGAAATTCCTAATTTTTCGTACAGACGTTCCGTCGGAACGTCTCTAAAACCAGGATTTTCAAAGTATAACCATCAGTGAAAATTTTAAATGGATATTCTTACCTTTTGCCTTATACCTTATGAAACTGACACGCCTAACCAGCTTGTTAAGTTTTCTTGCTGCATTTGCGAAGGGTTAGCAACAGGTTTCACTTGATACCGTGTGGGACGTGGTGAAGCTAGGGTGACAGAATAAGTACGGAGTTCGTCTTGGTGGAAAACTGTAACTTTGATGGTGTCGTTGGGTTGATAATCTTTTAAGCGTTCGCTTAACCCAGTTGCTGTCACCTTAATTTTATCAATAGCCAACAGTTCATCACCTGCATCAATTCCAGCAAGTTGTGCAGGCGAATTTGCTTCGACAAATTTAATTATCTCTTTTCCGTTTTCAGCACTTGCTTTCACACCTAGATAAGGTTCTTCCTCGTTTTCTGCAATTAACTCCAAGCCAAAAGGTTGCAAATACTCGTTTAAAGGCAAATCTTCAGTATTATCAATGTAGCGGTTAAAGAAATCAGCCAAATTCATTTCTGCAACCGACTCAATTACTTCTTGCAGCTGTTCGGGAGTAAAGCCAATTTCATCTTTACCAAATTGCTGCCACATCTTTAGCATAACGTCATCAAAAGAGCGTTTATTGCCATGCTTTGAACGAATCAGCAAATCTAGCAACAAAGATACCATTTCCCCTTTTAAATAGTACGAAATTTGAGAATTGCCGCTATTGGCATCCTGGCGATAAAGTTTAATCCAAGCATCAAAACTCGACTCGGAAAGCGGCTGCACTTTGCGACCCGGTGTCTTTTCATACCTTGTAATTTCCTTGCCCAAGTTATTCAAGAATGTCTTAGCATCATAAATACCTGCCCGCAAAGGAATCAGCAAATCATAATAACTCGTTGTTCCTTCAGAAAACCATAAAGACGGTGTATAATTTTCCTGATCGTAATCAAAAACTTCTAGTGCTTTTGGGCGAATACGCTTGACATTCCACAAGTGAAAAAACTCGTGTGCTACCAATTGCATAAAGCGATCATATTTATCTTGAGCGCGAAACCCAAAGCGTTGGTAAATTAACGAGCAGCAGTTTTTATGCTCCAAACCACCGTAAGCTTGAGAAAATAAATGTAGGAGAAACACATATCTTTCATAAGGCAAACCACCAAACATTTGCGCTTCAACTTGGATAATTTTCGTAATATCAGAAATCATCTGTTGCGGTTGCAAATTACCTTGTCCCCAAATTGCCAATTCATGGGGTTTGCCCAACACCTCGAAGTGATATAACTGATGACAACCAATTTCAAAGGGATTGTCTACAAGGGTATCAAAATCCGCAGCCAGGAAAGTATTGCTTTGTTCATCTGGTGTTAATGCTGTAGTTATCTGCCATTCTGGACGTGGTGGTACGATAGAAACGCGAATTGGTTGCTTTTCCCAACCTGGGATTCTAAAAAATAGCGCTGCACCGTTAAAATAGCCATGAGTTGCATCTAAGTGATTTGTCCGTACTGATAGCTCATTCGCGAAAATACGGTAACAAACGGTTAATTTGGAAACACCCTTTGTCTCTACCTGCCAGTGATTTTTACTGATTTTCCGCCAAGACAAAGGTTCCGCGTCCGAAAAAGCGGTAAAATCTTGTAACTGTTTGGCGTATTCCCGCACCAAATAAGAGCCTGGAGTCCACACAGGTAGTTTTAAATCCAGAATCGGCAATGAGTAATCTGCTAAATGCAAAGTCACCTCAAACAAATGTGTTTCTGGTTGAGGCATTGCTACCTGATAATGAATTGTCGGCACGGCTTCTTGGATGCGGGTATGGGTGCGAGGTGCTGTTGCTTCAGTCATCTGTAGTTAAGAGTTAAGAGGTAGGAGCGAGAAATTTAGAGTTAAATTTAACTTATAACTTATAATCCATAACTCATAAATCCGAACTATAACCAATTGGAAGTATCTCAAATGTGTAACCGACACCCACATCTATTGTGCGGCTATACAAACAGAGCTTGCCTGCGTCGGCGCGGAAAATTAGATTTGTTACTATAGATTTCAAAAACCGTAATCTTTCGCCAAATACGGTATCAAAATTTTATTCATATTCAACCGCAACTTCTTGGGTTGCGAGGTCTAGAGTTCTATTACAACACAATAAGTGTACTGACAGATTTTTATTTGTTATTTATCGGTGGTCAAGCATTTGTGAGTATTTTGATTTGATTGTCTAAATCATCCAAGAGTTGATTGAGTGCAGTGAAAGCTTCTAATTGTCTGGGGTTCATGTTGCGATTCATAACTAGCTTTTGTTGCAGTTCGTGCAATTTGTGACTCAGTTGCTGGGAAATTCCCATAGCATCGCGGCTAAGATGTGCCAACTGTTGTTGTTGATGGAATTTTAAGGCTGCTCCACGCAGTACTTGTAGTGTGGCTTCTTCGCCATACATTCCGGGCATCACTCGCAAGCGTAATAACAAACGGTGATCTTGATATAAACATTCTTTCTCTACCTGTTTTGCTTCTACAAGTGTAGTTACAGGTATGTTTGTTAGTCGCTTTAATTCATTAACAACTCCCTGAAAAATGGAGAGGGGGAGTTTTTCTAAGACGGATTGCAAGACTCCATTATCACTCCAGAGTATCTTGCCTTCGTAAGGTTGTCTTTCCAAATACAAACGACCAATTCCCCCTGCTAAAACTCGTCCTAGTAGTTCTGCTAGTAATTGTTTGGGTTGTAGGGTTGCTAGCTGTTCAACAGGCATTAATAAATCGGGAACTGGTATTAATAATACAGGTAAACGATCTGGCGATCGCTCTTCGGAGTTACTTTCCTGTGTCTTTTTGTCTGCGTTGCTAAAGAGGATCGTCGCTTTAGATAAGTTATCAGGGTGTGGCAGAGCAGGAGAATCTGATTGTTGAAAAGAATTTTCGCTTTTTTTTGTCTCAGCTAAAATAGATGTCTCTGGCTCCCACCCTTGCTTGTCGCCAATGGTAGCTACGCTATGAGCTTGGGTAAGGTTGGCTACTGGCTGAGATGTATTTTTGTAGTTGAGGTAGGCTGAAAGTATGTTGCGATGCGTGTCGGCGGTGATCGCTACTGTCCCTATTGTGCAATTAATAGAAGACAAAATCTTACCAACGTAATCTAGCGCTGCATCGTCTTCTAGATTAACCATGCCCAGTAACAGTTTGTTGTCTTCTATGGTAAAGGGCAAAATTTGGTGGTGCAAGCAAGCTTCAAAACACAAGACACGCTCTATCAGCTCAAATGTTTGCTGGCGTTCGCGCAGCGACTCTAAAGGAGTATCAGTTGCTTGTTGCCACTTTGTTTGAGTAAGGGTTAGCAGTTGCTTACTAATTGCTTCGGTATCACTTGGTTTGCCTTGTGAAGACAACATAGGTTTGATTGCTTGATGTTTCCTTATATCGTATTCTGCCTCTTAGTTATTGGGTAGTGAATAAACTTTGTTTTTCGGTTGATAAAAGTTAAATTAATTACAAATATGTAAAAAGTTTATTTGGGATTGTGGATTAGGGTGAATCCCAAATCCAACGTCCAAAATTAATAGTTGTCTAGGTTTCTTCCGTCTGGGACGGGAGGTGTCCTGAAGGCGGCGCGTCGTTCAGTGCCCACCACCAAGCGCGAATATTTGGTTACTCCTGAGTTCTTAAATTTTGAGCCGCAAGATAGATTTTACTCCATTCGCCCATTACCTGATGTGTTTTTAGTTTTAACTCTTTAGCGATTTCTTCGATGGATTTGCCTGCTTTTCGCAGCTCCAATAGCTGCCGCTCGGTAGAAGTCAATTTTTCATGTAATTGCTGCCATTTCTGCGGTGTTAATCCCAAGTTGTGTTCGTCTAGAGAAATTTCTAGCCAGTTATCTACTAATTCTGGTTTGCCTTTGACTGCAAAAACACGTACTGCATGGTAGCTAATTTTCTCGCGTAGACGGTAAATTTCCTTAATTGGCTTACTCAGTTTTTTAGCGATTTCATCTTGGGACTTGCCTTGCAGATACAGTCGCAACCACTCTACTGCCTCTTGTCCTAGGTTTTCTTGGAGATAAGTTTCAAATTCTTGCTTGACTGCGTTCCGCAGTAGTTGCTGTTCTTCTACTTGTTGTGCTTCTTGATATTCGGCGATCGCCTGATTATCAGCTAAGTTAACGCGGTTGTCGTTGTCGTCTGTGAGAATTTCTTCGGAAACTAGTCTAATTAAATCGCTACCGGGCACTTGGGTTAAACCACCGCGTTGGGTGCGACGCAAGTAATTGACGAAACGGTAAGCTAGTAACGGTTGATTGCGTACTGGTCGTAAGCAATATTCTTCCATGCTGGCAAACAGCAAAGAGTTATTGAGTCTGGCATCGGTTGTAAACTCAGCGATGCAAGCCATTTGCTGTTGCATGTAGTTATCGCCTTGTAGTAATTCTTGGAGTACCTCTTGCAATACGTCCACGACGCTGCGTTGGCGATCGCGACTCAGAGAAATCCAAGTCTGGATTTTATTCCGTAACGTCACTAAACTCCCTAGCCGAGTGATTAAATTGCGATAAGCACGTTCTCGCGCTATACCCAAGTAGCGTTGACGTAAAATCCGATAGCGATATTCCATCGCTTGTTTGGCAATATCTAACTCTTTAGAATTTAGTAAGTCAAACCGTTGTGAGTTACTTCCTAAAAGCCAAAAAATAATACTTTCTCTATTTGCTTCGCTTTGTTCTGGACACTCGGCTGCCAGACGTTGCCGCCAATATTGCGTCAGTTTTTCTGCCTCTGAACCCATAACGAGATTGCGCTCCTCGAAACCCTGTTTTAAAGTTTGCATCACAACCCCCATTTATCCCACTCAAATTTTTAATTGGCAGTTGCCCCTGATTAAATGATGTCGCTCTTGGGCATCAACCGTGACTATTCACTCGAAGCCGTTGTTTCGACTTCCTCTGTTAGTTAGGTTTGGAATCACTCAAGTTATGCAGTAATTTCCACATTCCTATTTTTGCTTTTTGTTTGCTATTGCCACAAATTAATGTATTTTGGCTATTTTCCTCACTTGGGAAGAATTTTTAAGTTTTGTAAATTTGTATATTTTCAGTGCCCAAAATCGATCCTTTAAAGGGGCTGGGCAAGCAGACAAAGGAAATATTTTTATAAAAGCAAATATGATTCTCCTTAATTCAGACGCGATTTAACTTATATAAGTTTCTTACCTCTGGTGGCTGCAACAAATGTGAATAATAGTTGTTTTTATACCATTAATTCATCATAAGCAAGTAGGCACAATTAAACGTAAAATATTGTCATAGTTCGTAGTGAGGACTTCAGCCCTCATAAATTCGGTTTTAAGCAGGCTTTGTGCTTACTACAAGTATCCGCTTATTTATGCCCATCTACTTATAAAAATACTATTTAGTTAAATAGGAACTAAGTATTTTACCGAATGTCTTTATAAAATTGCTTCAGGTATTGTGGTGACACACCGACACCCCAAAGAAAGCCGATGTAAAGATATATTGCGGTCGCTTTGAAAAACCCCCATTTAGCCACACGGCGATCGCTACTTTGCACGATGCGATTTACGAGGCGAATTTTTCCCCGTCGTACTATTTTTAGGCACAAGTCGGCTTCTTCCATAATTGGGAGGTTGCTGTCAAAACCGCCACATTCCCAGAAATCAGCGCGGCGTGCGAAAATTACTTGATCGCCAAACAATAAGCGCAGTCCTTGAAAAAACAAATGTGGGCGAAAAAGCAATGGTGCATAGTAAGTTTTCAGCCAGTTGTGCAGTGAAACTCCCCAGCGCGTTGTTATTTCACCTGTCATCAGCGAAATAAAACCGCCAGCAACAACACTTTTGTCTGCTAGTGTTTGCTCAATGACTGTCACCAAGTCGTCGCTAACCAAAGTGTCAGCGTGCAGAAAGCAGAGGATTTCTCCGGTTGCGACTTCTGCACCTTGATTTGATTGGGCAGCGCGTCCGCATTGTTTGGCAGAAATTACTTGTACATTTGCTGTTTGGGCAATGGCGATCGTTTCGTCAGAACTGCCCCCATCCACAACCAGCACCTCCCAAGCTGGGGGTGTGAGTAGACTGAGATGACGCAAGGTGCGTCCCAGACACTTTGCCTCATTCAAAGTGGGGATGATAATCGAAATGCGGGACATATATTAATTATTTGTCATTGGTGAACCACTGCGCTCTGTGGGTTTCCCGGCAGTCACGCATGTGGTAGCGCAGCGTTAGCGAGGCAGGAGCGTCACCCGAAGGGTCATTGGTGATTGGTAATTGCTTAGTAAAACAACGCTCCAACTAACAATTAATAATTAACAATTAACTTGAAGTCAATCTCCTGTTAGCACCAACAATGGGGTTTTCAACAGATTCGCGATACTCTTGAACTTGCTCTGTATAGCCGATAGGCAAAACAGCTTCAACGTTTTCATGGGGACGAGCAATAATCACCCAAGATTCGAGAGTACCACCATGAACATTTTCTACCGCATCAACACCAGCAGCCATTGCGGCTTTTACTTCCGAAACATCTCCGCGAATATTGACTGTAAAACGAGCGCTACCAACTCTGATATAACCAACGAGGGTGACTCGACCGGCTTTCACCATTGCATCTGCTGCTGCTAACACAGCGGGAAAACCTTTAGTTTCCAATGCTCCAACTGCCTGTGATGATGACATAATTGATCTCCTGTATAAATAAACGTATCTGCCGTTACTCAATAATTGTACGAATGTTCGCTACAGATTTTTATAGCGAACTTGGTTACAAGATACGGTATGGTTCTGATTTTTCGGTGAAGTGGATGGGCAAAATGCTTTCCACGTTCTCCGGAGGGTTGGGAACGATGTAGTGGGTGATTACCTCACCACCGTAAGCCTCCTCTCCGGCAGCGATTCCTGCCGCAACTGCTGTTTTCACCTCAGCCACGTGTCCCCTGACAGCGACTACGAAGCGAGCACTTTCCGCTAGACCGTAGTATACCAGTGTTACGCCGGCAGATTTCACCATTGCATCTGCTGCTGCTAACACAGCTGGAAAACCTAAAGTTTCAATTACTCCAACCGCCATTGGCATGGCATCAACTCCTAAGTCAAGGGATGGGCGTTATCAATTGTACGATGTTGCCACGCCATTACGATTAAATGGTATAGTTCGCCGAGTTTGTTTAAGAATGAAAAAAAATGACTTGCAATTTTATGACTTGAGTGCAGATACTTGGTGGCAGGAAGATGCTAAAATCTACGCTCTCTATTACTTAAATCAACCCCGATTTGATTTTTTTGATCGGTACGTACCTTCTTGGCAGGAATTGCGAGTATTGGACATTGGCTGTGGCGGCGGGTTTTCTTGCGAATTTATGGCAAGAAGGGGAGCGATCGCCTTTGGGGTAGATCAATCAGCAAAATGTATTAAACAAGCTCAAGAACATGCAGCAATCAGCGGATTAGCGATTGAATATCAACACGCATTTGCAGAAAATCTGCCTTATCAGGCAAACTATTTTGATATTGTTGTATGTGTTGATGTCTTAGAACATGTTGCGGATTTAAGAAAAACTATTTCCGAAATTTCTAGAGTTTTACAGCCTAACGGATTATTTTTATTTGACACTACCAATAGAACTGTAAAATCTCAATTTGTCATGATTTGGCTTTTGGAAAATATTTTGCGCGAGATTCCCTGCGGTATTCACGATTGGAAAAAGTTTATTAAGCCAAAAGATCTGACTAATTTACTACATAATCATGGCTTTGCCAGCATAGAGATGAAAGGATTTGACTTGTTTGGTGAAGGTTTAGTTGATAACATTATTGCGTACATGCACTATAAAAAGACTGGAGGATTTAAAGCCAAAATTACTAACAATACTTCTTTAATGTATATTGGTAAGGCAATCAAATCAGCGCTTTAGCGGTAAAAAGCTTACTACAAGTTTTCTTTTAGCGGATAGCTATTTGCACCTTCGGCTGACCATTCCCACATTGAACCAGCATAGTTTCTCACATTAGTAAAGCCTAAATTGGCGAGAACGACGACAAAAAACGCCGAACGAATACCACCTGTACAATAAGTAGCAATGGGAGTATCAGATTGAATTCCTAATCTTGCTAGTTTTGTGATAATTTCTTCACTTTGAAGCAAGTTTCCTTTGCTATCTATTAAATCTTTGAAATAGAAATGCACTGCACCAGGGATATGTCCTCCTCGCTTTTCACCGTAAGGAGTTGCCCCATTATATTCTCGCTTTTCACGAGTATCAATTACTATTAACTTATTTTCTGCTAGATTTGCTTTAAGTTCATCGCGCGGAATTTCCCATAATGTGGTGCGGTTGACAACAAAATCTCCAATTCCTTGAGGTTGATTTCCTCCAAAAGTTGTTTGAATACCTGCTTTTACAAGTGCATTATATCCGCCATCAACGAAAGCTGCGCTGTTATGTCCCAATGTGCGTAACATCCAAACAATGCGCCCTTCTTCACCAAAGTTATGAGCGGGATTGCCAATTACAATTACAGGTTTAGAGTTGAATATTCCTATATTACGCAGTTTTTCTTCGATAAGATTTGCGTCTTTTAGCAGGTTGCCTCGGTAAGGTTTTTCTGGTTGAGAAAATTGTTGCCAGGTAATGTGAACAGCGTCTGGTACATGTCCAAGAAACCATGCTAATTTGTTGCGTGTATCAAGAATTGTCGCGCCTTGGGATATTAATTCTTTGGCTTCGTTAGGGCTGAGTATCCATTGATTCATATATAATAATATTAATTAAATTGTGAAATTTATTGTATGGAACGAACCACATAAATACAGAGAACACAGAGTAAGAGAGAAACAGAGGTAGCTAATTTCAGAAACTATTTAGGATTGCTATAAAATCCATTGACGATATAGTTTTTTTGTTTTTAGGGATAGAATTACTATCTTTACTTATACAAGGTAAACTAAAATTTATGTTTGCTAGCTTTCTTCCTGCCGCAGTTAGGCAATTAACAGAACCAAGTGCGATCGCACTCGCTCAAAGTATTGAGCAGATAGCTATCAGTACTCCCCTGAGTACACAACCAATAAGCACAACTTATGTACATAAGGGTAGTGGTGGAACCCCGGTTTTATTAATTCACGGCTTTGACAGTTCTTTATTAGAATTTCGTCGCCTTTTGCCATTATTAGCAGAAAATAATGACACTTGGGCAGTGGATTTGTTGGGTTTTGGGTTTACAGATAGAGTTTCTCAAATACAGTTTAGCCCTACTGCAATTAAAACTCATCTTTATTCTTTCTGGAAAACCCTAATTAATCAACCTGTAATTTTGGTGGGTGCTTCGATGGGTGGTGCAGCAGCAATTGATTTCACTCTGACTTACCCGGAAGCGGTGCAAAAGCTAGTGTTAATTGATAGTGCAGGTTTAACGGGTAGTTCACCGTTAAGCAAGCTGATATTTCCACCGTTAGATTATTTTGCGACTCAGTTCTTGCGTAACCCGAAGATACGCCAAAGCATTTCTCGCGCTGCTTATAAAAAGAAAAGCCTCGCTTCTGCTGATGCTCAAATTTGTGCAGCTTTACATTTAGAAATGCCTAGTTGGCATTTAGCTTTGATTGCTTTTACTAAAAGTGGTGGTTACAGTGCTTTTAGATTTAAGAAACTATCACAAATTGGACAACCAACGCTGATTTTGTGGGGCGATTCTGACAATATTTTGGGTACTGTGGATGCACAAAGGTTTAAAAGGGCAATTCCCAATAGTAAACTTATCTGGATTAAAGATTGTGGTCATGTCCCTCATTTAGAACAGCCGCAAATCACCGCCGAACATATTTTAGAATTTCGACATGAGTAGTTGCAATTGATTTCAAAGTCCAATGACCAAGAAAGAACTCAGTTATTCAAGAGCCAAAAGCCTGCTTGGGACGAGTGTGCGGCTGGGTGGTAGGTTCTGTGGGTTTCAAGAAAAGTGGATTCACCCCTGGAGAAGAAAACAACAAACTATCTTTGCTAAAGGCTCCGAATTTATCCGCTGTTGTTATTCTGAATTCTGTCTCCTGACTTCTATCTCCTGACTCCTTCTGACTAAATAATAGAAATCGGATACACCCAATGTTGATAATTGGGTTCTCGATTTTCTGTAATTGCAGTGAGTTTTTCTCTAAGTTTTTCAGTTATCGGTCTATTTTCTGGTAATTTATAACTTTCAATTTTTGTTACTGGAACAATTTTTGCTGCTGTACCGCTTAAGAAAACTTCATCAGCAATCAAAAGTTCAGATTTATCAATAGAGCGTTCTACGGTTTTAATACCTAAGTCTTTTGCAATAGTCAGAATGCTATCTCTGGTAATTCCTTCTAGAATATCTTGATCGCTTGCTGGGGTAAATATTTGCTCATTCCTGACCATAAAAATATTCATCCCGGACGCTTCACTTACTTTACCCTGAGCATTCATTAAAATCGCTTCGTCAAAACCAGATTCGACAGCTTCGGTTTTAGCAAGAGAAGAAGTAATATACGCGGCACTAATTTTCCCTCTTAATGGTAAGCTGCGGTCTTCTTGTCGATACCAAGAACTAAATCGACAACTGACTCCTTCAGGAGATAAATAATCTCCTAACTCTAAACCATAAACAAAGAAATCTTTATCAATGTTATGAAGTCTGGGTGAAATTCCCAAATCTGAGGTGTAGACAAAAGGTCGAATATAAAAAGACTTAGTAGGCTTATTTCTTTTAACAAATTCAATTATAATTTCTTCGATTTTATCCGCTGGTAAGTTGTAGTGTAGGAATTTTGCACTGTCACTTAACCTTTGGCAATGGCGGTCTAATCTAAATAGTAAGATTTGTTTAGGTTCTTGTGGATCTAGGATACCTCGTAGTCCACCGAAAGCGCCAGTTCCATAATGCAAAGCATGAGTGGCGATGGAAATTTTTGCTTCTGCAAAAGGTAAAAATTCGTTTTGAAAGTAGGCGATCGCTAAAAAGTTGTACATCAAAAAATAAGTAGCTAATACTCCCAGTAACCGCAAAGATTACTTTGATTTGATTAACAATATATGCCATTCTGATATTTGTAGTCAAACAAAGCTTACTTTTTATTAACTAGTTGCTTTCTTTGGCGATCGCTATTATCAACTATTCCTTACTATTGCAAAAACATTGACTCAGAATTATAAAGCTTTATAGCCCCATCCAAAAAAGGCTTGAGCTACTAAAGCACTCATATGCACTTTCTTTAAATCATTTAATCAAGTAACCACATCTGAGAAGAATTATCCTCACCTTCATCCGGTTGATTTTGCGCTAAATTTACTGATGAGCGGTGTGATTTTTTGTAGCTCCCGGCTGGTTTAAATTCATGTTGTTCTGGTTGCTCTTGCGCCGGTCTTTCCGATGAGTAATATGATTTTTTGTAGTAGCTAGCGGCTGGTTTCAATTGATTTTGCTCAGGTTGGTGTTGCGGCGTTTTTTCTGATGATTGGTATGATTTTCTGTAGGTATCGGATGGTTTCAATTGATTTTGCTGAGGTTGATGTTGCGGCAGCTTTTCTGATGATTGGTATGATTTTCTGTAGCTGCTAGCTGGGATAAATTGCTTTTCTTGTTTTACAACAATGCTTTCTTTTTCCTTTTCCTTTTCTTTTTTGATAAGATTGTTTTCTTCTATAAGTTGGGAATTAGCTTCTGCAAGCTGTAGTGCAGCTTTCTTTGCATCGTAAAGCTCTTTTGTCAAACGTTCTACTAATGTTTTTTGTTCTGACAAAAGCGATTGTTCTTCAGACAAAGCTGACTGCAAATCACTATTTTTTTGCTGTAATTTTTTTTCTTTCTGGCGTGATTGTTCTAAAGTTTCTTGCAACTCTTTGAGCATTGCTTCTAAATCAGCCTTAGTTGGACTTGTGCGTCTAGCCGGAGTTTGCTCAGGCGTATCTGTTGACAATTCCTCAGATGATTCGGCATGTTCTACAATTGCCTCAGCGGAAACTTCGATGGCAGATTCACCTTCATTTGGTGTAAATTTTTGCACTTCTTCTTGTAGCACGTCGGCTACACGTCTCTTAACCATAATTTCCTCCAATCACGCTTTAATTCATCAGCCACGCGACGGTAGTCTGACTCCGCCTCGCGTGCATTATTTCCTCGCCATTGAGTAATCGCCATACCTTCCAGCGCTGCTCGTTCGTGTGCTTTGTAAGCACGGATAAAGTTATTACAAGCAGGTATTCCTAACTTAACCAAGGTATTTTTAGCTTCCTGTGCTTCTGCCAAGCTACGTGTATCCACTTTGGTTAACAACACGCGATGCGGTGTTCCCAAGGGAGTGACGGCTTTTTGAATTGTGTCAATTAGGACAGCTAAATCCATTGGCGCTGGGGGTGTAGGCAAAACTAAATAGTTTGCGATCGCCAATACCGCCGCTAAAGCTTCAGACCGCAGCGCCGGGGGCGTATCTACCACTATTAAATCGTAACCTGTTATCTTTCCTAAATTACCTAAAAGTTGAGGATCTGTCTCTTGGGATAGGTCGAACCCTATACCATTGTGACTGCGGCTATACCACCAACTAGCAGAACCTTGAATATCTGCATCAATGAGAAGAACCTTTTTCTCTTGAGCAAATGTTGCAGACAGATTTACTGCGGTAGTGGTTTTGTTAGAGTCGATGAATAAGTCGCCTTATTTCACCTCTCGTTCAGAACCGGACGTGAGACTTTCACCTCATCCGGCTCCTCACTTTATTGGCAGAATGATTGTCTATACCTCTCTTGTCGGCGTTTCGTACTTTGGGGATTATAAGTTTGGTTCTTTATAATCCTTCGCATATCTTCGCCGTTCTTTTTCTTGTGGCAACTTAAGTGAAGTATCTGCTGATTTTCGATACCCTTTCTTCCTCCTTCAACAAGAGGAATTACATGGTCGATTTCATAGATGTCTTCACTTCTAACGTAAAGTCCACATATAGGACATTTACCTTTTTGTTTTTTCAGCAGTGTTGCTACTTTAGGCGGGATTTCGGGATATTGTCCCATTCGGGAAGACCAATATGCCCAATCCCCGTCATAGGGGCTTTTATCTTCTTTCACTTTGATGTGTCGGGAGATTTCGGTGTCTCTATGCGATATACCGTAGAATAGTTCATCCTTGTTTTTAGATACTAAAACCCAGTTACCGTTTTTACCGGAAGCAAAATATTTTTGCTTAAGGTATTTGGAACCTTTCTTATCATGTTTTCTCTTACACCAACGCCAATATCTTTGGTATAGCCAGTCATCTATTTTCCTAAATACTTTGGAAGAGACTACATATCGATAGTAATTGCTCCACCCACGTATTTTGGGGTTTAGATGTGCAATCACCCTATCAACCGATTGATTGGTCATTTTTTTCAGACCATTTTTCAATTTGTTGTAGTGATTTCTGACTGATGATGCAGATGGTCGTATTATGGTTTTGTAATCCTTTGTTCTTGTAGCTAAGGATGAACCTGGGAAGCCTATTTTGCCTCCTTGGTCTTTTCCCACTACATGTTGTCGGATTTCAAATCCCAGGAAATCAAATCCTGGTTTTTGTCCTAGACATTCGTTCAAGGTGTGACTTATTCTGGTCTTCGCTTCTTTGAGTTCCAACCCCATTTTTGCTAGGAATTCTTCGGTAATTCTCTTGCACTCTAGTACGACGTTTAAATCTTTGTGTAAAATCACAAAGTCGTCGGCGTATCTAATTACACTAACGCTTTGTCGTACTTGTTTCTTTGCGTATGGATGATTTTTCGGGGAGTATACTTTCACGTTCTCTTCTACCCAGTCTCTGACCGTGTTTTCTAGTCCGTGAAGAGCAATATTTGCCAGTAGTGGCGATATTATTCCTCCTTGTGGTACGCCCATCTCCGTTTTGGAGAATCTCTTTCCATCAACAACTCCAGCTTGGAGCCAAGCCTTGATTTGTCGCCGAAACTTAGGAAAGGTATTGAGTTTTTGCAAGAGAGCCTTGTGGTCAATCTTATCGAAACATTGGGCTACATCTGCGTCTAAGACATATTTATTCTGTCTGGAGATACAGTTAAATATGGCATCAATTGCATCTTGGCATGACCTGGCAGGGCGGAACCCGTATGAATTTTCTTCAAATCGAGCTTCCCATTCTGGCTCAAGCGCCATTGCTGTTAATGCCTGTAGTGCCCTGTCTTCGATGGTAGGGATGCCTAGTGGCCTTTTTTCCGCCTTACCTGGTTTGGGTATCCAAACTCTCCGGGTGGGGCTGGCTTTGTATGAGTATTTAAGGTTTTCAATTAGAACAACTTTATGCTCATCTTTAAGGCTTTTTACACCGTCGGTTCCAGCGGTATTTCTACCCTGGTTCTCTTGTGTAACTTTCCTAACCGCTAGACATCTGGCTGACCAAGAATTTACTAGTAATCTTTGCAGTTTACGCACACTGCTGATGTCGCCACATTCTGAGGCTTTGAAAATTCTCTTTTGAAGCTTGAAAACGTTAGCTCGGCATTTCGCCCAGTCTATTTCGTTCCATTCATACCTCTGAGGGTTCATGCTTTTTACTTCTACTTGATATTTTCATTCCAATAAAATGTGTACTTGTCAGCTTATATCTTTCATTACAAAAGACCATTTGCTTCGAGTACAATCCTTCCCCGATATCTCATGCGCTTGGTTAGCTGCTCGAAAATCGACCTTTCGAGAGAAAATATCGGTTTAACTCGTTCCCATTGTCCGTTTGACTGTGGCTTCGATACTTGCCTATTCGCCGGAAGATTTAACGGTTCCTTGGATTCATATGTTGACATAATGAATCCCTTTTTCTGAATGAATGTGAGTAATTCATTCATCAATCTTCTGAGCATATTTCGCTCCCCGCGTTTCAGCCCATTTGCGCGGGACTTAGGTGTAACGACGATTCTGACAGCAAGTTCACTTTCGTTTATCGGTTCCACACTGCTTGCAGCTTCGACCACAGGTTTTGGGCTTGTAGTTTTAGCCGCTTTCACCCCATGCACTGACCAGGTTTGATAACCATTCTCTCCCGGCTGGGAATCCCTTATGGGATTGCTGTGTGCTTTCTCCCCCAGGAACTGGGAGGGTAGGAATTTTACGGAATTCAACACCACTAGAGTACGGTTAACCGTACTTACTCTTTGTAAAGTTAATTTAACTTTTGAGAGCTTCATGGTGTTGTTCCTTGTAATCACCTTACTCAGACAATGAGTTGTGGGAATCCACTTTGAGGATATTAAATTCCCCTATTTAGATGTCCCACGCTGAACTCCAAACCCGAAGGCTTGTTCATTCGGCAACGAGCCGCACACCCACGCCACCTTTGCCGTTGAGGATAGCGATGATTTTTGCCACTTAATTTTTGCTACCGAGGCTACCTTACAAGACTATACCTCTTTGTGTGACATAAAAGCATGGGGCATTGGGCAATTTTAGGAGAGCAAAAGGGACTCATGAGAAAGGTAAAAGGTATGTAAATAAAGAGTTATATAAAGTTCGCATATTATATTTTCTTCCCCTTTCCCCCTTTCCCAATCATAGGCAGATGCTCCACTTGGGGAGCCACTGCGTTGGACGGGTTTCCCGGCAGTCGCGCAAGTGGCGTGAAACCCCTTGGCGCTAGCCTCTCCCTTTGGGAGAAGACCCTTACGGGTGACGCTCCTGCGTCGCTAACGGCAGTTACTCTTCTTGGGGAGACCCCAAGACCGTACTGCCTCACCGCACTGCCTCCCCTTTCCCCCTGTTCAATAGGCAACGATAGAATCGAGAAGCCATCAACTTTAGAAGCGTATATGACAGCCAACCAAAGCCTACCTGATGGACCAAAAATGCCAACATTTCTGCGGCGAATGAAATTTATTTTTCAGCCGTTGGAACACGCTGATAATTTTGCGAAAGCTTATGGTGACACCTTCACTCTTTCAAATACAAGTGATTCTGCGATTGTCTACTTTAGTCATCCGCAAGCATTACAAGAGATTTTTGCTGCTGATTCCAGCCATTTTGAGAGTGGAAGGGGAAATCGGGGTTTAAGATTTTTGCTAGGGGATAATTCTTTAATTTTATTGGATGGCGATCGCCACCACCGCCAACGTCAACTATTAACCCCTCCTTTTCATGGTGATAGAATGCGGGCTTATGGTGAAATTATCCGCCAAATCACCCAGCAAATAAGCGACGAGTGGAAAATTAACAAGCCTTTTAATATTCGTTCGTCGATGCAAGAAATCACCATGCGTGTCATCTTGCGAGTTGTATTTGGTTTAGATGAGGGACAGCGTTTTCAAGAACTTCGTCAGCTACTGACATCCGTGCTGGATTTCATGGGTTCCCCTTTGATGTCCAGCGTCTTCTTTTTTCGGTTTATACAAAAAGATTTAGGCGCATGGAGTCCTTGGGGTCGGGTGCTGCGCTTGATCAAACAAATTGATGAACTCGTTTATGCTCTAATTAAAGAACGAAGAACTGAATCCAACCAAAATCGCCAAGATATCCTCAGTTTGATGATGTCGGCTCGTTATGATGATGGACAGCCCATGTCGGATGAAGAGTTACGCGATGAGTTAATGACGCTGCTGGTTGCCGGACATGAAACCACAGCTTCGGCATTGACTTGGGCTTTTTATTGGATTGATTATTTACCAGAGGTGCGTGACAAACTACTAAAAGAACTTGCTCCCCTTGGTAACAACCCAGATCCGAGTATTATTGCTAAACTGCCTTATTTAAATGCAGTTTGCCAAGAAACACTGCGAATTTATCCAATTGTAATGACTGGTTTTATTCGGGTAGTCAAATCCCCAATTGAAATCATGGGTTATCATCTACCAGTAAAAACTATAGTAGTCCCTAGTATATATTTAGCCCACCAGCGCGAAGAAGTCTACCCACAACCCAAGCAGTTCAAACCAGAACGCTTTTTAGAAAGACAATTTTCTCAATACGAGTATTTACCCTTCGGTGGTGGTAATCGTCGCTGTATTGGTATGGCTTTTGCTCAGTATGAAATGAAACTGGTGTTGGCAACAATTCTTTCTCGCTTTCAAGTCTCGCTAGTAAATAAGCGTCCTGTGCGTCCTGTGCGCCGTGGTTTGACTTTAGCCGCACCAGCGGGAATGCAGATGATTGCAACGCCTCACGTGAAGCGGGAAGGGGACGGGGAAAAGGAAAAGAAAAACATGCACCCCTTGACTAGTTGACTAGTTCCCAGTCTGAGACTGGGAATACCTTAAAGGAGGTTCTGCCTCCAGATTTTAGGGGAGGCAGCAGCCCACTGTAAGTGCGTGACAAAACAGAGTCTTGTCACGAGAAAAAGCGGGTTTTTAACTTTAATTACCTCACCAAAATTTATTCGCAGGGTGGAAACATCAATTATCATCTCTTCGTCAAGGTGGTGGGTGTTTTCCACCCTTTTATTATTAAATGATTTGATTTGAATTGCTTTTGCCAATGGCAATGGCACAAATTTTTGTGTTTGTATATTTTAATTATTAAATATTTATTGATTTTTTTGGTATTTTATTTTCCTGATGCAAAGCAAAATCCTGGTAAATAAAGTTTAAGTAAATGTAAATACATTTTAAACACACACATGAAATGTCGCTTATTTTTGGCAAGCTTGGCTAGTTTAGTGTTAATGTCTGAGCAAGCAAATGCAGCTAAATTAGAATCCTGGTATTTTGACCAAGCTCAAAATCAGTTACATATCACCACCGATTCTGGTATACAGCCTAAAGCTTTTTTACTTGATAACCCTAAACGATTAGTAATTGACTTACCTGGAACTAGGATTGACACTACAACTATGCGAAAAAGCTTTGGCAAAGCTATTAAAGAAATTCGCATTGGACAACCTGATGAACAAAGCACTCGATTAGTAATTGAATTAGCACCTGGTTACAATATTTCTCCTCAAGGTCTTACAATTAAAGGCGATTCGCGTTCACATTGGGTCGTGAATTTTTCATCAATTGACCGCCAGCCAAGTGATATATCAGTTTCGGGTGGTGAAAACCGCCAAGATATTGCGATCGCACCAAGTGATGCTTCTACGTTTGCAGGAGTTGTGAATTTAGGTCAAGAAATACCTGTTTTAAATTCGCAAATTAAAGCATTAATGAATCGTTATCGTTCTTTAAATCCGGGAATGTTTTTCTTAGATTTACAAACAGGGAACTATGTAGATATTAATGGCGAAAAGATATTTTCAGCAGCTAGTACTATCAAATTTCCGGTTTTGGTAGCTTTGTATGAAGAAATAGATGCTGGTAGAATTAAGCTGAATGAAAAACTGGTGATGCGCCGTGGCTTGATTGCAAATGAAGCTGGAACAATGCAATTCAAACCCGTAGGTACAAAATTCAGCGTTTTGCAAACTGTCACTAATATGATGGTTATTAGCGACAATACGGCGACTAATATGATTATCGACCGTTTGGGCGGAGAAACTAAACTAAATCAACGCTTTCGTAATTGGGGCTTGCAAAATACAGTAATTCGTAATAATCTTCCAGATATCGGTGGCACGAATACAACTAGTCCGAAAGATTTGGTAAGACTATCAGCCTTACTTACTAACAATCGTTTGCTATCACCACAAAGCCGCAATCAAGTTTTAGCAATCATGCGCCGCAATCAGAATAGATCGTTACTTCCTGCTGGCATAGATAAGAAAGCTGTAATTGCTCACAAAACTGGTACACTCAGATTTGTGTTGGGCGATGCTGGCATAATTCAAATGCCAAACGGTAAAAGCTATTTAGCGGGTATTTTAGTACGCAGACCTAACCACGACGATCGAGCAATGTACTTTATTCGTCAAGTGTCAAAAGCGGTTTATAACTATTTGGGCGAGTCAAAAGTTGGCAATATTCCCGCTAGTCAATCTACCTTTGTAGATCGTTGACGCGAAAGTATTTGTAGTGGGCACTTAAGTGCCCTTAAATTAAGCTTTTAATAAGCGTTTCAAGGCTTACTACGGTAATAAACAGGATTCTATGGTAGCGACTACTGATTGAGATAGTGTTTTAAAATCATAGCCACCTTCTAAGCCAAAAAGAATTTTCCGAGTTAATTTCAAACAATAATCAGTAAACAAACCATAATCTTTTGGTTGTAAATTAATCATTGCTAAAGGATCGTCAGCATTAGCATCATAACCAGCACTGACAATCAGTAAATCTGGCTGAAAGTTGGATAAAAAGGGGATTATCTTTTTTTCAAATAATGGCTGATATACTGCTACATCGCTACCAGGTCGCACGGGTAAGTTTAACACGTTATCATGAAAACCGCGTTCTGTGGCTCTGCCAGTACCGGGATAACAGGGGTATTGATGTAGCGAACAGAAAGCAATCTGCTTGCTCGTTTCAACGATCGCCTGTGTACCATTACCATGATGCACATCCCAATCCAGAATAGCGACACGTTCAATTCCCGGTTGTTGTAAAGCGTAAAAAGCGGCGATCGCTGCATTAGAAAATAAGCAAAAACCCATCCCCACATCACTTTCGGCGTGATGTCCCGGTGGACGCGCTAGCACAAAAGCGGGATTTTGATTTGCTAGCACAGCATTAACTCCATCTAACCATGCACTCGCCGCCAATAATGCTACATCGTAGCTGCGCGGGGAAATTGGCGTATCTCCATCTAAATAACCACCGCCGGTAGAAGCGATTTCTTGGACTTTGTGAATGTAGCGATCGGTGTGTGCTTGTTGAAGAACAGACATCAGATCGAGCGCTTGAGATGCTGGTGTAGGCGATCGCCATTCAATGTGTTCTGCAAACGCAGCTGCTTTGATAGCGGAAGCGATCGCTGTTAACCTTTCTGGCTTTTCTGGATGGAGATATCCAGTTTTGTGTTCCAGAAACTCGTCAGAATAGATTACTGGGAACATAGTGTGAGCAAAGTAGGCAGCAGGATACAGCACTCAAATTGTATCCTCACTGAAAGGCAGAAGGCAGAAAGTAGACTATATCAGCTTTTTCGCTAGTCTTTGTTGAAACCAGCCAATTCATCGGTTGGTTCATCAAGCATTTCCGGTACCAAAGCCTGGTTACCTCTAAGTTCTTCTGGCGATAGATCCCGCAACACATCGTCCATTTTTGGCGGGTGTTTGATCATGTCCAACACCTCTGGACTTAATTCCGGCGCATCCTCCTCTGGATTCATCTTTTCAGCTTGATTAATATGTTTTTCCTGAGTCATGACTTTTGCCCGATAGAACTTACGCCTCAGCTTAATCTCTGCTGTTATGAGACATACACTATCTTGGGGCTTAAATTACCACGATTGAGGCACAAGGCACGCTTATGTCAAGCCACCTTTGGCTGGAAGATAATACACCAAAGTAAATGGTATGAATCATAGAAAGCATAAATATTCGGTATTTTAAATTACTGTTTTTCATTTAAATAGGAAATTAGCAGTGCTACCAAAGCGTAATAACTCCGATAAAATTCAACGTTGGACACTTTCTCAGCTTTTTGGACAGCTAAGGCGTAATCCGCTAATGATTTCGCGGTGGGTTTTACGCTGGGCATCTGTAGGGACTGTTTGTGGTTTATTTGCTGCTTTGTACTGGAATGTTCTAGAACTAATTACTCACGGACTAGAACGATTCAGCGGTCTTAGTCTATTGATAGTGATGCCATTAGCCGGTTTAGTTATTGGGCTGGTGATTCATTTTCTAGGAAATCCTGGTGAAATCGCCGTGATTGTCGATAATATCCATTTTCGCGGCGGACGCCTAGATGCTCGCAAAAATCCCTCAATGATTCTGGCTTCTCTAGTCAGTATATCGGCCGGCGGCAGTGCTGGACCAGAAGCACCACTGGTACAGGTTACAGGTTCTTTTGGGACTTGGATTGCCGATCGCTGGCAACTTCAAGGTGAAGACCTGAGAACTATGAGTTTAGCGGCAATGGCTGCGGGTTTTACTGCTTTGTTTGGCGCACCTCTTGGTGGTGCGATGTTCGCTTTAGAAATCTTACACCATCAGCATATTGTGGAGTACTACGAAGCGCTGATGCCAGCGATTGTTTCTAGTTGCGCTAGTTATCTGGTGTTTGCTGCAATTACACATTTGGGAATTGCCCCAACATGGCATTTCCCCAAGTACCAGCTTGAGAACATCAATGATTTTGCTTTCGCTATTTTGTTTGGGATGATTGGGGCAGTAGCGGGATGGATTTTTATAAGTATTTTTCGCTCTTGCGATCGCCTATATGCCCAGATTCCCGGACCTATTTATTTCCGCACAACATTAGCAGGGCTGGCATTAGGCTCTTTAGCCGCTTTATTGCCGCTAACTCGTTATTTTGGGCATGAAGAGTTAGAGTCTGTCCTCAATACTAACTTTTCTGCTATTTTCCTCTTAACTCTTGCCTTAGGTAAAATGGCTGCTATCAGCCTTACCGTTACAGGTGGATGGCGCGGTGGATTTATCATCCCTTTATTTTTTACTGGTGCTTGTATCGGCAAAGCAGTGGCAACCTTAATTCCAGGAATTAACCCGGCACTGGCAATGATTTGTACAATGGCTGCTATCAATGCAGCTGTGACGCGCACACCTATAAGTACAACTTTGCTGCTGTCAAAACTAACCAACTTCAATCCCTTGACACCGATTCTCTTTGCCAGTTTGATGGGATTTTTTCTCGCTCCAAAAGTTCCCTTAATTGCATCTCAACTCAAGTCTGAGCAATCTCTTCAAGAAGACTAGGAATTAGGGATTAGGGATTAGGGGTTACGGTTACGGATTATGAGCGTAGGTAACGGATTGTATTTCTTTCCCAATCCCCAATCCCCAGTCCCCAGTCCCCAATCCCCAATCCCCAATCCCCAGTCCCCAATCCCCAATCCCCAGTCCCCAGTCCCCAGTCCCCAATCCCCAATCCCCAGTCCCCAGTCCCCAATCCCCAGTCCCCAGTCCCTAATCCCCAGTCCCCAATCCCCAGTCCCCAGTCCCCAATCCCCAGTCCCCAATCCCCAATCCTCAGTCCCTCGTCTCTAGCCCCGGCAAACGAAGGCAAAATGTGCTAGAATTTTAACAAATAATTGCCATTATTCAAGACAAATTTAGAATAATTCGGCGTTTACTGAATTAAAAAAGCTAAAATCTGCCACTTTTGGAGTTTTTTAAGGTTATATGACTTATTCCCAGGATAGGATAATCCCCACCGATCTGCGGAACGAAATGTCCCGGTCTTATCTGGAATACGCGATGAGCGTAATTGTAGGTCGGGCGTTGCCAGATGCCAGGGATGGTCTGAAACCTGTGCATCGTCGCATTCTTTATGCCATGCATGAGTTGGGGTTGACCGCAGACCGTCCGTTTCGGAAATGCGCCCGTGTAGTCGGGGAGGTATTAGGTAAATATCACCCCCACGGCGACACGGCAGTGTATGATGCTTTGGTGCGGATGGCGCAAGATTTCTCGATGCGATCGCCTCTTATCAATGGGCATGGTAACTTCGGTTCAGTAGACAACGACCCACCAGCAGCAATGCGATACACCGAATGTCGCTTGCACTCTTTAACCACTGCTGCCCTACTGCAAGACATCGAATCGGAAACCGTAGATTTTGCTGATAACTTCGACGGTTCCCAACAAGAACCGACAGTTCTACCCTCACGTATTCCCCAGTTACTCCTCAACGGTTCTTCTGGGATTGCTGTGGGTATGGCAACTAACATTCCTCCCCACAACTTGGGCGAGTTGATTGATGGGTTAGTAGCAATGATTCACAACCCGGAAATCACTGATATCGAGTTGATGCAATATATCCACGGTCCCGACTTTCCTACGGGGGCGCAGATTCTGGGAACGGCGGCGATTAAAGAAGCTTACACCACCGGACGCGGTTCGATTACCATGCGGGGCGTAGCTAACATTGAAACGCTGGAACAGCGCGGACGCCCGGATAAAGAAGCGATTATCATCACCGAATTGCCCTACCAAACCAACAAAGCGGCGCTAATTGAAAAAATCGCCGAAATGGTGAACGAAAAGCGCTTAGAGGGAATTTCAGATATTCGGGATGAAAGCGATCGCGATGGAATGCGAATCGTCATCGAACTCAAGCGCGATGCTTATCCCCGCGTCGTTTTGAACAATCTCTACAAGCAAACGCCTTTGCAAGCCAACTTTGGCGCAAATATGCTGGCGTTGGTAAATGCTGAACCGCAAGTTCTTAGCCTCAGGCAATTCTTAAGCGTCTTCCTCGATTTCCGTATCCAAGCGATTACCAGACGCACACAATACGAACTACGGAAAGCTGAAGAACGCGATCATCTCTTACAAGGGTTATTAATTGCTTTATCACATTTAGATGCAATTATTAACTTAATTCGTCATTCACCGGATGCACCCACAGCAAAAGGTGAGTTAATCACAAGTTACGGACTTTCAGAAGTGCAAGCAGACGCAATTTTGCAAATGCAACTGCGACGTTTGACAGCACTAGAAGCAGATAAAATTCGCCTAGAACACGACGATTTACAAAATCAAATTGCCGACTTGCAAGATATTTTGGCACGGCGGGAACGGATTTTAGAAATCATCGAAACCGAAGTTACCCAAATAAAAGCAACTCATGCTACACCGCGCCGCACGGTAATTTCGTTAGGTGAAGGCGAATTAGATGACCTTGATTTGATTGCCAATGAAAAAGCGATCGTTTTGATTACTAAACAAGGTTACATCAAACGGATGCCAGTTAACACCTTTGAAGCCCAAAATCGTGCTACCAGAGGTAAAGCTGCCGCCAAGGTGAAAGATGACGACACCGTTGAGCATTTCCTGAGTTGCTGCGATCACGACAGTGTTTTATTTTTTAGCGATCGCGGAGTTGTTTACTGCGTCAAAGCATATCAAATTCCCGTGAGTTCCCGCACTTCACGCGGGACACCAATCGTGCAAATGCTGCCGATTCCCAAAGAAGAAAAAATCACCTCTATTGTCCCCGTTTCCGAGTTTAGCAGCGATGAATATCTGGTAATGCTCACTAAAGGCGGGAACATCAAGAAAACGGCATTGGAAGCATTTAGCAACATTCGCGCCAACGGCTTAATTGCTATATCTCTTGAAGAAGGCGACCAACTCCGCTGGGTAGGACGCGCTAGAGTAGAAGACAGCATCATCATTGGTTCCCGTCTGGGTATGGCAATTCACTTTCGGTGTACCCAAGAGCAACTGCGTCCTCTAGGTAGGGCAACTCGTGGAGTCAAAGCGATGAAACTGAAGAAAGGCGATGAACTGGTGGGTATGGCAATTTTACCAGCCGCAGTTCTTGACACCTTAGATACGGTTACAGAGACAGAAGTTGATGTGATCGAGGATATCGAAACAGAAGAAATCATCGCTGAAGAAGAATTACAAGAAATTCCCGCTAACGCCAGTATTGGTCCTTGGGTCTTGGTGATTACAATGGGAGGATATGGCAAACGCGTCCCAGTTGCTCAATTCCGCCTACAAAATCGTGCCGGTCAAGGTTTAATGGCAACTAAATTCAAAAACCGGAAAACCAAAGACAAATTGGCTGCTTTGCACATCGTCAACAGTGACGATGAAATTATGATGGTTACCAATCGCGGTATTATTATCCGACAATCGACAAATGCCATTTCTGTACAATCGCGATCTGCCACCGGAGTGCGAGTGCAGCGTTTAGACGAAGATGACGCAATTACCGGAGTAGCGATCGTTCCCCCCGATACTGGGGATATGGCACCCGATATTGCTGATGTGGTAGAGGTGGAATAGTTAGAGTAGAGACGCGATTCATCGCGTCTCTACACTGTTAGGAATTAGGAGTTAAGAGTTATGAATTTAAAAAATTTCCAATTCAAAACTCATAACTCAAAACTCATAACTGCTTTAATTAGTGGTATTTTGATGGGGCTTACCGTACCCCCATTTAACGTATGGTTCTTAGCTTGGATCGCCCTTGCCCCGCTGTGGGTATTAATTGTAAATTCTAAGATACGCCAAAAACAATCTCCTCTATCCTCTCCTACTCCCCCTCTCCCCCCCTCCTCCCCTCCCCCCTTCCTCCTCGCCCTTTCTTGGGGTATAGGTTATCACGGTCTTGCCCTATACTGGATTACTGGAATTCATCCAATGACTTGGATGGGGGTTCCTTGGTTGGCGAGTTTGGGAATAGCCCTATTTTGTTGGATATTCATTACTCTGTGGGGTGCAGCATTAGTTGCTGTTTGGGCGATCGCCATGAGAACAATTTCGCTCCAAAATGTATTTACTCGCGTTCTTATTGGTACAGCCCTTTGGTGCGGATTAGAAGCACTTTGGAGTAATGGCGCTTTGTGGTGGAGTTCTCTTTCTTACACTCAAAGTCCGCATAATCTAGTAATTTTACACCTTGGTCAACTTTCAGGCTCCACTGCGGTGACAGCAGCAGTTGTCGCCGTGAATGGCTTACTTGCAGAAGCATGGATACAAGGAAAAAGTAAAAATATTAGGTTTTACTTTTTACCTTTCGCCTTTTGCCTTATTTTGCACCTCGTCGGCTTTAGTTTATATAGCCGTCCCCTCGCGCAACCATTAGAAACAGCCTTAAAAGTAGGAATTGTTCAAGGCAATATTCCTAACGAAATCAAACTTTATCCTGAAGGTTTTCGTCGCGCCATTGAAGGTTACACTACTGGATATTTAACATTAGCAAATCAAGGTATAAATGCAGTTTTAACCCCAGAAGGAGCATTACCTTTTTTCCAACGTGACTTAAAGAATACTTCCCTCGTTTCAGCAGTGCGGGAAAAAGGCGTAGTTGCTTGGATTGGCGCTTTTGGAGAACAAGGACGCAGTTATACAAATAGTTTATTTACCTTGACTGGTAATGGAGAAATTTTTAGTCGTTACGACAAAGCAAAGTTAGTTCCTATTGGCGAGTATATTCCGTTTGAGCAAATTTTAGGCGGCATTATTCAGCGCTTGTCGCCTTTAGACGAACACCAAGTTCACGGCTCACCAAATCAAGTGTTTAACACACCTTTTGGTCGTGCTATTGTCGGAATCTGTTACGAATCTGCTTTTTCCGAACAATTCCGCTATCAAGCTGCCGCAGGTGGACAATTCATACTTACCGCTTCTAACGATGCTCATTACAGCGCTGCCATGCCTGCTCAACACCATGCTCAAGATATCATGCGGGCAATTGAAACTGATAGATGGGCAGTGCGAGCGACGAATACTGGATATTCAGCTTTTGTTGATCCTCACGGCAGAACTTTGTGGATATCTGGACACAATACCTACGAAACTCATGCGGAAACAATTTATCGCCGACAAACGCAGACTTTTTATGTACGTTGGGGCGATTGGTTGACACCATTATTATTAGGATTAGCCGCGTTAGCGTGGTTTATAGAAAGACAACTAAAAACAGACTGAATTATCTGTATGTATCTGCGGTTTTAAATACTAATTATCCAGATTTATGCAATAAATACATTTGGCTGATAGTGAAAGGTAAAAAATCTAGTAATTAATAGAAGACTTTTGTTGAGAATGGCATTAATTATACAAAGTTGTATATCTAATTTCAGCTATTTTTAAACTTGTCTCATGTCCTGCAAATTACACATATTCTAAAGACTTTCCAGCATAACGTCTCTACAACGGTTGGTTGGATGTTACCATTTCAATTTGATAATGTTTACGGTAAATATAAACCAAATACTAAATATCAATCTTTAATTATATCGGTAGCTTCTGAAAAGCTAAAAGTTGGATAAATATTTAAAGGGTGTTGGGAATCTATGGTAAGAAAATCTTTAGGTTTGGTAATTATCGTATTTGGCATCAGTTTAATAGCAGCCGTATTTAGTTCAGCAATAGTAAATGGAAATATATTTCCAGTCGCTTTCCTTGTGGTTTTTATCGGCGGTTTATTACTATTTTGGGAAGCAGACAGAACCTAGCAATTAATTTGTAGGGGCTAAGATGCTCCTCCTTCCCTGAAACTAGCTGTGCTGCTTGCTCCAAACTGTCCACCTGCTTCTTGCCAGCAGACATGAAGACATCCGGTGGTACACTCCTGCTAAATCTGTTGCAGTAAAGCAGCAAAAGCCCCAAAGTTATAGTTAATATTGACATTAGGTTTAGCTTGTTGGTAAAGCAGCTTAATCTCTTCCATTAGGTCTTCTAAACTCGCTGCGGCTGATATCAGCAAGGTGCTATTAGATTGTGCTGCTACAGATGATCGAGTTAGCAGCGGCAAGCCAATTCACAGCATTATGCTAACCAAAGCCAGAAATCGTCTGCTTTTTATGGTCAAATTGTAATTAGAGAAAACTTTTTTGCGTAGAATTAACGCTTAGTAGTATCTTAATCACCACAACTGTAATATTACCAATAAATTTGGTATAAATATGCCAAGAAAAGAACAAGGATGGATCACTTTTCAAACATCTGACGAGGAACGGAAAATTCTCGAAGAGTTCTGCCAGCAGTCTCAGCGCACTAAGACGGAGGTTTTGCGGGAACTAGTGCGGGGTTTAAATACCCCTTCCTCTCCACCGTCAGCACCAGTACCAACCAAGCAAACAAAGAAGAAAGATGTTGATACTCCCGAAAGAGAAATTAGTAGTCAAAAGAAACCTTTAAAAATTAGCTCTCGCAATATTCTTAAAGGTGTAGTAGAACAAGTTATTCGCGGAGAAGTTAGCAGTCAAGTGACGATAAAAGTAATTCACGAAGTTGAGTTAACGTCGGTTATTACCACAGCATCAGCGGATGATTTAGAGTTACATGAGGGAACAGAAGCATATGCCCTGATTAAATCGAGCGATATTACTATTGCTAAAGACTGAAGCTTAATTAATTACTTTTAGTTTTTAATAATTTAGATATTGTAGGAAAATAGAGCTTTGTATTTCATTGAAATGATAACTTATACATACTGTTGATTCAAGATTCTTTGATAAAAGAAAGCGATTTGGATTTTCTTGCAAGATAAATACCCTCAGGGGCTTTACCCTGGACGGCAGACGCGACAACTTAGCGGCAGGGATGGAGTGGAAGCGGAGGAACATAACATGCCTTCGGAACCTCCCGAAGTTCCGATACCTGCGGCAACGCTTCTGTGGGACACGCTGCTTTGTAGCTTGCTTCTTTGAAGGAGTACGTGAACGGAGAAAGTCTCCGCTCGGACAAGTCTATTGCAACGCAGTGTCTGGGCTAGACAAACAAAGTCCCTTCGGATGACGCTGCTGCGTCGCTAACGCCAGAGCCTACGGAGGGAAACGCCACATGCGTGACTGCCGGGGAACCCGTCCAATGCAGTGGCTCCCCTCCCGCAGCGCTGGACTCACCGTCTACGCTGACTTAACATGCAAAAAATATAATGAGTGCAAGAAGTCTATTCTACAGCTACCATTACATCGGTTGATTTAATTACCGCATAAGCTTCTTTGCCTTCTGCAAGTCCTAAGGTCTCTGCTGAATGTTTTGTAATTATCGCTGTGATTTCTACTCCGGGCGCTATTTCTAATACTACTTCAGTGTTAATAGAGCCTGGTTCAATTTTTTTCACACTAGCTTTAAGAGCGTTACGTGCGCTAATTTTCATGTTTGATTACCCTAATTAAGAAAAATGTAAATTATAAATATATAATAGCAATAAAATTCCAGCTTATTGCTATTATTTAAAAATAATTAATAATTATAGGAATTGATGGTTTGTATTTCTAGATAAAAAACCCTTATAAGCGCATTATTGAGATAATAGCCGATTATTTACTTCAAGGATGAGCCATTTTAAGTATTTTTTTGCTATGAAAATTATGCAAGATTATGCAGTGTAAAAATGATTTTTTTATAAAATCACATACTTTGCAAAATGTAAATATAACTAGTAATTTGTCAAATTAAAATCTAAAAACGGTTAAAATGCAAATGTTTTGAAGATGTAATAGGTGGTTATCTAACGCTTAGATGAACCTCTGACTTCTCCATTTCGTTTCAAATGATGGGTGCGTCTTGCCCTTAGGGATCGCCTGCAACAGTTATTTACGTAAGTCTTGATGTCTGCTATTTTACTAAAGGTGAATTTTATGGATATTAGCGATCGCCTAAACGCTCCAAATGACTTAAATCCTAAGTTTGAAGGGTTTTTTCTGGAGATGGTAATGCCAGGACAAAAGCACAGAGTCCAGGAAATCGTCACCGAAGCATTTGGTTTAGATTGGAATGTAGAGCAAATTGGTGACAATCTGACTGAGTTTGAAGTCACCTTAAACAAAGAAGTTTTGTCAGTCAAAGATGCTTGGGATAAGTCTTATAATCTGCGTTCTCAACCAGGAGTTGTGGATGCACAGCCACTGTTTGCAGTTCCTTTAAGCGATCGCGAAGACTTCAATCAAGAGCCTGAAGTCAGTATGGAACGCGCAATAGATGACCAAAGCACTGATGTCGAATGGAATCTCAAGCAAATGCGAGTCTTTGAGGCATGGTCACGCTTTTTTCCCGACCCGAATCGACCACCAGGACACGGAATTATTATAGGGCTACCAGATACAGGTTATACCGAACATCCGGAAATTATTACCAATATACTTGTAAAAAAAGGCTACGATTTTCTCAAGAACGATCAGGACGCTAAAGACGAACTCGAAGCACCTTCAGGGGTATTGTTACCCGCTCCAAGTCACGGCACATACACATCCAGTCTGATGAGTAGTCCAAGAGGAGCACAACGCAATTACCCAAGCGGAAAAGGAATGACGGGAGTCGCTCCTGGCGCGAAAATAATACCGTTACGAGTTTCGTACTCAGTTATACTACTGAGCGTACTTAATCTAGCTAAAGCGATCGAGTATGCGGCAGATAATGGTGCTCATGTCCTCTCAATTAGCCTGGGCAGTGGTGTATTTAACAAACGGCTGCGAAGTGCGATAACTTATGCTCAAAAACGAGGCTTAATTATAGTAGCAGCTGCTGGTAACTTTGTTCCCTACGTAGTTTGGCCCGCTGCTTATGAGGAAGTGATTGCTGTTACTGGCTGTGATGTGCAGCGTGAAATCTGGAAGGGTTCAGCGCGGGGACGGCAAGTTGATGTCACGGCTCCTTGTGATGGAGTTTGGTGTGCAAAAGCCAAAAAGAAAAACGGTGAGATTGAATATAACGTTGAACCAGGTACCGGCACTTCTTTATGTACTCCCCAAGTCGCGGGGATAGCGGCTTTATGGTTGTCATATCATGGACGAGATCAACTGATCCAACGGTATGGAGCCGAAAAAATTCCTTTTATTTTTAATCAGATCCTGCGCGATAGTTGCGAGCAATTTCCCACATGGAAGCCGAATAAATTTGGTGCAGGAATTGTCAATGCAGAGAAAGTCCTTGCAGCACCATTACCTGATAATATTACTCGTTCAATTATTGCACCAGCGCAAGCTTTAGAACAACATCCTCAAATAGACAAGGGAAGACTTGATACTTTTACTCATCTGTTTGACGCACAACTATTTGACAGTCAAGAAAAAGCTAATTTTATCCAAGTGGCTGAAGATAACAATAAACTACAAGTATGTCTGGCTAAACTATTGCAAACAACAGAAACTCAATTACCAGAACGATTGAAAGAAGTGGGACAAGAGCTAGCTTTTTATTTTGCGACAAACCCGGAACTTTATCAGCAATTAGCTGAAGCTTTATCTAGTGAACAGCTTGAGCCAAATCAGTTCAAAACAAGGTCTTTAATTGAGTCATCAAAGCCAAATAATTTGGATTCGGTGCGCGAGATATTGTTGCAGAATGTGTCTGAAGTTTTGAAGACAAAATTGGGTTGAAATATTATATCATGTTCGGTAAATCACACATAATTGTAGAGACGCTCCGCCGGAACGTCTCTACGAGGATTAATGAAATTAAGGTTAATAACAACATTGCTCGCGGTTTCTCAAGTACGCTCACTCTAGGGTAGAATAGCCCGTTGCGCCACCCAAACCGCTCGACTGCATCGCAAGACCCTGTGTTATTCCAAATCGGAGGAAATGCTGAGGCACTCCATTCCACTGTTACTTCCCTATCTCAAATCTGGGATGTTCCAGTTCCTCAGTACTTCATACCATGTCCGGCTAATTAGTTATAATTCCCACATAATAGCAAAAACCGGGAAACCCTCTGTCCCCCTGCTAGAGTGCTAGAGTGCAAGAGTGCGGACAACCATGATAAGTCTTTAACCGGACACGATATCATACCTTGATTCAGCAACGCCGCGATTTTTTGGATGTATGCGGCGTTACCGATATCTGCAATAGCCTAGATGACTTTAGCCTGCCTATATCAATTTAATTTATAGGGCGATCGCTCTTGCCCAAGAGTCATATTACAGATAAGATGTTTTGTGTAGGTGTACTAGACTTAATTAAAGGTAACGAAAGTTAAATTAAATTGTCAAAGAGTGCAAATCGTCTTTTGAGAATAAAATTAGGGAAAAGATATCTGGGGGCAAAACTAACACCATCTGGCTGATATTGATATCCCGATCAAGGAATAGGGATTATTTACACCACATTGCTCACATTTACCATAATTAAGTTGTCTGAACAAAGCTTTGGCGATCGCATTACAACTCTACCAGATGTTTCCATACAATAAATTTCCCAAAAAGGCAACTAAATTACTTTGAAAGCCACAAATGAAAGAATTTCTTAAACAATGCTGTCACATTTTATCCGGTCAGACGTGCGATTCCTGAATAGGCAAATCAATTAAGATAAATTGTGGCAGGTTTTCTCTACCTACGCTATTGATATAAAAAGTTGTTACGAGAATAGCTACCCCCTATGGCATTTGCCTAGGGAAATTTATTCTCGTATATTTTGATAAACACGCTCAAGTTATTAAGTCGGTTGTGCAATCCCAAAAAGCCGAAAAAATAGACTTTAACAATGAATATCCGTGTCCCTGTCGTCGTCGGGGACGCTTAATTCCGATTACGTTGACAGATGCCTTTGGTTGCGATCGCTGTCAGCAAATCTTTGTAGTGCAAGATAATGGTATTGTCCTAGAGCAACTTTCGACCACCTATCCCTACAAGCGAGCTTGGCGCTGGACAGGTTCTAGTTGGCATGTTGTCCATCCTCGGTTTGGAGAAAGTTATCTGCCCATAGCGCTGAGTATCATTTTCGTGCTAGTCATTATATGGCTACCATTAGCACTAAAATTAGCAAATGGTTCCAGCATTATTGCTTGGGCAATGGTCGCGGTGCTTTTGGCTATCTTACCCGCACTGATGGTCTGGCTAACCTACAGACGTTAACTCAATGACAGTTGAAGTTTTTGACGATCGCGCCGAACCAATGAAAAGCGCCCTTCGCGCTTATCTAGCTTCCCTTAAATTAGGCATCACCAGGGGAGCAGATCGCAGTCGCGCAGTGTTAGCGATGGCACAGGCGCTCAACCGCTCCTTTGATGACATTCTAGAGGCAAATACTTTAGATTTAGAAGCGAGTCGGGAAATGGCGGTGCCAGACTTGATTTTGGACTGGCTGAAGCTAACTCCACAACGCCTGGAAACGACAGTGGAGATTTTGCAAAGGTTGGGGGAATTACCAGATCCGCTGCGACGGGTGAGAAGCGCCGACTATCAATTAGACGATTCCCAGACTTACTCGCAGTTGATGCCTTTGGGAGTGATTGCATTTATTTATGAGGCATTTCCTGATTTAGGAGCGATCGCAGCGGGTTTATGCATCAAAACCGGCAATAGTATCATTCTCAAAGGCGGAGCTGAAGCTAGTAATTCTAATGCGGCGATCGCTAACGCCTTGCAAAGTGCGATCGCCGAAGTTGGTTTACCAGCAGGCTGTTTAGAATTAGTCAGCGCAGAACATGGGGCTTCAATTCGGGATTTAGTCAGCCAAGACCAATACCTAAATTTAGTCATTCCCTACGGACGTTCTAGCTTAGTACAACAAGTAGTGCGACAGTCAACCGTCCCAGTGTTAAAATCAGGAATGGGCAACTGTTACCTTTACTGGTCGCTGAATGGCAGTTTAGAAATGGTGCGATCGGTCATTTTAGACAGCTATCAAAGCGAACCAGACCCAGTAAACGCCATAGAAAAAGTATTAATTCATCGCCAAGCTTTACCCTCATCTTTAGCAGTTTTGTGGAACAGCTTAAAAGAAAAAGGCTTTGAAATTAAAGCAGATGCCGAACTAGTAGAAGCCTTTCCCCAATTGCAGCGAGTTAAAGATAGCGAATGGGGAAGTGCTTATTTAACCAAGACAGTGGCATTTAAATTGGTGGATAGTTTAGAAGGAGCGATCGCCTGGATTAATCAATACAGCAGCGGTCATGCCGATTGCATTGTCACCGAATCTTATCAGGAAAGTCGGCAATTTGCTTTAGGAGTCAACAGCGCTTCTACCTACATCAACGCTTCCCCGCGCTTTTCTCGCAACCCCTCGCGGGGAGACTCGGTATTTTTAGGAATGTCTAATCAAAAAGGTCATCGACGCGGTTTGATTAGTTTAGAAACCTTGACGACTGTTAAACATATTGTGCAGGGAAATGGACGATTTTAAAAGTTAGGAGGCAGATTTTTAGGGAATTACACGCTGTCAGCCATTATGGGTAATCTTAGAAGCGGTCCCGGGGAGTCGCTGCTTCCTCCACAGATCCAGATTTCTTATATATTTCATCATCCTAAGAGATGCGCCAAGAGCGCCATCCGAATAGGCACACCATTCGATGCTTGCTCGAAATAGCAAGCATAAGGTGTGGCATCAACATCGGGTGCGATTTGACCCGTTCGAGGCAAAGCGTCCATCACAATCGCGTGTTTGGGAACACGAGTAAGCTTTGCTGCCGTGATCCGATACTCATCTGGAATCGGCTCCGGGCTGCTTTCCTTCCAACCATTATGGTAGATGACATCGGCTTCCAGCAGCCCTTCTTCCATTGACTCGACACGGTGATAATTGAGACCTAGCATCCTCAGTTCCGCTTCTTCGTCTTTTGAAAGCCACAATGAATCTGGACAATAAATAAGAATCCGCATATTAAAAAATCTGGCGATCGCCAGCAAGAGCGAGTGGCCAACACGTATTTGCATCCCCCCTACGATCAGCATTGTAATCCCGTTAATCTGCCCAAAGACCTTCGAGATGGTGTAGAGATCGATCAGCGCTTGAGTTGGATGTTCAGATCCCGGACCTTCACCATCACCACCATTGATGACTGGAACATCAGCGTATTGCGCGAAGGAGTTCGCAGACCCGACCTTGGGATGACGAATAACTACTAAATCGGCGTAGCTGCTTATCACGCGGGCGGTATCGGCTAGGGTTTCGCCCCATTTTGTGCCAGCCCGCGTTTCCTCCGGGTTACCGAAAGTCAAGACCGAACCGCCGAGGCGAAACATTGCCGATTCAAAGCTCAAGCGCGTTCGCGTACTCGGTTGAAAGAATATAGTTGCCATGATCTTGCCGTGAAGAAAATCGATGCAACGGCGATCGCGCACGATTTTCTCCATGTCGCTGGTTAGAGAAAATATGGATTTAATGTCTTTAGTCGTAAGGTCGCGGATTGAAAGAAGATGGTGTCCTTTCAAACTCGCTCTAATGGTATGCATAAATTTCTATTTAGTACACTTGCCCCTGTAACTTTTATCATGCCTTTCGTTTTGTCTCCATCTGCTAAGTGGATAAAACTTTATACCAATCAAGCAGATGGAAGTTCCATTACTACGAGAATCAAAAAATTATGAGAGACGGGTACAACGCACCCAACTTTATACTTTCTACTTTTATCCGAATTTTTCATCCGCCAGCTTATATATAGTTGCCTTCATTTCGTTAATAAAATCAAGTGCTTCGCCTACATCATTAGTTGGTTCCACATATTGACGTAAAGCTGTTTCTGCTTGCGACTGGTAAAACGGATAATATTCAGAAAACTTTTGCGACATTTCCTGCATACTTCTGGTATAAAATGGCTTATCTACCATGACAATACCCAAACACAAACGCAGCACTTTTTTTGATATCCACCGCACGTATTCCATTACATATTTAGGATTATTTCGGTCATCTTCATCTGGTTCTGTAATATCTTTCTGTATCTTTTCTAATGCTTGGCGATAGTTACCATTCAAAAGTTGTGCTAATTCAAATCCTGGCGGATATGATGAAAACTTGGCTGTAATATCTAGACCGGAAATCAACACACTATCGGTTTTGAAGATAAATCTCAATCGTTCTGCTTTTGGGTCATCAAATTCTTTTTCTTCCATACAACTTAGGTCAAGGCGCTCAAGTGTGGGATACTGTGGTTCAAATTCGTCTTTGATTTCTTTTTCCCATACTTCATCGTCATCAGTGATACCACGTCGTAGAATAACTACTGTATCCATATCTGAAATTCCTGGACGGTCTTCCCCACGTCCAACACTACCCAAAAGATAATAAGCACACAGGTCAACACCAAAGCGATTTTCTAGTTTTTTTTGCAAGTCGTTAAGCAATTTTTGATATTCTGGCTTAACTTTCGATAGTGAAGATTGGTTGAGAATTAATTTCATATACGTTATATGTATATGTCGATAATAAAAGAGACGCGTACTCCTTTGGAGAACCCGCAGGGTAATTTCACGTCTCTACTAATTGAAAATTGTATTAGTTAAAAGCAGGGTGCCCGCAATAGTATAAGAAAATCTAAGCAGTTTTCAGGCTTTTTGCGCCGTAACGCACCCTACTTTACTACTTTACTAATTTATTGTTGGAAGTATAGTAAACCTTATCTCCAGTATCCGGGACAAAATGACAACTAATAGATGAACGCCATAATGAAACCCAAATTGGCTCTTCAGTTTTGCGGTAGTAGTCACCCAAAATTGGTTTAATAGCCTCAGTAGCCTTTTTCAAATTGTAGTGAGGCATATTCAAGAAAATGTGGTGAGCTACATGAGTACCGATATCATGATGGATATGGTTAATAAAACCATAATCGCGGTCAACTGTGGAAATAGCACCTTTTAAAAAAGTCCAATTTTCACCACGATACCAGGGAATGTCGGCTTCGGTGTGGTGCAAAAATGTCACCAAATCGAGCCACATGATAAACACAAGATAGGGTACAGCATAGTATTTCAACAACCACATCCAACCCCATTGGTAAGTTCCTAAAGCTAGCAAACTCACCATGCAAATCAACCAGATACTGCTGGTGATGACATCCCATTTTTCTAAAGGTTTAAAAAGTGGGCTGTTGGGGTGAAAGTGAGAGCCTTCTTTATTAGGACTCCGTTTAAATAAATACACCGGATAAGCCAATAAAAACGCATAATATCGACCTATCTTTTGTACTATGTCCATCTCGTTGTAGTCCGATTCACTCACAGGATACCAGCTTTCATCATTTTCGAGACTGCCAGTATTTAAGTGGTGAGTTCTATGGCTAATTCGCCAACCATGATAAGGAACAAGTATCGGTGTGTGCGAAAGATGACCAATCAAATCATTTAGCCATTTCTTTTTAGAAAAAGATTGATGTCCGCAGTCATGTCCAACCACAAACAAAGCCCAAAACATTGTTCCTTGCATTACCCAGAAAATCGGAAAGAAATACCAAGAGTCTAGGTAATGAGCGACTGCATAAAGCAGACCAATAATCAAGATGTCTTGAAAAAAATAATATAGTGATTTGCCGACATTAGGCTGAAAACATTCAGCGGGTATTGCAGCTTTCAAATCACCAAGAGTGAAGGGCAGGTTGGCTGTATCCTCATTTGAGCTATGAGAATTATCTAACTTAATGGTATCTAATTGCACTTGATTTTGTTGTTGGAAATAAACCGGACAATTTTTGGACGCATGAAATTTAACCTCTGCAATGGACTGTTAGAGGCATCTTTCAATTTTTGTTTGCAGGATAAATCTATCTGGCAATGTCTCTAACGCTTTGCGTGTATGGATGATTGCCAGAATCTATTTCAGAGCATGAAGAATAAAGGATGAAAACCTAAACTTAGTTTCATGCTTTATCTTGATACTTCAGGCTTTTTATCGTCCTGCGTAATAGTCGTTAAAAGACTTATAGCCACTATCGGTTGTGTAAAGTTGACATTGGTCTGTAATTTGCTTCATTAAAGACCAAGAAAACCGACATTCATTATGTAGATACGTGCCCCAATTTTCTTGGATACTGCGATAAGCCATCCGCAAATTATAAGAAGGAATAGCAGTAGAAATGTGATGGGGGACGTGAACATTGATATCGTGGCAAAGGAATTCAACCCAACGTGGGTAATCGCAGTGAATTGAGCCAAATAACTGCGCTATTCCAGCATTCCACTTAGAAGCTTCCACAAAAGGAACATCTGAAGCGGTATGGTGAACAATAGTAAAAGTACTCATCCAGAAATGGTAGACCAGCCAGGGTATCAGCCAAAATTTGACAAAACCCCAAATACCGGTTGTAGCGATGAGAGTAGGAAAGGCGATCGCTGCAAAAAGAGCTACCACAGCCACAGAAAGTTTAACACTTGATTGGTCTTTTGTTTTGAAATTCCGCCAATCAAAGTGTACAACCGCCCAATGTCCTACTGAACCTACCCACCACAAGCGTTTAGTGATGAATAGCTCAAAAGCAGACTGTCGGGTTTTATCCCAACCTTCAAACACTTCTGTTCTGATGGGATGCCAAGCGTTGTCTTCGTCTAGTTTATTCGTATGAGCATGATGATAATTATGCTTAATCCGCCAACTGTGGAACGGGTAAATCAAAGGCATCATAAATAAATGCCCTACCACATCATTCACCCAACGACGTTTGGCAAATGAACGATGACCACAATCATGTCCGATCACAAAAAAACCCGTCAACGCGGTTCCAGTAAAAAGCCACGCTACGGGTAAGAGAAACCAAGGAGAAAATATCAGGCTTAAGTAGCCTAAGCCAACCATCAAGACACTGATTATTGCTTTTGTCCAAGCTTTGCGACGATCTTGCACAAAACATTCTCGTGGCAGGGTTTTGATAATATCTTTAAGCTTCAGTTCGGAATTATCAAAGTCACGAGCTTCTTGTTGGCTGCTGATTGTTGATGTAGTCATGAATACCTGATAGACAACAAACCTCACACTACCGATTTAGAGACGCGACTTTTCGCCTCTCTACACACTGATTGCAAAGTTTCGTAACATTACATTATCGATTCGGATTATAGCAACCTAACTGAGCATAGCGCACCAGTAAATAGCTTTTGTCCGCTTTTTCGGGATTTACGAATCAGATTGGTTAAAGTCTTTTATTATTAGTCATTAGTCAAGTGTCAAAAGTCAAGAGTTTGTTGACTATTAATCATTGACTAATGACCGACTTGCTACTTTCCTGGTGCTAGCTTTACATTCGTAGCCAGACCCAGCGCTTGCAGCAATTGAATTGTCATCCATGTCAAATCGATTTCCCACCATTCCAGCCCGTGACGAGCGGAGTATTGATAAGCGTGGTGGTTATTGTGCCAACCTTCGCCAAATACTAAAACAGCTACCCACCAGCAATTAGTTGAGCGATCGCCAGAATCGTGAGTGCGATAGCCGAATTTGTGCGTAGCGCTGTTTACCAACCAAGTGCAGTGATAAACCCAGACAATGCGAGCAAAAATTCCCCAAACGACAAACGACCAACCACCAAGCCACAAAAGCAGTCCACCCAAAGCAAATTGGATGACAATAAAATATTTTTGTAAAAGCTGATAAACTTGGTCGTCATTGAGGTCTTTAGTAAAGCGATGAGCTTCCGCATGAGCGGGAGATTGACAAACCAGCCAACCCATGTGACTCCACCAAAAGCCTTTGTTGGAATCATGTGGATCGTCGTTTTGGTCAGAGTGCAAATGGTGTATTCTGTGTGTACCGATCCACTCTAACGGTCCGCCTTGACAGGCGAGTGTGCCAAAAAATATGAGAATATATTCCAGCCACTTAGGAGTTTGAAAACTGCGGTGAGTGACAAGGCGGTGAAAACCGAGAGTAATGCCTAAACCGCCAGTCACCCAGTAAAGAAATACAGCCACACCGACTGCTTTCCAGCTAAAGTTGCTAGGCAATAAAGCAAACAAAGCTCCGATGTGCAGAGCAATCATAAAAAGGGTGTTCACCCAGTTAATTTTAGGTTTAGTTGAGGCAGCAATTGTCATGCAGTAATCACCTGAGTAAAAATTTGTGAACGTTAGCAACCGCGAGATCGAAAGATCCGCATGTGTATTTTTTTGGAAGAGGAACAAATGAACAGCTTTGATGTGCTGCAAGAAGCAGAACAGGCACTGTTAGAGATTTTTTCTGGAATTGACGCTCAGGTCAAGCATAATCTGAAACGAGTGCTGGATGCATTTCGCGATCGCCGTGTAGGGGCACACCATTTTGCTGGTGTAAGTGGTTATGGTCATGATGATTTAGGACGAGAAACTTTAGATAAAGTTTTTGCCGATGTAATGGGTGCTGAAGCGGCGGTGGTGCGGGTGCAGTTTGTATCCGGAACCCATGCGATCGCTTGTGCTTTATATGGTGTCCTCCGTCCGGGGGATGAAATGCTTTCTGTAGTCGGGGCACCCTATGATACTCTCGAAGAAGTCATTGGTTTACGCGGTGAAAATCAAGGTTCTCTTCTTGATTTTGGCATAAATTACCGAGAATTGAATCTAACCCCTGAAGGAACAATCGATTGGCAAGCTTTAAGTCGGGGGGTAGAAGATAATACTCGCTTAGTATTAATTCAGCGTTCTTGCGGCTATTCGTGGCGTCCAAGTTTATCAATTGCTGAGATTGAAAAAATTATCCACATAGTCAAACAGCAAAATCCGAACACCATTTGTTTTGTAGATAACTGCTACGGCGAATTTATTGAAACAAAAGAACCCACAGCCGTAGGTGCTGATTTGATGGCAGGGTCATTAATTAAAAATCCTGGTGGTACGATTGTCAACGCTGGCGGATACGTTGCGGGTCGCGCCGACTTAGTAGAAGCTGCCGCATGTCGCCTCACCGCACCGGGAATTGGTAGTTATGGTGGTGCGACATTCGACCAAAATCGCCTCCTCTTCCAAGGCTTATTTCTGGCTCCGCAGATGGTAGGAGAGGCGATGAAAGGAACTCATCTTACTGGTTATGTGTTTGATAAACTCGGTTATCCGGTGAATCCAGCACCTTTTGCGCCGCGTCGCGATGTGATTCAATCAATCAAACTCGGTTCGGCGAAAAAGCTGATTGCTTTCTGTAAAGCCATCCAACAGCATTCTCCCATCGGTTCGTACCTTGACCCCGTTCCGGATGAAATGCCGGGGTATGAGAGCCAGGTAGTGATGGCTGGAGGGACGTTTATTGAGGGTAGTACTTCGGAGTTTTCTGCTGATGGTCCTTTGCGAGAGCCGTATGTGGTTTATTGTCAAGGTGGGACTCATTGGACGCATGTGGCGATCGCGTTAGAAGCGGCAATAGAAGCTGTGGGGGCTGCTGAAGAGTAAGCTCACGCAAAGTAGCACTCGTAGCAAAGAGTTTCTTCCTTCGCGTCTTTGCGACGAGTGCGTGAGGTGTTTTTTATATGCTAAATATTAAGCCTTATTCCAAGGTCCCCAGATAGCAAAAGTGATTCCGGGGGTTTGAATATTCACGAACATTGTCTGACCATTTGGAGAGAAACAAGCACCACAGAACTCACTCGTATTAATCGCATTACGAGCAAACTGGTACAGTTCCCCACCAGGAGTAACACCGACAACGAACTGCTGGTCGCTGCCATCTTCACAAAGAAAGAGATCGCCAAAGGGAGCCACGACAATGTTATCAGGCATATCTAGTATGGTTTGATCGTTTGGCTCGACAAATAGTTCAATAGTGCCACCGTCTCTGGCATTTCTGCCAGGAATGTAACGCCAAACCTGACCCCTACTGTTAGCACCCCCACTTGTACAACAGAAGTAAAACTCTCCGTTGCCATACCATATTCCTTCACCGCGAGCAAATTGTGCGGCTCCTTTTTCAAAGCCTTCTTTACGCACAGTGTCTTCTTTAGGATCGTAATCTTCAATGCGAACCCATTCAACCTCCATTGGTTTACCTACAGGGAAATCAGTCTTGGTGTTGACTTGAGGCATACCTTTGATTACGAGAGCCTCAAGAATACCACCTGCCTCTAACTTGCCTGGTTTATTAGGAATGAAGCGATAAAAGAGGCTATCTCCCCGGTCTTCTGTCTCATAGACAATTCCTGTTCTGGGGTCTATGGCAACAGCTTCATGGTTGAACCGACCCATTTCTACCAAAGGTACAGGATTAACACTACGCCATGTAATGGATGCTGGAACTTCAAAGTTATAACCGTGTCGCTTGGAAACTCTGTTCGGATTGGGTACGAAGTTACCAGAATTTGCTGGCTGTTGTATCGTCTCAGGAGTATTTTCTGGAGTGGAGGTGTTTTCTTCACAACTAATCCATGATCCCCAAGGAGTTAGACCACCAGCGCAGTTACGGTAAGTTCCCGCTAGCGAACCGTAATCTCCAATGAGTTTACGGTTTGGTCCAACGATTAACGTCGTTGTGCCACCGTTACAAAGCTCGTCGTACTTTTGTCCAATGACTTCCGTTGAGGAATTTGGGCTAAGTTCATGGTTGCGAACTAAGATAACGGAGCGATTTGGTCCAGCGAAAGCTGCCATGCCATCATGACCACCAGGCACGGGATTACCATCAGCCATGATATCGCCTGTCCGCGAAAATGCTCGGTAATTAAATCCGTTTGGTAAATCTAACAAGTTATCAGGATCTGGCTTGAGCGGACCATAGCCTAAGCCTCTGAGTGATTTTCCTTGAGCAGCTTTAGCATAAACAGCTTTTAAAGTATCTCCAACAACAAGAGTTGCAGCAGTTGTGCCTGCTAAAGTAAAAAATTGTCTTCGTGAGAAAGCCATAGTTTCTTGATAATTCTTTTATTTCGGTCTAAAGATTAGTAGCTGTTGTGCAATATTTAGGCTGTGCTATAAATTTTTTTAAGAGGAATATCTGTAGCATTTTCATGCATAAGCTGACTTTTTAGCATGGTTAAACTATTTACTATTTCTCAATTTTTTTGCACAAAAAATATTTTGTTGGCATTACGCAACTGATTAACCCAATAAGAGAATATACTTAGAAAGTTAAGGTAAGGTAATGTCAATATTAACTATGTTTTAAAAAGCAATATTTCCAAATTTAATTTAAACTTTTATTTTTTTAAGTATAGTTTGATTATTGATTTAAAATACAGCGATTTTCATTTATTTGAATCACATGTTTCGTAGTAGGGACATCGCATTACTATGCCCTGAGCGCGTGGTCTATTTCGCTGAAAATATCTGTAATGCTAACTAAAATTTATATTTATAAAAATTTTATTTTCTTCAGATAAAAAATAGGAACACGATAATATCGTGTCCCAACAAATAACTGAAAAGCGTCTCTAATGTAATTTCCTCACCGCAAACAAGTATTATTCTGGCAATTTATACTGCCCGACAATACGCTTGGCAAACTCCGGAACATGTGCTTCTAATTTTTCTGGATGATTCCGCTTGACGTATAAATAATTACGAGTAAAGTGAGAATCAATCGAGAAACGCGCATATTCCAATCCTTTGGGACCGATTTTCTCAATCACGACACCCATCAGTTTTGCCGCCCACATCGGCAGGGTAACGCCTTTGTCGTAGGCGGGAATGCTTTGTTGTACGGCTTCAGTACGGTTTCCCTGCGACATCACCGGCTGGGTTTCTAGCTGGTCGTTCACTAAATCCAGCATTTCTTTACCTGTATCATTTCTGACTACAATCCACTGCCAGCCGAAGGGTGCGCCCATGTAACCGACTACCAAATCTGCTAGGGAATTGACGTAATCAAAGCAACTCATGCAGGAAGGGGCAAAAACATCTTTGAGTTTGTTAGTTTTCAAGCCAAAGAAGGGTACAGTTTCTGTTGAGCCATCTTCATGTTTGAAGTGAACTCGGAAGTCTTGCATGAATTCGTAATGTACCACTGTCTCAGGCGATCGGCTGGTGGTTTCCAGGAATTTTTGCAGTCCGGCACGGTTGACGTTATCTACACATGGCGTTCCTAAAACATACAACTTTTCTAACCCAAGTTGTTTTTCGACGGCTCGTAATGCTTGAATTTGGCAACCTACACCAATTACTAATAGCCGCTTCATCCCCGATTTTTCAATTTGCTCCAACACCGAAAGGTTTGGTGATAGCGTTGGTTTATTTACTCGTGCCGCTAGTATTTCCTCTGGGGTACGAGCGATGACGGGCATCGGTTGAAAGCGGTCTTCTTTGGTGTTTTGCACGCAGACAACGCCTTCAACAATGCCGCGATTGAGCATTTCAATGGCAATGCTGCTGACAATTCCCGTCCATTGCGCTCCTTCGATGGGCTGCTGTTTTCGCGCCGCCATCATGTCTTGATGAACACCAAAGTATAGTTCATCGGGGTTGTCGAGATTGCGCGAGCGATCGTGGGTTTCTTCTTCAAGTTCACCTATTTGCTGATTTATAAAAGCGCAGGCTTCCTTGACATAGTGAATGTAATATGTATCGCACAGTCCGCACTCGCTACAAAGTTCTTTAGCAGGACGACGGCTAGAGGGTTTGAGAGCCTTGGCTTTTTTGTGAGGAGAAACTGAGGTCATGTTAAGCGCAGTTTGTTAACTAAAAACCTAAGATAGCGGAAGGCTGCACTTTACACAAAATTTAAGAATAAAAAGCAAGATTTCATTGATTGTGACGAGGTTGTTACACTTTGATTAGTTTAGGCTTTGAGTATTCACAGCTACTGCGACAAGCTTATGGGATTCTCTAACCAGACTCACTCACCACAGGACGCTTTAGGACAGTTACGCAAGGCTAGTGCTAGTGTTAGCGCGGCACAGAAAATTGCTCATCGGGATTATCAACAGGCTCAAGCTGAACTAGATAAATGGACAAGACGATACAAACTTGCCCTAAAAGAAGGTAGCCAAGACTTAGTTAGTCAAGCAAAATTCCAGAAGGAACGTTATGAAGCAATAGTTAGCAGGCTTAAAACGCTTATAGATGAGCAAACACCACAACTAGATACCATTAAGCGTAACCTGGCTTGTTGGCAAAAACAGATTTCTGAGTCAGAGTATGAGGTTTCACAGCCAAATAAAATAAATGAGGAACTTGAATTTATTACGGTGGACTTTGAAGACATTGATCACGAATTGAAGTATCTGAAAGAACATACAAGTTGCCTGCCTATAGAAACTAAAGAAGACCAAGACCCAGGAAAGATTTTAAACGAGGCTATCCAACAAACACGGGAAGCTGTAAAGGAATCTGTTATCAACCAACAAAGTATTCAACAACAGTATAATCAAGCTCATAAAAAAGTTAGCGAATGGCACAATAAGGCTGAAATAGCTATGCAAAAAGATGATGAGAATCTAGCTTTAGATGCTCTCATCGCTAAGAAAGTTCAACGTCAACTTGTAACTGTAATCAAAACTCAGCTTTAACAACAGAAAACTAATGTTAGACTCCTGAAAAACAACTTGAGTGCTTTGGAAAATGTCAAACTCATGCTAGAGGTTGAAGCGGAATTAACAGAGTTGAAAAGTCAACTAATTAGCTCGGTAAAACCGAACGAAATTCATTTGCTACCTATAACAACCTTATCGGCAGAAGTAGTTGATACTGAATTGGAAGCACTACGACGGCAAGTGGATGAAATGTAGAAAAAGTAGGTTGTGCTGAGGTATTGAAACCCAACCCTTTTAATTTAGTTGAGGAAGATAGAAAGCATTCCCACCTTTGTTCCTTCCCCTGTTCCTCTGCGTCTGAAGCGTGAAACAAACATCAAACACCACTACCAACAGCTTCCTCTCTAAAACCCAAGCGCGATCGCATTCCTCTGCTTCCTCTGCGCCTCTGCGGTCTATTTTTATGAAAAATTCATATATTCCATCAAGATTTCATCGATTTCTCTGAACTCGCAAAAATTTACCAAGTCTATGCTCTAAGTAACTTAAATTACCTATAAATAAAACAAGTGACACAAACTTCCCGAACAGGAGCAGCATTTATAGCAGGAGGAAGTGTAGCAGGTACTGGTGTTTCCGCAACAGTGGGTGGGATGGGATTAGCGGGAGGATTTGGAGCAGTTGGAATTGGTACAGTTCCTGTAGTTGGTGCCGGCGCTGTTGCTGGTGCGGCTGCTTATGGTGTAATTAATGCGATCGCACAGGGAGATGCTGCGGCTTTCAGTGCAATGGGAATTGGTGCAATCGGCGGTGCTGGCGTTTCTAACGTTATTGGTGGTATGGGATTAGTAGCACCAAAAATAGGTTTGGCATTTGGTATTGGCACAGTACCGATGGCAGGAGTTGGTGCAGTGGTTGGACTTGCAGCCTATGGTATTGCCAAACTGTTAGACGAATCTGGAATTAGTGAAAGTCCCGCACAGCTTTTTGAGCGGATGGAAGAAAAAGTCTTGCAGATGCATGCCTATTCCGCAGCAGTTATCGAGTTAGATTTATTTTTGTCTGGCGAGGATCTCAACCAACAATTTGCAGGCTTAGAAGTCGAAGATGAGTTACAAGCGCTCAAGGCTGAAAGACATAATCCCACTATATTAAATTCCTCGCCATCCATAACCCCTGAAACCTCTGCTTTCAATACAGAAGAAGTAATATCCCTTAACACCCAAGCATCTGAAACATGGAAATGTGTACAAACACTTCATTCTCACTCAGCCGCAGTTAATGCGATCGCTATTAGTCCCGATGGTAATACCTTGATCAGTGGCAGCGATGACAGACAAGTTAATTTGTGGAACTTGAAAACAGGAAAATGGCTTTATATGTTCTCTGGACAAGCAGAGGCAGTTTTATCTGTTGCCATCAGCCCTGATGGACAGGAGATTGCTAGTGGCTGTGTTGATCGTAAAATCAGTAGTTGGCAGCTAAAAACAAAAAAATTTCTCCGTACATTCTCTTGTTTAAATTCTCCCTATAGTCACACTGGCTTTGTTTGCTCAGTTGCTTTTAGCCCTGATGGAAAAATTCTTGCTAGTGGTAGTAACGATAAAACTATTAGACTTTGGGGACGCTACACAGGAACACTCAAACGCACCTTAAATGGACATTTAGATGCAGTTTTATCTGTTGCTTTCAGCGCAGACGGGAAAATTCTTAGTAGTAGCAGTGCTGATAAAACTATTAGACTTTGGGATGTAAAAAGTTGGGAACAGCGGTGTATTCTTACCGGACATTTGGCAGCAATTAATACACTTGCTCTCAGTCCTAATAATCAAACTCTTATTAGTGGGAGTACAGACACCACCATTAAGCTGTGGAATCTCCACACTGAGGAACTACTCTACACTCTCACTGGGCATTCAACAGCGGTTTTATCTGTTGCTATCACCCCAGATGGACAAACTCTCGCTAGTAGCAGCAGGGACGGTATCATCAAACTTTGGAACCTACAAACTGGGGAAGTACTACAAACTCTTTCTGGGCGTAGTCCTGTTGCCTTCAGTCCTGATGGCAAAATATTAGTAAGTGGTGGTAACAATGGAAGCATCAAGATTTGGCATCAAAAACAAAACTTTAATGAATCCGTACTCAACCCAATACTATCTGGGGAATGGTGGGAAATCTTAGGCGTACATCCGGGCAATCATCGCAGTGATATAAAAGAAGCCTACCTTCAATTAGCAAGACAATATCATCCTGATGTCAACAATTCTGCAACTGCAAAAGCGTCAATGCAAGCAATTAATCAGGCATATAAAGAGTTTCTCGCGCAATTGAATGCTGATAGATAATCAACTCTAATAAACGAGTTAATTAAACCAGAACTAAGCTCTTAAATATTAGCTGAAAACGTCATCGCATCGGGAGCATCTCACTTTTGTAAAAATATCTTTATATTTTTAGCTTTGGCGAATGGAATTCGCGGCTATACAGACTAAACCCGCCTACGCGGGTTTCAAATTCTTCAAGTTTTTGTTATGCCGATTTCGTTTGTGTAGCCGCGATTTCTAATCACCGGGTATATTTGGTTTGCGTCTTTGCGGCTTTGCGTGAAACTTAATCAAACACCACTACCAACAGCTTCCTCTCTAAAACCCAAGCGCGATCGCTCTCTCAAAAATATCTCGTGCATTCGCTCAATATAAGGCAGCAACGAAGCTTTTTGTTCTGGATTCACACGGCTGATAATTTCATCGGCTAATACTTGACACCATTTTTCTGTCATTTCCCATTTAATTTGCACTCCCTCTACAACCATTTCACATAAAGGAAGTAATTCTTGTTCAAATGACGCCATACTCTTCTCTAAAAAACACAGCCATAAATAAGCCTGAAACATATTTAAGTCACGAAGACAAGAGTGCATTACACCAGAATCATTCAATTTTCCCCGACGAGTACGATGATTGGGCAATAATTCCACAAGTCGATTATAAACACTCTGAGCGATATCCCTAGCAGCCGGTAACATTTGCTCTACAATAATAAACTCAGGCGAATTCAATTCATATTTAGCACTTTGATTGCAGACTCGATGCCACGGCATAGCAACTTGCTCTTCGACAAAGTTTAAGTAAGAAGCAAGCAATACTTTCTCGGCAGGTGTAAGTTTTTTTAGAATTAAACTATTGCTAAAATTCAACTGCGTTGTCAAAAAGCCAAGGGCACGCCAATCCTTAGATACAATGTGTTGCTCTTGAAACACCATTAATATTGGTTCTAGAGCGTATGCTAGTTCTTCAATTGCTGGTATTGCCCATAAAATAGGGGAATTACCGCTACTCTCAGCCGAAATAGAAGCAGTATTTATTGACTGTTTTTGGTAAATTTCTAGTAGTTTTCTATACACCCGAAAGGAAAATTGAGTTATTCGCCTTGCTTCGTTCAAATTTAAAATGTTAGGAATATAAGAGTAGAAGGTTTTGGTTTGTATCCATGCCATGTTGCAGTTGATATCTAATACATTATCCTTTAACTTGGTCGCGGTTGCGGCTCGACCCTCTGGTGATGAGGCTTTCAGCAATGACTCAGAGGATGAGGCATTTTCTAAAGATATAGAAGATAAGTCAACTGTGTATCGCTGTGCCCAAAGATTAAGCAAGCGTTCAACCGTGGGAGTTTTCACAGCTTGAGAGCTTTTTAACATAAATTTTTCGTGATAAACTTGATAAATTAGTTTTCCGTAGATTATTCATATAGTTACGCCCTGCATAATATCAAGTGTAACTAATCAAAAATTTAATACATATTAATTAAATAATATTACTTATCAGTTAATCTAAATATTGCTATGTTTGAGCGATCGCTTTTACGAAAATATCATGAGCAAATGTACTTATAGCAACCACCAAAGTTGAGCGATCGCAAGTTGTTGGCAGTGCATTAGCTTTTTGCGAGAATATGATCTAAAATCGTAGTTTACACAAACTTTAAAAATCATCCGGAAGATTTTACAAATTCTTGCCGATCCGTACCCGTTGACTCCAGTAAATGCGTATATGATATTTACTTATGCGTCAGTAACAAGAGTTACAAAATAGCAGTTAGTTTACAACCTATTGTATTAATTTTGAACAAGTTAAGAAAAAGAACTACTCAATGGGCATACTGTAGTCGCCAAAGAGCATATCTGCATTTATGCGATTAGTAAATACAGCAAATTTCAAGTTGATGAAGTACACACCGATTATCTAAAAGCCAACTATAAAGCCTGTTTTTCTTTAGAATTATGGCTCCTGAATTCTCAATTCTGCTGTAAGCGCAATTTCAGTGCAGACAGTAGCAAACAAATGCTTGTTTTATTGCCGAAGCAACGAGTGTTGTTATGAGTTGTGAAGATTATAACTTTTCGCAAATTAGCCTGTAAATAACTGAGTAATTTGCTTTGTTATTCTGTATCGAATGCTATCCCTTTAAAAGTAACTTTAACTACAAAAAAACTCCTTAATCCTCTTCGCGCATCGATAATATTACTTAAGCTTAATCGGTGCAAGTTTTATTTTTGAAACAAAAATAACTTTATCTTGTTTTTAGCTTTTTTCATCTTGTATTTTGCATATTTTTGGGAATCATATAAACCCTGTATAGCTTTGCCTAACAACACTCTGGCTTTTTTCACCTGATCGTGATTTCACTGCCCTTAAACAGATATGTATGTTACAAGAATCAATTTTAAGGAAAAATGAGCGCGAAAATTTTAAAAATATATTGCATCTTCTGAAAATTCGTTATAAATTATTAACTAATAGGGGAATAATTTTATTTTTAGTGTAAAAAGCTAAATACAATTTAAGTAAAGACACTGTTTCAGCTTTAATTTTGTCTAAAGCGAAAGCAGTCGAGGAAGTATGGTTATGTTTCCAAGAGTAATTGTTGCGAATGCGAAACAGAAAAAGCCTTCACATAAAAGTATATTTAACTGCAATTTTATAAACAATTGTGTTATTAGTACTTACGTTTAAATATCAAATTATTAATTTAGTATAAACATAACTCATCAAAATAAACCGACATTTTAGATAAGCTGCTCAATAAGCAGCTTTCTCTGCTATTTTCGGATAAATTATTAGGTGATTATATTGCTATTGAAAAAAATGTCTTTGTTATGATCATAATAGCAAAAAGAATGCTCAGGGTACATCTACCACAAGACACAATATAACTACAAAATCTAAACGGAGATATTCTAGCGATGCAAATAAACGAATTAGTAACAATTAAAAGTGTAGATCAAGAAGCATGGGAAGCACTAGAAAAATCGATTATTTACTATCAGGGGCGTCCCGTGGGCACTGTAGCTGCCTTTGATGTTTCAGTAGAAGCGCTCAATTATGACCAGTGTTTTGTTCGGGATTTTGTTTCTTCTGCGTTAATTTTTCTGATTAAAGGCAGAGCGGAGATTGTGCGTAATTTTCTCGAAGAAACCTTAAAGTTACAACCCAAAGAAAGAGAATTAGATGCTTATAAGCCAGGTAGGGGTTTGATTCCGGCTAGCTTCAAAGTAGTATTAATTAATGGGGAAGAATGTTTAGAAGCGGATTTTGGCGAACACGCGATCGCTAGAGTTACACCTGTTGATTCTTGTCTGTGGTGGATGATTTTATTGCGTGCTTATGTCATGTCTACCAAAGATTTTTCTCTAGCTTATCAACCTGAATTCCAAAAAGGTATCAGGTTAATTATGGAACTATGCTTGGCAACTCGCTTTGATATGTACCCAACGCTGTTAGTTCCAGATGGGGCTTGTATGATTGACCGTCGTCTAGGTATCTATGGGCATCCTTTAGAAATTCAAACTCTATTTTATGCTGCATTGCGTGCAGCTCGCGAGTTACTAATTTGTAAAGGCAATCAAGATATTGTTGAAGCAATTGATAACCGCTTACCTCTATTATGCGCTCATATTCGTCAGCATTATTGGATAGATATCAATCGCCTAAATGCAATTTATCGCTTTAAGGGTGAAGAATATGGCAAGACAGCCGTTAATCTTTTCAATGTATATGCAGATTCTATTCCCTATTATGAATTAGACAAGTGGTTGCCTAAAAAAGGTGGTTATCTAGCAGGTAATGTTGGACCATCGCAGCTAGATACTCGCTTCTTTTCACTCGGAAACTTGATGGCGATCATTTCCGATCTTGCAAGCGTTGAGCAATCGCAAGCGATTATGAATCTCATTGAGAAACGATGGGACGATTTAGTGGGAGATATGCCGATGAAAATCTGTTTCCCCGCTTTGGAAAATGAAGAATACAGAACTGTAACTGGATGTGACCCGAAAAATATACCTTGGTCTTATCATAACGGTGGCAGCTGGCCCGTTTTGATGTGGATGTTGGTGGCAGCTGCGGTCAAAACCAACAAAACAAATCTGGCACAAATGGCGATTGAAATTGCTGAAGCACGTCTGAGTGAGGATGAATGGCCCGAATATTATGATGGCAAAAAAGGGCGATTGATGGGTAAACAAGCCAGGAAATATCAAACCTGGACAATTGCTGGATTTTTATTGGCGAAAGAACTGATGGCAAACCCTTCTTATTTACCATTAGTCAGTTTTGATGAATTACCCGCAGAAGTCGTTTCTAGAGCGTGTGAGTTTGAAATCAACAGTGTTGATACGTATACTTCTCGCGCTTAAAGAAGTTGATGCAACGAGCAAATTTTTAGTAGTTTTAAGTCCAGTTGATGGGCTGCTTAGGCAGCCTTTACACTGAAAGAATCATTCTTTAAAGCAAATTTGATACTATTTGTCTGTTCGTGTCAGAAGTTGGATGATAACTAATTATTACTGGTTGGTTAAGTTGGCTGATGGGGGCAGGTTTCATTTCACCCCGAAAGTCTAGAAACTGGACAAGAATTAAGTAGGCGATCGCTAAAATTATCGAAATTGCACCTGTAATAATTGCAACTATTTTTGAACGTTCCATCAGTATTTCCTATTAATAAAATTTGATGCAATCCAAGATATTAATTAAAACTCTTAACGACTCAACGCTTTGAGGAAGCGTTGCAAACTCTTGAATACACCGGGCTTTTTCGTGCGTGTACCGTCGGACGAGGTTTGCGAACCTTTTGCTAAAATGAGATCCAACTCGTCACCTGATGGTTTGTTGGGTAAATCGGCTATTTTTTCGTAATTACCGCTTTTTTGCAGCCAGACTTCCCACTGTCGAGGATAGCAGCGAAATACGCCTGTTTCATCATCTACAGGACGCAGGTAGTAAGATGATTCAATAGTATTAATGAAGCGTTCGCGGGTTTGTCTTGCTGTATAACCGATGCCCACAACCCCAGCTTCATCTAAGCGAGGATTTAAAATGATAAAAGGGCGATCGCCTATATATTCACATAGTTTTTCCAACTGTGGCACTTCTACGGAACTGGGGGCAACAAATAAGAAGATTTCGTCTTCTGGCTGAATTTTTGATTCCAGAGAAGCCGTTCTAGCGGTGCCAATATCTTCAATTTTAAATGGTACATCTGCCCAGTCGCGACGGGCAAGAGCCGCAGCACCCGCATCAGTAAAGAAAATTTTCAACCGAGAATCATATGCTTGAAAAGCTGGTATAAATTGCTCCGCGACTGACATATGTTTGAGTTCTGGGAAGACTAACTCAACTTGGAGACGAGTATAACCATCCGCTAGCGCTGCTTGGGTAGCGACTTGTGCTTGAGCGATCGCGTCTTCTAAGGTATTAGGAAGTTGAGGCATATTAAATAATTTTGGATGCGTGGATTTTGAACTGCTGATAAACGCTGATGAACGCTGATAACTAATTATTATCTCAATATCCAGGTTTCTCAGCGGTTGAAATTTTAGATGGGGTCAATCTCTCCAAAACTTGCTTGAATACCATTGCCACCCAATCCACATCAGCTTCAATAGTATCGCGTCCTAATGTCATGCGAATTGCTCCTAATGCAGCTTTCTCTGAATAACCCATCGCTAACAATATCGGGCTAGGACTAAGTTTACCACTATGACAAGCAGCACCTGCACTAATACCAATGCCAGCTAAATTCATCTGCCGTACTAAAGTTTTACCACTAAGTTTTTCTCCATCGGCTTGTTCGAGACAGAAACTAACGTGGTGAGGTAAACGGGAAACCATATCACCTGTAATAATTAAACCCGGAATATCAGCTAATTGAGAAAACAGGCGATCGCGTAATTTAATTAAACGCGGTGTTTCGCTGGCTATTTCTTGCGCTGCTAATTCTGCTGCCACACCAAAGCTGGCAATATTTGGCACTGCTTGTGTACCTGAACGTAGCCGCATTTCTTGCCCACCACCACTCACCAAAGGCGCTAACTCCACACCTGGACGCACATACAGCGCCCCTGCACCTTGGGAACCATATATTTTATGGCTAGACATGCTAAGTAAATCTACGGGAAAATGTTGGACATTTATTGGCAAACGTCCCGCAACTTGTATTGCATCTGTGTGGAATATGATGTTATGCGATCGCGCAATATTTCCTAACTCTACAATTGGCTGCACTGTACCAACTTCACTTTGAGCGTAAATTACGGAAATTAGTACCGTGTTAGGTTGCAACGCTGCTTCTAAATCTACAGGATTTATTGTACCTTTTGCATCCACCGGCAAGCGGGTTACTTCCCAACCCCACATTTCCAACAACCGCGCAGGTTCAGAAATTGCAGAATGCTCCACACTGGAAATTATTATATGTTGGGGAACAGCGTACAAACGGGCAATACCCATTATTGCCAAATTATCAGCTTCAGTGCCCCCAGAGGTAAAGATAATCGATTGCGGATCGGCAGCGTTAATTAATCCCGCAACCTGGATTCTCGCTTTTTCGACAACTGTTGCCGCTCGTTGTCCCCACTCGTGTAAGCTGGAAGGATTGCCCCACTGTTGAGTGAGGGTTGCTTGCATTGCGGCGATCGCTTCCGGACGAGTGGGAGTAGTCGCACTGTAATCTAAATAAATTTGCATATTATATTCCGGGAGAACACGCGCTGGCAATTTTTGACAAAATTTGGCTACTTATGCGTTGAAAAACTTTCTTGTTTGGGAATTATAAATTTGTTCACCTAATGACTTTTAGCAAACTAAGGTGCAAATTTTTTATACCCAAAGGCATTTTTATTTCATCTTTTTACTGATACTTACCGTCGCTGGTTGTCAACGAGTACATTTTCACAGTAAGCGTCTTCAACCGCTACCGCAAGATTTATTAGTCAAAGTTTACTTTAACCATTCTGAGTCTTCAGAATATAAAGAACCTTATCGACAGCAAACCCGCCTTGGGGATGATTTAGAAAAACAAATTGTCGATGCAATTTATCAAGCTAAATCGACAGTAGATGTAGCAGTGCAAGAATTGCGTCTACCCAAAGTTGCACAAGCGTTGGTTGATAGACAAAAAGCTGGGGTTAAGGTGAGATTAATCTTAGAAAACACCTATAGTCGTTCTTGGAGTAGTTTCACTGCGGCGGAAGTTGGTAAGCTAAAGAAGAGAGAAAAGGAAAGATATCACGAATTTAGGCAATTTGTAGACATTAACAAAGATAATCAACTTAGTTTAGAGGAAATCAACCAAAGAGATGCTTTAGCGATTTTACGTAATGCGAAAGTCCCTATCATTGATGATATAGAAGATGGTTCGGCTGGTAGCGATTTAATGCATCATAAATTTGTGATTGTGGATAATCGCATTGTGATTGTTACTTCCGCCAATTTTACTTTGAGTGACATTCATGGAGATTATTCTAATAATAGCAGTTTAGGTAATGCCAATAATTTATTGAATATTGACAGTCCAGAATTAGCCGCTTTATTTACTAAAGAGTTTAACATTATGTGGGGCGATGGACAAGCCGGAAAATCAGATAGTAAATTTGGCTTGAAAAAACCAATCCGTTCACCTGAACAAATAATCTTAGGCGAAACTAAAATTACTATGCAGTTTTCGCCAACTTCCCCTACTCAACCTTGGAGTAAAAGCAGTAATGGGTTAATAGGGAAAACATTAAATTCCGCAACCAAATCTGTAGATATGGCATTGTTTGTCTTTTCCGAACAGCGTCTTGTTAATATCTTAGAAACTCGCCATCAAGAAAGTGTGAAGATCCGCGCTTTGATTGAACCTCAATTTGCTTATCGTTCATATAGTGAGGCATTAGATATGATGGGTATTGCTTTCACTAACAAATGTAAATATGAACTGAATAATCATCCTTGGCAAAATCCCCTTACCACAGTTGGTGTACCCTTATTACCCAAAGGTGATTTATTGCATCATAAATTTGCTGTGATAGATGGACAAACAGTAATTACAGGTTCTCACAATTGGTCTGAAGCTGCAAATAATGGTAATGATGAAATAGTTTTAGTAATTGAAAATCCGGTAGTTGCTGCTCATTATATGCGAGAATTTCAACGGCTTTACAGCCATGTAAAACTAGGCTTACCACCAAAGAAGTTAGAGAAAGTTAAAACGCAAGAAAAAGAATGTTCGTAAATTTGAATTCGTAGTGAGCGCTAAACCGCTCATCAAAAGTTTTCATAACCTAAAAAGTTCCTAAAATATGATACTTAAAGATAAAATCATGATTCGTCACATGCAAGACGAACTGTGCGATTATCAGTTAATGGCAAAATGGCTGACTGATGATAGAATCTTAGAATTTTATGAAGGAAGAGATAATCCTTCTCCTATAGAAAGAATCATAGAAACATACAAACCTATGGTTATGGGAGACGATCCGGTTATCCCTTGCCTCGTTTATTATGAAAATATATCTATTGGTTATATACAATATTGCTTGTTAGATAACTTATCGGAAAACGACAGACAAACGTATTGTATGGATGAAACAAATAATGTTTATGGAATAGACTTGTTTATCGGGGAAACGAATTATTGGAATAAAGGAATTGGCACGAAAATATTATCAACGCTTGTCAACTATCTTTTTGAAGAATTACAAGCTGAGAAAATTGTCATCGATCCAAGCGTGAGGAATACTCGCGCTATCCGCTGCTACGAGAAATGTGGCTTTGAAAAAGTTAAAATCTTGCCCAAACATGAACTACATGAGGGAGAGTATCGAGATAGCTGGTTAATGGTCATAGACAGAAATAAATCATTACACTAAAAGAACTCCCTCACTATGCCGATCCAATTTTACTAATGACTCAACAACCTGCACGAATTTGTATACTAGGTGGAGGCTTTGGTGGTCTCCATACTGCTTTACGCTTAAGCCAGTTACCTTGGTCTACGCAAAAACCGGAAATTGTTCTAGTAGATCAAAGCGATCGCTTTTTATTTTCCCCCCTACTCTACGAACTTCTCACTGGGGAACTACAAACTTGGGAAATTGCCCCACCCTTTGAAGAACTTTTACAAAACACAGGTGTACGTTTTTGTCAATCACTGGTCTCGGAAATTGACATAGACCAGCAAAGAGTACACTTACAAAATAGCCAGGAAATCCCCTACGATCGCTTAGTTTTAGCGCTGGGTGGAGAAACACCTTTAGATTTAGTTCCTGGTGCCTCATCCCACGCTTACCCCTTCCGCAGCGTCGCAGATGCCTATAATTTAGAAGAACGTCTGCGAGTTTTAGAAGAATCAGCAGCAGACAAAATCCGCGTCGCAATTGTTGGTGCTGGTTACAGTGGTGTCGAGTTAGCTTGCAAACTTGCAGACAGATTAGGGGAAAGAGGACGTTTGCGCTTAGTTGAACTCAGCGATCAAATTTTGCGAACTTCCCCAGAGTTTAACCGCGAAGCTGCCACAAAAGCTTTAGATGCGCGGAGTGTGTTTATTGATTTAGAAACCAAAGTTGAATCAATTACTCAAGACAGCATTTCCCTAGATTACAAAAATCAGGTAGATACAATCCCCGTAGATTTAGTAATTTGGACAGTGGGAACGCGAGTTAGTCCTATAGTTAAAAATCTTCCCCTCAAGCAAAATCAGCGCGGTCAAATTACCACTACCCCAACTCTGCAAGTAATTGACCATCCAGAAATCTTTGCTTTAGGAGACTTAGCAGACTCTCATGATATCGAAGGTCAGCAAGTCCCCGCAACCGCACAAGCTGCTTTTCAACAAGCTGATTATACAGCCTGGAATATCTGGGCAACTTTAAGCGATCGCCCTTTACTTCCCTTCCGCTACCAGCAGTTAGGGGAAATGATGACACTGGGGATAGACAACGCTACCCTCACCGGTTTAGGAGTTAAACTAGATGGTTCTTTGGCAGCTGTTGCTCGTCGTCTAGCTTACCTCTATCGGATGCCAACTTTAGATCATCAGCTAAAAGTTGGTTTTAATTGGCTAGCACGTCCTATCATCGAAATACTTTCTAAATAGATTTTCATGTGATAAAATCTAACGCTCACACATATTGTAGAAACGTTCCGGCGGAACGTCTCTACGACGGTTGCTGCATGACATAATATGATTTCATCACACAACAAATTATGAAAATCTCTTTCTCTAGTCCCTAGTCCCCAGTCCTTAGCCCCTAGCTACCTTCAGAAAGCGTTACAAATATTGCTTCTTAATAGGGTGCGTTACGCAGTTGCTAACGCACCTTATTAATTTAAAATCTACTTTACCTAAGCACTCAGCACTTGGTACTATGGAACGACCTAAAGTTATTTTTTTAGATGCTGTTGGTACACTCTTTGGAGTTAAAGGCAGTGTCGGCGAAATTTATAGTCAGATAGCGCAGGAATTTGGTGTCCAAGTTCCCCCCGAAGCTTTAAATAAAGCATTTATCCAAAGCTTTAAAGCAGCCTCACCACCGATATTTCCAGGTGCAGAACAACAAGATATTCCTCAGTGCGAGTTTGATTGGTGGTTGCAAATCGCTTGTCATACATTTGAACGCGCAGGTGTTCTTCCCCAATTTTCTGATTTTTCAGCTTTTTTTAGCGAACTTTATATTCACTTTGGTACTGCTGAACCGTGGTTTGTTTATCCTGATGTTTTAGCATCATTAGTAAACTGGCGAGGGTTAGGAATTCAACTAGGGATAATTTCTAATTTCGATTCTCGTCTCTACTCGGTATTGCAAGATTTGCAATTAAGAGAGTTTTTCAGTTCGATTACAATTTCCACCCAAGTAGGTGCAGCTAAACCTGATCGCCAAATTTTTCTTACCGCTTTAGAAAAACATAATTGTCCACCTGAATTAGCATGGCACATCGGCGACAGCATTAAAGAAGATTATCACGGTGCCAAAGCAGTTGGACTCAGAGGTATTTGGATTAATCGGAATGGGAATTAGTGGTTAGTGGATAGTGGTTAGTTGATAGGGGTTAGTGGAGAACCAACAACCAACAACTAACAACTAACAACCAACAATTTGCAAAACTTGCACTTCCTCGCCCGGAGAAATTAAGGTTTTACCCAATGGTAGAATAGCTAAAGCGTTAGTTTGCGCTAAATTTATTAAGTTTCCCGAACTGTGACTACCACCAGCTACGTGAAAGTGGTAAAATCCATCAATTAAATGCAACTTACCCCAAAGGTAAGTTTCCCGCTTGCCATCCGATCGCAATTCTTCATGCGATCGCGCTTTCACAAAACTCATTCTATTGTAAGCAAGTCCTGACATCTTTCTCATTGCCGGTTGCACAAACCGCCAAAATGTCACCAAAACCGCAGCTGGATTTCCTGGTAAACCGAAATATAAACAGGAGTTCTGTGTTGGGAAGGTAGCTACAGTCAGCGGTTTACCTGGTTTCATTCCCACAGATCGAATGTGGATTTTTCCTTCTAAAGATTCGATAATTTGCTCAACGTAATCATAATCTCCCACCGAAACGCCACCAGAAGAGATAATTATATCGGCGTTAGCAATAGCGTGAGAAATTACTTGCTTTAATATCTCTGGATCATCCTTAACAATTCCTAACATTAACACTTCTGCCCCAGTTTGCCTGAGCAAAGAAGCGATCGCATAATTATTAGAATCGACAATTTGTCCTGGTTGCAGCGGTTTGTCAGGCGTTACCAATTCATTTCCAGTCGAAAAAATAGCAACACGCAGTTTGCGGTAAACACGTAATTGTGTACACTGGGTAGCAGCTAAAACGGCAATTTCCGGCGCATTTAATAGAATTCCTGCGGGTAGTAATTGTGCCCCCGCTTGATAGTAAGATCCTTTATGTCTGACAAATTCTTGCGGTTTGGGCGTAGTGAGGATGAAAACGCGATTATCTTCAAAGCGAGTTCGTTCCTGCATAACTACTGTATCCGCACCTGCTGGCATTACCGCACCTGTAAAAATCCGCGCCGCTTGCCTCGATTGAATTGTACACTGAGGCTGATACCCGGCGGGGATTTCTTCTACAACTTCCAAAACCGCTGGTGTTTCCTCGCTAGAATTCTGCACATCTTCGTAACGTACAGCGTAACCATCCATCGCGGAATTATCCCAATGGGGAAAATCTAAGTTACTTGTGACAGGTGTCGCGAGAATGCGATTATCTGCAAGTAAATCGACAACTTCTGTATCCTGCTGATTATCCAGCGGTTGCACCAAATTTAAAATAATTGCTTCTGCATCACTGACTGACAACATGGCGATCCTGACTTTTAACGTTAAGTCTGCTTGCTTTTTTTGTTTACAGTCGGTGTCTCATGCAATGAAGGCTTCTGTTTCGGTTCTCGATTCGGTGAGTTTTTGCCACAACAGACCAAGCGATCGCTTGTCACCTTCGCCACCCGATTTTAATTACTATACTGTACATGGTCTGCTTTGTCCATGATCCTTTTTGAGACTTAACCGTTATATCTGGTGAACGTTTGATTATTTGGGTTTTATTGATAGCGATCGCCTAGACTCCCGTCAGACTGTTTACCCACTAGCCACTGATTACTTGTTTTGTTATTGGATGCCGATATATTTATGTGTTTGCAAAGAAAGCCTATAGTGAGGTTTTTGTTGTAGCAATTGTAAAACTAGAGGTATGGTTTTTGCCGAATTGTTCCATTCAGGTTGTAAGTAAACAGGCAGGCTAGATTGAGCAGATAGATGTTCTTGGTAGAAGTCAATTTCTGTCCCAGTCTCTATCACTATCTTCACTTCATTTGTCCGGCTCCAAAACTGCTTTTGGACTGGGTATCTAGGGTTAATGTGTTCCTTGGGAGATAGGGTAATCCAAGCCGCAGGAGAGACTTCTTGCCAAAAAGCTCCAGAGGTTTCAATACTGACTTCCTTTCCTTCTGCTAACAGAGCTTGCACCAATTCAGGTAAATGTTTTTGAATGAATGGCTCTCCACCAGTGATTACGACTCTCGGAGATTTGAGATCGGCTAAAAGTTCGTGGATAGGACGTTCCCTTCGCGGTAATTTGGCACCACCATCAGCATAACCAGTGTCGCACCAAGGGCAGCCCACTGGACACCCAGACAAGCGAATAAAGTCTACTAAAGAACCAGTCCAGTATCCTTCACCTTGGACTGTACTCTGAAAAGTTTCGTGAATTGGTAACTTGATCTCTAACATTGCTACAGCCGATATAAAAACTACTATGTTAGCTTCGATCCGCCCATATTCGCGATTCGCAACCGACATATTTTTCAATATCAGTACGTTTAATTTTCTGTTTATTTATCGTTGCAAAAGTCTAGGCGATCGCTATCAATAAAACCCAAATAATCAAACGTTCACCATATAAACTCGTCTTTGCAAAATTACATATTTTTTTTAAGTTTCAATTTCCTTTTAATATCAAATGTTTTTTTACCTAAAGAATTACACTCTTTACTAATTAAGTATTGACGGCTATTTCGTCACCTTATACTCTGCAATTTACTAGAAAAATTAATATCAACTCTATGTGACATAGAGTTTTTTTAGACCGGGGGTTATTAGATGTTATCGATTCTTATCAATTTATAAATATAAATTACAGCGAGTTAATGCAATCAGTAATCCAGAGATTGCAACAGTAGAAAGTACATGAAAAAATCTTCCTTATCGGCCATCAAGGAGTTATGGAAACCACATCCATAAAGCTAGAAAATCTTGGACAGGCATTATACGCGGAAGGTAAAAATGGGTAAAGTCGAGTAAGAGATGTCTAAAAAGTTGTGAGAAAGTGATTTGAACTACGCAAATTGCTTGAGCATTAAACCAATCATAGCGACATGGGCGACGTGAAAGTCCTATGAGGTGAAAAACACCGAACTGAATTGAGAAGCTGTCTTCTCTCAAATATTCAATCATTGCCTTAATATTAAACTAGAAGAACACCCCCGCCAACTCCCAACCTCAATATAAATACTTATTTTGTATGACTATCGACCGAGTACCCCAAAAACATTATCCCAAAGTTGATATTGGGCGACGTGCGATGGCATTGGGAACTGATTTTCTTGGTGTCTGGTTACTCAGTTCGACATTCGGTAGCGGTGAAATTGGCATTCAAGTCGTACAAATATTAGTTTTTGTTATCGGTTGGCTGCTAACGCGAGTGGTGGTAGTGTACAACAATCAGGGGCAGAGTTTAGGACGTTGGGCTTTTGACATGAAACTGCTAGAAGTCCAAGATGGACAAGTAGTAGGCAGAATTCCAGATTTGCAGTCTCTTCTCAAAAGAGAAGCTATAATCTGTTTTGGTGCGCTTTTAATATCAATTGCCCTCGGCAACATTATTAGAAACCCGACTGCTATACTGCTAGTGATTCCCCTGGCTATAGATTGTGGGGCTGCGTTATCAGATACCCAGATGCGGCAGGCTTTGCACGATCGCTACGCTGGTACTATGATAGTTTCGTCGCGTCGAGGCTATTCGCTGGATATAAAAATCAAGCGAATAGTTGAAAAGACACGACGTAATGTGAGAAAATAGTAATTTGTGTTAATTCTCTTCAGGCTTTAGTGTTTGTAAGATTATGGCTAAAAGTAAAGGTGCTCGCATAATTGTGACACTAGAATGTACCGAGTGTCGGTCAAATCCAGATAAGCGTTCTGCTGGTGTTTCACGTTATACCAGCACTAAGAACCGTCGCAACACAACCAATCGGCTAGAACTGAGCAAGTTCTGCACCCACTGCAACAAACATACCGTTCACAAGGAAATCAAATAAAAGACCATGAGTTATTTCCGTCGTCGCCTGTCTCCGATTAAGCCTGGAGAGCCAATAGATTATAAAGATGTCGATTTGTTGCGTAAGTTTGTCACCGAAAGAGGTAAGATACTTCCACGTCGGATTACCGGACTGACTTCTCAGCAACAGCGACAATTAACACTAGCGATCAAACGCTCCCGGATTGTAGCATTGATGCCTTTCATCAATGCAGAAGGCTAGAAAGAGTTCTGAGTGATGAGTTATGAGTTTTTTATTAACTCCTAACTCCTAGCTCCTGACTCATAAGTATTAATTAAAAATATTCACTAATAAGATGCGAGAGTTGTGGAGAAGGGGACGCTAGTTGAATTTAGAGTTCAAGGCGATCGCCGTCTGGGTGTAGTAGAAAAACCAGACGGCAAAACCCGTTGGTTTGTGGTAGATGAACGTAGTCAGTCCCACAGCCTCGCGCCTAGACAAATCACCTATACTATTAGTGGGCAAACCTACAAGCCCACAGAAATTAAAAGCTTTCAAGAACAAGTTAAGGATTATTTAGATCCATCAAGCTTGGAGATCGCTTGGGAATTACTCGTTGAGGATGGAGAAACAGTCACTCCTAAGGAAATGGCGAATTTGCTATTTTCCTCACAAGATGCGATTTTGTGTTACGCCGCTCATTGCTTGTTATCAGACGATAAAATGTATTTCAAGCAAAAGGGAGAAGCTTACGAACCACGAAGCGCGGCTCAAGTAGCAGAACGCAAACACCAGCTAGAAGTAGAGGCTTTAAGAGCGAAGGGACAGCAGGAATTTTTAGAGCGTGTAGAAAAAGCGCTCAAAGGTGAATCGGTGGAGTGGCAACGACACGATCGCCATAGAATAGAAGCAGTGGAAAAATATGCGGCTCTACTTGCGGACATCGTGCGTGGGGGCGTAAATTATGACACATTGGGTCGTGCATATCCCCCCCCAGCCCCAGTATTGGAAACCATCACCATGCTAGGGCGTCCCGCCACCCCCCAAGGAGCCTTTCAACTGTTAATTGATTTAGGTTGGTGGAGTCCTCATGAGAACTTATTCCTACGTCGTTCGTCAATTCCGGTTCAGTTTCCTAGCAAGGTATTAGAAGTGGCGCAACAGCGTTTGGATTTTCCGCCGACTGATTTAGATAGCGATCGCCTAGATCTAACACATTTGAAAGTCTATACAGTTGATGATGAAAGCACCACCGAGATAGACGATGGTCTGAGTTGGGAAAGACTTTCAGATGGACGAGAACGCTGGTGGGTACATATCGCCGATCCCACACGCTGGTTAGAGCCAGAAGATGAATTAGACCTAGAAGCCAGAAAGCGCGGTAGTACAGTTTATTTACCGACGGGAATGATTCCGATGTTCCCAGAAGTATTAGCAACCGGACCCATGAGCCTAATTCAGGGTAAGGTGTGTTGCGCTCTCAGCTTCGGGATAATTTTAAATGAAGCTGGGGCAGTGGAAGATTATAGCATTCATGCCAGTTTAATTAAGCCCACGTATCGGCTGACATACGAAGATGTCGATGAAATGCTTGAGTTGGGCGTAGAAGCTGAACCAGAAATCGAAGCGATCGCCAAGGGAGCAACTAGACGCAAACAATGGCGCTATGCTCAAGGAGCAATCAGCATCAACATGCCGGAGGCGATGATTAAAGTCAAAAATGACGAAATCAGCATCGACATATTAGATGACTCCAAATCGCGCCAACTCGTAGCGGAAATGATGATTCTTGCCGGTGAAGTTGCAGCTCACTACGGTAAAACTAATAACATTCCCCTACCTTTTCGCGGTCAGCCACAGCCAGAATTGCCCCCCGACGAAGAATTGCTACTGCTACCAGCCGGATTCGTCCGTGCGTGCGCTATGCGTCGCTGTATGCCCAAAAGTGAAATGAGCATCAACCCGCTGCGTCATGCCGGTTTGGGATTAGATACTTATACGCAAGCGACTTCTCCCATCCGTCGCTACAGCGACTTACTCACCCACTTTCAACTTAAGGCACACTTGCGCGGTGAAGTTCTGCCCTTCACAGCAGATCAACTCAAAGAAGTGATGATGACAGTCACTGCCATCACCCAAGAATTAACGATGGTGGAAAGGCAAACTAATAGATATTGGGCTTTAGAATATTTGCGCCGTCATCCACAGCAAGTTTGGCAAGTTACCGTTTTGATGTGGCTCAGAGAAGACAGCAATTTAGCATTAATTCTCCTAGAAGATTTAGGCTTGCAATTGCCCATGTCTTTTAAGCGATCGGTAAATTTAGGCGAACAAATATCGGTGAAAGTAAGCCACGCTGATCCCCAAAAAGACCTAATTCAGTTTCAGGAAATAATCTATCAAGAAGCACAGTCAGCAGCGAATTAACAGCAGCCCTAAAAATTAAAATATAAGTTAGCCCGTAGTAAGCGTTTTAACGCTTATTTGGGCACTAAAGTGCCCACTACAGTCATAAAGGTAATAGGTAAATTTTACTTGTTGGCAATTAAAAACTTATGAATAAAGTGCTAATTTTTGACACCACCATGCGTGATGGAGAACTTGCTCCTGGTGTCAAAATGAACTTGCAACAAAAAATCAACATTTCCCAGAATTCCCTGATTGCCTTAAATTGTGGCGTAAGGCAAATTGAATGTGCAATTAATGGTTTGGGTGCGAGAAAGGGAAATGCAGATTTAAAAGAAGTTGTGATGGGGATTTTACAACAGGGTAATTATAAAGTTGATATTGACACTACATTAATGAGTAAAGCGTCAGAGTTAGTTGCTGAATTCTCTGGATTGAAAAGGCAAATAAAGAGGTTATTGTATAAGATGCCCTCACCTTAGAAGCGCAGTTGGGCTATACGAACGAAGCTAGACGAGCGCAGGCTTTATTGTTAATATTCCATAAAGGGAGCGATAGAATCTCAAAAAGTAAGTATTAATACACTTGTAGATTAATTAATACGTAATACATATTGGAGTTAATTGTGGTTAAAAAAACACAAAATAACTCTGCAAATAAAAAAGGAATTCTGAATATGAGAAATACAGGAGCCGCTTACCTTCTTTGGTTCACTGTTATTTTTGGATTTGCTGGAATCCACCGCTTCTATACTGGTAAGTATTTTAGTGGAGTTGTATGGTTGTTTACATTTGGGTTATTTGGGATTGGTCAGCTTATAGATTTGGCTCTCATACCAGGAATGGTTGAGGATAAAAATCTAAAATATAAAATGCTTTATGGTAGCCCTAATCAGAATAATATCTCAAATACTCAACAAGTTGTCATTAACGTAGCTGACCACATTGCTCCAAAAGTTAGCGAGAACAAGTCAATCACCGCCAAGTCTGATATTCAGATAATTTTACAATTAGCTAAAGACAACGGTGGGGATATATCTGTTACAGATTGCGTGATAGCTACTGGAAAACCTATTCCAGAAATTAAGAAGACTCTTGAAAGCTTATGTGCCGAAGGTTTGCTAGAAATAGGCAATCATCAGAGTACTGGTGCAATAACTTATAAAATTGTTTAGAGATTTTTTTGATTTATCTGGACGTGCAAATCCTACTAGCAGTTATTTAGCATCAATTTTGTTCTGTCTTGTTAATACTGATTTTGCCCTGAAATTGGCTTAATTCAATAGCAGGGCTATTTAATTTAAATGTGTAGCAATGAAGAGCAATCGCCTGCTTTCTTGTCATCTAATTATTCGTTATTAAGATGTTATTTATATGTCTCAACCAGATACTTAAAACCTTCGTTAAATATTAAATTCATTCTATTTATCACACAAGAGGGTTAGCTATAATTGTTAGCTAGCGCCCTCTTGAAACAAGGTCAATCCGGGAAAAGAAACTAGCGCCTGGAATTTGACATTTCCGCCCTTTAATCAGTATTGGCACTTTATGGAAGGGAGAGTAGCCACAAAGGACGTAACTTTAATTGGGTAATGAAGAGATGCTGGTTTTATTTTCCAAATGCACTTATTTACCTTTTCCTTCTTACCTAATAGCGAGAGCGTTGTCTGCGATGTTGCTTGTGCCTTGCAATTGCCTTACGCTTTTCTTTCTCTAACGGCGTCTCAAAGTGGCGCTTCTTTCGCATATCTTGGAAAATTCCTGCTTTAGAAACTTCCCGCTTAAATCTTCGCAAAGCTGATTCAATTCCTTCATTTTCCCCTAAGACTACTTGCGTCATCTTTATTCCTCCTCTATGTGAATCAATAGTTGAGAGTTATAGCACAATACGGTTCGGAATCGCGAAAGTTATCTGTTAAGGCAAGCAGGGGGTGCAGGGGGTGCAGGGGGTGCAGGGGGAGAGAAAAAAGGCTTATCCGAACCGTATTGAGTTATAGCACAAATAAAAGATTCCAGCAGAGTCAAGCATTTGCCTTTACCTGCTGGATACTCTAAAGTTTTAAATTTTCAGGCAAATAACTTAATAGCGGCGATTACCACCACGGGCATTATCTGCCCAGCTTCCACTAGAAGAACTTCTTTCTTCGCGGGGTTTAGCCTTATTTACTTTGAGTAGGAGATGAAAGTGCGATCGCTATTTCCGATATAAATTCTCCTGATTTTGGCGATGCTCTAACTATTCGTCAAGGCGAAATTCCTGTATTTTGGGCTTGTGGGGTGACAACGCAAACGGCTATTTTACAAGCGAAGCCAGAAATAGCAATTACTCATGCTCCAGGACATATGTTTATTACAGATATGAAAGATGAATCTTTTTGAATAATTGTTAATGAGAGTGTAGTTAGTGGTTAGTAGATAGTGGATATTTTTAAATAAATATCAATTAACAAGTAATAATTAACACTTTATTAATGACCTTTTTTGAATTAAAAACTCAAAATTCACGCATTAAGATTCATAAATAAAAATTTTGAATTACTTAATTATGGGTACTTGCGTTCCCCCAAAATCTTTGAGAGGCGTGGTCTTTAATTAGTGGTGCTTCCTTGCGAACACTAATTATCTTTTTTTTAATTTTTAATTTTGAATTGGAGCGTTGGCGCAGCCTCTCTCCCTGGGAGAAGCGACTTGACTATACCTTATTCTCAAGAAATCAATGAAATAGGGATGGGAAATCTCCCCAGACAAATTATCAAGGAAAATATTCGTTATGGAGAAAGAATTGCTTGCGTAACAAGTTGTAATTATCTTATTGTTTGTGGGGTTTATAATTGGGGTGCTACTGCTTTATTAGCCGCTATTTCTTTACTCAGACCAGAATGGAAATCCGCAATTATTCAAGGGTTAAATCCAGAAATTGAGTTTCAAATTCTGGAAACAATTGTCAATGCAGGTTTAGCAGTAGATGGAATTACAGGTGTACAAAGTTTAACTGTTGATAATTTATTTTGGGATTTTCATGCTCAAGTGTTGCAAATGATGATTCAAATAATATGAAAATAACCGCAGCACAGAGAAAATAAATTTTTCCCAAATAGAAATGTTTAATTTTAAAATTTGCTAATAAAATCAATTTTTTAAGTTATCAAATTCTGCTAAAATTGCTTCAGCTTGTTGGCAAAGCACTTCATGAATTTGACCGTTACTTGCTAGCAAACCACCCCACTGATTAATATCACCTGTGTTGTACTGCAACGGTGTACCGTCGAAGTGAGTGTACTTTCCACCAGCTTCTGTGAGAATCAATTCGGGTGCAGCTATATCCCAATCTTTGGGTGCAGATTTACCAGAAAGGGAAATATAAACATCTGCATTTTGTTCAACAATTGTAGCAATTTTGCAACCGACACTACCGACAGCTTTTTGATTAGCAAAAGGCAGTTTTTGCAGCAGATAATCTAATCTTTCATTTCGGTGACTGCGACTTCCAACTACAGTTAAATCTTGGATGTTTTGGCGTGATGAAACCTGTATTTTTTGACTTTGGCGTTGCCGTGTTTCTACAAATGCACCACCACCTTTTATTGCATAATACAATTTTTCCGCTTCCGGCACAGCTACCACCGCTAATATTGGGCGTTTTTCCTTCACCAAAGCGATGTGAACCGCATACTCACCAGTTTTTTGGATAAAATCGCGCGTACCATCTAAAGGATCAATTATCCATACTAATTCTTGACTCAGCGCTGCTTGCGCTTTATAAGTTTCCTCGCTAATATAACCAAAATCTTCATTACCCAAACTCGCTTGTAGCTTCTCTAAAATGTATTGACTCACAGCTACATCTGCAACAGTTACAGGCTCATTTTGCTTATATTGCACTTCTAAATCGAAGTTTTTTGCAGTCTCGTGGTAATAAGATTGTAGTATATCTGCTGCCCCCCAACCAACAGAACAAGCGATCGCTAATATTTCTTGTATGTCTTTCATTTAGTTTTCCTGTTAAATAGAGACTAGGGATTGGGGATTAGGGACTGGGGACTAGAGAAAAGAAATTAAAAATACACGATCCTTAAGTTAATTGCAGTCATAATTTTGAATTCATCCAGCGACGTGTACCAAAAAATTGACATGAATAAGCAGCGATATTAGCCGCCTGTGCAAGTGCATCGGGAAAACTTTCTCGTAAAATATAATTACAGAAAGCACCGTGAAAAATATCTCCGGCTCCTAGTGTATCAACAGGTTGAATTTTTGGTACAACGATGGTTCCAGTTTTCCCTTCCCAGAGGTATTCTATTGGTTTTTCCCCGTGGGTAATAGCAATGTGGGGAATATTAATTTTATTAAGATATGCAAAAACTTCTTGACTAGTGTGACAGCCAGGGGGGAAAAAATTAGCCGAACAAATCGCGTAATCTACAAAAGGTAAAACTTCCTCAAAACCAGGTTTCCAGCTACCACCGTCAATCACAACTGGGATATTTTGAGATTTCGCAATTTGCGCGATCGCACCAACTTTCATTTGATGTCCATCCATCAACACAATATCGACATTTTGTAAAATATCTGGCGGAATAGATTCGCACTTTGCTTGAGCTTTCACAGCATTGATCGAAACCACAGCGCGATCGCCTGTAGATTGAGTGACAATAATTGAAGAGACAGGGGGTGGTTCGGTAGCGTTGTTGTCAAGGTCAGCGATCGCTACTTTATAATTATCTAAATCGCCTCTTATCAACTGCGTCATCGGGTGAGAACCAAGCATTCCCAACACTCTAGCTTGATTACCTAAATGACTGAAAGTAACAGCCGCATTGGTTGCGGGTCCCCCCGCTGCTACAGTATAGTCAGCAGCAACAATTTTCTGATTATTCTTCGGGGCAGACTCGGCAAGGTAAATTAAATCCAAGGTTACTAAACCGACAAATAAACCATAATTAGTCATTGGTCATTAGTTAATGTTAGTAGTTAATGGTGTTCTGAGTTCGTAGTTAAGCGCTCAGTGAAATCGAAAACTTAAGTTGATGGAAATTCCAGCTAGAATACATCTATTGCCAGCTAAAGGCTCACCTTATGTTGCTGTAATCCGACGCAAGCCATCAAAAATTTTTCATATAATTCGTTGGAATACACAAAACGATAACCTAGAATACGGTTCTTGGTTTAGAGGTCAATTATATCCAAAAAGATGTGATATCTCTTTTGATGGACAATGGATGGTTTATTTAGCTATGGGTTCCAAAGGTAACACTTGGAATGGGGTTTGTCAGTTACCTTGGTTAAAAACCTATTTGGAAGGAGAGAACTGTGGAACTTGGTTTGGAGGTGGTTATTGGAAAAGTGAAAAAGAACTATTATTAAATGGTAGGTGGGCAGAACCCAATAAAAGTATTCCTTTTAAACTAGGCTATTTAAATACTCAGTTTGGAGGGGAAGATTTAGGTGTATTATATCCTCGTTTAGAGCGGGATGGCTGGACCAGAAGCGGAGATAATTACGGCGAGGATAGAAAAGTTGAGAATTCTAAAAACTATATCGTTGAATGCCTTCGCGATGATGGTTGGTATTATCAACCAACTCAAAAACATCCGACATTAAGAATGTATTATCAAGGATATTTTGGTAATCAACGTGGATACAGTTTTAAGTTTACTATAGATGAGTATCCTGAACTGCTTGATTCTGATGTTGACTGGGTAACTTGGGATTTTTTGGGTAATTTAGTCTTTGCTAAATACGGGATGCTTGATAAATACGAGCTTAATGACTTCAACAAAGGCAAGCCGAGTTTTTGCAAAGATTTGGAACCTCTATTACCTTATGGCAAAAATATAGCATTTTAAAATCCTCAGTACTTTTTGACAACCAAAGAAATCAATAATGCAAACCGATCCTAAACCAAGAACACTTTACATCGTCGGCACACCAATTGGCAATCTGGAAGATATGACTTTCCGGGCGGTGCGAATTTTGCAAACGGTGGATATAATTGCAGCGGAAGACACGCGTCACACCGGGAAACTGCTACAACATTTTCAAGTTAAAACACCACAGGTAAGTTACCACGAGCATAATCGTCAGAGTCGCATCCCAGAATTATTAGAGCATTTAGGTAACGGCAAAGCGATCGCTCTAGTCACAGATGCAGGTATCCCCCTAATTTCCGATCCGGGATATGAATTGGTGAAAGCTTGTATTGACGCGCTTGTATCAGTAGTACCAATTCCTGGGGCTAGTGCTGCAATTACAGCTTTGAGTGCAGCAGGGTTGCCTACAGATAGATTTGTCTTTGAAGGCTTTTTGCCTGCCAAAGCTCAACAACGCCGAGAACATTTAGAATTTTTACAGACAGAATCTCGCACTTTGATTTTCTACGAATCGCCGCACCGATTGCAAGAGACTTTACAAAATTTAGCAGAAATTTTCGGAAATAATCGCCAAATTGTCTTGGCGCGAGAGTTAACTAAATTACATGAAGAGTTTTTGCGCTTTACAATTGCCGAAGCGATCGCCCATTACCAAAATCGCGAACCCCAAGGCGAGTATACCTTAGTAGTGGCAGGAACTCCACCCGACCAACCGCAACTGAGCGAAGCCGAACTAAAGGCAGAGTTAATTGCGATCATGAGGCAGGGAATATCGCGATCGCAAGCTAGCCGTCAGTTAGCAAAAGTTACATCCTTACCCCGTCGCTATCTTTATCAACTCGCTCTTGCAATCCAAACATTTAACGAAGAGACTGATATCATAAAAGAAGACATAATCGGTGGAGAAGAATAACCAATTTAGGATTAAAGTAGATTTTCTTCAACTCCGATAAGGACTGAGATGTAACTGAGTAGTAATTTTACTACCAGTAAGTGCATAAAACCCACTTGGGCACAATAAATTGTGTCTAATCATCATTATGAAAAAGCAGTTTCAATAAAATTGAGGCTACTATTACAATGGAAATTATTCATAATGAGGAACAAGTCAGAATGACCCAAGTGGTTTTAGGAGACAACGAAGGCATAGATTCGGCTCTACGTCGCTTTAAACGCCAGGTTTCCAAAGCTGGAATATTAGCCGATGTCAAGTATCATCGCCACTTTGAAACACCCATAGAAAAACGCAAACGTAAAGCAGTAGCAGCTAGACGCAAACGCCGTTTTAAATAAACCTATTTAGTGCTGCGGTTACTTGATGACATGACGTTAAACAAGCCACAGCGCATTCAAATCATTTTTAAACAAACTTTCGCGATCACACCCCAAGAAGGGGTGTGAGTGCGTTGAACCAAGCGATGTACAAGAAGTATCATTAATTGTAACTATGGTTAGATAAAGCAATACCGTTTCTATGTAAAGATGCGTCTAAGATCGCCCACGCAGGTGGAGAGAAGTTTGCTCGGAGGTTTCCTCCGAGCAAAGCTTTGGAGCTTTGTTCGTATAGCCTTGCCAGTGCGTTGGGAAGGACACCTGCACTCTAAGGGTTTCCCACCCCACATGCGTGACTGTCGCTTCTAGCTAGCCGCGCAGAGCCTGTTCACCTAGGGTGCGCTTGGCGCAGGGCAATAAAGCTCAACATCATAGAGAATTGGTATAAGCCATAATTATATAGATTGCAAAATTAGCGTCGTACAAAGGTTTCCTTCGTTCAAATAACTAGCGTTTTAGCAACCAAAACTAACACACATCAAGGTTTTTGTTGCATGACGCTCAACCTACTATTAATGACTCAAGATTCCGAATTGCTGATAGTATAGCTATTACAGCGATTCATCGCCTTTTCTACTCCTTGCTTTAGGCTGAGTTCTACACACTCAACCACGAATTGGAGTACCTCAGACATCAATTTAGTTTCGTTGGCAGAAAATCGCCCCAGCACATGGGATACAGTATTAGAATCATCGCTACTAGCAGCATTTTTTGGTTTACCAATGCCGATTCGCAAACGGGGAAAGTTTTGAGTGCTAAAATGAGCGATCGCACTTTTCATTCCATTATGTCCCCCAGCGGAACCAGATAAGCGCAGGCGAGTTTTTCCTAAAGGTAAATCCATATCATCATAAATCACCAGCACTGACTCAGGCGGCAATTTGTACCAACTTATCACCGCTTGCATTGACTGTCCGGAGAGATTCATATAAGTAAGTGGCTTCAGCAAGCGGATTTTGGCTTTATTTGGTGCAATTCCTTCGCCGTATTCACCCTGAAACTTACGATTTTCCGCCAAAGGAATCTTCCAAGAACGAGATAGCGCATCCACAGCTGCAAAGCCGATATTGTGGCGTGTTTTATCGTACTTAGGTTCTGGATTCCCCAAACCAACAATTAGCTGGGGAATTACCATCGTCACAGCTTCTGTCATTTTGCCTTTAGCTTTGTTGTGAAGAAGTGGCAGTATCCTTCTCTAATGAAGACGCTTCAATCTGCTTCGGTTGAAGTTCAGCAGTAGTTTTCACAGCTTCTTCTAATTTTTCAGCTTCCTGCTTAAACTCATTTTGAAACTCCGACGAAGCTTCTTGAAAGCCACGAATAGCTTTACCCATACTACGTCCAATTTCTGGCAGCTTCTTCGGACCAAAGATTAATAGCGCTACTACCATAATTAGACCCATTTCTGGCAGACCAATACCAAATATATTCATGATTTTTTATCCTCTAAATTCAAAAACCGAGCCATAACCCTACATATGTAGTTTAGTAAATAGTTAGTCGATAGTGGTTAGTTATTAGTTAACTGATATCTTGCACCTACCAAGCGAAGGGTAGAACTATACGGGCAAAGCCTGCCGACCCAGGCTCTAAAACCCTTGATTTACCCTAGCCCACGCAGGTGGGCTTTGTTCGTATAGCGACACCCTTATAGGGTGTTGATACTTTGGTGCAAGTTGTTAGTTAATGGGAATTTAAAGAGGGGAAAAGGGGAAAAATATTAGCAATGCCCATTACCCAATAACCACCAACACCCAACAACTAACAGCTTACAAAAAAACCCGGACAAACCGGGTATGCGATCGCTTGCAATCGCTTGCTTTGTCATGTGGCATTAATTAGGTGCCTAAACTCCGCCAGTCTACATTTACATCCTGAATTAGTAGTGAGGAGTTGTAAACTTGGAGAATAATCAGCAAAAACACCAAAAATAACAGCATAAAAATACCCATCACAGGAGTGGTACCCCAACCAGGGGCTACTTTACCATACTCAGAGTTCAATGGTCTGAGGATATCTCCCAACCTAGTCCGTTGTGCCATAGTTCACCTTAAGATTAGAGATGCAAAAGCTTTTTTTAATCTTCTGTAATATTCTATAAGAATAGCACTCATAATTTATTTTTTGATTATGGAACCCGCAACAGTTCTTATCATTTCTGTATGTGCAGGAGTGATCGCCATCACCGTAGCATCGATTTATACTTCTTTTGGTCCTCCAAGCAAGCAATTAAGCGATCCTTTTGAAGATCACGAAGATTAGAATCATTCGTAGTCAGCGCGAAGAGCGCTAACTACGACGAAGACATCAAAGCTGAGGAATAACTTTAAAGCTAGAGATTTTCCAAGGCTTCACGCTATGAGATGAGGATTCAGAGGTGGACGAATAGTGTTCCAACAAATCCACTGAATCCCCCAAATTTAACCCTAAATCGCTTGTCATAGCCAACTCAGCGGTTTCTCCGTGGCATTCATAACACCGGAGAATCCACTTTTGTTGGTCATCTTCGGCTTGTTTAAATGCCATTAAAATTAAATTCTCCGCTGAGAAATTCAAGAAACTGGCGCTTTGGGTAGCGCTGAGTTTTGAGTTTGCAGCTCTAACTGGGTTTAAGATAACTTGCAGCGGGGTGTTCAATTCATACCCGCGTCTTACCGTATGAGCAGATTCCCAGCTACCACCGTGGGGATACAAGGCATACGTAAATTCGTGAAAGCCTCGGTCGGCTTCTGGGTCGGGCCATTTGGGACTGCGTAATAGTGTCAAGCGTAATTGTTGCGGTTGACTGTCGTAACCGTATTTACAATCGTTCAGCAAACTAACACCGTAAATGCACTCATCTTGTTTTTCAGTCAAATCAGCCCAACGTAAAGCCGGGACTTCCCATTTTGCTTGTTCCGCTGGGGTTTCGCGTTTGGTTGGACGTCGAATTGCACCGCAAGGAATTTCATAGGTAGCAAAATCAGCTTCTACATTTAAGGGAAAAGCTGCTTTCACTAAAACTTGACTTTCTTGCCAATTAACAGTGGTGACAATTTTGAGCATGGGTGAACCAGCTTGTAAGATATAATCTTGACAAAATTCCGATTGTCCTAATTGACGCACCACCCGCAAGCGATTTTGTACTACACCTTGTTCTAACCATTGAATAGATTTAAGCTGCGTCGGTGGTAAAGGATGCTGGGCATAATTTGGATCAATATTCCAAGCATCCCAGTACTGTCCGCTATCTTGAAAAGCTTGCAATTGATTACCTGCACCACTCAAAACTTCTCTTTGATAAACTTTGTCAAAAACACTTGATAAATCTCCCGTCTGGGGGTCAACGATAACCCGGATGAATTCATTTTCAAGAATCCAGTCATCCCAGAGAGGGGGAGAGGAGGAGAGGGGGAGGGGGGGAGAGGGGGAAAGCCAAAAAAGGTGATAGCCAACGGGTGGAATATCGCTTGCGAGAAATAGCAGCGTTGATGCTTCAGTTAGTTGCGAGTCAAGCTGTTTTCCTTCATCGTTGTATATCTGCCATTCTTGGTTAGCTGCTGCGGTTGGTAAAGAAACCGTAACTACCTCAGAACGCTGCCAATTGAGAGAATTAAAAACTATAACAGGTAAACTCTCAGGTTGTGGTGGTTCTGGTAGAGTAATGTGAGATGCGATCGCACTCAATGAATTTTGCAATATCTTTGATCCAACCTTTTCCACTTCCTGCCAAGTGGGAAGTGCATCCGTGTAAACTTCTGTAATCGAAGAACCGGGCAAAATATCGTGAAACTGGTTAAATAACACCTTTTTCCATGCTGCTTCTATCTCCGCTTTCGGATAGGTAGCTTCACAGATGATTGTCGCCAAAGCCGCAAACAATTCAGCTTCATACAACAACTTTTCACAACGACGATTCCAACGTTTTTGATCCGCGTGGGTGGTATAACATCCGCGATGGAATTCTAAATAAAGTTCGTCATTCCAGGTGGGGAAGGGGGGAGTGGGGGAGTGGGAGAGGGGGGGAGTGGGAGAGGGGGGGAAAGATGTTTCCCATGTTCCTATGTCTCCTTGTCTCCTTGTCTCCTTGTCTCCTTGTCCCCCTGTCTGCTTAATCTGCTGTAAATATTTCTCTGCTGTGGTGAATTCTAACTGCGGGAAGAAAGACGATTTTTGCCAGCGTTGGGCGGTTTCTAACATATCACGAGTGGGACCGCCGCCGTGATCGCCGACACCGGGAAGCCAAAGACAATCTTGTAAATTAGTTTGACTTTGCCATTCACAAGCATATGATGCCATTTTTACCGGATCGATGCCTTCACCGATGAGTGCAGACATAAGACTGAATACTTCACTGCCATCAGGCGATCGCCACCAAAAAGCGCCATAATCAAACTTAGTCGTATCATTCCAACGCAACTTCTGAGTGACAAAAAACTCAATTCCAGCCAAAGCGAAAAACTGCGGTAAAGTTGCACAGAAACCAAAAGTATCCGGAACCCATACTATAGTCGAAAGCTTGCCGAATTTTTCTAAAACATAGCGCTGACCATATAATAGTTGACGAGCGATCGCTTCACCACCAATCAAATTAAGTTCCGGTTCAACCCAAAAACCGCCTAAAACTTCCCAACGTCCCGCTGCTACAGCCTTTTGAATCGCTGCAAACAAATCCGGACGATGTTCTTCCACCCAAGCATAAAGTGCCGGAGTCGAATGACAGAAAATTAACTCCGGAAAATCCTCTTGCAACTTCAAAACCGACTCAAAAGTACTTTGTGCAGCTTGCCAAGTTTCACTCACCCGCCATAACCATGCTAAATCAAGGTGAGCATGACCCAAGAGATAGATTTTAGAATTTAGATTTTCGATTTTGAATTCAATCAAGTTTTGACGCATCGCCAAAAGTCTTCTTTCAACCTCTCCCTCCTCTTCCTCTGCGTCCTCTGCTTCTCTGCGGTTCGTTATCTCCCCCACCACCCCTGCCAAAACATCCAACTTATCCGGTGCAAACCTTTCCAAATAACACCGCAACACAGCCAACTCATCAGCCACAAAACCCGGATCTGGACGATTATCATCCATCGATTCATAGACAAAAAGCGATCGCACCAACGCACCTTCAGAATGTCCCGGACTTGTCAACCGTACAGCAATAATAAACTCCTCCCCTGGCGTTACCCCACGACTAAGTAACACCCTCGGTGAACAATCAAACAAATCACCTTCAACCACCAACTCACCATTAACATAAACCTGGGCAGAATCCGCCCACCAAGTCAGTGCCAAACGCAAACATAAACCAGTTAAAGGAAAAGCATGTAAATTTTGGGGAACTATTAATTTTTGCGCCAACCATAGCACTTTTCGCCCCCCAGCCCAAGCAATATGTTTTTTCTCATTCAATTCTACAGGTGTCCAAACAGACAATTCTGATAACGTAATATCCGCATTAGCTAAATCAGCTTCGTTATATAGCCAGGTAGACTGAACATTTACTTGACAACAAGAGCGTAATAGCTCAATTGCTTCCACAATCAATTTAGTATGAGATGGGAGTACAGGAGGGATCATATTTCGCTAAGATGATGGCACTTACTATAATTAACAGCTTGTCGTTTTTATTGTTAGACAGCAGTCAAAACCAATAACGACCCGCTCAATAAAAGTTCATCACTATGCCTTCTGCTTCCTCCACTCGTTATCAAAGCAGACTTTTTAACTTTGTCCATCGGCAATCGCGGCGTTTAGGCGATCGCTTGGATAGCACTTTTCGCCATCTGCAAGTCGCTACAAGTTGGTCATTACAAGCACTGCTTTATCCAGTAGTTATACTGGTGCAAAAAGCAGTCGAATCAGCCGGGAAACAACTGCACGCCCAAAAGCCGCAAAGCAGGCTAGAGTTGAAAGCAAATAATATCGATTCTCAACCGGAGACTCCCCCAGCCGCTGATACGCCGACTCAGCGAGTGTTACAAGCCCTAGAGGACAAGGAGACAGGGAGACAGGGAGACAAGGAGAATGTAAGTAAAAACTTCTTGGCGTTTTGGTGGTTCAAATTTTTTCCAAATCAAGCCAGTGCATCTAGTCTGACTTCATCTTCAACAGTTACAGACATTCCCAAGCGTCATCTGACCAGAGTGCAGGGAATAGCTACCAACTTGGAAAATCGCAATTTGGTACTCGTCACCGCCGATAATGAAATTCTTGACATTTTGACGCGCCAGCAACAAGAAAAATTACAAGATAGGATTATTGGCGAAGTTGCAGATTATTGGCATTCTTGGCAGTTAGCTACAGTAAAAAAAGAAACAGAAGTCTTACCAGAAATCGAGCGCTTGTTGACAAAGTTAACAGGTAATGCTGATCAAAGACATGCGCTACCTGAAGGAACGCAAACACAAGCTTTAGTTAATACTGAGGAACTGCTAGCATTTCTCGACGCATCTGTAGCGAAGTTAGAATCAAAGGCTTTAACACCTCTGTCTAGCGCTACGCTAACTGTGCAACAAGGCAGCCTGGAAATTATTAAAGTTGCCCAAACTCAGTTAAACATATTTCTTTACGGCAAAGAATTAACAGTTCCTGGTGAAGATATTCAAAGCGATCACTTGAGAATTCAGGCAATAATTGAAGCTGCCGTAAATTACTTTTTTGGACAACGCAGGGGTAAAAAACTCGACGCATCCCCACCAGCAAACAATGTTTCTCCAGCTTTACCTGTTAGCCGTCAATCGCCAAACCAAGATTTAGTAGCAGATCCTTGGCTGAGTTGGGTTGATTTATTTGACGACTTTGAACCAATTCAGGAAGAAGTTGTAGAAACAACAAATCCGGCTTTACCTGCCAATCAATCACCAAAGTATCTAGAAAACGGGCTAAATCGTTACCAAAATATCCCTGACATACGACCTTCAAAATTAGTAAAACGGCAAAAACCAACTACTGACTTAACCCGAACTGAAAAAGCATCAGGAAAAGTCACCACTAAAAAATCAACTGAATCAAAGATTTCCCCAGTTGCAAGTAACAAAGGCGAGATTTCTCAAAAGCAGCCTTTCCAAACAACTGAAATTGAGGCGAAACCAGATTGGATAGAAACCAAAGCAACATCAGTAGGGTATGAGAAGCACCCTTTAGAGCGAATTTTAGCATGGCTTGATGCAGCGTTGCTTTGGTTAGAAGAAAAGTTTGTCAGGCTTTTTCAATCGTTGCAGCAGTTTTGGGTAGGGAAGTAATTTGGAGTCCGAAACCTCCCGGAATTCAAATTACCGGCTTATAGCCTAAGTCTATTTCAATGCATATTTTGCAGCATTTTCTAGACGCATCCTCACCCACCCAGAACTGAAGTTCCGGGCTAATAGCTAAAGTCTACTAAAGTAGACTGAATATGTTAATCGTCTGAATCTGAAGAGGACTTCAGATATCAGCCTGGGATTTTAATCCCAGGTTGACTGTATTCAACTACAAAATTCGGCGCGAAATTGATTGACAACGCGATCTAAACCTACGGAATGGGCAGCTTTGAAAAGTAAACGATCGCCTTCTGTGACAAACTCTTTCAATCGAGCAACCAAATCGGCATGAGTCGCAAAGCATTCGGATGGAATACCTTTCGCGCTTAGGGCGTATTCTTGTGCATCTTGTCCGTCAACCAACACCAACAAACCGTCTAAATTCAACTTTCGCACCATTTCTCCCACCGAAGAGTGTAATTGCTGCGATCGCTCTCCTAATTCTTTCATCGCACCCAACACGGCAATTTTGCGCTTTCCGGGTGTATCTGCCAATAATTGCAGTGCTGCCATCATAGCTTCTGGTGCAGCATTGTATGTTTCATCTAGTATTACCACATCATTGGGTAAAGCAAAACGTTGCGATCGCCCAGACGGCATATCAACCACAACACCAGATTTCAAGCACGACCAATCAATATTTACGGCTCGCGCCACTGCCAAAGCCGCCATAAAATTAGTCGCATTATGACGACCGGGCAACGGTAAAGGCAGTTGCATTTCCCCGACTTTCACAGTCTGGTTATCAATTAAAAGCCCGTGGATATCGCCTCCAGACAAGCCATAAGTCAAAGTCTCGCCTTGCCAAACTTTCGCCGCCGTTGCCATTAATAACGGATTATCGTGGTTGAGAATTGCCACGCCAGATGACGGCATTTCAGCTAATAACTCACATTTTGCCTCAGCGATCGCTTCGGTGGAACCAAGTAACTCAATATGCGCCGTTCCCACATTGGTAATTACAGCGATCGTCGGATGTGCAATTTCTGTCAGTTCAGCAATTTGTCCCTTACCCCGCATCGCCATTTCAATCACGGCGTAATCATGTTCTGAACTTAGTTCTAGAAGAGTTTTTGGGACACCGATTTCATTATTGTAATTTCCATAAGTTTTGTGAACTCGTCCCTTAGTCCCCAAAACAGCAGCGATGAGTTCCTTCGTGGTAGTTTTGCCTACAGAACCCGTTACCCCAATTACAGGAATCTGAAAGCGATCGCGCCACCAAGAAGCAATTTGTTGATATGCTTTCAGGGTATCTTTTACCTGCAAGACAGGAAATCCAGGATTTTCGTACTCAAAATCAACGATAGCAGCTATTGCATTTTTGGCGATCGCCATTGGCACAAACTCGTGCCCATCAAACTTTTCGCCTCGTAAAGCCACAAATACTTCACCCGGTTGCAAAAAACGGGTATCAGTTTGAATAGCGCTACCCAATTGTTTTAAGCAGGCGCAAGATAAGTTTACAGGCTGGGCAGAAAGAACTTCAACTAGTTGCGTTAAGGTAGCAGAACAGGGCATAGTACTAAAAATTTTGTATTCCAAAGGATACGTTTATTAACTTCTGGAGAGAAATACTTCTTCCGGAAGTGGCGTGAGGACAAAAGCTTCTAAATCCTATAATTCTTTGGTAAAAAATATAAAGTACCGAGGTAAACATTTTTAAACTATCAACACTTACAGCAGAATTCAGGAGTCAGGAGTCAAAAGTCAGGAGTCAAAAGTCAGAATTCAGGAGTCAGGAGTCAAAAGTCAGGAGTCAAACAGCCTTCATATCTGGTTTTCAAGTCTGGTTTTCAAGTCTAGTAGTCTGCCAAGGCAACGCGTGCGGGGTTTATGGTAAGAAAATCAAGTTCTTTCCCCCCTGCTTCCCCTGCTTCCCCTGCCTAAGAAAGCCTGCCTTCACCCGTCATTTTTGGGTTGGTCGAGTACTAGGTTGTGTACCTCACTTATTTGCAAACTGCTGTAGGTTAAATTGTTTGTCCCCCACTCCTCCACTTCACGCCAAAAATAATGCCAAAGGAGCGATCGCTTCTTTGGCACAGTTAGTTTATAAGCTATAATTGATTTTCTATATTTATCCCCGGTTTTTTATCATCATCACCTGCATAACTTGTATGGCGATGTCTCTTGATATACCTAAAGCTTGATATAAATCATTTAAAAAAGTATTTTCTTCTTCAGTAACGATACCATCGGCTAATACTAAATCCGCCGTTACCGCAAAAGCCGCTTCCCGTAAGTCGGGGGGCAGAGATTCTTTAGCTGTATCAAATAAAGTATTGATACCATCCCGCTGGACAATTCCCAGGAGTTTGTCAAACAACCTGTTCATTACATCATTAGGATAACTTCTGAAAAGCTTCATCCGAGACAGAGTAGCCGTGATACCTCTTGTTTCTTCCTCAGAAAGATAACCATCGGATGCGATCGCCGCTAAGGTAACAGCAGCAAATGCTTCTGCTGGACTGAATGCTTCTTGGGCTTGACTTTGTGCGCCAAACATTTTCTCGAATAAACCCATTGTAGTTTGCTCCTTGATTTAGGTCTTAGTAGTAATCCCGCTACCTGTTGCTTACGTAGTAACTAAGTAACTTAGATAACTATCTTTGACCTTAGTGCTCTTAGTGTTCCCAAGAATTCTCAGTAGTGAACACCTGCACATAAAAGATGTGGGAAACAAGTCTACAACTAAGATTGGGGTTAACGTTGACCTGATTTTTCAATCGTCTCGATGACTGCTAACCCTATACCAGAAGCTGCGATTAGCAGTACAGCTGATACTAAGTAAGCGTTGACAAGCATTTGGAGGGCGTCGTTAAAAAAAATGTAAGTGTTCATTGCTTTATTTTACGAACTCTATCTTGCTAATACTATTTCTCTCTTCACATCCTGATTGATGTTTTTCGTTGAGAAACAACTAACATTTGCATCTTAACAAAACTTTAGCTCATTGATGACGGCTTTAGGACTTTTTATTTTTGAAGATTGTATGAACTTATAGCATGATTTGGTAAAATTCAATACTGAAAATATTTTAGTAAAAATTAGACCACCTTATACCGACGTAGAAATAATTTTCTTAATTAGTAAACTCAATAATATCAGGCAATAAAAACAGAAAATATGGACTTATTACAGTTAGAAATATCTACAAGTCGTTTATTATTACAAACTATCTCAATGAAATATAAAGAAGATATTTTTATGGAATTTAATTATAAAATTACTACTTATATGTATACTAGTCCGCCTATAAGTATCACGGAAACGGAAAAATTTATTAACGAGTCATTATCCGAAATAAAAAAAGGTGAAAATATTGTACTTGTTATTTTAAAGAAAGATTCATTAAAATTTTTAGGTTGTACGGGAATCCACGATATAAATAGTAACGAGCCAGAACTTGGTATTTGGTTAAAAAAATCAGCACATGGCAATGGTTATGGGCTAGAGACTATCATTGCACTCAAAACATGGGCTGAGGAAAACTTAGATTTTCATAATCTTGTCTATTGTGCTGATAAGGCAAATATTCCCAGCCGTAAAATTCCGGAAAAGCTTGGTGGCAAAGTTATTAGAGAATATAATAAGACAAATTTAAGTGGAAGAGTTTTAAATATTTTAGAGTATGTACTTCCTAAGGCTGGGGACTAGGGATTAGGGACTGGGGAATAGAAAAAGAATTATTACCCCTTTCTTTCTTCCGGATGTTTGACAGAAAGTTAGGGAACCACTTGTGTGAATTTCCCCAACTATAAAAACTATCTCGGACTAATAACTAAAACAGGCGAGTCTGGTTCGCGATAATAGCGCGTCATGTCGTCAAACTTTCGTAATTCGGCACGACTTACCAAAAATTCTGGTGAATTTCCCAACCACTGCTGATTTAACTGAGAAAGCATTGTACTTAAGCTTGTGCGGTCTAAATCCGGCGAAATATCGCCAAAATAACCTAATGTAATGTGTGCTGTAAAGTGATAATGCTGTTCAATGCCTAAAGCAACTAGCTGGGGATTTTGATAAATTGTCCTACGAAAGTTAATAATTTGCTCGTAGCAGCTTTCATCCTGGGGTACTAAACAAACGCCTATAGCTCTTGGCATTACAATTAGTCCTAACATCTGCCAGCGAATCAGATTATTCCGGTTTGTGATGGATTGTTGATATTGCTGGAAGATTTCGGCAATGCAAGAGCGTAACTCTTGTTCAAATTGGGGATTTTTTTCGCAGGCATCGCGGTAAGCATTATCCCAAATTAAGTCTGCCAAAGTTAGATGAAAGCTGCTAGAAGGTAGAGGAACAATCAAATTAGGGTTTTTTAGCAGCTGCAACAGTTCCTGTTGGTAAGTTTGTAATTTGGCATAGAAAGCAGAGTTTTCCGATTCTTCTTCCCCCGGTGGGGTAATTATCGTATACCCAGGAAAGGGTACAGCTTTTCTTCCTCCGTTAATATCCGGCTGAAACTTGAAAGATTCCTGTATATGCTGGATTTGGGATCTGTAAGCTTCTGGCAGCGTCATTCTTGCTACCCGATTTAAGTAAGTTTGATAGTTGTCGTCCAATCTTTAATGCCTCCCGCCCTTACGTTTATTGATTTTAGGGAAATTTCTCATGATTTAAAAAGTATTTAGATTTTCTTGCACTGAAGAAGCCATGATATTTTAACTTGAGGTTGTTTTATGCCAGTTTACGTTTATTGGGGTGAGGATGATTTTTCCATAGAAAAAGCAATCGCTCTTTTACGCGATCGCATCCTCGATCCCAATTGGATCAGCTTTAATTACACTACAATTTCCCCAGATCAGCCGGATGCGGCGATAATAGCACTTAATCAAGTTATGACACCGATTTTTGGCACTGGTGGACGCTTGGTATGGCTGATGAATACTACTCTCAGTCAGAATTGCCCAGACAATGTATTAACAGAATTACAGAGAACGCTGCCAGTAATTCCGGAAGACTCATTTTTATTGCTTACAAGTCGTAATAAACCAGATGAACGCCTCAAATCGACAAAATTACTGAAACAATATGCTAAAGAATTCCGCGAATTTCCGCTGATACCGACTTGGAAGACGGACTTGCTATTGCAATCAGTCAATCAAGCTGCTGAAATCGTCGGTGTGAAACTCAGTCCCAAATGTGCAGAACTTTTAGCAGAGTCTGTAGGTAATAATACACGCTTGTTATACAATGAACTGGAGAAGTTACGGCTTTATACTGAAGGCAGCAATCAGCCTTTAGAGGTTGACATTGTTGCTCGGCTAGTCAGAAACACTACACACAACAGCTTTCAATTAGCGGATGCAATCATTATGGGGGACACAGCCAAAGCTTTAGCAACCTTAGCCGATCTGACGAATGCTTCTGAACCTGGTTTGCGGATAGTAGCTACACTAATTAGCCGATTTCGCACATGGTTATGGGTAAAAATTATGATTGAAAGTGGAGAGCGGAATCAACAAGCGATCGCTCAAGCTGCTGAGATAGGCAATCCCAAGCGCATTTACTTTTTACAGCAAGAAATAAAGTCTGTTTGTTTGCCGCAACTTATTTCTACTTTACCTCTACTATTAGAGTTAGAAGTTAGCATCAAGCAAGGAGCTTCAGAGATATCAACACTCCAAACTAAAGTTATCGAACTTTGCCAATTATACCGATAAAGCTGACAAAAAACATAAAGCTTTTATGGATTATCTCTTTCCTTGGAACTTCTAACTTCTAAAATAAATCAAAGTTATTAAGATATCCCTACTGTATTTCTGTGTCAGCTCGCATATGAAGATAATTTCCTATTTATTTTTCCGACGTAGCCTGCAACGAACGCTTGACAAATCCTTTTTGTTTAGTGCTATAGCCTTGGTGAGTCTTGCTTCTAGCGCTTTTGCTTTCAGTTCCCAAGTTGATGCTCAAAGTCCAACTGAAATTAGAAATTATGCCAAATCAGTCTTAGCAATGGAGCCAGAGCGACGCCAAGCATTTGACGAAATTAAAAAACTTATTGGCGATAGACAAATTCCTCAGATTGTTTGTAGCAACTCCAACAGCCTCAGCGGTTTGCCAAACAAGGCACGAGATATTGCAGTAAATTATTGTAATCGATCTCAAAAAATAGTTGAACAAAATGGTCTTAGCATTGATGATTTTAACAAGATTACTAGAGACCTACAAAGTAATGAAGACTTAAAACGTAAAATTTACAATACGCTACTCGATTTGCAAAACAATCGTTAGTGGTGGTAGATAAATGTTTCGGAATACTTAAAATTTATGTGATTATAAATTAGCTCCCCTGAATTTATTCAGGGGCAATAAATATTTCTTGCTTAATAGTAAATAATGATTAAGGACTGTTTTAATTAACTACTTGTTCCCCCCTGAAGGCAATTGATGATTCTCAGGCGATCGCACTCATAGCCCTACTAATGATAACTATGTTTGTATGAAAAATTACTTTACTATAATTACAACTAATAATCAGTTTTATAGAAAAGATTGTATATAAATACATCAGTATTAAATTGAATCTTTGTTGCATTAGGGAGATCCAAAAAATAAAATATCAACAGGCATAACCTAGATTGAACTACCGCAACCAACCATTTCAATACACGGCTGGATATTTTATTACTTGTAAGTGCCTTACCCACAATTGCAGTAAAACCCCTCATGCAAGTGCAGAGGAGTTAAGTGTGGAGTTATCTTTTCGGCATTGCAAATATATCAATCTTAATTGAGGAGTGAAACTGTTAATAAAATAGTACATAATTACATTTCACTAATCAATTCTGATTGTTGATTTTTCTTAGTTCTCGGTGTCAACTAAAGCATAAAGTAACCGCGTAACTAGCTTGCGAGACTTGAACCAAATTCTTCACTTTAGCCTCCTTTAGTCAATATTACCTTGGCGCTTGGCGTGAATGTTCTTCATGTGCTTCTTGACGGTATTGAGGCTAATATAAAGCTGGAGAGCAATTTCTTTGTAGCTGTAGTTGGAGCGATAAAGAAGCCAAATTTCTGCTTCTCGTGGGGTTAAGTCGTATTTTTTGACTTCAGCGATCGCTACATTTTTTAATGTCTCATATTTATTTTCGATTGTCACTAATAAGCAAGGACGTTGTGACGGATCTACATCTAGCCATCTTACCCGCAAGCGAAAAATATTTAACTTATTTACCACAAACTCATCAGAGAAAATGATGTGTTGGTTGGGAAATAAACTCCGATCAATTAACCATTTGCAATGATCCCAAATTGCTGGTGGTACAAAGTTAGCCTGAGAAATCCCTTGACTTATTTGAGAACAAATGATTCTTGCGGATGCATTAGCATGAACAATTTCTCCTATTTCGGTCAAGATTAAGATGCCATCTTGTAAGCCTTCAATTACTTTTTGTAAAAAATCTAGTTGTTTTATTTTAGAATTAGCATTATTTGAGTATTGCGATTCAACGGTTGTTGTTGCTAATGTGTTTGTTATGCTTATCATATTAAATGCTTCAATCAAAATACTATTTATTTAGTAGTTTGATTTGCGTAAACATATGCAGCCTGAGTTATCTGCATGACCCTAGCTATACTGAAACAAATGAGAAAGAGGGGGAAAGGGTAAAGGGTAAGAGTGTTCCAATAAATGATCCAAAGCCTGTCATTGCGAGCGCAACGAAGTGAAGCGTTCGCGGAGCGAACATTCCGCTTCTCTACGAGACGCTACCGCGAACGCTCCATTCGCAATGACAATTGGGCATTTTTTTACTTGGAGTACTCTAAAGGGAAAAAATGAACCCCATATTTAAAAATATAGTATTTAAAATCAGTAAGACTGGAAATTTAATCTTTAATTCTTAGGTGCGTCCAACAAGACTGGCAACTACTGTTGCTAACTCAGCCGGTTCAACAGGTTTAGGTAAATGTAGCTGATAACCGGATTGTATGGCTCGCATTCTATCCTCTGCTCTAGCATATGCTGTCAGGGCTGCTGCGGGAATATTTCCACCTTTCTCTGGGGGTTGCGATCGCACTTTGCGAATCAAGGAGTAACCGTCTTCTTCTGGCATTCCGATATCGCTAATTAAAACATCTGGTTTCCAGTGTGCTATAATCTCTAGCGCTTCTTGGGCTGATGCAACCGCCTGAACTTCGGCAGCGCACTGTTCAAGTACGGTGGTGATAAAGTCACGAATATCAACTTCGTCATCTACCACTAGCACGCGGATACCCATTAAGGAGGGGGAAGGGAAGGAGGGGGAGAGGGGGGGAGGGAAAGAGGGGAGTTGTTCTGTTTGTCTGTTTGTCCGAGTTTGGCGTTGAGTAGTGGCAGCTTAAGTGTGAATTTCGCGCCTTTGCCTTCACCAGCACTTTCTACATAAACAGTACCACCATGTAATTCTACTAAATGACGCACTATTGATAATCCTAATCCTAATCCGCCGTGGGATCTGGTGCTGGAACTATCTGCTTGACGAAAGCGATCAAAGACGTAAGGCATAAATTCCGGTTTTATACCAATCCCTGTGTCGCTTACCGTAATTTCCACATGAGAATTAATTCGCTGTAAACCGACTTCCACGCGCCCCCCTTGGGGTGTAAACTTAATTGCGTTGGATAGTAGATTCCAAACAATTTGCTGCAATCGTCCAGAATCACCGAGAATTAATTCAATATTTCGGTTAATTGAAGTTTCGATCTGGATTTGTTTTGCATCAGCCGCTAGACGTACAGAATCGAGTGCTGATTCTATAATCGGCACTAAATCACAACTGCGGACATTGAGACGCAACTTGCCTCGAATCATCCGCGAAATATCTAGTAAGTCTTCAATCAACTGTGTTTGTGCCCTAGCGTTGCGCTCGATTGTCTCTAAAGCTTTAGCAGTTTGAGTTTCGGTAAGCTTGCGCGAAGAACGTAGCATCTGTGCCCAACCGAGGATAGCGTTGAGAGGCGATCGCAATTCATGCGATAATATTGCTAAAAATTCATCCTTCATCCGGTTTGCTTCAGTCAACTGCTCTGTTTGCTGCTGCAAAGAAGTAATCAAGCTTGCTCTTTCCATTGCGATCGCTATCTGGTCACAAACCGCTTGCATCATCCCAATTTCATTTTGGGTAAAGCTATTTTTACTACGACTGGCAAAGGAAAGTGTACCTAAAACTCGTCCCCGCGCTATCAACGGATAACCATAATACGCGGTAATCCCAACAGCGCGAATCAGTTCTGTTTTCACATCCGTTGATTGCTGCACATTCTCTAAAGCAATTGCACGGTGTTCCATTGCAACTGTACCGGACACCCCTTGCCCAAACTTCAGCCACTCAATGTCTTTAGCAAGTTCTTCGGAAATACCACTGTAGGAACTTAGCCGCAAGACTGGCTTGTTTTCTTCAACCAAATAATTAAAATAAGCATCTAAACGAATTTGCTCGGCAAGTTTTTGGAATAAGCCATCGAGCAGTGTTACTGGTTGCTGACTCGATAGTAAATCGCTTGCGGTGCCAAATAAAAGCTGAAGCCTTTTATAGCCTAATGAAAGTGCATTTTCTACCCGCTTGAGCTTGGTGATATCTTGAAACATGAAGATACACGTAGCTCCAAGACCGTGCATTGCTGGCAGAGTATCTGCATATATTAGCAGCGATCGCACACCTCCAGGCGTGTGCCAATTTATTTCCACTCCATCGAGACGTTCACCACGAGCAACTCTTACTGCTGGTATTTGTTCGGTGGGGATAGGATTTCCTGCCGTATCGGTGATGTCATAAGTTGTGTTATAATCCTCTACTGATTGAGCTAGGGGAAATTTGCCTCCAGCTAATTCGTCAGCCGCTCGATTGGCGAAAGTTATTCTTGCCGTTCCTGGTTCGATAAACAGCAATGGTGTCGGCATTAAGTTAAGAGCATCTTCTAACCATTTTTGCTGATTTTGTAGAACTTCTTCTGCTTGCTTGCGGACGGTAATGTCGTCAGTGACGCCAAGAATCTGGTATATTTCACCTTTCTCATCTAAGATTGGCACATATTTGATTAATGTAGTGCAAATGCCATAATCAGGTAAATTTATTCTGGCTTCTACAGTTTGTAAAGTGCGCGTTTGTTGTGCTTTTTTTAAAGTTGGTAAATAAGCGTTTGTAATTTCTGGTGGAAAGATTTCCTCGTCAGTGCGTCCTTTGATTTCCTCTAGTGACTTATTAGTGCGTTGCAAACCCGCAGTGTTGACAAATTGCAATCGCAGTTCGGCATCATATATACCAAACACATCGGGGATATTATCAATAGCCAAGCGAAATTTTTCTTCGCTGCGACGTAATGCGGCTTCTGCAAGAGTGCGATCGCTTAAGTCTAAAATAAAAGCTACTGACTGTTCGCGTTTTTCTCCCCGCAGGGTGTAACCAACTAGAACCGGGACGCGACTGCCATCCTGACGAATGTATTCTTTTTCATAAGGAGTACAAGCACCAGTTAATTTGGCTTCGGCGATCGCAATTTCATCCAAATGCAGATATTCTGGTGGTGTGATCTCAATCCAGTCTATTTTCCCGGCTACTAAATCCTCTTGCGTGTAGCCGATAATCCGCAAAAATTCGTCATTTGCCTTGAGGATACCCCCGTAAATGTCGCCAAAGAGAATGCCGATGACGTTAGCATCTACGAAACCCATCAATTTTTGTTCGTTTTCTTTCAGCGCATTTAAAGCGCGATCACGTTCTAAGCTAAGGTGTTCAATTAATGCTGCACTTTGCCAAATCAAAACGACGAAACTGACAATAACGATGATGGCAAACATTGACACTGCAAACGCCCCATCATACTGTTTTTGACGTAGACCCTCTACGATGAACCAGCCTAGCACAGAAGGAAGTGCGATCGCGGCAAACAATAAACGCCTCGCAAGCAAACCACCGTCAGTATCACTTATTACTACCTGCATCAACCCTTGCTCTGGACAAGTCCAAAGAATGCCCACACAGACTACTATGAAAGTCAGTGCCGTCAGTAACGTCATAGATGTTGTGTAAGGAGCAACACCGTAAAGCACTTTTACTTTGTACGCATAGCCGATGACAGCTTGTAAGGAAATCAAAGCAGCTATCAGGGTAAGAATTTGGGCATACCAAAAGCTACGGCGGGTTTTTTGATGAATAATCAGCTCTATAGCTCTACCAACCAGCACAAAATTCAGTGCCGTATTTAACCCCATTCGCCCAGGATAAAATGTGGTTACAGAAGGTGACGAGTTACGCAAGAGCAGTTGATCAATACCAAAATTCCAGCCGAACAGATATTCAACCAGCGTGAGCAAACCAATTAAGATTACTGCTACTGAACACACCCTTGAAAGCCATAAGGTTCGGGGAGATGGGAAGTGGGAAAGTGGGGGAGTGGGGGATGGGGGGAAAGAAGAATTATTCTCCTTGTCTTCAAGCAGTCCCCTTGTCTTCAAAGAGTCCTCCTTGTCCCCCTTGTCCCCTTGTCCCCTTATCCCCCTATCTCCTTCTTGCGACAGCCACAGCGAAACCCCAGACAGCACAAAGCACAATGCTGTATTCGCTTTCATTGTTGAGGTACTGTTCCAAAAGCCATGCGTAACAATTTCGATGTTGAGCCACGACCCAAGCAGCACTAAGCCACCAACACAAATAGCGATCGCACTGGCAATTTTTCCAATAAGTTTGGCTGAAAATGTCAGGAGTATATCATGCAGATGCAAGCGGTTGCCTTTTAACATTGAGGTTTGTTTAACTGCATCTATCTAAAGCGGCACAGTTGGTATTTCTTCCGTTATAAAATCTTGTACCCACTGTTTTTCATGCTACTTATTCAAATTATTTTTACATCTACCTTTGTGCAGATTTTATGATTTTGGGCATTGGGCAACCCCCTTCAGAGAATTCACGCATTCATGCATTCAAAATTAAGAATCTTTTATTGAAATATAGTTTTTCGGCGTTGCTGAATTCGGATATGAATTTGTTTCACGCAGAGGAGCCACTGCGTTGCGGAGCCAGTGCCGTGCGGGGGTGGAGGAGTTTGAGGCATCTGGCGTTGGGGTTCCCCCCGTTGTAGCAAGTGGCGTCCGCAGAGTCGCAGAGAGTAAGGCTTTAAGATGCTTGATTTTTAAGTTTCATACTTCAATTCAGCAACGCCAGTTTTTTTAATACCGCAGCATAGCCAATGAGATATTCCAGAACAATCCATTCTTCCTCTTGTTTAAAAATCTTTCTTCGCCAGTCCCCCAACAGGAGAGCCAGTCACCTGCAAAGGAGGGAGCGCGCTCCCACAGAGGGTTTGCGTCAATAGCGAAGTAACGGTCTTGGTTTCCCGGCAGATGAATGCAACTGAGGTGTCTCCCGAAGTGGAGCATAGCCGCGTTGGAAACCAGTAGAATTGTGCTGGACTCACCAGTCTCCAGTCCCTGCTTCTTGGGGAACTACTTTTTCCCACTCATCGTCTACTCAGAGAACGTATTTAATTTTACTAATGTCGCTGCTCAATCAGCAATCGAACAGCTATCGCGATTATCGGATTGGGGTCAATAATCTATTTTCCTCGATCCGCTGGTACGGTGTAGCTGCCAGATGTGTCCGCTTAAGTACCTTGGGAGAGGCATCCTCAAAGTTTGCATTCAAAATTTCTTATTTAAAGGTTTTTTCTGATTTTTCTCTATATATACAGCAATTCTGGCTTGCTCATCATAATAACGCAGACATAACACTCTTTCATGCCTCTGATTTTGCTGTTAACTTTGAAAAAAGTTTGCAGGTAATTAATTGGATATGAGCAATATTGTTTATATTTACAATCACCCTTTATAACATCTAGATCAAATCACAAACCACACATTTTTGCAACCAAAGCCCTATATACTAGACTTTAATCAAATTTGGGCTTTTGTAAATTGAAATACTAAAAATGATAAGTTTTTCGATGACATACTAGCGTATCTACGGTTTTTCAGGTTTAGTAAAAACTATATCCAACGTAATCAAAAACCTCAAAATTTATGTGGTGTGAAAATCAACAGAGGAGTGAAAGAATGGATTTACGTAACTACGCATTGCAAATCCTCAAAGAAACTAGTCGAACTTTTTACATTCCAATTAGTATTTTACCACCAGGATTGCAAGAAGCAGTTTCATCTGCATACTTGTGTATGCGTGCGATTGATGAAATTGAGGATCATCCAGAACTAGATAATGCCACTAAGGCAAGATTACTGCAATCAATTAGTTTGACATTACAAGCAGGTGTTGATGGCTTCGCCGTTGATGCTTTTTCTGTGGGATTTAGGAGCCAGGAAGATTCTTTAGCAGAAGTAACTCTGGGGATACGAGAATGGGCACTATTAGCACCTGAGGGCATCGCACCTCGGATTTGGGATGCGACTGCGGCGATGGCGGATCGCATGGCATACTGGGCAGGAAAAAACTGGAAAATTCATACAGAGTCTGATTTAGATCGTTATACCTTTGGAGTTGCAGGTGCAGTAGGCTTGTTACTCTCCGATATATGGGCATGGTATGATGGTACTGATACAAACCGTACCCATGCGATCGCTTTTGGTCGCGGCTTACAGGCAGTTAACATTCTCCGCAACCATAATGAAGATTTGACCCGTGGGGTAAACTTCTTTCCAGATGGTTGGAATGCATACGATATTCAAACTTATGCTCAACGTAATCTAATTTTAGCAGATGCTTACACCAAAGCCCTTCCTGCTGGTCCGGCATTAGATTTTTGTCAAATTCCACTCACATTGGCTCATGGCACCCTTAACGCCCTTGCTAATGGCAAAGATAAACTTAGCCGTAGTGATGTTTTAGCACTGATTGAGCAGGTGACGAATCTGAGCAAGTGATCTCTGAATAAGGTAAAATTATAAGGGTAAAAGTCTAAGAAAAAATGTTTTTTAGCTTTTACCTTTTATTTTTTTCTTCTCTCTCATCTCCTGAGATTTTCATTGTTTTATTTAATTTTTATTTAATGCGACTTGTGGTTTATTCATATACTCAAATAGCTTGGGTTCGGGGAAATCAAATTGTTGGTGCATCTGCGAATAATGAAATTGCATCATACTATCTAACCTCTGCATGATACTCGGATTTGCCCCTGTGAAACTTTCTAATAGTTAACACGCACGTTGAGCTAATACAAGTACTTTTTCGTCGGTTGTATCTGTGCCTTTGTTCATTTGTTCTTGCAGCAAACCAAACAAGTTTTGCCAATCGTTTTCTACTTGCTGAATAACCTCATCACCAAGTAATTGTTTTCGTTGGTCTAAATATTGACCTTGTTCTAGTGTGTAATGTTTCTTGAAGAGATTTTCTGCCATTGTACTCACAGTTTTTCACTCATTTATTTCCTTTTCACGCATCGACATTTTTACTGTAGAACCTGACGTTACGTGAGGTGCAAGTCAAAATTTTTGAGATATTGTTTAGTTGTTATAATCGAGGGCGTGCTTATTTTGATAAAAGCGTACTGCACTAGATAAAATAGCCACAAAGGCGATCGCCCTTTTGCCGAACAACTTGCTGGGAACTGTTTCTGGTTAAACAAGCGTCATAGGCGAAAGTAAAAGTTATAGTTATGAATTAGGAGTTATGAGTTTTTCTTCCCCCACCTCCCCCACTTTCGTACAGACTTTCTACAGCCGAACATCTTTACCCCACTTCTGCCTCTGCTCTTCCCATTTCGGGGTAAGTAGTTGAAAATAGGTTGAATGTGTTTCAAATGATTCAACTTTATGCCTAGAACACCGAGCGAATTTGCAGTACACCTGATGATGGATGGTGGACACCGGGAAGAAATACGCTTTCCCACAATTCAAGATTTTCAGAAGTGGTACAGTGGCGAACTTATGCCAAAAGCTGCTTCTAATGACTTTATCAGCGTACCCATCAAAAATATTTCCGGTCAGGGAGAGTATATGGTAGTACGTCCCTCTCGGATTTTAGCAATCCGGGTAGAACCTGTTTTTAGTTCTAGTGTTGAAAGATTCAACTAAATCATGAGAAAAACCCTTGCTTTGCTTTCCTTGAGTTTGGGAGCTGCTTTTATTATCCCACTCTGGTCAGCTGTTGCTCAAATTCCTAGTTTACCACCGCTGCCGTTACCAAACAATCCTGAAGCTCCGCCAGTGGTAATACCAGTACCAACAGTTCCGCAGGTACAGCTGCCGCTAAAACCGATGGAATTAGCAGCTGATTGTACTTCCCAGTCTGCTTGCTTGGGTTGGGATGAGCAAATTTGGAGTCGAGGGGGTAAACCAGGCGATCGCGACGCACTCTTAGCATCGATTGACAACAGTCTGAGTTATCTGCAAAAAGATAAGGCGATCGCCGTGTATCAGAATTATCCAATTAAGGAAATTACTCTTGATCGCGTCCGTCGGAGTTTGCTGCGCTTCCGTCAATTAATTGTTAACTCCAACTCTCCAGCTCAACTGCAAGCTGCTGTCCAGCGGGAGTTTGCCTTTTATAAATCGGTAGGTAACGACGGCAAGGGTACTGTTAAATTTACTGCATATTACGAGCCTGTTTATACTGCAAGCCGGGTTCGCACAAATGTATATAAATATCCCCTTTATCGACTACCCCCAGACTTTGAGAAATGGAGTAAACCGCATCCGAAACGGATACAGCTAGAAGGAAAAGATGGTTTGCTTGGAGATAAAAGTCGGTTGCGCGGTTTGGAAATATTGTGGTTCCGCGATCGCTGGGAAGCATACATGGTGCAAATCCAAGGTTCTGCTCAAATTAAGTTAACCAACGGAACTGCAACCAGTATCGGCTATGCAGGTGGTACAGATTACCCTTGGACAAGTATAGGGCGAGAATTAGCAAAAGACGGCAAAGTAACTTTGAAACAACTGACCCTCCCACGGATGACTGAGTATTTTCAGCAACATCCGCAAGAGTTAAATAATTATCTACCCCGCTGGGAAAGGTTTGTTTTCTTCAAAGAAACCAACGGTGAAGCAGCTACCGGCAGTATTAATGTACCGGTGACAGCAGAGCGTTCTATTGCTACAGATAAGTCTCTCATGCCTCCTGGCGCATTAGCGCTAGTTAATACGTCACTTCCCTATCCCACCGCGTCAGGACGGCTAAATTATCGTACAGTCAGCCGCTTTGTGCTCGATCAGGATACAGGAAGCGCCATAAAAGGACCAGGACGGGTAGATTATTTTATGGGAACTGGCAAATTAGCAGGCGATCGCGCTGGGGTTACAGGTGGTAATGGATCGCTTTATTATTTACTCTTGAAGGAATAGGGAGTAGGGACTAGGGAATTTTTCTTTTCCCATTCCCGATTCCCCATTCCCTAGTCCCTAGTACGGTGGATAACCAAAATCATCTTCATCCGCATAAACATAAGAACTAGAAACCCCTGCCATTTCCATCTTCGGTGCTTCTAGTTTTACAGCTTCCTTACCAAAATCTTTGTATTCTTCAAAGTTTTTGGAAATAATCGCCGATTCCGGAGAGTCGGAAGCAATCAGATATTGTGTTAACGTCGTCACTGTCGGACGTTTATAATCTACTGTTGAAGCCACCATAACTGTATTGGGTTCAATTCCTCTTTCTTCACACTCAATTATTGGGCAAAAAATCCCGTGAGCGTGGAATAGTGGACCTTTTGATGTTATAGGTTGCTTGCGATATGCAGCATAAGCTTTTTCTAGTTCAGCGGCGAAACCACCGACGATTTTGCCTTGTTGATATTCGCAGTAAGTTTTGCTAAAACTTGCTCCGGCTGCGCCATTTAAAGTTAATTGTAGCGGTGATTCATGTAAAAACTTTTGCTTTTCTCCTACCAAAAAAATTAGGTAGCGAGTAAAGGTTTTAAACTTAAGTTTGTCTGCTAAAAAAGCATCATAATTTTCTTTTAGTGTTCCCAATTTTAAACCACTTTCTCTGTCTTTTACAGACAATGGACCCTTACGCACTATAACTAGGCGTGGGGTGGTGGAGATAAATACAGATTCGACTCCAGAGGTAAATTCATGTTCTACCTGCTGCCAATTTTCATCAGCTTGAAAGCCAACAGCATGGGCATTATCTAACTTAATTGCTAATCCGTGGGGCTGCATCCCATCTGTGCCATAGCGAGGATTAATCATCTGACACCACGGGATGACTTGAGAAGGGGGTGCGTTAAATTTATCGTCCTCAAAGTCGAATTTTGCAGATGCTTTCATCGTTTTCGGCTATTAAAGTGTTTTGCTAAATAAGTTTATCAGTGCAGGCAAGAGATAAGGCGTTAATCTTAAAGGCGGTTTTACTAGATTAAGATGAAATCATTCGATATTGCAATACATAATACTAAGTATTTAGACTCACGCCGCCCCAGACACTCCATTACGGAAGATGATGATTGAGGATAGTTCAATCACTGTAGTCTGTTTACTTGAAAATTGGTGTAATGTTGTGCATTTGCGATCGCCTCAAGCTACATGTCTATTGGTTGTCGTTGATTCATTAATAGTAGTATGCCATTGAAGTTTAGCTAAAAATGCCTTTGCTGCCAAATCGACTATTTTAATGATTAGGTGTTACGGGTTGATAGTTTTTTGGGAATACTCTTAAAAGAGTGACAAAGAGCGAAATGGCGCTAACGCATTCAACTCTGCAAAACTGGTCATGAAAAACTGCATTTCTATTCATCACCCTATAATAGATTATACGCACTAAAATATGTATTAATACTTAGTTATTTCCCAGGAGGGAGCAAGATGGGATTCACTGAAGATATTGCCAAGCTGTCCGAACAAGTGCGTAAGCGATCTGACCAAGTTCTTGGCGAAGAATCTACTAAGATGGCTTTGATTGTTCCTTTTTTAAGCGCTCTTGGCTACGATGTTTATGACCCAAGCGAAGTAATGCCTGAATACGTGGCAGATTTTGCTATTAAAAAAGCAGGACAGTTTGAAAAAGTAGATTATGCCTTAGCCATTAATAGTACTATAGTTATGCTCGTAGAAGCAAAAGCCCGTGGTCAAAAGGCTGAAGCACATGATGGGCAAATTAGCCGCTATTTTAATGGACTTCTGACAACAAAAATAGCTATCGTCACTAATGGTATTGATTACCGTTTTTTTACTGACTTACGTGACAGAAATGTCATGGATAAGGAGCCTTTTTTTATATTTAACATCCTTGAATATGAACTAAAAGATATTGAGAATCTTAAATTCTTTCACCGTGATAATTTTGATGCGGCAGCTATTACCAATCATGCTGAAGAGATGGTTTATGTAAAAGGTATGACTCAGCTTTTAGGTAATCTTTTACGTTCTCCTTCAGAAGAATTTGTTCGCTTTTTAGTGGCTGAACTTGGGACGGTTGCCCCAAGTTATGAAATTCAAGGTCGAATTACTGGTAAGGTGATTGAGAAATTCAAGCCGATTGTCAAAAAATCGATTCAGGGAAGTTTAGTAGAGTTAATGACTCGCTCACTCAGCCAAGAAATAGTTCAGCCAGTCGAGGTTGAAGTAGAACAAGAGATTGAGGAAGAGGAAAAAGAGCAAGAATCTCAAGAATCAAAAATAGTCACAACCGCTGAAGAAATCGAAGCCTTTGAAAAAATTAAAGCGATTACACAAACATCAAAAACCTATAAATTTGAAGTTAAGTATAAAGATACTGCTTCCTACTTTGGCATAAATCTTGGCAAAACAACTTGGTGGTTTTTGCGACTGTATTTGTCTTCACAGAAAAAAAGTTTTATTACTCGTCTAAATGTAGATGAAGTAAAGTCTCTAGCGCCAGAATTTGAAGTACACGAAGTAACAGCTTCAATAGGGGATGCAGCATCAAAAGTAATCATTACCTCTGTGAGTGATATCGATAAGCTTGCATCATTGATTCTCAGGTGCTATGAAGCAGAAGCGACTAAGCACCAAGCATTCATACCAGATGCAATCAGAATGGAAAAATCAGCTTAACTCAGGGCATCCATTCTAAAAGGACACCTACCCGACTATCTTTTTGAAGTCGGGAATTTTGCTTTTGAATATCTGTAGATAAACGCAAATTGGAAGTAATAGCATATCCAAGCGAAAGCTGTGTTAAACCAACTTCTTCATCGCTACCGGGAGAAACCCAACTCTGAGTTAAAGAAATATCTGCCGCACCACCGCGAGATAAAACTAACAGCAGCTTTGCGCCTAAATTCACTCCATCGGTTGTATAGCGATTTGTTTGCAAATGTCGATAACCAACGACGGGAGCGATATTGACGTAGCTACCCAAAGGACGCAAATAATAATGTAAGTCAGCACCATAAGCCTGACGCTTACCATTAAATGCCGTTTGATATTCGCCACTCACAGTCAAACCAGTACGCCCAATAAAAATATCTTCCACACCTAAAACCACCCCAAATGCTTGTCCCGTGGAAGGAAATTCCGAAGAACCCAGTCGCAAACGAGTCCGAAAACTAGGATCATTTTTAATTTCTTGCAAAATATTCGGTACATTACGTCGCCACCGTTGTAAAACTGGACTATTCTTTATAATTTCTGGACTTAAATCCAAATCCTCGGCGGATGATGGCTTTACCTCTGGTTGAGATTGACACCAACCAGGAGTAGCTACCAAAAATAAGCAAATATTTAGTAAAAAGCCGAAAGTTGAGAGCTTTTCTTTCATTGTTTAATGTAGAAAGCGCTAGGGCGTGTTTTCAAACTGCTGACACCCTCGAAGGGTGCGGCTATACGAACAAAGTCCGCCTGCGCGGACTACGGAATAATAAGGTTGGAAGCCTGGGTCGGCAGGCTTTGTTCGTATAGCCTTAGGCTTTAGCCTAAAGGCTTTTCGCATTTGAAAACACGCCCTAAAGCGCTTACTACGATTTACCATAAAAAAAATGGTTCTGTTAAGTACAGAACCACTAAAGCTTTCGCAAATCTGTTATAACCTAGCGAACTGCGCCATGAGTAGCAGCTGTATCAATTGGTTTCATTAAGTACAGCCGTACAAATTGCCAGCCATTGGAGACGTATAACGGTAGCTTTTGGAAGAATTGGAGGAATTTGGGAGTGCTGGACTTAACGATCGCACCCAATTTCTCATTATTCTTCAGACAAATATCCAATCGCTGATAAAACTCTGGTTTATCGACATCTAGCATTATCGGGAAGACTCTACCTGCGTTTTCGTTTGTCTTCTCAATCACTTGAATGTCATATTCTCGCGCATCCAAACCAATCGACGCATAAAAGTCTTTACGTTGGATGTCATTGAGATACATCGTGCCAAAGACTGACAACAGAAAGAAACGACACCATAGCCGCGCTTTCCAATCATTCAATATTTGCGGCTGCGATCGCATGATTGCATCAAAGAAATCGCTGTGGCGGTTTTCATCCTGACACCAGTTTTCAAACCAGCGGAAAATCGGATAAACGCGATCTTCTGGATGTGCGTCTAAGTGGCGGAAAATCGTGATATATCGCCAATAACCAATCTTTTCTGAAAGATAAGTTGCGTAGAAGATAAATTTCGGTTTAAAGAAGGTGTATTTACGGCTCTTGGTTAAAAAGCCCAAATCCAGCGACATATTAAAGTCTGACAGCGCTTTGTTCAAAAAGCCAGCATGACGCGCTTCATCGCGTGACATCAGATTGAAGCACTCTGCCAAAACAGGGCTTTTATCCTTTAAACGGCGTCCGAGTTCTTTATACAGCAAAAATCCTGAAAACTCCGCCGTACAAGAACGTTCGAGAAATTCAACGAACAAACGGCGAGTGTCCCCGTCAATATGATCCCAGGATTGTTCAAACTCCGCATCCCGAACAAAGTGATGGCGGTTGTAGTCAGCGCGAAACTCGTCGAGAATCGCTCTCAACTCGTCTTCGTTGACTGAGATATCCATCTGCGCCATTTCATCAAAGTCAGTGGTATAAAACCGGGGTGTCAGCAGGGTTTCTTTTGCGGGGACTTTAATCCCTGGACGCATTTCTTCAAAGCCTGGTTTTTTTAGGGAGTCTACCATGTCTTGATTATGTGAAGTGTCTTTTTCTTTTGAGCGACTGAGAAAGCTTTGGGTAATGCTCTCACAAGGCGCGATAGAAGGCAATATCTATTTGTATAAACATCAGTCTACCAAGGCGGGGGGTAGTGAAAGCTACTGTCAACGTTAAGAGTTGCAACAAATTAAGACTTGCAACAGAATATATCTTTTTTCGGAATTGGCGATCGCTAATCGGTAATTATTCCTTAGATCATCTACCAAGCGCCAAAATCACCCTATCGGGTGAATCGATTGCAGGAAGTATAGTACCACGCGCCCAACGTAAATAGAATTAGAGCGAATCCAAGGGATTAAAACCAAGATGAACGTCGAAAGCAACAATAAAAAAGACCGTATTTTTATCTCCTACATGTTGAATGTAGTCGGGTTTTTCGGCTTCTTGAGCGGACTGCACCGTATATATAATGGCAAGACCGGAACGGGTTTGCTGTGGTTGTGTACCTTTGGTGTATTTGGTGTTGGACAATTCATTGATCTGTTCCTCATCTCTAATATGGTTGAAGAACACGATCAGAAGCTTAGGTTAAAAGCGGGTTTGTCTCCCTTGGGTGTGCCGTTGACTCAAGCTGCTGTTGCTTCCCAAGTTTATCAACCCAGTGGCGATCAACTCATGGTTAAGCTCTTGGAAGCCGCAGAAAGTCGCGGTGGTACGCTAACTGTAACGCAAGGGTAAGAATAGATAACGACCCCGTTACCGGAGCCGTCACCTATCACTTTCACGAAATTTAAGAATTTTGTTAATGGTTAGTGGTTAGTGGATAGTGGTTATGCTTTTTTCAACTAACAACCAACAACTATCAACTATCAACTAACAACCAACAACTAACTAATTCCTACCTAACCACTTTTGACCATTTAAGCGCTGTAGCATACCATATACCATTAAGTCAAGTGTCATTTTGCGCTCATCTATTAAGAATGACTCAAGAGTGCTAGGTTTTTTGCCTTCGTTGCAAGAAAATCCTTTTTTCCCTTGAATATCTTCATCTAGGAAATATAAGTTAAACTGGCGCAGACCGTTTTGCAATTTGCCCATGACTTGCCAGCATTCTTCAGATGTATCAAAGCCAGCAATAGAAAGCTTCTGTTTGGCAAAACTCAGCTCTACATCTTGCACACCTTGTTGAGCGATCGCTTTTTGCAAGGCTGGCAAATAGTATTGCTCCACGAATTCTACAAAAGGCTTATCTTCAAGAGCTGGGGGTTTCTCTTTTTTTGCTGCTTTAGCTGCTGCGGGTTTCTCTTCTGCTCCTTCCTTAGCTGCTGGCTTTTCTCCCCTAGGTGCAGCAGGCTTTTTAGCTTTAGTCGCATTTGGGTTAGTTTCTGGATTTGCGGCTTTGGGATCTGGTGCATTAGCCGTGGGGATGTCTGTTGCTTCCGGGGAGTCAGTGCTGGGAGCGTGTTCTTCAGCAACACTGGGAGCCTGTTTGTCAACAGTGCTGGGAGCCACCTCTCCCGCTTGATTGTGATTGGTTTCTTCTGCCATTGCTCAGGTCAATCCTTTATCTAGCTAATAGAGCGATCGGATAGCTCACCTTGAGGTATCAGTCATTTTCATTTTGACATACGATACTGTCTATGCAGCCAGGAGTCAGGAGTTAGGAGTCAAGAGTTAGAAGTCAAAAGTCAGAATCGAGAATGCCGATTGTGTGCGAAGCCGCGAATTTATAAACGACTTTTTTATACTTCTACTAAAATATTTACTTGAGTGGTCTACAAGTAGCTTACAGTAGAAAACCTTACCTACTTTAATTCTGACTCTTAACTCCTGACTCCAGACTCCTGAATTCTTACTTCTAGTTTCAACCACCAGCCACAGCGGGAACAATACTTACTTCATCACCATCTTTGAGGGGTGTATCTGTCCCTTCTAAAAAGCGGATGTCTTCGCTATTAACATACAAATTCAAAAATCGGCGTGGTTGTCCAGCTTCATCGCACAACCGCGACTTGATACCAGGACAGCTTTGCTCTAATGAGTCAAACAGTTGAGCAATGTTGCTGCCGCTACATTCTAGAGTAGCTTGGTTGTTAGTGAATTTCTGAAGAGGAGTAGGAACTAAAACTTTTACAGTCATAGTGAATTGATAGTTGATAGTTGTTAGCTGTTAGTTGACAGTTGTTAGTTGTTAGCTGTTAGTTGGAAAAATAATAACCACTATCCACTAACCGCGCTCTACGTACAGACGCGATTAATCGCGTCTCTACTAACCACTAACTAAACGAGGACTTGTTGCCATTCTAGGCGGTCGAGTGTACGAGAACGCTCTAGTGCGCGTTCAAAGCTATCGAGTTTGGCGTCAATTGTCAAAGGTTCGCCAACGTAGCCTTGTACAGCTTCTTGAGTTTTCAAACCATTGCCGGTAATGTATACCACGGTAGTTTCATCTGGATCTATCTTGCCAGCTTCTACCAATTTTTTCAGTACAGCAACGGTTGTACCTCCAGCGGTTTCGGTGAAGATGCCTTCGGTTTCCGCCAACAGCTTCATGCCTTCAATGATTTCTGCATCATTGACTGACTCAATGTTACCATTTGTTTTCTTAGCTATCTCCACAGCGTAAATGCCATCTGCTGGGTTGCCGATCGCAATCGATTTAGCTATTGTATTCGGTTTCACTGGCTTAATAAAGTCGCGTCCTTCACGGAATGCTTCGGCAATTGGTGAACAACCTTCGGCTTGTGCGCCACTAAAACGCACGTTTTTACCTTCCACCAAACCGACTTCGACAAATTCGTTAAAACCTTTGTAAATTTTTGTAAATAATGAACCAGAAGCGAGGGGAGCAACGATGTGGTCGGGTAATTCCCAACCTAGTTGTTCAGCAACTTCATAAGCTAGCGTCTTGGAACCTTCTGAGTAGTAGGGACGCAAATTAATATTGACAAAACCCCAACCTTGTGTATTGGCTACTTCACAACAAAGGCGATTAACTTGATCGTAGTTGCCTTTAACAGCCATCAGCGTAGGACTGTAGATCAAACTACCGAGGATTTTACCAGCTTCTAAATCGGCGGGGATGAATACGCAACAATCTAAACCGGCGTGAGCGGCGATCGCTGCGGTAGAATTTGCTAAATTGCCGGTGCTAGCACAAGAAACTGTTGTGAAACCTAATTCTCGCGCACGAGAAAGAGCAACTGACACCACCCGATCTTTGAAGCTGAGGGTGGGCATGTTGACGGCATCATTCTTTATATATAGTTTATTTAAACCTAGGCGACGCGCCAAGCGGTGGGAACGCACCAAGGGAGTCATACCAGTTCCCACATCTATAACATTATCAGTGGCGACCGGGAGAAACGGACGGTAGCGCCAAATCGAATTTGGTCCAGCTTGAATAGTTTCACGGGTGACAGTCTGACGCAAGGCGTTGTAATTATATTTGACTTCTAATGGACCAAAGCACAACTCACAAACATGGCTGGCTTTGAGTTCATATTCTGCACCACATTCCTTACACTTAAGGGCTTCCAAGATGGGTGTGCTGGTTTGGTTTGAGTGTGCGATCGCCTGAGTCATAAAACAACTTCCCTGTGTCTCCGTCAACTTTGATTGATGCTACCACGAGCCAAAATACTAGTCAAACATACCCGACAAAATTTGTCGGGATTGATTTTGCTATATCGATAGTTAAGTACTTGAGTAGTCAATTTTAGATTTTGGATTGAATCCGAAATCCTATCAGCCACCGCTAACTGGGGGAATTAACACGACTTCATCGCCATCTTGCAGGATGGTATCTGCTTCGACAAATTGCAGATTCACACCAAAGCGGGTGATTTCTCGCCATTGAGCAAGTTCAGGGTGTTCGCTAATTAGGCGATCGCATAACCCTGCGACAGTAGTACCATCAGGTAATTCCAGCACTAGTTCTGGAACTTTATAAGCTTCTTGATATACAGCGAACAACTTGACGGTAACGGTGTTTGCATTGGGCATAAAATAACAGTGCTAAGAGTAACACCAAGCCGTAGTAAATTACAGCAGATCATGGTTGCTTCTGATTTTAATACTACTCGAGCTACAGGTAAAAATACTTTTAAAATAAAAGGCGATCGCTGATAACAATTCTCTGTAATGATGCACTTAATCGTCCTCAGGCTAAAAGTCTGGGAACATCGATTTTTGCAATAAGTCTATTTACTACCAAATTACGGCACAGTAGTAAACTTGACAGTAAAGTTATAGTTACCGGCTCGCAGAGAACGACCTCTATCTATAGAGAAATCAATCGTTAAAGGAGTAGTTCCCGCAGGCAAAGGCAGGGGAGCATCACCAGTTTTAGTAGAGCCACCAGAGGGAGTTGTTACAGTAGCTACAGCAGATATTGGCGTAAATTGTGGTCCTGCAACTTGAATTGGGACAGATACAGTTATATTTGTAGATTGGGTGCAGGTAACATCAATTTTAGTGGGAGAACCACCAGCAGAAGCAAAAGTAACTAATTTTTTTGGTAGAGTGCCACCTTCAGTTACTAACTGACCAGGAGTAGCTTGAGAGAAAGTACATAAAGGTTCTGAAGCGGTTGCGCTTTTGAATAGAGTTAAATTAACGGTGATTATTATAAGTGGAATAAATAGCGATCGGCAAATCATTTTGCTTTTACTTTCCTGTTGAAATATCTTGCTATCAAAATTTGCTTAGTTTTCTACTATTAAGGAGACGCGGTGAGAGTTACTGTAAAGCTATATTTACCAGCAGAAATTTTTTGACTTCCGTTATTTGCTTCCATATTGACTATAATTTTTCCCTCTTGAGTATCTGCTGGTATATTACCGATAGAAGCGTTAGAACTACTAACGTTTAGATTAGGAAGGTTGGTGCTAGTTGCTGTTGCGGTTAGCTGTGTATCTAAAAATTTTGTTGTACCAGCTTCAATAATATTTTGTTTAGGCTTAGAAATAGTGAGAGTAGCAGCATTATTGCAATCTATTAACACGCTTGCTGGTGTTCCACCATTTGCACTCTGGAGAATAGTACCACCAGAATTAACAATCAACTCTCCTGGTACAACGCGATAAAAAGTACAGTTATCTGTAACTGTACCATTAGCACCAGCATCTTGAGCATTAGCACTAGTGGCAAAGGTAACAGTAGTTGCGAGCATGAAAGCTGAACTAATTAGCAAGTGACGAATCATGCTTGAATATCCATGTATATGCGGATAAGATATCGACCGTTATAGGTTAACTTCAATTTCCAAGCTTTGTGTTGAGTGAATTAACGGATTTTTATTCCCAGGCTGTCTACGGGAATCATCTAAATATTCTCTTTTTTGGGGACTGACGCAACTAACACATCCTAAACCTTCGTAGTAAGCGTTGAAACGCTTTTTTAGGAAATAAAGTGCCCACTACAAGCCTCAATTTTTTATTTTAATATCGAATTTTAAGTATAAATACGTAAAACTCATCATTTGTAATTTTGTAATTCACAATAAAGGTTAGATTATTTTTAAGTTATTAAATAAAAAGCTACTTCAATTCATTAACTAATTCCAAATCGCTCTACAAACTCTTTAGAACAAACATAGTGTAACTACTGAGGCACTGATTTATCTCTCCAGTTGATAATTATTAGCTAATGGCTATTTTTATTTTGATTTATGTTTAATAAATCAATTTGTTTCTATTTGAAAATTTTATTTTAGCCATTATTTGCAAACATCAACAATAGACCTATTGCAAAAATCGGTAAATGTCCTCAGGCTGTAAGCCGCTGGATCTATAGCAATTTTTGGTTTGGTGAGGTATACGCTATGACCTCACCCCGATAAAGCTTCGCTTTATCTCCCCTCTCCTTAACAAGGAGAGGGGTTAGGGGTGAGGTTTTCAGTTGCACTTGACGAAGGAAAGAAAACCGCTATAAAAACAAAGCTCACCTACGCGGGCTTAACATCCCAAAAAAGACTTTTGCAATAAGTTTAATGTTAGATAAAACTTTTCTTAACTAAATCAATTTAAACAATTATGATACTGCAATCAAACGACTCTTTAGTAAAATCTGTTTTGCAAGAAGAAAGAGAAATTATATTTATTGATCCCAATGTAGAAGATTACCAGAGTCTAATAGGTGGTATCAATCCAGATACAAAAGTCGTGATTCTAGACAGGATGAAAGACGGGGTATCACAAATTACTGAGTCTTTGCAGGGTGGTAAATATAAGGCTGTTCATATAGTTTCCCACGGCAGTGAGGGAAGTTTGCAGTTGGGGTCAAAGCAACTAAATTCGGCTAATTTCGATTCTTATAAAAGTCAGTTGCAGCAGTGGGCAAATTCCCTCACAGAAGATGCTGACATCTTGCTTTATGGTTGCGATGTGGCTACGGGGGAAACTGGTGTAGGTTTTGTGCAGCAGTTGAGTCAGTTAACTGGTGCGGATGTGGCAGCATCGGATGATTTGACGGGGAGCGCTGCGCTTGGTGGGGATTGGGATTTAGAGGTGAAGACGGGGAAGATTGAGGCTAATTTGCCGTTTCAAACATCGGTGTTAGAAAGTTACAACGGTATCCTCCTCGGTAGTACCAGTATTGTAATTAGCCAAATTTACGGCGGTGGTGGTAACAATGGAGCGACTTACAAAAATGATTTTATTGAACTATTCAATCGTGGAACGACTGCTGTAAATGTCTCAGGGTGGTCGGTGCAATACGCCTCTGCGACTGGTACAAGCTGGACAGGAACGAATCTTTCTGGTGTTATTGCTGCGGGTAGTTACTATCTCATTCAAGAAGCGAGTGGTGGGTCAAACGGAGCCGATTTGCCTGCGCCGGATGTAACAACAGGCGCGATTAAGATGAGTGCTACAGCAGGTAAAGTAAGGCTTGTTAATAATCAAAGTCAAGTAATTGATTTAGTAGGCTATGGCTCTACTGCTGATAGTTCTGAAACAAATCCCGTGTCAGTTCCAACTAACAACAAAAATGCTCTAGTACGCAAACGAGGAAATCAAGACACAGATAATAACTCAACTGACTTTACGCTAGCAGCAGCAAACCCACGTAATAGCGCGACAGCATCGCCTATGCCTAAACTCAGTTCGCCAGCATCAAGCTTAACTTACGCCGAAAATGCTGGCTTTGTAATACTCGATAATACAATCACAGTCACCGATTCTGATTCCACAAATTTTAACGGTGGCAAGTTGGTTGTAGATTTCAGCAGTGGGGCAAATACTGATGATATTTTGTTAATTCGCAATAATCCCACAGCAGGCTTTTTCGCTGGTGTGGATATTCCTGGTCTTAACTTGATTAAGATAGGGGCTACAGCTGCTACAGCTACAACAATAGGCGCTTTTACTGGAGGTTTAAATGGTAATTTTTTAGAAGTAACCTTTAATACCAGTGCTACTCCTACGGCGGTGCAGACGCTAATAAGTAATATCGCTTATAATAATATCTCAGATAATCCATTAGCAGGCGATCGCAAAGTCCGCTTCCAGTTGACAGATGACACGGGTTTAACTAGCGCTCCAGTAACCAAAACCATTAGTCTGACAGCAGTCAACGATGCTCCTGTTATCGCCATTCCCGGCGCATCATTCGACCTATATAATGGCACTGGCACACCCAATTCTCAAGGATTTATATATCAGACTCTTCCCTATCTTCCTACAGGTACTATACAAAATGGGAATCAATTAAATACTAGTACCACCATAACTGACTATGTGGGATATGCTGCCAAAGCTGAGTTAATGCCCATTCTTGACCGCAACACGGGATATAGCATTAAATTTAGCGCCCAGATTACCTCTGAAAACCACTCTAATTCGGGTGCTGATAAAAATGGCGATGGAAAGGCTGATAGAGCTGGTTTTAGCGTTACGGTTATCGGCAATGACAAAAAAGGTCTTGAACTAGGTTTCTGGACTAATGAAATCTGGGCGCAAAATGATGGCATTGCTGAACCTCCAGGGGGCAACCTTTTCACCCACGGGGAGGGAACAACAAATTTTACCACCACTACTCAAAAGTCTTACGAACTCAAGATACTCGGTAATAACTACAGCCTTTTTGCTGATAACAACCAAAATGCAATCCTCAGTGGCAACCTACGAGACTATACCAGCTCTACTACACCTGCTTTTCTTCCCTCTAATCCGTACAATACACCTAACTTCCTGTTCTTTGGTGATAACACCCCTACTTCCAGTGCTGATTTCAAACTAGGTGCTATATCAATCACCACAGGTTCCACTCCCGGTTCTATATCCGTTAATGAAGACACGGGTATAAACGTTAAAGGTGTCAGCATTAATGATGTTGACTCTGGAAGTGTCACCGCTACCCTGAAAGTTAACAGTGGAAAATTAACGGTAAGTACTGGTATTTCTGGCGGTGTTACCTCTGTAAATAACAATGGTACTGGAGAAGTAATTCTTAGTGGTACTCTCAGCCAAATTAATAATACCTTGGCTGCTACTAACGGACTAACCTATAAAGGCAATCAAGACTTCTTCGGTAACGATACTCTCTCGGTTAGTGCTACTGATGGTATAACTCCAGGCAGCCCAAAAACAGTTTCAATCATCGTTAACCCTGTAAACGATGCCCCCGTAGTAGAAGCAAGCAAAACCATTACGCTGAATGAGGATGCCAGCAATACAGCACTAAACATTACCGCACCCACGGATGTTGATGGCGACACTCTTACCATTACTGTTACTGGACTGCCTGATGCTATCAAGGGTAAGGTTTACCTAGCAGATGGCGTAACACAAGTTAACAATAATCAAATACTCACCGCTGCTCAACTAACAGGATTGGTATTCAGTCCCGTTGCCGATGCTAACGGCATTGCAGGTAGCTTTAGCTACAGCGTAAGTGATGGTACAGTTAATAGCAGCCAAACCATCACGTTAAATATCAACCCTGTAAACGATCGCCCAACCTTCACTATTGCTAATAACCAAAGCGTCAAAACAGGTCTGACACAAACGATCGCTCTTTGGGCAAGCGGCTTTAATTCTGGTGCTGCCAATGAAACACAAAGTGTCGCAGGGTACATAGTTAAGGTTGTCAACAACGTTAACGCTGATATTTTTGATGTTGCACCAACAATTAACTTAGCAGGTGATTTAACTTACACAGCCAAGAGTGGAATTACTGCTAGCAAAACAGCGACAATTGAAGTCCAAGTCCAGGATAACGGTGGTACTGCTAATGGTGGTGTCGATACCTCAGGACCTCAAACTTTCACAATCACCGTCAATCCCACAGCTACTAACTCGATAAATGGTACGCCAAATCCTGATACTTTAATGGGAACAGACCAAAGCGATCGCATTTCCGGTTTAGATAGTGACGACATCATTTATGGTGGATTGGGTAGCGATCGCATTTTTGGCGGCAATGGTAATGATATTTTATATGGCGATTTAGGCATCAAATCCGACAATTCGGACATCCAACCAGCTTATGGTCTAACTTTTAGCATGAATGATACTATCGCTGGTGGTGCGGGCAACGATAAAATTTAAGGCAATCTTGGCAATGATAAGCTTTATGGTGATGAGGGAGATGACGTCATCTGGGGTGGCGATGGTGATGATGAAATCTGGGGCGGATATGGCAATGATATCCTTAATGGTGGTGCTGGTAAAGATGCCTTTGTCTTAGTTAGAGGTCAGGGTGCAGATATTATCATGGATTTTACAAGTCAAGATGTGCTTGGTTGTGCTGGTGCTTTGAGATATAGTTCGTTGTTATTTGAACAGAAAAATGGCGACACTTTAATTACTGATAAAGCCACAAGCGAACTATTAGCGACTCTCAAAGGCTTTACCGATACTCCTAACATTGGAGGTCTGTTTTAAAACAGTGTTTGGCGTTTCGGCCTTGCTGATTTCATGTATGAAAATGATTGTGCGTGATGTCAAAACCCTTGTAGAGACGCGATATATCGCGTCTCTACATCCGGATTCATACTGGGATTCAACTCAGGAGTAAAGGATGAACTCATCTATGAAATCACCTCAATCAACTCCTGTCGATGGCTAGTTAACTCGAAGGTGATAGAACCTACATAGTCAGGCAGGACAATTCTATTAAGAACGACGAGTTCTGGAATCATTACTCGCAGTTTCTGTGTTAAAGCCTCTATTGTCTCAGCTTCTGTTACTAACCCTGGTACGTCTTCACTGGTTGCAACCCAGACTAAAGCTTCTGAATCCCAAAATGCCTCTACCTTGCAGATAAATTGTGTCATTGTCAAGCGTTCTGTCAAATTTATTTATCTTTCTCTTTATTTAGTAACGCACTTTGATTTATTCTTACCAAGCTCTGCCTGCTAACATACTTTCATTTTAGCAGGCAGAGCCTACTGGAAGGCATTCCCATGCAGAGCATGGGAACGATAAAAACGAGAAAATAGCGCTGAAGCGCTCACTACTTACTTATTTATTTATCTTTATTTTGATTTGGCAATGCAGTTTGATTTCCACTCGTAATTACGGCTCTAAATTCTTGATTTTCTAACTGTTGAATATTGACTTCTTGAAAACCGAGCGAAGAATTATCTAATTTTAATGTCATACCACTAACCGATTTATCATTAATCAATAAATCGTAAGTGCCTTGTTGTAGTCTTTCTAAATAATAAACTCCAGCGGTGTTGGTAACGGAAAATAACCGCACTTTAGAGTCTTTAGAAACTGCTTCTACCCTCGCACCATTAATTGGTTTACCTTCAGCATCGGTAATAACTCCGGAAAAGGTATAAGCACGAGTTAATGGTAATAATACTGGTGTGTAGGAACCTGCGATAACATCGACAGCATAAGCGTCAGTAGTAGCTTGCCAATCTTCGGGGAAACCGGCTGGATCTAAATCTAAACGATAAGTGCCTGGATTTAAGCGTACCAAAATGCGATCGCTTTGAATATCTGGTTGCAATGATTTGACAACTCTATTGTTAATGAGCAGCAATGTATCGGGATTTTCTGTATATAATTTTTCACTACTATCGAATTTGCCGTTATTATTGTTATCAAAGAACGGCTGAATCAATAAACCACCTTGGGTACGGAAATAATCAGAACGTCTATCCCCTGGTGTAATACCGCGTTGCAAACCTGCGCTAGAAACTAAGTCTATATTAAAGCTGGCTTGGTCAGAGGTTACGGATACGCCTTGATAACGCGCCCGCAACAAAATTCCTGGTAAAATTGTAGTTGATAATGAAGCGACAGGTCCGTTACCCTGAGAACCAATACCATAACCTAACTGCGCTTCCCAACGATAATTACCATCGCTAGCGCGTTGTGCAGAACGATAGCGCCAACCTAAGGTAAGTAAGTTATTACTTAAATTTTGACTGCGGGTTTCATAACTTACTAGCAGCGAGTTTCCTAAGTTCAAAAAGCTGCTGTTTCTAGAGAAATTATAGGTAAATTCCGACAAAGTGCCGATTTCGTTACCGCGTTGATTTAATTCTAATCTGCCGAGACGTTGCAGCAAAGTCCAGCGCAGGCGATTTTCTGTATCTAGGCTAATACGAGCAAAAGTAAAAGCGTTTCTGCCGCTAAAGTTCAATTGTACACCACCGCCTGTAGCGTCGCGGCTATCGGTGGTGGCAAATAAACTTAAACCAGGAAAAACGCGCCAATCTAAGTTAAAACGATTAGAAAAGCGATCGCTTGTAAATGATGCACTCAAACTACGAGTAGGATTAAAACGGATATCTGCGTTCACATCCCATTTACTACCGCTGAGTGCGGAAACTGCGATTTCTAAAGGCAAATTTGACGGACGATAAAATATTTCTGCCAAACCTCTGGCGGAATCGTCGTATACTCCACCTACACCGACTGTGAGATTTTCTGATAAACCCCATCTTTGGGCGATTCCACCGCGAAAATCAGAAAAGTTGCCCAACAGACTGTTATTTAATTCTCGTCGCAACCCACCAGAAAAAACTAAGGCAGAAGAACCTGCGGGTAACTGTCCTGGTACAATTGAGTAGGTAGCTTCGCGAATTTCTGGTTGAGCGGTGAGTCGTCCTTCTGGGTAAAGCAAGACGCGGTAACTACTGCCATAATATTGATTCTCGCTTCTGACGTTTTCAAAGCGGTAAATTCCGGAAGAATCTACCAAGACTTCGCCAACTACGCGATCGCCAAATGCTTCTGCTAACCTGACTAATGTACCCGGTTGAGCCGTACCTGTAATTGTCCTGCCAATTTGTGAAGCTTGCAACCGCAAACGCGGATCGACAAATCCACCACCAAACAGTTGCGGTGGAGTAAATCCTTGTCGTTGAATATATGTAAAGCCCCAATAATCGCTTGCACCCTGACTGCGCCAAAAAGTTGGCTGGGAACCGAAGATATAATCAGATCGATCATTTGGTCGATAAAATTGTGCTTCTGCTAATCTCCAACTTGATGCGTCTTGGAAATTTGGTTGATCTGTACGCACAAACCAACTACCACCAAACAAACTACCAACCGCGAGAAAATCACCTCTGTAACTGGCTGATGTGCCTTCCGAACCGCTTGCATTAACTTTTTGTTCAATTGCGCCAAAACTGAAATTACCAGGTGCAATTCGTGGTATACCTTGTAATATAATCGGCGGTTCTGCTTGCCCAATTCTCGAACTTGATTGATTGAGCCAAGGTACATCTAGCTCAATTACGTAATCGTTGATGTTGAATTGTGCTTTGATGCCAAATAAAGTATCTAAATCTTGAATGGAAAATACTAAACCTAATTCTGGATCGTTGCGAAGTTTTTTTGGGTCGATGCGAGTTATAATACCAGGCGATCGCACTTCTAATTGACCATCTGGTAAATTTTTTAAGTCTAATTTCAACGCTTGAATCACATCATCAAACGGTAACAGCCAATTTTCAAAGTTAATTGCTTGCGTTCCGTCTTCTTGACCCCGGATAATCACACTAGGGTTGACGTTGCGTTTGCCCACACTCAAACCAACCGGAAATGTGCTGAAGTCCTTTGTCTTTTTTTCCAATTCAGATTTAACTTCCGGTGTCAGTATTTCCGACTTTGGCTGCTGAATTTTTTCTGCTAAATCAGTAGCAACGTTATCTGGAAGACCTAACCCCCCAACCCCCTTCCCTATGAGGGAAGGGGGAGAATTAAAGCCTCTCTCCTTGTAGGAGAGAGGTTTGGAGAGAGGTCTCCCAGATTTCACCGCTTCCCGATATTCAATAAGTCTCTCCCGCAGATCCGCACGACTAGTTTCATTAATCGGTAAGCTTTTTAACCTTTCTTCCAAAGACAGTGAATCGTAGTTCGTCTGATCTGAAGTTGCATTCATCGGTTTGACCCCCCGTTGGCTTGTGTCAACACTCCCCTCTCCTTTATAAAAAGAGGGGTTAGGGGGTGAGGTATTATCTATTTCTTCGCCTATAACAGTTTTTTCTGAGGGATTAGGGGTCAGGTTCTTAGCTTTAGCTGGAGTAGCGCAAAAAAGGCAAACCGCAAACGCACAAAGGTAAAATAGGGGATTTTTCACGCTGACTTTTACCTTTTATTTCTGGTTGGCGATGTAGTAGAATTTCCTCCTGGGACAGTTAAATCCAGCTTGAATGGTAGTTTACTTTTGTCGTTATCTTCACCCCAGACCAACTCACCACTGAGTTGATATGTGCCAGGAGAAAGAGCTAATTCATCTTTCTTAGATTGATTTAAAATTAAATTGCGATCGCCATCAGGCACAATACCTGTATCTAGTGCTTCTCCTGTTTTGACAACCGTTCCACCTTGTTTGAGCGTCCACTTAATATATGGGTAAGCAGATGCTTTACCAGTGTTGCGGACTAATATTTGTATCTTCTTGGCTTCTGCATTCCATCTAGCGCTATCTACCGTCAAATTAGGACGGACATCTCCCTTACGGACAAAGAAAGCACTACCAACACGAGTGATGATGATAGTTTTATTACCATTGGCATCGGTGACACTATTCTGCTTCAAAGGTTCGGTGAAAATCATTGTGCGATATTCACCAGCCGGCAAACTGGGAGCCAAACGAGCGTTGAGACGTACTCTTCTAGTTGTTCCTGGTGGGACAACAAGTTCACGCGGCGAAAATTGCAGATATGGTCTTAAATCAGAAGGGCTAGAAGGTAAAGTTTCAAATCCCTTATCTCGATTGTATGTAAAAGATTCAGCGTAGACGCGGGCACGAAAGGTTTCGTTACTAGTATTTGTGATATTAATAATGCCTTGAGCCTGTCCGCGATTAGTTTTTACTTCAATTTTCATCGGCGAGAGACTGACTTGTGCTTGACTTGCACCTGCCCAAAGTAAAGCCGCAGATAATGCCCAAGTACTAAAACGCAAAGCACCACGAACAGGTGCGGAAATAACTTCCACCTTTTGAGTTGAAAACAACATTTTAATTTTATTCTCCTAGCATTTAAAGCTTATAAAAGCCTGCTTGTTTAATTGTTAATATGGGGCTTTTAATCTTCCATAACCCGCCAGAGACTTAAAGTCTCTGGCTCATATTATGTCCGCTTGATTACTTATTAAACCCGGAGAACCCCACCCCGCCAAAGCTGTGCTTTGTCTCCCCTCCCCGCCTGCGGGGAGGGGTTGGGGGTGGGGTCCTTTTATTATGGGTAATTTGGCGAACATGATATCATAGCGAAAATCCGTTTCAACGGACTGAATTTAATTTTTAGTCGGTTTAAACCGACTTTTGCTATTAGCCCGGAAATTAATTTCCGGGCGGGTATGGTCAAGAATGAAATAGCCTTGGTTCAGAAATTTGAATGTGGATTATAGCAGGTTTATTTTCTTGCACGCAAATTTGTATTATTTGGTAGATGATACTCAATCATCAAAAATTGGCAATTAATAATAGAGTAGTTATGAATTAAGGCTTAGGGATATCAAGTCTTAATTTACAACTTCTCAATTACTAATTAGTCGTTAACAGTGATTCTGTTTTAGCAGTATTCTTAGTAAGTGATAACCGTAGAATCTACAGTATTTCCCTGAGCTGATATTAAGTTCAGTTGAATACTCGTTATTTTCACCGAACCCCTCCCGCGTTTGAGTTATTTGCTAAATTACCCGCAATATAAACACCTCACCCCTAACCCCTCTCGTTAGTAAGGAGAGGGGAAATAAAGCACAGCTTTATTGGGGTGAGGTTTTATCGGAATAATGGTAAATTAACTAGACAAGATATGATTATTATGGGGTGCAACTTGTGCCCTAAAAATGAAAAGGACGGGTGAGACACCCATCCTACAAAAATATAAATTTGATATGGCAAATATCGCCTATGACAAAATACCTCTCTTCGCTGACGAGGAGAGGTAAGACTCAGGGTAGTTTGAGGCTTTTTTGTAGGTTGGGTTGATAACAAAACCCAACCTACGAAACTTTATTATCGATCAACATCAGCGCCGGAAGTAGCACCGGGAGTAGCGGTGACTACAACGGTGTAGTTGTAAGAACCAGAAGCTAGTGTAGCATTAGCAGTGCTTGGAGTTGCTTCCATAATTACAGCAGCATCTCCATTCTCACTATTGTCTGTTGCCAAAGTAATTGGAGTTTCCCCAGAATTAACGGAGTTACTTTTAACAGTAGTAATTTTTGCTGTATTATATCAAATCCGGTTGATTGCACATAGTATAATCGTCTAAGTGGATTAGATTACGAAGTATATGCCAAGACGCATTTCCATAGAACCTCATCTAAGTATTGACGAACTAGAAAATTGTTATCGCC
>JAHHID010000005.1 GCA_019359015.1 Spirirestis rafaelensis WJT71-NPBG6
CCGAAGCTGCACGATTATCATTTTCATCTCAGGAAGTTTGAGTATTTTAACTGATTGACAAAAGGTGCTTTATTTTAAACTTTAACGGATGCACTGATACCAATTGTGCCAGTTGCGTAAGTCCTGCTGTGGTTAATACAGCTTCTTCTGTGGTTAATACAGCTTCTTCTGTGGTTAATACAGCTTCTTCTGTGGTTATGAATGGTCAAGCTGTGATTAAGATTAGACGCTTCAGATAAATTACGAAATTTTACCAGTAATTATCAACAGAAAAATTATAGTGATTTGTGGATTTTGCTGAACCAGAATGTAGTTGCAGTAAGACATAGTAGCTTTAGAAACCTGATAAGGAAGTAAATTTATGTCTCTGAAAAAACGACGTACATCCCGCGTTCTAGAAAATGCTGAGTTAAGATCCGCTGGGCTCAAGGCAATTGATGCCAATCTGGATCTTGGGGATGCTTGCAACTTGAAAAACCTGACACAACTAATGGAGGAGTTACGCGCTAAGATAGATGCTCATAACACTGCTTTAACCGCGATTGACTCTTCCAAAACAGAGATTGAACTGTTAGAACAAACCTTAGGCAATCTCTCTGAGAAGATGCTCATTGGGGTTGCTTTTAAATACGGCAAAGACAGCCGACAATATGAGATGGCAGGTGGAGTTCGCAAAAGTGAACGTATCCGCAAAAGCCGAGTGACCCGCTTGAAAACTCTTGCACAGAAAGCATCCAGCGGTGCTCAAACTGTGTAGATGCCTGCATTGAGAACCACCGACGCGATCGCACTCATTTATATTGGCATTCTTAAGCAGCGATCGCTTCATTATACAAAATCATCGTTATTAGGATATCGCTTTGAGGAGCATTAGCAAGAACCGCTTCAAGAAGTTAGAAAACACTTAAAATTATAGTTACATGCATTTCCCGTATTTACTTAGCTTTACATTGAAATTGGGATGCCAGAAATGGATGGGTATATGCTGATTCGGCAAATTCGCTCGCTACCGTCTGAGCAAGGCGGAGAGATTCGAGCGATCGGACTAACAGCGTATGCTGGAGAGATTAACGAGCAACAAATTCTCCAAGCAGGATTCCAAAAACATTTGACCAAGCCAATAGAAGCAACGCAGTTAGCTATGGTAATTGCTAGCCTAATTAAATAATATAAAAAGTTATGATGATAAGTCGAGAGTAACAGTTGGCTACAAATTCCGGTTTTAGAATGCTAAGAGATCAGTTCCTTCCTGAAAGCAAAGAAGCTCTGCTGGCTCGCATGGCGAACCGCATCCGGCAATCGCTGAACCTCCAAGAGATTTTGGACGCAACTGTGGTCGAGTTGCGGGCATTTTTGCAAACCGACCGAACTAAAGTCTACCGCTTCGATCGCGATGGGCATGGACACGTCGTTGCCGAAGCGAGTGCCCCCAACCGTCTGCCTTCTTTGTTGGGATTGCACTATCCATCTGATGACATTCCGCCCCAAGCGCGGGCTTTGTTTGTCAAAGCACGTACCCGCTCCATTGTCAATGTCAGCGAACAGCGCATTATCCTCAACTCGCTGCCGACCCCGAAAACGACGGCGACCGGGGACTTGACCGTTAAAGAAGTGCAAGAGCAATCCCTCGAAGATATCTTAAGCCGACCGGTAGACCCCTGCCATGTGGACTATCTGACGCAGATGGGTGTGCAATCTTCTCTGGTGGTGCCAATAATTTATCAACAGGAACTCTGGGGGCTGTTGATCTCTCACCATGCCGAACCCAGAGAAATTACATCTGAAGATTTGCAGGTCGTCCAATTGCTTGCTGACCAGGTTTCATTAGCGATTACCCAGGCGAGTCTGCTGAGTCAGGTGCAGGAGCGGCAGCAACGAGAAGCGATCGTTAATCAGATTGCCGCCCTGCTGCACGCACCTCTGTCCCCTGAGCAGATTTTGCATAACGTTCTAGAGCAAGCAGTGAAAGCTTCTGGCAGTTCCGGCGGAAGATTGTACCTCACTTCCCCGGATGAGGCTTTACCAGCCCATCTTTATACTTATGGAAATCAGCCCGCCCCATCCGAGCTTGAGCAACCTGACTTACTAGAAAATCATCCCCTCTGGCAAGAGGTAGGGGTAACTCCTGCTCCCATCGACACTGCCTTAACCCAAGAAGATAAACCTGCCCTGCGAGTGGTAATTAATCTTCAGCAAGAACCGCGTCTGCACCAATTGATTGAATCTTTCCAGACCACACCGATTCGGGGGTTGATTGTTCAACCGTTGTCTTATGGTAAAGAATTCCTGGGGTATCTAACGTTCTTTCGTGACCAAATCGACACACAAAGTCTTTGGCGGGGCTGTGAGGAAGCCGATGAGCGTCAACAGCGACCCCGCCAGTCAATGGTGCAATGGCAGGCGCTTAAACAAGACCAGGCTCACCCTTGGAGCGTCGAAGAGATGGAACTCATCCAGTCTTTGAACATTCACCTATCACTTGCCGTACTGCAAAACCGCCTCTATCAGCGCGAACGTCAGCAACGCTTGGTAGTTGAAATGCATAACGAAGCTCTCTCTCATGCCCGAGCTGCCGCCGAAGAGGTGAGTCGCCTCAAGAGCAACTTCTTGGCTTCTACCAGCCACGAACTACGAACCCCTCTAGCCTCGACCTTGAACTACTTAAAGTTGCTCAAAGAGCGCCTTTATGAAGACGAAGACGAGTTGCGCGAATATATCGACGGCGCTTACCAATCGACGCAAAATCTAGTTACTATCATTAACGATGTGCTTGACATTGCCAAGATTGAAGACGGGCGCATAGCCTTAGATTTGGAGACAGTTTATCTGCAACAGCTTTTACAAGAGCAATGTTTCCTCTCTGGTGCCGAAAGCCGCTATAAGGCAATTCCTCTGACACTCGACTGTGAAATCGAGACTGTTTTCGCCGACAAGATCAAAGTCCGCCAGGTGATGACGAACCTGCTGGATAACGCCTTCAAATTCACAGATGAGGGTCAGATTCATGTCCGGGCTGTCGTTGACAGTACTGGGAGAATGGCTCAGATTTCGGTGCGCGACACGGGCATCGGCATTGAGATGGAAAACTCAGAGCAACTGTTTGTCCCATTTGTGCAAGCTGATGGTTCTGCCCAGCGCTCTTACGGAGGCACTGGCTTAGGGCTGACTATCTGCAAGCGATTAGTGGAACTGATGGGTGGTAAAATCTGGCTTGAAAGCCCTGGGCTTGGGCAGGGTAGCACAGTAACCTTTACTCTGCCTCTAAAGGAACCGAGTCAGATAGCAGGTGAGGATTCTCTAATTGAGCGCCAAGCCCCTAGCTTTTAGCTAGGGGCTTGGCGCTGGGAAGATACTTCACCTGACATAAAAAAGATGGGTATTTTTATGGATTTTAATATTTGGACGGCGATTAAAATCACCTGTGCCTTACTCTCATACATGAATGTAGGCGCTTCCACAGCACGGAGGTTTTGGTAACAATCTTGAATATCCTACTGGTTGAAGATAACCAACTCCTGGCTAAGGGAACCGCCAAACTAATCGAACGCTTGGGAAATCATCAGGTGTTTATTACTGCGGAACCAAAAGAGATCTTCCACTACTGCGAAGCGGGGAAAGTAGAACTGGTGATTATGGATATCAATTTGCCGGGAGCTAGGTGGCAAGGAGAAAAAGTCGATGGCTCCATCCTGTCGCGCCATCTGAAGGCACAATGGGAGCAAATACCGATTATCTTGGTCACGGCTTACACCATGCCCGCCGATCAACATCTCCTGTTGTCCCAATCTGGGGCTGACAGTTGCTATACCAAACCCATCACTGACTACGATGCCTTTTTGGATATGATTAGTCTTCTCGGTCAAAGGAGGAATTGAATCCCTATGTACAAGCTGGCGATTTTGGATGATGACGAACACTGGTGTCGGATCGTCCAACGCTTTTTGAAGGAAGAATATGCTGTGGCAACCTACAAGTCCGTGTCTAGGTTCTTATGGGAGTTAGAGGAACTAAACCAGTACGATATTTTTCTGATCGACTTCATGCTACCTACGGCTGCGTATGAGCTAAGTACAGATGGCATTGAAATCATTACCACTCTTAAGGCACGCTTCCCTCATTCTCCTGTGGTCATCCTCGCAACGGCTTACATGAGCAAGAATGAGTTAGAGGTGCATGGGAAACAAATGTGTCCAGAAGCGGACGGATTTTTTGCTAAGGATGCTGGACTAGAAATATTGGCTCACCAAATGAAGCAACTGCTCACATCAGGTATAACTGAGGACAGGTAGGGTAATTTAGCGTTGGTAAGCATAAAACGAGCGATCGTATAGAAACTGGAGTTTAGGCTAAAGCACGCGATCGCTACGCAGTCGCGGGGCATAATATTGATTATCCTTATGCTAAACAAATTCCAACAAATCAAAGCAGCTCTAGCTTACAAAAACTCGGAAAACTTCGGCGATTTTGCCATTCTCAAAGCTGATTTATTGGGTGCAAAAGCCGATTCAGCATTATCATCTAAACTACAACAAGTAGTAGGATATCACCCAACAATTGATTTAGAAAAATTAAGTCAATATCCTCCAGGCACTTTTGGGCGAGAATATGCTAATCACATGCAAAAAAATCACCTGAAGCCATTTAACATCAGTCCGGAATTAGAAGAAGTTGCCAAACGCAACGTATTTGCCTTGCGATACGCTTTAACTCACGATATTTTCCATCTTCTACTTGGCTTTGATACCAGTTACGCTGGAGAAATTGGCGTTCTTGCCTTCGCTGCCGCACAAAATTACAGCAAATCGCTAAAAATCGGCTTGTGGATGGCGAAATTTCTCTATCCAATCATTGCTTTACCACAAAGACAAGCGATTTTTGCCAACATGCACAAAGGGTTAGAATTGGGCAAAAAAGCTAACTTTTTATTAGGATATCGCTTTGAGGAGCATTGGCAAGAACCGCTTCAAGAAGTTAGAAAACACTTGGGATTACCGCCAATTTAACAATACTTGTAGATGGTTATGCAAATTATTTTAAAATAGCCTGAGCCGTAGCGATCGCCTCTTCTACTTTTTCCACAACATAAACATTGTTCGGCGAGATTTTTTGAAAGAAAACTTTACTTTCTACATCGTCAGTTAACAAAATTACTTGCTTATTTCCCTTCAAAGCCAAAGCAATTTCTGACGCTGTTCCTGCACCCATACCGCAGGCAATTACCAAATCACTCGAAAGTACATTAATATTATTACGAGCATTCCCCATATCAGTAAAAATGGCAATATCAACTGCTTCAGAAATGCCTCGTTTACTATCATCGGGAAGAATCCCAATAACTAAACCATTGGTAGATTTTGCACCCTTACTCGCTGCATCCATCACACCGACATTTCTACCACCAGTGAGCAAAATCCATTGTTGTTGGGCTATCAGTTTACCAAGTTCATAGGCATTTTGCAAATCCTTTGCTGTCGCCTTTTCACCGGGTCCCATTACACCAATAATGATTTTTCTCATAAGTGAATAACAACTTCATTAAACTAAGTACAGCGCCTTTTTAAACGCAGAGGTGAATCAGTCGGCGGAGTCGGTTTCCGTCCCGTCGAACTGATGAACCCGAAGGGTTCGCAGAGTAAGCGCTGAGATACGCAGAGTTTTTACGCAGTGTTTGATTGATTAGAAATTGGTGCAATTTTTTACTAAACAGTCTGGAACAACTGCCTACACCAATAACATATCAAAATTCTTTTTTCCTGACTTCTGCCTTCTGCCTTCTGCCTTCTGCCTTATACTTACCACGCTTCAGCCCAATAAACAATTTCTGATGCTGAAATATCAATCGCTACCCCATAGCTGTCTCCATGATTCCATTTGAAGCCTGGGGTTCCTCTATTTTCTGCATTTAATACCAATATTTCATAAGTGTTAGGAAAAGATTCTTGGGCATCACTAGTATAAAAGAAAGTTGTCGGCACGCCATTTGGTAAGTTTGCGTGGTCGTTTGTATTACCTCCTCTATATTTGTGTTTAGCAATTTCTCTGTACTTTAAAAGTACTTTTTTTATCTTTTCTGGGCGCTGTTTCATCCTAAGTTGAAGATAACTGCCTTGTTGCAAGCCGGGAGAATAAGCAAGCCGCACATTTGTAGCATCCTCCGCAATTTCATGGGGAAAGTGTTTTATTTGTTTTTTATTAGACCAAATTTGATTACGAATTTCTCCATATCGTGTAGTATTAGTTATTGTCTCGGTTTCACCTGTATTGTTAGAAGCTTTCCTCAGAAAAAAACTGCCCCCGACAATACCAAGGCTGCCTAGGGACAATAAAAATATCATGGCGATTTGAACTAAATGCGTAGACGTGTTGCGTCTTTCCGTCAGAAAAAGCTTCATCTAATTGGGTGTATTTCAATTTTGCGGTTATACAAACTCTTATCTGAATTGGCAGAATTTTGAATCTAGCGTAAGACGTATTTTTTGATGAGAGTTTAATCAGATTTAATTACTATGTCAATTTTTTACAGCCGATGCGGACTGAATAAAATCACAACTGTTCCTGTTAAACAAATTATTACGCCAAGCAAATCATAGTAATCTGGTTTTACGCCTTCAACTAACCATAACCAAACCAGAGATGAGAGAATGTAAATACCACCATAGGCTGCATATACTCTGCCAGCGTTTGAGGCATCTATTTTAGTTAGGGTAAAAGCGAAGATAATTAGAGCTAAGATACCGGGAATAATTAAAAATACGCTTTTTCCCAGTCTAAAAGTTGCCCAAAATGCGTAGCAACCGGAGATTTCTCCTAATGCAGCAACTATAAATAAGATGAATGTTTGCATTTTCGGCTTGAGTTTAAACTAATCCGGTGTAAGTCCCCCAGGATAGGCGTGTTTTGCCTTATCTCGTTCCCGCGCTCTGGGTGGGAATGCATTTATGTGGGCTGCTGCCTCGACACAAAGATATCTGGAGGCAGAGCCTCTATGAGTAGACGCTCCCATACAGAGTATGGGAGCGAGAAAATCGCTCAATTACCATGAATAACATTCTCTTGCCTTACTTTGCTAAAAAGACCCGGCAATCATTCCTGCAAGGACGATAAAACCAATCCAAACATTTTGCTTAAACATCTGCGCGTAAATAGGATTGGGAAGGTCTTTCTTGATTAATTGAAGATACTGCCAAATCCAGCCAACAGAAGCAATTGCAAGGCTAATCCAAAATGCAAAGTTAAGATGCATTAAGACACCTAGCCAACCAAGCAAAAAGATGGTTGCAGTAAAGAAAATTCCAATCGCCAGAGGTGCGCGATCGCCAAAAAACAATGCACTAGAATTAACACCAATACGCCGATCATCTTCGCGATCGCTCATAGCGTAAACTGTATCAAATCCTAATGTCCACATCACAGTCGCACCCCAAAGTAACCAAGTCGGTTGTGAGAGGTTTTGCGTCACTGCGCTCCAACTAATCAACACACCAAAACCCCACGCGATCGAAAGCACTAACTGCGGTACAGGAAACACTCGTTTCGCACCTGGATAAAGCAGAATTACCGGCACTGCCGCCACACACAACCAAAAAGAAAGCGGGTTAAGATAAAAAGCAAGAACCGCTGCACAAAACATCGCCACGATCGCGATAACAATACCAACTTTTATCGAAAGCGCACGAGAAGCAAGAGGGCGATCGCGAGTTCTTTCCACCTGTGGGTCGATGTCGCGATCCCACAAATCATTCACAATGCATCCAGCAGCACTTGTGGCGAGAGTACCTAAAGCTATTACACCAACCAGCGGTAAAGGTGGTTTCCCTGAAGCTGCCAAAAACACAGCCCAAAGCGCAGGAATCATCAAGATTAAGCGTCCTTCTGGTTTGTGCCATCGCAGTAGCCGGATAATCACAAGCCACATTGGTTCGGTATTGCTTTCTGGTGTCGTCAGCATAGGTAGCAAAAATAACTAAAAATACTTCAATTCATACATCTTTACATCTATAGAATAGCTTTATTTGCTATTTTTGAGGCTCCCCACCCTGCCTGAGGGAGTATCAGTGGGGGTTCTTGCTTCAACAAGCAACCTTGCCTGGACAGATGACGTTACAATACGGTTCGGATAAGGTTTTTTGATGAAAATTATAGATCACAAAGACGCGATAAATCGCCGTCTTTACAATAATCAGTTTTTTGTAGAGACGGCGATTTATCGCGTCTCTTGCCTTAACACCAAGCGTATTGGATGACGTTACCTTGGGACAAGCAAAAAGTGACGGACAGCACGCAAGTTGAGGAAGTAGCAAGGATATTCATTGAAGCGAACTGCTATAACCGAACAGTGCCAGGTATCGGATTTCTACAATGTTGATTACTACGTGGGAATGGCTTATGTAATAAATCTTTAAAAATTTCTGAAAGGCTTATATGTTACACTTTACAAGTCTGGACGCGAGAGAAGAATATCCCCAACACCCCGTCCCGCTTCGGGAGATGTCCCTGGGGGGCATTCAGGGAGAAGGTGAGTTCTTTGTAGGAGAGCCATATTCTGTTCACTTTTCGCCAACCGACGCGATCGCAAAACTTTACGTAGTCTTGTCCGACGCTTTCCCAAATGCGCTTTTGCACACTGAAGCCAAAAAGCCCTTTGCTATATTGTATCCAAAGTTGGTCAATGGTGCGTAAGTCTGTGCAAGGAAAGTTTTCGATGGATTTGGAATTTAAATAGCGTTCTTCTTCTCTGCCAGTGGCTTTCAGCATCACAGCTAGAGTTTCCTGATCTGCGTCTTTCCACTTGCCGGCTGCTAGCAAGTCGCGCAGTTTGGTGTAGTCTACTCCCTTTTCAGAGGGGAGGTCATCAGTCTTTTGTTTTTGTCGTTGCAGTCTTTCGGCTTCTTGTTGTTCCCGTTGTCGTTGTAGTCTCTGAGCTTCTACTTGTTCGTGTTGTCTTCGCTTCTCGGCTTCTTGTTGTTCATAAAGCCGCAGGTTATTTTAATGTTCTTGTCGTAGTTTTTCGGCTTCTTGTTGTTCCCGTTGTCGTTGAAGCTTCTGAGCTTCTTGTTTTTGTCGGAGTTTTTCGGCTTCTTGTTGTTCCCCTTCCTGCTTCAATAAATTTACGAATTCGTCTTTAATCTCGTAGTAGTTTTGCAACTTCTTTAATTCAGCTTCAGCTTTTTCCCCCAGTGGGTATCCTTGTTCAGTTACTTTCTTGTTAAATTGTTGCTTGTAAATCTTTAATGGTTCTAATACTTCTTTTTGGACTGCACAAGCTTGTTCATCCGTTAATCCTAACTTTTTCTGTAAATCATTTAATATGTGGGATTCTGCTTCATCAAATTCGCCATCAGAAGCAAATTCTTCAACTTTCTGACGATACTTAATGATATTTTCTGGTTCTTCCTGTTTGGTTAGAGGGGGAGTTGGTGGTGTTAGTGTGGGTGAAGGAGAAATAACACTTGCTTTGCGAGTATCCTGTGGGGGTGAAGTGAGTACAAGGGTGGTATTTATACTTTCCCCATGCAAATCTTCTTTTCTCAACAGTTGAGGTGTCAAATGCTCTCGAATCCCTGCCATGCGAATGGCACTACAGCCAAGTTTATATGCAAACTGAACATCTTCTCCAGCCCCCAGAGCATCGTAAAAACCAACAGCAAAGTCAATGGCGGCTTTATCGTCAATTTCCTGACTCATGCCGATAACATAATCAATATGTTGGGCGATTGCTTTGGCTTGAATCTGGGAATAGCAAGCATTAAGTAATACGCACTTTACTTTATCTGCGAACAATTCAAATAATCCAGCTAATGCTGTTGCATCCACTAGCTTTTGTTGTCCGGTATTATCTTCAAATATTAAACCCTCTTCCCCTGCACCATGTCCGGAAAAATGGACAATCTGCGGTTTGTGATCCAGAATAGAGCGGTAAATATCTCTGGGGCGTACTGCTTGTGCCGACTCTATATCAAATCTGTCGCGTTGTCTCGCCCGTTGTAACCCTTCCTTAATTTCACGAATCTCCTCATTCAAACGCAGTTGTTTCGTACCTTTGGGATTCGCTGACAACACTAAGATTTTTTTGACTGGAATTTCATCGTTCATTTCATGTCAGGGTTTTATTAATAATATTTCCAGGTTAAAATCTTCCTTTGATCTTCTGGCTAGACATTGGCTTGATAGATAGGGGTTTGCTTACACCACTGTCTCATAACTAGGTCAATTCTAGATGTTTCCATACTAGGAATACAATAAAGCAACCGTGAATTACGCAAAACATTGTGTTATATCAAGTCCGGATAATTAGTTATGATTCCCACACACTGCACCCCACACGCCAGATGCTCCACTTGGGGAGACCCCAAGACCCTTACGGGTTCGGCAGTCCCCCATCTCCCAAAGGGAGACCAAGGCGAACGGCGGGAACCGCCAAGACGGGGGCTGCCTCACCGCACTGCTCCCCTTAATCGCCTCCCCTTACCAAGGGGAGGGGAGACAAAGCACAGCTTTGGCGGGGTGGGGTTCTGCGGGGAAGAGTAAGTAATCAAGCGGACATGATATTATGCAGCAAGGGCAACCCACCTTGAATTCTTGATGGTGCGTTGCGCTGCGCGACAACACAACACCAGTTGCTACAACGCGGGAAACCCGACGCCAGATGCCTCAACGGAGGGAACCTCCGCACGGCACTGGCTCCGCAACGCACTGGCTCCCCTATGTTTAAATTTATTAATATAGGTTGAAATATTAGCGCAGACTTACTTAGATCACAAAGACGCGATAAATCGCCGTCTCTACAAAGGTCTGATTATTGTAAAGACGCCGATTTATCGCGTCTCTTGCCTTAACCGAATTTTGAGAATGTTTAATTCAGTTTGGTAAGTATCGCAGTCGTTGCCTTTAAATTCTGGCTAGGGCAATCCCAGAATAGTACAAAAATACCCCTAGGTAGCCAATCTAACCTAGAGGGGTAGCATTTTCAAATTACTTTGCGGTTTACTTTAAGTAAAATAAATAAGGTATCTCAATGAGCATCTTTTGAGCATTAAATTTAAGTATAAAATCATGCTCAAAATAATCATCAGTTTGTGCATTTAGGGTATTTGAGCATCTATTGAGCATAAGAAAGGAATTCAAACTCAAAAGTATTGAAAATACAAAATATGGGACTTAATTTAGTTTCAGCTAGCTGGGAGAGTACTCCAACTCAAAAAGTTGAGCAACAGCGGATTATTGCTGCCATTGACTTAGGGACAAATTCATTGCACATGGTAGTTGTGCGGATTGAACCAACATTACCAAGTTTTAGCATTATTGGCAGAGAAAAAGAAACTGTGAGATTGGGCGATCGCGATATTAAAACTGGAGAACTTAAACCAGAGATAATGAAAAAGGCGATCGCTGCTTTAGGACGCTTTTTAGAAGTTGCGAAAAGTCTCAATGCTGAAACAACCATTGCCGTAGCAACTAGCGCTGTGCGCGAAGCACCCAACGGTAAAGATTTTTTGCAAAGGGTAGAAGATGAGTTGAGTTTAAGCGTTGACTTGATTTCTGGTCAAGAAGAAGCGCGACGCATATACTTGGGTGTACTATCGGGGATGGAATTTAATGACCAGCCTCACATTATTATCGATATTGGCGGGGGTTCTACAGAAATAATTTTAGGCGATAGTCATGAAGCGCGAGTACTCACCAGTACCAAAGTCGGTGCAGTGCGACTAACGAGCGAATTAATTACCACCGACCCGATCAGTCACATTGAGTTTCAGTACTTGCAAGCTTATGCACGCGGTACACTCGAACGTTCTGTAGAAGAGGTGCAAGCGAACATACAAATCGGAGAAACTCCCCGTTTGGTAGGAACTGCCGGCACTATTGAAACTTTGGCGCTAATCCACGCACGGGAAAAGTTTGGTTCTGTCCCTGCAACACTCAACCGCTACGAGTTCAGTTTAAAAGATTTGCGTGAGTTGGTCAATCGCTTGCGGAAACTGAATTACTCAGAACGGGCAGTAATTCCGGGAATGCCAGATAGACGGTCAGAAGTGATACTTGCAGGAGCCGTAATATTACAAGAAGCAATGATCCTTTTGGGCGTTGAATCGGTAACCGTGTGCGAGCGATCGCTGCGGGAAGGGGTGATTGTAGACTGGATGTTGACCCACGGTTTAATTGAAGATAAACTGCGGTATCAAAGTTCGGTGAGAGAAAGGAGTGTTCTTAAACAAGCCAAAAAATACAACGTCAACTTAGAACATAGCGATCGCGTTGCCGAATTTGCCCTCTCGTTATTTAACCAAACTCAAGGCAAATTACACAACTGGGGTATAGAAGAAAGAGAATTATTATGGGCAGCGGCGATTTTACACAATTGCGGTCATTATATTAGCCATAGTGCTCACCATAAGCACTCTTACTATCTAATTCGCAATAGTGAGTTACTTGGTTATACAGAAACAGAGATAGAAATAATCGCTAATTTAGCGCGTTATCATCGCAAATCACCGCCCAAGAAAAAGCATGAAAATTATGCCAATCTACTGCACAAAGATGACAGGCAGATTGTCAGCAAATTGAGTGCAATGTTAAGATTAGCAGTTGCCCTTGATAGAAGGCAAATTGGCGCGATCGCCAGAGTAGAGTGTGAATACAATCCAGATTCTCAGGAATTAAAACTACAAATTTTTCCATCTCATCCTGATCAAGATTGCGCCTTAGAACTCTGGAGTGTGGATTTAAAAAAAGATGTGTTTGAAGCAGAATTTGGGTTGAAATTAGTAGCTACTTTGGAAACTGCTGTTACAGTTAGCTAGTTAATAATTCACGCATTCACCCATTGAACAGAGTTTCAGTCGGGATTTAAATACCGACTGAAACTGAAGCTACGTGTGTACTTCGTGTCTTCTCAATCGCCAAGACCAAAGCGAACGCAGTTCGTTAATTATCTATCTGTCTGGAGGGTTCGGGAGTAAACGCAATCACAAGCATACGGCTGCGATTGCCCCGAAGCGTGTCTGGGGTGGGAGGAATCGTCACCTCAATGCCTAATGCCCGTCCGCGACTTTGGGAAATGACTCCATAGCATGATTATCTGAGAAAACGCTGAGTTTTTACTGAATTTATTGCCAGCATAAATTCATGAAAATCATAGTTTGGTTCTCAGATGAGCTTCAGTAGTAGCTGAGATGCTTTGAGTAATCGAAGGATAAGTCAAAAAGAAAAGGAATAACAAATGAAACTCACATCTGTGCTTGCAAGTGCTGCTTTAATTAGTTTTTTTACATTTTCAGATGTTCCCTTAAAGCTTATCAATCCTTCACTAGCTCAAGTATCAGCCCAAGGGACGAATGGTACTACAGGCTTGACTGTTGACCAAAAGATTCAAGCGATCGCCGCAAATAAGGGTAAGCCTGGTAGTGCCGATACGATGCGGAGCGAGTTTAAAGAACAGCTTTCGCCGATCGGTATTCAACCAGGTGGTGCAGGTATGGTAGTTAACCTTTATAGCAAAGCTAATGATGTAACGTTCTCTTTATGTACAAACTTCGATGTAGTTGTAGCGGTAAAGAAAGGTAGAGTGCCTAAGTTCGCAGCCAATGAAGTAAAGTAAGCGAAATATTAAATTTAGGAGTCAGGAGTCAGGAGCCAGAAGTCACACCATGATATTATCCAGATTCCAGACTTTTAACTCCAGACTCCTAACTGCTTCAATGGTGTAACATTGGAACTAACAATTTGCTAATTTTTAGCAGGCTTGATCGCCAAAACTAATAAATCATGAAAATGTCCAAAATTGGTGCTCAACGTTTGGATCGAATCTCCAAACCAATGATGCCTCCTCAATGGGCATCTTTAGTAATGCTGGGTGCGATCGCTATATCTGCTGCAATTGTAGCGGGGTGGTTTGCAGGCGAAGGTACTATCAGTAATATTTTTGCACAGATTAACGTCTTGCAAGCTTCGCCACCTATGTGGCTGCAAGTGCCGATGGTAGCAGGAGAGTATCTGCTTGCCCCGACTGTTATTCTACTAGCGATCGCCTTAGTAATTATGAAAATTTCCCCAGTACCTCGCGCTTGGTCGCGATTTATAGTGGTGGGAATTCTCCTGATGTTGACTATCCGATATATTGTTTGGCGATCGCTTTCCACTCTCAATCTCAGCAATCCTGTAAATGGTACCTTCAGTTTGGCTTTGTTTTTCTTAGAAATGCTGATGCTCAGTAGTGGTTTGATTCAGATGTTTTTGATGCTGAAGCACAAAGAGCGTCCTTGGGAAGCAGACCAAAAAGCAGTTGCTGTAATTGAAGGCAGTTTCACGCCGAGTGTAGATATCTTAGTACCGACTTACAACGAACCGCCTTTTATTTTGCGGCGTACAATTATCGGTTGTCAAGCTCTCGACTACCCTAACAAAAAAGTCTATTTGTTAGATGATACCAAACGTCCAGAAGTGCGGGCGCTAGCTCTGGAATTAGGTTGTGAGTATATGACACGTCCTGATAATCGTCACGCCAAAGCCGGAAATTTGAATCAGGCGATCGCTCGTACTGATGGGGATTTAATAGTCGTTTTTGATGCTGATTTTATCCCGACTGAAAATTTTCTCACACGCACAGTTGGCTTTTTTCAAGATGAAAAAGTTGCCTTGGTGCAGACTCCACAAAGCTTTTACAACTTCGATCCTATTGCCCGCAATCTTGGGTTAGAGAACATTCTCACACCCGAAGAAGAAGTATTTTACCGCCAAATTCAACCGCTTCGCGATAGTGCAGGTAGTGTAATTTGCGCTGGTACTTCTTTTGTCGTGAAAAGAAGTGCGTTGAAAACAGTTGGCGGTTTTGTTACCGACTCTCTCAGCGAAGATTACTTCACCGGCATTCGACTTTCTGCTCAAGGCTATCGCTTAGTTTACTTGGATGAGAAATTGAGTGCAGGTTTGGCAGCTGATAACATGGCAGATCAAGCAACTCAACGTCTGCGTTGGGCGCAAGGTACACTCCAAGCATTTTTCATTGAAGCGAATCCCCTCACCATTCGCGGATTGCGACCTTGGCAACGACTAGCGCACTTAGAAGGATTGCTGCACTGGTTTACGAGTATTTCCCGTGTCGGTTTTTTGATTGCACCTTTAGCTTATTCGTTTTTGGGAGCGATCCCGATTAAAGCAAATGCCGCAGAAATGCTGTATTTCTTTTTGCCCTACTATGTAGTGCAATTGTCAGTATTTTCCTGGCTGAATTATCGCAGCCGTTCGGCATTATTGTCAGATATATACTCAGTTGTGCTGACATTTCCCCTTGCGTGGACGGTAATTCAAGTCATGCTGAATCCGTTTTCTCGTGGTTTCAAGGTGACACCAAAGGGAACTGCAAGCGATCGCTTCTCTTTCAACTGGAAACTAGCCTTGCCTTTGATTGTATTATTTATCACCACAGCCGTCAGCTTATGGCGCAACTTGGGGATGTTTATGCTCAAAGGTGCTTGGCAGACTACAATGCCATTAGAAGTTGCCCAACAAGTCAAGGGACTCGGTTTAGGTTGGTTGTGGAGCGCTTACAATCTGATTGTGCTTGCGGTTGCTTTGTTGGTCTTGCTGGATATTCCCAAACCTGACCCCTACGCTTGGTTTGACCTACGTCGCACCGTGCGCTTAAGTGTAAAAGATAACGAAGAAGAATCTGCAAAAGATACTTCACTTTGGGGAATAACCACAAAGATTTCCGAAATAGGAGCCGAAATTGCTTTAACACAAGCGGGTTTGCCAGAAATTAAAGCAGGAGAAATCTTACCCGTGACAGTGGAAATTATGGAGGCAAAATTAAGCTTGCAAGGTACTGTTACGCAAACTACTGTTCAAGAAGGATTTCCCACAGTTCAAGTCATGTTTGAACAGCTAAACATGACTCAGCATCGTTGCTTGGTAAAAATGCTGTTCTGTCGTCCTGGTCAGTGGCGACGTTCTTTGACACCCGGAGAGTTACAATCTTTATTGCTACTATTTAAAGTTTTGCTCAAACCAAGAGTGTTATTTGATCGCAAAGCTGATATAAGTGCGATCGCTCTTGTAAAAGGCTGATTCTCTCTGACGCACACTTACCTGAGAATATGCTGAGTCTAAGCTAAGTTTTTTTTCCAGAGAAATTCAGAAAACTCAAGGTTTGGTTTCAGATGAGCTTCAGTACCAATTGGGATACTTTCTTTAGTGGTGATTTCCCAAAAGTACCTTAGTCTTCCAGAGGTCTGATATGGAATTAAAAGATTTGATTTTGCTGTTGCACCCAGCGATTGCAGTAGTTGTCGTTTTTCCTTTAATCGGTATCGTCGTCAACCGCGCTTTGCAAGTTCGTCAGCGACGCCTACAAACTGCAACAGACGGTAAGAGCAAAATTCCCCCAGCTGCCGGACAGGAACATGTTAAGTTAGGACGCTGGCTGACAGGATGGGTTGTCGGGATTGTTTTATTAGCGTTGGGTTTCGATATATATAGCAATATCTTAGAAAAGCAAGTTTGGACAAAAACGCCATTCCAAGCCATCTTGATTACGTTGTTTTTTGTAGCAGCGATCGCTTCATTAGCTCTACTTTACAAAGCACGCGATCAAAAGTGGCGGGCGATTTTTGCTACCCTCAGTGGCATGGCTTTAGTAGTGCTTGGTTGTCAGGATGGTATCTATCGTAAAACTAACCAATGGTATTTTTCTCACTACTATTACGGTATTATCGCCGCTTTGTTGATGATTTTCTCTTTGGCAATTTTGCCAGATATCTATAAAGATAAAACAAATCGCTGGCGTCAAATTCACATCGCTTTAAATTCTCTCGCTCTGTTACTGTTTATTGGACAGGGAATCACAGGACCATTGTCATTACTTGAAGTTCCTTTGACTTGGCAAGAATCCTATGTTCAAAAGCTTTACGAGCAACAGTGCAATATTAAACCCTGTACAATCCAAGCACCAAATTTGCCTAAGAAGCCTTAAAAAGTCATACCATGACCGTTGAATTACCGATAATAAAACATGTTTGTAGTAAGGACTGAAGTCCTTATCTCATAATATAAGGGAGGACTTTAGCCCTTACTACAAGCTTATCAAGGTATGAGGCGAGAACAGCGCGCTCTGACAGTGTGGTTGACAGGTTTAAGTCGTTCGGGCAAGATTCTTATCGGTGATATCTCAGGAAGTGGGCTACGACGCTCTTAATCAGATAGACGGGCGTAAACGACATTTGACAGTGGATTAAAAGCGGGCTTGTTTTACGGGTTTTGGTTACATTTGCACTACGGCACGCGTTCCTCTGGGGCTTTCAGGCGATCGCCATTTTTTTTGTAAATTCGCCTATAAGTGAGTATTATTTACTTCACAAAACAACATAATTAGGTAAAATTAGGTAAAGTAATTTCTGCCTCTGTTTAACAAAGGCATTTTTCTATTCCATGCAAATGAACGAGCGTGCATCCAAACTTCCCTTTGCCCCGCTACCGTTAATCGCACCCTTTTTCCTGTGGGGTACAGCAATGGTAGCAATGAAAGGAGTAATGCCCCACACCACGCCGCTATTCATGGCTGGAGTGCGTCTAGTGCCTGCTGGGGTGTTAATCTTAATAGCTACTGCATTCATGGGTAGACCTCAACCTAAGGGTTGGGCAGCATGGTTGTGGATTGCCTTATTTGCGTTGGTGGATGGAGCGCTATTTCAAGGCTTTTTGGCAGAGGGATTAGTCAGAACTGGTGCGGGGTTGGGATCTGTAATGATTGACTCTCAACCGTTGGCTGTTGCTTTAATGTCGTTGTGGCTATTTCAAGAACATATTGGTTTGTGGGGATGGCTAGGACTAGCATTAGGAGTTGCAGGAATTAGTTTAATTGGCTTACCCGACGAATTGATTTTGGGTCTTTTCTCAAATCATTCAATTCCCCCCTCTTCCACTCTCCCCCTCTCCTTCTTTGAAAGCGGTGAGTGGTTGATGCTGTTAGCAGCACTGTCAATGGCAGTGGGAACGATTTTGATTAGATATGTATGTCGATATGCCGATCCGGTAAGCGCTACAGGATGGCACATGATTATAGGTGGATTGCCTTTATGGGGAATTTCATTTTTTAGCGAATCCCACCCCTGGCAAAATCTTCTCGTATCTGATTGGATGGCGCTCTCATATGCCACAGTATTTGGGAGTGCGATCGCCTACGGATTATTTTTCTATTTTGCATCTAGCGGCAGTCTCACCAGTCTCAGTTCCCTGACCTTCCTCACACCCGTATTTGCTTTGTTGTTTGGCAATTTGTTGCTCAACGAAGTTCTCAGCCCTTTACAGTGGGTGGGAGTCTGCATAACTTTAGTCAGCATCTATCTGATCAACCAACGTGACACCTTAGCACAAACAAATCAGAAGGTTGCAGTGGCAGAACAAAACAATACACAGCAGCAATCACTTCCAGAAACATTTGGGAAAAAGCTCAACCCAGTAAGTCTATCAATCAGGGAATCTGAGCGAGAAATTTTACCATAATTAAGCAAGACTGTGCCAGCACTTATACTGTTATCTGAACGCTGACCAGTGACCCCTTATTCCCGACTTACAGCAGAATTTAGAATTCAGGAGTCAGAATTCAGAAGTAAAACAGGCTTTACTCAAGCTTTTGAGACGAATGGTTGTGTACTTCACATTCCTTGAAATCCGCTGTATAAGAATTTTCATCACCTTTAAAACTTCTTCAAGATATTTTTGGCAAGATAAAAGTTAACATTGAGCCAAGCCCAAGTTATTGTTGTATCGATAACTTACAATGTATGTTCTGGCTGCGATTTTTGATATGAGGCTACGCCATTCCTCCATCCTGATAATTACCTGTCTGACTTGCCTGGGTTTTGACACCAGTCCCGCAAGGACAGTTCCACCTAACCTAGCACCGGAATTCAAACTGTCTCAAACCAATTCCACACAGACAGCCAATTCTTCTATTCTTGCACTTGGTAGTACAGGGGCAGAAGTGGAGGCACTGCAAAAACAACTTAAAGAGTTAGGCTACTACGATGGTGTGGTAAATGGAGATTATCGCCAAAGCACCGAACTCGCAGTCTCTAAATTTCAGAAAGCAAAAAACTTGATAACAGACGGTATTGCTGGGGCAACAACTAAGAAAAGTCTGTTGGCAGCAATTAAGCAAAAGCAATCATTATCCCTTGCTGCTACCACTCCTATCCCGAAACCCCCCAAATCAAGTACTAAGTCGCCCCCCCAAAAAGGTTTATTATGGTGGTCGCTTGTTGGTATGGGAATTTTAGGTGGTCTTGGTGCGCTACTTTATTTGTTGAGAAGGTCAAGGAAAGTCAAAGAAGTTCAATCAGAAAACTTTCATTTTGAAGTTTTGACGCCATCTCAGACAAAACCGGTTCCGTCTTTGTTACCGTTAGACAGCGCAGCAGATGAAAATTACAAAAATGCAGATATAACAAATGCAGAAGAAGCAACTGCACCACCCGCAACAGAAATACTACCACTAGAAAAAACTTCCCGTTTGGCGAAAGTCAACATAGTTGAGGAGTTGATGAAAGACTTACGCAGTCCCGACTTGACGAAACGACGCAAAGCTATCTGGGATTTGGGGCAACAAGGAGATTCCCGCGCAATTCAGCCACTGATGGAGATAATGATTGATGCTGATTCTCAACAACGCAGCTTAATTTTGGCAGCTTTGGCAGAAATTGGTACGCGCACACTTAAACCGATGAATCGTGCTTTGGCAATTTCACTGCAAGATGAAAGTCCGGACGTGCGACAAAATGCCATCCGTGATTTGACTCGCGTTTATGATATGATGGCTCAAATTAGTCAGATGTTGTGTCTGGCAACGGAAGACTCCAATGCAGACGTGCAAGCAACTGCGCGTTATGCTCTTTCACAAATGAATCGTATTCGCACTTTGTCGTCTGGTGAAGAGAGTGAAGAGGAAGATTTGCAAGAGTAATGCTCAAAGTTTATTCTACTGGCGATTGTGACATACGGCTTCGATGCGATAACCATCAGGATCAATCACAAATGCTGCATAATAATTGGGGTGGTATTGTGGACGCAATCCAGGCTTACCATTCTCCTTACCTCCAATTCCCATTGCTGCGACATAAAAAGCATCTACAGATGAGCGATCGCTTGCAGCAAATGCCAGATGAAAACCTGAGCATGGCGAAATCTCCGTTGATTCTCTGCGATTACCAATCCAAAACATCGGGCTATCAACACCATAAGCTGCGACATAAGGCAAGTTAAACAAGCATTTAATGCCTAATGGCGCAAGTACAACGTTATAAAAATTGATGCTTTGCTGTAAATTACTGACTGCGAGGGATAAATGATCAAACATAAATCCTCACTATAAAAGCAGCTATGCTAAAAGATTCTCATTAAAGTCGTGTAATCAAATTATATAGCGTCCAAGCCGACTCAAAATAAAGTAAGAATCACCCGATCGGGTGATGAAGCGCGATCGCTTTCGTATTAAATTCTTCTCAAGATATTAGATCATAAATACAGTCATGAAGCTTACTGCTCGTCGCTAATCCACCCCGATTCATTTAATCTGTTTTAATCTCCTGCGCTCTTGAAATCCGTAAGAGCCAGCGATATGATTTTGAATGGTTAGCGACCTCTTGATGAAACTGCGCCACAGTCCCGCGCTACAAGGACTGTCCAGACAAACAAGATGGAGAGCAGACATATGCATTCTAAAGCAATTGTCAATGCGAGTAATTTGACTTATGAACTCGCAAATATACGGTTATTATTTAAAGACATTGCTGTTGCGATTAATGAAGGGCAACGCATCGGATTGGTTGGTTGTAACGCTAGCGGTAAATCAACATTGCTCAAACTGCTTGCACAAGAACTGACACCCAAGACGGGATCAATAATAACCACAGGTAGTATTTACTATCTACCTCAAGTCAGTACACTAAATTTGTCTGCGTCAAATGATTCGGTACTTGACTGGCTCAGTTCTATCTCTGATGAATGGTGGACTGTGACAAATTTGTTAAAGGATAAATTTGAAACAGAACTCTGTTTATCTGCGTCAATCGGCAGTTTAAGTGGTGGAGAATTGACAAAACTGTGGTTAGCGATCGCTTTATCGAAGCAACCCGATATTTTGCTGCTGGATGAACCAACCAATCACTTAGACTTAATAGCATTAGAGCAGTTGCAGAAAGTGTTGCAAGTATTTCCGGGTGCGATCGTTATCGTTTCGCACAAGCCTTTTTTTCTCGATCAAGTCGTAGATACGATTTGGGAGTTAACACCAAAAGCGCTCCTAGTGTATGGTGGAAACTATTCTTTTTATCGATCGCAAAAAGAAAGCGAGTATCAGACTGCGTTACGCGCTCACGAAGTAGCGCGAAAAAAACTCAAACATGCTCAAACCTCCGTAGCGCAAGAACAAAAACGAGCTGCTCAATCTCAGAGAAACGGTCGTCTACATGCAAGTAGCATTCCTAAAATTGTCGCTGGAGCGATGAAACGAAAAGCAGAGGTGACAGCTGGAATTGCAAAACAAAAACATGAAGCAGCTGTAGAAAGTGCAACTCAGAAGGTTGCGTCAACCAAAATAAAAACAACAAAAGCAGCTAGCATTCAACTGCAAGAACGCAGCCAAAAACAGAAAAATTTAATTGACATCCAAGGTGCAGATTTGAAATTAGGCTATCGCACAGCGTCCCCGAAGGAGAATCGCTTATTAATCAAAAATATCCAGCTTCATGTCTCCTCAGGTGATCGGATTGCAGTTGCAGGAGCAAACGGTTCTGGAAAATCCTGTTTGGCAAAAGCAATTTTGGGAATGAAGCAATCTCCAGCCATTTTAAAATCTGGTGAAATAGCGTAGACACGAAGTGGCTTGTCGTAAGACATCGCATCCCAGATGAAAGCGGTGTACCTCGATCAAACCTATGAAGTTGTCAATCGAGAAATCACAGTTTTGGAAAATATGCAAGCAGCAAATCCACATTTAAACTATCAATTGCTGCGACAGCAGTTAGGACATTTTCTCTTTTTCAACGATGATGTCTATAAGAATGCATCTGTATTGAGTGGAGGAGAGTTAGCACGTTTAGCTGTAGCGATGATCACCGTTAGTGAGATTGATTGGCTGATTTTAGACGAACCAACAAACAATCTGGATGTAGAGACGATCAATCACATTGTCGATGGATTAAATGAGTATCAAGGTGCGCTTTGGGTAATTTCCCACGATATAGATTTTCTCAGCCGCATTCGGATTATGCAAGCCTACCAAATCAAAAATCATCAACTTCAGCCTCTAATCCACCAACCGGATGGCGCAGAACGATATTATCAGGAATTGATTTATGGTTTAGCAAATTTATGAAATTACTTTTCGTTTCCACTTCCGTTGGACCTCTTGGTACTGGATTGGGCGGTGGTGTGGAATTGACCCTGTATAATATAGCTCAACAAATGATCCAGCGGGGTCATGAAGTGCAAATCGTTGCTCCCGCAGGTTCTACATGGGATAACCTGCCAATAGTGCAAATTCCTGGTAATTTACAGATTATTGCCCAAAGCCAAGAACGCACAGACCCGGTTATGATGCCGTCCAATTCTGTGTTGGCAAATATGTGGGATTATGCTCGTCAGGTTCAGGCTGATTATGACTTGATTGTAAATTTTGCTTACGATTGGTTGCCATTTTACCTGACACCTTTTTTCACTCGTCCTATTGCCCACTTAGTCAGTATGGGTTCACTCAATAACGCCCTAGACGAGATTATAAAACACGTTGCGGAACATTTTCCTCTGACAATTGGCTTTCATACTCAAGTACAAGCTGCTACTTTTGCCCTTGACCAGCCGTATTCTTGTTTGAGTAATGGAATTGATTTATCGCTTTATGAGTTTTGCGATCGCCCAAAACAACAATTAGCCTGGTTAGGTCGAATTGCAGCCGAAAAAGGTTTAGCAGATGCAGTTGCAGTCGCGCAAATTACCCAAATTCCCTTAAAAATTATGGGTAAAATTCAAGATGAATTATACTGGCAGCAAATTTGTGAAAATTACCCAAATGATATGTTTGAATATCTGGGATTTTTATCAACAAATGAAATGCAACAGGTATTACGTGAGTGTCGGGCATTATTGATGACACCTCATTGGGTAGAAGCTTTCGGCAATGTCGTCATTGAAAGTTTAGCTTGTGGAGTGCCAGTAATATCGTATCGTCGCGGGGGACCTGCGGAAATTATCCAAGATGGCAAAACTGGCTTTTTGGTAGAACCGGATAGCATTTCTGAGTTGGTAAATGCTACACAGCGTCTTGATGAAATCAACCGTCAAACTTGTCGCGCTTCCGCAGAGGCAGAATTTTCTTTAGAAGCCTTAGGTTCGCGCTTTGAAAAATGGTTCAAAGAGATTTTATCGTTATGAATTGTTTTAACTCCTAACTTTTAACTTTTTATTAATGCAATCTGAAATCGAAAATTCAAAATCTAAAATCATACCGCCTTTTCTCAAACCTGGTGACTTATTACGAGTAATAGCACCAAGCGGTGCTTTGCGAGAATTTGCGACCTTTGAAAAAGGAGTAGAAATTTGGCGATCGCGTGGTTACAAAGTAGAAATATCTCCGCAGATAGATGATAAATGGGGATATTTAGCAGGAAAAGACGAAACCCGCCGCGACCAACTAGCAGCAGCATGGCAAGATCCAGAATGTCGCGGTATCCTCTGCGCTAGAGGTGGTTTCGGTAGCACCCGCATTTTAGAAAATTGGAATTGGGGAGTGGGGGAGCGGGGGAGTGGAGGACAAGAGAGACAAGGGGGACGACAAGGGGACAAGGAGACAAGGAGACAAGAAGACAAAAAGAATAATTCTTCTTTCTCCCCATCCCCCCATCCCCCCCTCTTCCACTCCCCCCCTCCTCCCAAGTGGCTAATCGGCTTTTCCGATATTACTGCGCTATTGTGGAGCTTGGAAAAAGCAGGAATTTCTGGGGTTCATGCACCCGTGCTGACAACTTTATCATCTGAGCCAGATTGGTCAATTCAGCGTTTGTTTGATTGGGTGGAAGGTCGTCCTATCGCTTCTTTGAAAGGTTCTGGTTGGGGTGGAGGTATAGCTAAGGGAATTTTACTTCCAGCTAATCTGACGGTAGCGACTCATTTATTGAGTACGCCATTTCAACCGAATTTAGATAATGTGATTTTGGCATTTGAAGATGTGACAGAAGCACCTTACCGCATTGATAGAATGCTGACACAATGGCGGATGAGTGGTGCTTTATCAAAAGTTAGTGGAATTGCATTGGGTAACTTTACGAAATGTGAAGCACCACCTGATGTTCCCAGTTTGAGTGTAGAGGAAGTTTTGCGCGATCGCTTGAGCGATTTGAATATTCCCGTTGTCTCTAACTTACCATTCGGTCACGAAGCACCTAATGCGGCTTTACCAGTCGGTGTTATGGCAACTTTGGATGGAGATGAAGGTCTTTTGAGTGTCGCATGAATAACGTGTTGCGGGTTATTTTTTCATTGTAATTTAGGAAAAAGTGTGGCAATGACAAAAAAAACAACAGACATTATTCACTCGGAATTGCTTGAGATATTGTCTCGATTGCCTTCGTCTGAGCAAAATAAAGTTTTAAATTTTGCTATTTCTTTACATCAGAAAAAACTCACTCAGGAATCGAATGCTATTTCTGATGAAGAAGCTGCTGCGCTAAAAGCTGAGTTCGCGCAGGAAGATTTAGCCTTTGCAGAAGCAGCTTTAAATGTTTTGCCAAGGGTATGCGTGTAATTAATGTTTGAGTTAGGAGAAATGGAGATAGAAACGCAGCGGCTTATTCTGCGAGAATTTAAACTAGAAGACGTTCAACAGCTTGCACCAATACTCGCCAATCCACGAGTCATGAAATTTTCCCCCACAGGCATTCTTTCAGTTCTAGAAACTCAAGCAAAAATACAAGGTTTTATTGCTTCATATAAAAAATATGGTTTTGGAAAATGGGCTATTACTTTTAAAGAAAGTAATCAATTGATAGGTTATTGCGGGATAGCGATTGAACAAATTGATAACAAAGATGAAAGAGAAATTGGATATCGACTAGATCCAAAGTTTTGGGGTCAGGGCTTGGCAACTGAAGCAGCATCAACAGCTATTCGATACGGACTTGAACAACTCAAATTTCCATATATTCTTGGTATTGTTGAACGCGAAAATAAAGCCTCTGTGAGAGTTCTTGAAAAGTTAGGTATGCGACATCAAAGAGAGACAATATTTTTAGGTGTTGAAATGGATGTCTATAGTGTAGAAAGCTCTAGATAAAAATGTATTGGAGCGGATGGAAAGGATACTATCGCTGCTAAATTCGAACGTCATATAGAAATTTAGAGTAGTAAGAGGGGGACAGTGGGAGAAATAATTTTTCCCCTTGTCCCCCTTGTCTCGCTACTCTGCCAAACCTAAACGATCCAAAATAAACGCGTAATCAAAAGCTAATTCTTTTAAGCTTTCATAACGCCCAGATGCACCCCCATGTCCAGCACTCATGTTAGTTTTAAGTAAGAGAATGTTGTTATCTGTTTTCAACTCTCGTAATTTTGCTGTCCATTTGGCTGGTTCCCAATATTTAACGCGAGAATCATTTAAACCCGCAGTAATCAGCATATCTGGGTAATCTTTCGCCTCGACATTATCATAAGGCGAATAAGATTTCATGTAGTCGTAATAAACCTTGTCGTTAGGATTACCCCATTCTTCCCATTCCATAGCGGAAAGGGGCAAGGAAGTATCTAAGATAGTAGTCACGACATCTACAAATGGGACATCAGCAACTACTACTTTAAATAGTTCGGGACGCATATTTATGACTGCACCCATCAATAAACCACCTGCGCTACCCCCAGAAATAACTAAGCGATCGCTTGCTGTCCATTTTTGGTCAATCAGATATTCCGCACATGCGATAAAATCTGTAAAGGTATTTTTTTTCTGCAAAAACTTACCATCTTCATACCACTTGCGTCCCATTTCTTCGCCACCACGAATATGAGCGATCGCATACACTATCCCCCGATCTAACAGCGTTAATCGAGTTGATGAAAACATCACCGGGTAAGAATATCCGTAAGAACCATATCCTGTCATAAACAAGGGATTTTTACCATCTTTTTCGATTCCTTGTTTGTAAACAATAGATATGGGGATTTGTGTTCCATCTTTCGCCGTAGCCATTAGCCACTCACTTTTATAGTCGCTTTTATCATAGCCACCGAGAACTTCTGTCTCTTTTTTCAACTCTCGCTTATCTGTTTCCATATCGTAATCAAAAACAGATAACGGTGTGATTAAAGATGTGTAACTGAAGCGGAGAATATTCGTGTTAAATTCTGGATTATTTCCTTCGGAAAAGGTATATGTCGGCTCTGGAAAAGTTATATTGTTTTCCTTGCCTGTAGATAAGTTTTGCACTCTTGCAGTTTCCAATCCCGCTTTCCTTTCATAAATTACCAAATGATTGGTAAACAAACTCACCCCTGATAGCATCACATCTTCTCGATGGGGAATTACAGTTTGCCAATTTTCTTTATTCGGGGTTGCTACCGGCGTTTTCACCAGTTTAAAGTTGGTTGCTTCGTAATTGGTAACGATGTAGAAGTGATCGCTGTGATGTTCAACATCGTATTCCATCCCTGTAGTACGTGGATGAATTATTTGAAAATTGCCAGTAGGATTATTCGCATCTAAATAATGAATTTCGGTAGTAATACTACTTGACAAAATCATCAATATGTATGCTTCACTTCGGGTTTTCCCTACATCTAAATTGTAAATATCATCTGGTTCGTGATAAATTAAAACATCTTCAGTTGTTGGTGTTTTTAAAGTATGCCTAAATAGTTGGTAAGGACGATTCGCAGCGTTGATTTTGGTGTAAAATACTGTCTGATTATCGTTACCCCAAGTTAAAGAAAAATAAGTTTCCGGTATACTTTCGGAATACAACTGAAATGTGTTCAAATCAAGAAAGAAAAGCGTGTATTGTTCAGAGCCGTTAGTATCAGTTGAATAAGCTAATATTTCATGATTAGGGCTGATTTGAAATACACCTAAGCTGAAAAATTCATGCCCTTGCGCTAGTTCATTTTGGTCTAGAAGTACTTCTTCTGGCGCATCGAGACTGCCTTTTTTGCGACAGAAAATTGGGTAAGCTTTTCCTTCTTCGGTACGAGAGTAATAGTAATAATCATCTTTGCGGAATGGCACTGATAAGTCAGTTTCTTGAATCCGCGCCAACATCTCATTATAAAGCTTTGTTTGCAAAGCTTCAGTATGTTGCATCATCGCTTCAGTGTAAGCGTTTTCCGCTTCCAGATAAGCGATCGCTTTTGGATTTTCAATATCCCGCAGCCAAAAGTAATCATCAATTCGGCGATCGCCGTGTAATTCCAAAACTTGCGGTTGTTTCTCAGCAGATGGGGGGTTCACAATATGTTGTAAACGGTTATCTTTATTCATAGTTTTTCACCTCAATGTCAATGTGTAGTAATTACACCCCTAGTTATGATGAACTAGAAATACCATTAATGTGGGGCGATTTTTTCAGCCTACACAAGCCAATGGCTGGTACAACTCCCAGAATCACCGCAGTAAATCCTTGTCCACTCAAATACAATATCTGAGTCCGGTTTGCTTCGGGAATAAAATCTTGCACCAGCGAAAGTAACCAAATCAAGATACTGATGAAGAAAAATGAACCTGAGGGTAGAAAAGTCCACCACCAAGCATTTGTTGTGTAGCGTCGGAGTACCAGAAATTGGCAAAACCCCAGCCAAATTCCAGAAAATATATATAAAAAAGTTGACAAAATGCCCAAAATAACAGTTTGATTAGCAGATAAAGTTAAATTTGATGATGCAGCGATCGCACTAATATAGCTTATCCATGCTGTAGAAACGCTATTGGAGATCAGCCAACCAAAACAGGTAGCAAGCAGCCACAACCAACCAGAAAGATATCCCCGCAGGACGATCGCTTGATCTGCGCCAAAAATTAAGGCAAAAATTAAATTAGTGCTGAAGCTTTTACCCAAAGAGTACCACGTCAGATATTGCTGGAAAATACTTGGTGGTATAGTTTCCACAATAGTTTTTTCTAAAGCGATGCTGGCAATTCCACCTACCACCCATCCCAAAAGTGTCAAAATAGAAAATTGGATAAAGAAACTTTGACGCTGGGATCGGGGTATCAAAAGCATTTCCCGCTGAGAATTGTTTGAAGTCAAGGTAAAATTAGAAGAGTTATCAGTTTGCATATCAATTTTCAGAGGGGAAAAGGTTAAAGGGTAAAGGGTAAAGGTAAGAAAAAGGGTAAAGGGTAAAGGCTAAGAAAGAAGAAATATTTCCCCCCCTGATCCCTCTGCTCCCCCTGCTCCCCCTGCTCCCTGCTCCCCCCTCTCCCCCTCTCCCCCTCCTCTTTTACGGTAAGCTCCTGAAAAAGCGTAATCCCAGAATGATAAGCTAAACAGTGGCATAAAAAAACGACTTAGGATGAAGTGTTAAATGGGTCTTTCCTTAAGCGCTCCTCATCTCCTACGAGCTGCTCGTGGTGAAGTGTTAGATCGTCCTCCAGTATGGATGATGCGTCAAGCTGGAAGATATATGAAAGCGTATCGAGATTTACGCGAAAAGTATCCATCGTTTCGCGATCGCTCGGAAATTCCCGAAGTAGCGATTGAAATTTCTTTACAACCTTGGCGAGCTTTCCAGCCTGATGGAGTAATTCTATTTTCCGATATTGTGACGCCTCTACCTGGTTTGGGCATTGAAATGGATATTGCTGAAGGCAAAGGTCCAATTATTCAATCACCCCTTCGCTCTCAAGCACAAATCGATGAACTGCGTCCTCTAGAACCAGAAGCATCCCTGCCATTTATCAAAACAATTTTGCAGGCGTTGCGTCAAGAGGTGGACAATCAATCAACGGTGTTGGGCTTTGTCGGGGCACCGTGGACTTTAGCAGCTTATGCTGTGGAAGGAAAAGGTTCTAAAACCTATTCCGTGATTAAAAATATGGCGTTCTCAGATCCAACGGTTTTGCATAAATTACTGGCAAAATTTGCCGATGCGATCGCTATTTATGCTCGTTACCAAATTGACTGCGGTGCCCAAGTAGTACAAATGTTTGATTCTTGGGCGGGTCAACTCAGCCCCCAAGATTATGACGTTTTTGCTTTGCCCTATCAACAAAGAGTGTTTGAACAAGTCAAGCAAACTCATCCAGATACACCGTTAATTCTGCTAGTTAGCGGTAGTGCAGGTGTGCTGGAAAGGATGGGAAAATCCGGTGCGGATATTGTCACTGTAGACTGGTCAGTAGACATGGCAGATGCACGGGCAAGATTGGGCAAAGAAGTGAAAGTGCAAGGAAACCTCGATCCCGGTGTGCTATTTGGTTCCAAAGAATTTATTCGCGATCGCATTCATGATACCGTTCGCAAAGCTGGTAATTGGGGTCATATTCTCAACCTTGGTCATGGTGTGCTACCCACAACCCCAGAAGAAAATGTCGCTTTCTTCTTTGAAACAGCCAAGCAACTAAGTTTAACAGCGGTTACTTAAGCTTGTTTGTCGCTAATGGTAAGTCCAGCACTGCGGGAGGGTTTCCCTCCGCAGGTGACTGGCTCTCCCGTTGGGCTAATCGTTAATGGCTAATGGTGAAAATGCGATTAGTCATTAGCGATTATCTTCACGAAATACTGCTTAGAGTAAATTCGTAGAGTTTTTTAAACGCAGAGGGACGCTAAGGTAAGCGCAAAGGAACGCGGAGTTTTCGTTTCAATTTTTTGATGAAACTGCTTTGCCCTATAAGAAGCTCTAGTACCGCTTCTCCTTCGGAGACGCTACGCGAACGCGGAAGTCAAAAGTCAAAAGTCACGCATTCAAAAAGCTTATAGGGCAGACTTTTTGGCTATTTGTAATGGGTGGTTTATTTACGCCGACCTGTACTAGTAATGTGCATTTATGCACGCTAGCTGATTTTACCAGCGAAAACTTTTTCTGCTGGTCCTGTCATATAAAGCCGCTGCTCGTCTGACCATTCAATTAGCAAAGGTCCTCCGGGAAGTTCGACAGTAGCAGTGCGATCGCATTTTCCAGTCAACACTCCAGCAACCAACGTTGCACAAGCACCAGTTCCACAAGCTAAAGTTATACCTGCACCTCTTTCCCATACACGCATTTTCACGTAGTCACGGCGCACTACTTCCACAAATTCGGTGTTTATTCTTTGGGGAAAAGCTGAGTGATGCTCAAACTGAGGACCAATTTCTTCTAGGGGAATTGCAGCTACATCTTCTACAAAAGTAATGCAGTGAGGATTTCCCATACTCACACAAGTGACTTCCCAAGATTTACCCGCTACCTGTAACGGAATATTAATTACCTTTTCGTCAGCACTGGCTAAGGTGGTGGGAATTTCCCCAGCGAGTAATCGAGGAAGACCCATATCCACCTTAACTTGACCATCGGGCATCAGTTGGGGTGTAATGACGCCAGCCAGCGTATGAACGCGGTATTTATCTTTTCTAGATTCCCCCTCCAAATCACCGACAAAGCCTGCAAAACAGCGAATACCATTACCGCACATTTCTGGCTCCGAACCATCGCAATTGAAAATCCGCATTGTGTAATCAGTGTCATTTTCTCCGGGTAAGGCAAAAATAACACCATCAGCACCAATACCAAAGTGGCGATCGCACAACTTGACTGCTTCCTCTGGAGTAATGACTGGCGTCGATGACGAGCGATTGTCAATCAAAATAAAGTCATTGCCTAGACCGTGATATTTAGTAAATTCGATTGCCATTTCTCCAAGGATGAATTATCAAGGATTAGTTACTCTTTATTTTGCCTTATAGGTTCATCTTTACTAAAAATGCTTATTGAATTTGACACCTCGTTGCCTAGTATTAGACAAGTTCAAAACCTGATAAAACAAACAACACCAGTAGAATTCAAGTTGCTGACTGGTGATGTGCTGACGGGAACAGTTTTATGGCAAGACTCATGCTGTATCTGTATTGCAGATGAGAACAGCCAGCAAACCACAGTTTGGAAACAAGCGATCGCCTATATTAAGCCCAAGAGTTAGTATAGGAATCATATTTTATTTCTGAGAAAAACTACGAGATAATACGGGGGGTATATCTGTCTAACAATTTCTGGAGAAATATCAATGACTATTTCAATGTATCAAGCTTCAGTTCCAGTGTGTATTCGCTCACTGAAGAATCTTGTAAGTATCCTTGAAAAAGGTGCTACATACGCAGAAACCAAAAAGATAGATCCTTCTGTATTGGTCAATAGTCGTCTATTCCCAGATATGTTTCCATTGTCAAGGCAAGTACAAATTGCCTCTGACATAGCAAAGAGAGGTGCCGCAGAATTAGCAGGCACAGAAGCACCTAAGTTTGAGGACAATGAAACTACATTTCCCGAACTTCTTGACCGCGTTCAGAAAACTATCTCTTATTTAGACACATTTAAACCCGAACAAATTGATGGTTCAGAAGAGAAAACAATTACCATTAAGGCGGGTGACAACAGCCTATCTTTTCAAGGAATGCCATTTCTCCTATATTTTGTTTTGCCAAACGTTTATTTCCATGTCACAACAGCGTATGACATTCTCAGGCACTGCGGTGTAGAACTTGGCAAAAAAGACTTCCTCGGTAAGCCTTAACATTCCGCAATATAGGAGGCGATCGCACTACCCGGACGCTTCAGGTGTTAACGAGGCGATCGCTCTAGTTGGACTTTATTTCCCAAGTTTTCAATAAAGTATTGTGCTGTTCTTTGAGAACGGTTAATGAGTATTTTTGCCATTGCAATTTATATTTGCTGTATACTAACGCTTGACGATAGTAACGCATAACGATAGGATTGTGATTGTTAGTTTTAAATCTGAAGAAACAAAGCTTATCTTTGAAGGCTTTAAATCTTCTCAGTATCCGTCTGATATCCAAAAAACTGCTTTACGGAAACTCCTCATCCTTGACGCTGCAACATCAATTAACGATTTGCGCGTTCCACCTGGTAATCGTTTAGAAAAGCTAGTTGGGGATAGAATCGGACAATACAGTATTCGTATTAACGATCAATGGCGAATTTGCTTTGTTTGGACAGACGAGAATAATACATCGGATGTTGAAATAGTCGATTACCACTGACGTATGGAAATAATTATGGATAACAACCGTCTGCCAAATATACATCCTGGTGAAATCCTGCAACTAGAATTTTTAGAACTCCTAAATATTACCCCCTATCGCTTGAGCAAAGATATAGGTGTAGCTCAAACGCGAATTAGTGAGATTTTATCTGGAAAACGCAGTGTTACAGCAGATACAGCTTTGCGTTTATCTCACTATTTTGGTAACAGCGCTCAGTTTTGGTTGAATTTACAAACTCAATACGATATCCGCCAAGCTCTTGAAGAGAATGCAGAAGTATATAATCAAATAACTAGACTTCCGTTTAACGATGTAGCCTGATTTTGTCATTAAGGACTTGCTTGTTAATAATAGACATCTCCAGAAAAGACGTAGAGACGTAGCAGTTCTAGGTCTAGCCAGATTTTCAAATTCATAATTATGGTAAATTCGACTTGTAGGTAGACTTTGAACTATTTAGTTGTTAAAAATCATTCATGATGAGCTTCAAAACAGTAGTCTTCTATGGTTCCTACAGGAGCGATCGCCAGGGTATCAAAGCTGCCAGATTCATGATTGATCAGCTCAAGCAAAGAAACCATGAGGTGATTTTTGTGGATGCAAAGGAATATAACTTTGGCATCTTAGACCGGATGTATAAGGAGTATGAAAAAGGTCAGGCTCCTGCAAAAATGGAAGAACTGGCAGACCATATCCGAACAGCAGACGGTTTTGTAGTTGTTGCGGGAGAATATAATCACTCCATTCAGCCAGGGTTGAGCAATCTCATGGATCACTATCTAGAAGAATACTTTTTCCGTCCGGCTGGTATTGTTTCTTACTCAGCTGGTAGCTTTGGAGGAGTGCGGGCAGCCATACAGTTACGCGCTTTTCTGTCAGAGATGGGAATGCCTACTATTTCAAGCATTTTTGCCATTTCCAAAATTGGGGACTCTCTGGATGAATCAGGTGCTTCACCAGAAGCGGCTTTGACAAAAAGAGCCGGTCAATTTTTGGATGAATTAGAGTGGTACGAAGAAGCACTGCAACGACAAAGAAAAGAAAAAGGAAACCCATTCTAATCAAGTCAGGTTCATGAAGAGGGGAAAGGGGAAAAAATTGAACACGGGAATTGTGACCCCACCCAATTAAAGGCAGTGCTACGTCTCTACATTCTTTTTCACTTGTTATGTCTATTTGTGCTATTCTCGCCAATTATCCATAGGTAAAAACTCTTTGAGGGCTTCGGCTTCACCAGCTTTGACAACTGGGATAGACAGCGGTACTGCTTTAAAAGGCGCTAGCAACTGTTGTAGTTGATTTAAATTTGCCAAACTACCGCACAAAAGCACTTGATCGTGAGTTCGCAAGTCCATACTGCCATCAGGAAAGCGGATAAACTTGCCATCTCGCCGCATCGCTTGCACTTGTACGCCATATTCGCGGCGAATATCGAGATTTGCCAAAGTTTTACCGATAAATGGAGAATCGGCGTTGACACTCATCCATTGACAAGCGCTATTTTCTCCGGGGATAGCAGCTTTACCTTTGGCGAATTCATCTAAAGCTGCCAATTCTTCATCTGCGCCAACTATTAATAGGCGATCGCCTTCTTCTAATTTGGTACCAGTTGGAGGATAATCTATTTCTTCACCGTTGGCGCGGCGAATTGCCATCAAACTCACCCCTGTTAAATAGCGCATATCCGCTTCTTCTAAAGTCATACCGACTAAGGGCGAAGCTGATGGTAAATTATACCAGCGGCGATTTAAATCTTGAGTTGCTTGCTGTAAATCCCGCTGTACCTCAGATGCTGACTGTTCCGGTCGCAAATCCAAATAATGACGTTCGCGAATTTCCTGCATTTCTCGCTGTGCTACAGTTAGCGACATTAAGCCTGTTAATAAATAAGTTGCCATTTCCAAGCTAGCTTCAAATTCTGGTTGGACAACTTCTCTCGCTCCCAGTTGGTAAAGCACCTCAATATCTTTATCTTTAGTGGCACGGACAACCAAATCTAATTCTGGCGATAACTCCAAAGCGCGTTTCAAACAAAGACGAGTACTCATTGGGTCAGGAAGTGCGATCGCCATTCCTTTTGCACTATTTACTCCCGCCGTTTCTAAAACATGAAAACTCACGCAATTACCATACACATAAGGCACACCCACTTCCCGCAATTGCTGAATTCTACTTTCTGATTGGTCTATCACCACCACGGGCAAATCGTGTTGCTGCAACAACTTCACCAAATTTCTGCCCACGCGCCCATAACCGCAGACTACCACATGGTCTTTTATCGGTAGTTCTTCTGACACATCCAGCGGTTGACCTTCTCCGTCTAAATACGGTTTCAGCCAAGGCATTGATTCAGCAAAGTTGAATAAAAACGGCACTAACCGCAGCACAAAAGGCGTAATTACTAATGTTACTGCTGTCGTTCCCAAAATAAGTAAATATATGCGTCGCGACACCAGCCCTAAAACTTGCCCTTCACTAGCAAGCACAAAGGAAAATTCCCCTATTTGCGCCAGTCCCAACCCAACAATTAACGCCGTTTTTAACGGGTAGCGGAACAGCATAACTAGGGGTGTAATAATCAAAAATTTACCGACAAATACCAGCGCTACCAGTCCCAAAATCAATTCTAGGTTGTTCCACAAAAACACCGGGTCGATTAACATCCCAATTGAAGCAAAGAACAAACTAGCGAAAATATCCCGCAGCGGTTCTACATAACTCAGAGTTTGATCGGCGTATTCCACCTCGGAAATCATCAAGCCGGCGACAAACGCCCCCATCTCAATCGAAAGCCCCATATACTCGGTCAGCAGGGCAATACCCAAACATAGCGCTACTACCCCTAATAAAAATAGCTCTCGGCTTTCGGTGCGGGCAAGCAGCCGCAACAAAGGCGGTATCAGCCAAATTCCTGCCGCGATCGCACCAGCAGCAAATAAGCTAATCCGCGCTAACGCTGTTAATACTGCTATGCCAATAGTTTCTGGTGGTTGATCGAGGGCTGGTAAAACTGCTATCATTAGTCCCAGCGCTAAGTCTTGGACTACCAAAATACCCAGCATCACTTGTCCGTGCGGCGTTTCCGTTTCGTTGCGCTCCATCAAGCACTTGAGGACAACTGCGGTAGAAGACAAAGAGAGAATTGCTCCCAAAAAGACGCCTTTAGCAGGTAAGACTCCCCAGGCTCCTGTGATGCCACATACCAAAACCGTAACTAGAATTGTCAGGGTAATTTGCGCCGCCCCTCCTCCAAGAGCGATCGCCCGAACTTTTTTGAGTTCCCCTAAAGAAAACTCTACCCCCAAAGCAAATAACAAAAACGCGACACCGAACTGTGCCAGAGTTTCTACTTGAATAACTTCTTTTATTAGTCCCAGTCCGGTTGGTCCCACAACCATCCCGCCGATGAGATACCCTAATAACACGGGTTGTCCCAATAGCGCAGCCAACAATCCCCCACAGGCAGCGACGCCGAAAACTGACACTAAGTCAACTATTAATCTAAAATCTTCCTGCACTTTTTAAAATAACTATTAAGAGTCATTAAATTAGCATACAAAGTTTTACATATCTAAAACCAGGTCAAGAGTGAAGGGATTACAAAATTTTAGTTTGGGTAATATCAAGTTCGGATAATTAATTATGATTCCCACAGTCATTGCACCCCACCCCTTAATCCCCTCCCCGCAAGCGGGGAGGGGAGACGAAGCGTAGCTTTGGCGGGGTGGGGTTCTTCGACTTTAATAAGTAATAAGCGCCAACATGATATAAGTGTTGATTAATCCAAAATCCACGCATTGTATGACTACTACAACCAGACAACTAACCTTTGAAGAGTATCTTAATTATCACTATGACACGGACAATCGTTACGAACTCGTGGATAGAGAATTAGTATAAATGCTGCCAGCACGCTTTCCATTAGCAGATTATCTCTTGAGTAATCAATAAAAAACCATGAACTCTTAGGAACTAGACAGCAATGCTATTTCCTTACCCCTAGATGTATGCAAATCAGAACTGCTATAGTTTTTCAACAACTTACCTAAAATCGATATACCTAAATCAATTTCTGATTCTGACGGGTTAGAGAAGCTCAACCGCATAGCTGGATAACCCTGCTTATTGGGGAAAAACACTGAACCAGATGCAAATAAAACATTCTCTGCCATAGCTTCGTAGCGAATTGCTTCAACACGAACATTGTCTGGCAACTGCACCCAAAGAAACAATCCGCCTTGAGGAATTGTCCATCTTGCTTCTTCGGGAAAGTAGCGCTCAATTGCTTGCAGCATCACGTTGCGACTGATGAGATTTTCTGTTTGCAGTCTTTTGCGATGACGGCGATAATGTCCGGAAGCGAGATACTCGCTAACTATTGCTTGGGAAACACTGGATGTTTGGATATCCTGGAGTAACTTCCGCTCGATAAGCGCTCTTATATGCTTGCCTGTAACCACCATATACCCAACCCGTAACCCAGGTATCAAAGTTTTAGAAAAAGTCCCGACATAAGTTACTAAATCTTCTCGATCTAAAGCTTTGATTGGTGCTGGTACAGGTTCAAAATTTAATCCTTCGTAGGCATTATCTTCTAATATATGACATCCATATTTTGCCGCTAATGTCAATAATTGTTGTCGATGAGCTTGTGTTGTCGTTATGCCTGTAGGATTGTGTAAAGTACTGATAGTGTAAATTAATTTTGGGCGATGACTATCGAGGTATTGCTGCAATAATTCTAAATTTATTCCCTCACCATTCATGGGAATACCAATAATTCTGGCTCCTAAGTTTTCTAAGATAGCGATCGCACCATGATAAGTTGGAGCTTCCACAATTACCCAATCACCTGGTTGCACATAATAATGCATTGCCAATGATAAAGCTTGCTCAGAACCATTGGTAATAATTAAATCTTCACTTGTTACCTCTAGTCCTTGCTGTACGAGCATCTGAGCGATTTGTTTGCGTAGAGTTACTACTCCTTGCGGTACTTCATATGCAAACAAAGTATCAACATTCGTCAGCGCTCGTCTACTAATCAGTGCCATATCTTTTGGCGGACGTGGCAAGCCACCGCTAAAATTAATCATCCCTTTCTGGGTTTGTGCTTGCACTGCACTCATATGCACTTCAAAAAAAGAAGCTCCTGATTCTGCTGGAATAATCACATTTTGTGCTGGTGCAAATGTTGATTTCATATTCGCAGACGAAGTATTCAGGCTATTGACAAAATAGCCTGCTCCTTGACGAGCGCAAACAACCCCATCTCCTTCTAAAACGCTATAAGCTTCAATAATCGTTAATTTATTGACTCGCAAATTCTCCGCCAAAGAGCGAATCGAAGGTAAGCGATCGCCTGATTGCAATGCTCCAGATTTAATCAGACGACTGATGCGATCTCTGATTTGTAAATAAATTGGTTTAGGTGACTGCCGATCTAAAAAAATCTTCACTTTTTCAGCGCTCATTTATCACTACAAGGCAATATAAACGATTTTTTCTATATACGCCCGGTACAGTTCACTATTTTTTAACTAGAACAGTTGTCAGCACAATAACTGTACTAGTCAAGTTTGCCAAATTTGTATCTTTTCAAGTTGTAAATTCTAAGTGAATCTGAAAGTAAGAGTTAACTAATTACCAACATGAAAGCATTTAATGTTCCCTTACTCAAAAAACTTTGGCAAGATTTATTCAGATTTATAGTAACTAGTTCTGAACTACAAGTTTGGCAAACATCAAATAGTCATGGTCATACTTCTTGGCGAGCTTACGATCCAGCTACAGGAAGCTCTGCTTGTTTTGGTTCTGAAGAAGATATGCGAGCCTGGATTGAACAGCTTTACTATAAAAAATAGTTCTAAAAAAACCGCAGCAACCAGATACCCGACTTATTAAAGAAGTCGGGTTTATCGTTTTTCACGAAGTTGGTTTGGGACGTACCCTATAATATTTAATTAATAGCTAATCAGCGCATTTAACGACGAGGTGCATTAAAGCATCAACTAAGCGATCGCTTTCCATCGGCATAATTTCCTTACCATGCATAATTTCGTGAGCAATCACTAAATGCAGTAGCGATCCCATCAAAATCCATACCATCGCTTCTGGATCGGGAATATTCAGTTCTGAACGAGAAGCCAGATAAGAAGCTATAATCTCGCTCCCAGGTTTAGCTATACTGCGAAGAAAAACTTGAGATAATTCCGGAAACCGTGCCGACTCCCCAATCAACATTCGCTGAAATGCTTGATACTCTTTGTCTTTCAGCATTTGATTCAAGGCTTTTGTTAACAACCCCCGCAAGACAATATTTGGCTCTCCTTCAAGAGGTTCCGTGCCAAAAATTGATTCAAACCGCTTTTTTGCAAGTTGCTCTACTAAGACTTTAAATAGTCCTTGTTTATCTTGAAAGTGGCTGTAAACTGTCGCTTTAGAAACACCTGCTGCTGCTGCTACCTTATCCATACTCGCACCAGCGTAGCCATGCGCTAAAAACTCTTGCATTGCCCCAAGCAAAATTTTTTCGACTTTATCGCTGGAATTCTCCCGCTCAACTTCATTAATTTTTATACGTGCCATTTTTTAATTAACCTGATAAGTAAAAGTAAACAATAACGCCTAAAATCTAATTTGTTGTGCGATGATATCGCCTCAGAGCTTGTCTGTAAACAATTTTATCGTCAGGGTGAGTTGGATTCGCTGACTTGACGAAACTACTCCGTTTAGTTTAGTATTTATGCAACTAGACGGTTTAGTTTCGTTAGCCGCTAGTAAGAAGGCAATGCTATGGCGCAAAACTTGAAAATAGATGGTTTGAATTCCCAGACTATTTGGCGATCGCCTGTGATGTTAGCAATTGCAGCATCTTTGCTAACGGGCATAATCAGCGTTTATACGGTAACGCGGTTTCAGAATCAAGTTACTCAAAAGCAAGAGGTTCCTGCCTCGATTCAGCCAGTAGTAAAAACAGTCACAGCAATGGGACGGTTAGAGCCAAAAGGAGAGGTAGCCAAACTTTCAGCAGCTACCGCGAATGAAGGAAATCGAGTAGACAAACTGTTGGTAAAAGAAGGCGATCGCGTCAAAGCTGGGCAGATAATTGCCATTATGGACAGTCGCGATCGCCTACAAGCCAGTTTGGTTGAAGCACAAAAACAAGTTCAAGTTGCTTCTTCACGTTTAGCCCAAGTAAAAGCAGGAGCCAAACAGGGAGAAATTGGAGCGCGTCAAGCTACAGTCAGCCGTTTGCAAGCAGAACTAGAAGGAAATAGGAAAACTCAGCAAGCCACAATTAATCGCCTACAAGCAGAACTGCAAGGTCAACAACAAAGCTTACAAGCAACAGTTGCGCGTGTAGCTGCCGAAAAGCGTAACGCTCAAGCAGACGTTCAACGTTACGAAACTTTATACAAACAAGGAGCGATTTCTAGTCAAGAAGTTGATAAAAGACGCCTCAGCGCAGAAACTGCAAATCAGCAGCTAATCGAAAGCCAAGCCACCCAGACAAGAACCATCGCCACTATACAACAGCAGCTTGTCGAAGCCAAAGCCAACCGAGACAAAACCATCGCCACTCTACAACAGCAGCTTGTCGAAGCAAAAGCCACCTTAAACCAAACAGCAGAAGTGCGTCCCACAGATGTAGCAACTTCGCAAGCAGAGATAGAAAGCGCTCAAGCCACCGTTCAGAAAATTAAAGCACAACTCGAACAAGCATACATCCGCGCACCCAAAGCAGGGCAAATCTTGAAGATTAATACACGCGCTGGTGAAACCGTTGGTAATGAGGGAATTGTCGATTTAGGTCAAACCGACCAGATGTATGCAGTTGCAGAAGTCTACCAAAGTGATATTAACAAAGTGCGATCGGGGCAACGAGTGCGAGTAACTGGCGATTCTCTTTCTGGTGAATTGCAGGGAACAGTAGATTGGGTTGGAATGCAGGTACAGCGACAGAATGTTATCAACACCGATCCCAGTGAAAATATAGATGCCAAAGTCGTTGAAGTTCATGTGCAACTAAATGAAGCTTCTAGCCAAAAAGCTGCCAACTTAACTAATTTACAAGTCAAGGTGGTAATTGAATTATGATTGGATTTATACAGCAATTGCAGCGACGAACACCTCTAGGATGGCTGCAATTAAATCATGAAAAAAGTCGTCTTTTAGTAGCATTATCAGGAATTGCCTTTGCTGATGTTCTCATGTTTATGCAGCTTGGGTTCCAAAATGCACTTTATGACAGTAACACCCGTCTAAATCGCGTTTTACAAACTGATATAGTTTTACTTAGTCCTCAAGCCCGTAACATCCAAAGTTTATCTACATTTTCTCGGCGACGATTGTACCAAGCTGCGGACATTCAAGGAGTGAAGTCTGCTGAACCTTTATATATCAGCACAGTCACATGGAAAAATCCCCAAACCCGCCGCAAGACAACGATACAAGTCATGGGTTTTAATCCTGAAAAACCAGCATTAAACTTACCAGAAGTTAACCAGCAATTAGAAACAATTAAACTACCAGATACCTTTTTATTTGACCAGAGTGCCAAAGGAGAATACAAAGAAGCTTTTGCCCAAATTGAACAAGGAAAAACTGTTACTACCGAAATAGAAAAGCATACCATTTCTATTAATGGCTTGTTTAAATTAGGTTCTTCCTTTGGCGCTGATGGTACTTTAATTTCCAGCGATCAGAACTTTTTGCGGCTATTTCCTCGGCGACAAGCAGGTAGTATTAGTCTTGGGTTAATTTATTTAGAACCAGGCTATGACTCAAAGCAAGTAGCAACAGCATTGCAATCCTATTTAACAAATGATGTCAAAGTCCTGACTCGCGAGGAATTTATCAAATTTGAAGAAGACTACTGGAAAAAAGAAAGTCCCATTGGCTTTATCTTTGGTCTAGGTGTGTCAATGGGTTTTATAGTCGGTGTGATTATCGTTTATCAAGTACTGTCCACCGATGTCAATGCTCACATGAAAGAATACGCCACCTTTAAAGCAATGGGTTATAACAATTTATATTTATTGGGCGTCGTATTTGAAGAAGCGATCATCCTTGCCTTTTTAGGCTTCATCCCAGGAGCAATCGTACCCTTGGGGCTTTACCATCTGACTCGAAATGCCACAAATTTGCCGATTTACATGACTTTAGCAAGAGCCTTTATGGTCTTATTGCTGACTATTACCATGTGTATGATATCCGGGGCGATCGCCACCCGCAAAGTTCAATCTGCTGACCCCGCTGATATGTTTTAACGGGGCATTGGACATAGAAAGAATTTCTTACTCAAATAAACCTCATAGAGCGTCTTTAATAACCTTTTGCCCATTGCCCATTGCCCATTGCCCAATGCCCAATGCCCAATGCCCAACAATATTACAATCAACATGGAACCTGTTATTTCTATTAAAAATCTCGACCATTACTTCGGTCACGGTCAACTTCGCAAGCAAGTTCTTTTTGATATCAACTTAGATATTAATGCTGGTGAAATTATCATCATGACTGGTCCCTCTGGTTCTGGTAAAACTACGCTTCTGACTATGGCAGGAGGTTTACGTTCTGCTCAATTTGGTAGTTTGCAGGTATTAGGACGGGAACTTTGCAAAGCTAGTGCAAAACAACTTACCTTAGCGCGACGCAGTAATGGTTATATTTTCCAAGCGCACAACTTACACGGTAGCTTAACAGCACTCCAGAACGTCAGAATGGCTTTGGAACTGCAAAAGGATCTTTCGCCGCAAGAAATGAAAACCCGTTCAGCGGAGATGCTGGAACTGGTAGGATTAGGAAATCGCCTCAATTACTATCCCGATGATTTGTCAGGTGGACAAAAACAAAGAGTAGCGATCGCTCGCGCTTTAGTCAATCATCCGAAAATTGTCTTAGCAGACGAACCCACAGCTGCCCTTGACAGTAAATCCGGTCGAGATGTAGTCAACTTGATGCAAACACTAGCCAAAGAACAAGGCTGTACCATTCTCTTGGTGACTCATGACAACCGCATTTTAGATATTGCCGACCACATAGTTTACATGGAAGATGGAAAGCTAGCCGATGCTCCTGCTGCTGTTGCCGCAGGTTAATGCAACACCTGAAAACTCTCTTCCCCAGTCCCCAGTCCCCAGTAGTCTGCCAAGGCAACTTTGTGGGGTTTATGGTAAGAAAATCAAGTTCTTTCCCCCCCTGCTTCCCCTGCCTAAGAAAGCCTGCCTTCACCCGTCAAAATTGGGTTGGTCGAGTACTAGTCCCCAGCATAAACTGCGATCGCGTGCGGTACTTTACGCTTTGTTGAAATCAAAGAATTTCCATTTATTATCAAAAATGTGCTTCCACCACCGTCAAGCATCGCTGTTCCACTTGCACCAAACCCCGTAAGAACATTGGATGCATCAATTTGACGCGCATAACTACTCGAATAAAAAATTACAGTTTCTTTTGTACCATTGCCGTCATCATCCCGCACCCCAACAAACGTTCTCGGTAAATAACTGAAAGCAGACTTATTTGCAACTCCGTCAAGTGCCCCTACTACCTCCGGGGTTGAATCGAAAGTCTCTTTCGCATAACTTTGAATATTAGCAATTCCTTGGTCGGGGTTGAAAGAGAATGTGCGGATCTGTCCGGGGTATTCTTTAGCGATCGCATAGCCGTAACTAATCGTACTACCACCAAGCTTCAAACCGAACGCAATACCCGTAGGATCATCATTCGTGGAAAAAAAGGAAGCATTGACAACAACTTTAGCCTTTCGGGTTGATGTATTTTGTTTAACAGCATCTTGCCAAAATTCCGAGGGCAATTTTTTCTTTACTATGCCCTCAGGTGTACCCTCGACTGTACCTGTCAAATTCCGTATAGTTCCCTTTTCTAAATTTACAACGGTAACATAATCTGAATTTCCATTTGCGTAATCTGTTTTGTAAACTTGCACGCCACTTTCCGAAAGTATCAGCTTGAAGCCTTTGGGAATTGGTAAAGCCTGCGCTGTATAAATTTGTAATGTGATTACAATCAAAGTAGTTGCCAAGCTTAAAGACAGCAACTTTCTACTTTGGGTAAAAAATTCCCACCCGTGAGAAGTTTATTCATGATGGATAGAAAAAAATCAGTATATTAGACCTCTTGCACTCATTCTATAAATGTATGTTTTTTCATCCCCTTTCCCCTTTCCCCTACTTCTGCAAGAAGTCTATTGGCGATCGCACTACATGTAATACCACTTTTCCATAAAAATAAGCCAAATTAGCCCACGCAGGTGGGCTTTGTTAGTATAGTCCCACCCTTCGCTTAGTGAGGGCTTTTTCGCATTGCCCAACCCATCCGTCCTTCATATTTAATTTTTTCGACCTACTTATGCAAAAATATCTGGTTGAGTTAGGAAACACAACTGACAATAGGCTAGTCTCTTGTTCAACAGAAAGCTTAAGATTTTTTGTGTAATATGACTATCGACGATCGCCCCAGTAATTCTCAAAATAAGTTGCTCTGTTCTGTCCTCAAAGGCTTAAAACCCTATCACCGTGCAGTCGGATTATTCATGGGGATGTTTGCTGCTTTCCCCGTCGCTTTAGCATTGCCTGTAGATGCCTTGCAAGTAAAAGTTACACCGAGTAAACCTGATTTAGGCGATACCTTATCGGTAATAATTAATTTAGATAATCCGGCTAATGGTAGTAATCCCACGGTAATTAGTGGAGAAAAAACTTACCCAGTATTTGAAATTGCCCCCAATCAATATCGCGCTTTTGTCCCGACAACACCATTAGAAAGCGCAGGAACTAGAACCTTTCGGGTTTCCGGGGATGGAAGCGTGCAAAACTTGTCTGTGCCAGTGGGCGATCGCAAATTTCCCGTACAACGGATTAATCTACCACCTGGAAAAGCCGGAATAGGCGCCACAGAGCTTGAACTCAAGCGTGTAGCAGCTTTTAAAGCATTAATGACACCAGAAAAATATTGGAATGGTGCTTTTATCAAACCAAACGGCGGAAGAATTTCCACAATTTATGGTGTACGTCGCTACTATAATGGTAAATTTGCAAAAGACTATTACCATCGTGGCGTTGACTACGCTGGTGCAGCCGGTTCGCCCGTAGTTGCCCCAGCCGCTGGACGAGTCGCGTTGGTAGGTACAGTATCGCAAGGTTTCCGGGTTCACGGTAACGTAGTGGGGATTGACCACGGTCAAGGAGTTACCAGCATTTTTATGCACTTGAGTCGAATCAATGTTAAAGAAGGCGATATGGTGCAACCTGGTCAATTAATTGGCGCAGTGGGAGCAACAGGCGCTTCCACAGGTCCACATTTACACTGGGGACTATATGTCAACGGGCAATCTGTTGACCCAACACCCTGGCGAACTTCTGGAGTTCAATAGCCCAAATGCGATGCGATCGCCCGTTTTACCGCTCCTTGGCGGTAGGACGTAGCAGGAGCGATCGCCCATGTCTTTAGGTAATTAATATATTTATCTAATTTCTTTGCATTTTGCCAACAATTAGGCAAAATAAAATGGATTGATTTGCTACCGTCCCTACCTTGCTTGGTGGCGTAAAAACATGAGCCTTATGAGTACTATCGAAAAAATTGTGGAACAGTCTCTCCAGGATGGTTATCTTACACCAGCAATGGAAGCAGAAGTCGGGCGGATCTGTGATAACGCCAGCGAACTTTCAATTGAAGAGTACATGGCATTAGATCGGCTTATGGGAGCGCTATTGACAGGTGAGGTAGTGGCGGTACCTCGCAAAGAATTCATTAATGTTATGGAAGAATTGGTACTGACCGAGGCGATCGCTAGAATAGCAGAAATTGAAGCTACTAGCGAAACTTCTCTTGATGTCGGAGATATTGCCGCTTATGCCCTCAACCGTCTTCCCCCCCTGTATGCAACTACAGAAGAAGGTGCTAACTATCAACGCCAACGTGCTCAAGCAGAACTTCAGCAATTAATCGCCCAGCAAATAGGCGAGGCGATTTCCCGTTATTTGGATCGACCAAATTTCTTCCCAGAACGGCAAGCCATAAACAAAAATAGTGGTAATGACATTCTGCAACAAGTCAGTACTTTACTCCAAGCATGTGCCCCTAACTTTGAACAAAAATAATATTCAATAGTCCAAAGTCAACAGTCCATTAACTCTTGACTTTTGACTTTTGACTTTTGACTGTTAACTTTTAACTCATTATTCCCGTACTATCACGGTTGTCCCCAAACCCACCTGCTTGTATAGCATTCGCACATCAGGATTACGCATTCTTAAGCAGCCATGAGATATAGCAGTTCCTATCACCTCAACATCTGGTGTGCCGTGAAAACCAATTTGATTGCGTCCATCTGACCAAAAACCAATCCATCGGTCTCCCAAAGGACTATCAGTACCCGCTGCAAAGACTTGACCTGTAATCGGGTGACGCCACGCAGGATAGTGTTGCATATGCATCACTTGAAAAGAACCTGTGGGTGTTTCCCAACCCTTTTTACCAATAGCAATTGGGTAGCTGGCTATCACTTCATCTTTAGCATAAACATAGGCGCGGCGATCGCTTAAATCTACCACCACTTGCGATTTGCCAGCCACGCTATTGGATGATTTTGGTTTAGCGAAATTCTGCGCTAAGAAAAACTTCGGCTTTGCAGAAGTTGGATTCTGTCTCGCTTGGTCTACCACCTGCCGACTATTCTTTGCTAACTGTGCTTCGCTTGTTGCATTTTTTCCCTCTTTTGCCGACTTAGCAGCAGGCATTGAAGACAACGTAGATGCACTTGCTGCGGATGAAGCCATTGTCGGATCTCGCTGCAACCTAGTAGAGGCTGACTCCTCAAATTGCCGTTGTGCTGCAATCATGCGCCAATGCACAGCTAGAGATAAGATTGCAGTGCCAAAACAGAGCAACATGACCATACGAGCTACAGATTCATTTCTTCCCATCGTCATCGCATTTATTGTTTCTGCTTTATGAACAGTTATGAAAAATTCACAAATAATTATCCGTTTCCTTATGAATATCCCAATATCAGTGGGCAAACTAGGGCTATGTAGGCTATTCCAGCAGAAAAACTTTGTTGAAAAACCTCGTTTTCAGGAACTCTGGAACTATAGCAATCAATCATTAATGGTGTGGGTGAGAGAAAAGTCATGTTTGAAAAATTATTGCTAGCGGTCACAATTACATTTTCCCTTAATTTCTTTTTGCAAGTTCGCGTACCTGATCAAAGTAGTGCTGATACTAGTTATGAGCTACATACACAAACTCCACCAACGATTTTGGCAACGATGCGGAAAAAATAACAGTCATGGTAGCTACAGTCGCTGAAAATGGCAAGATAAACAAAGAATAAGCATACAAATGTGAGAAAATAGAAAATCCATTCTTGTCTACGGACACTTTGCGGCAAGAGCGAAAAATAAGCAAAGTTCTCATGCCTGAGGGCAATCTGCCCTATCTTTATTGAAACTTTTCCACTAACTTGTCAACCGTAGATGGTCATTTTTTAATATTGCACACTGCTAAGTAATATTACTGTACAACTTTCCAGTGAAAGAGAACAGATAAAGAAGCGGCTATTCCGGCGATGAAAACAATAATTTTCATTTGATTTAGCCATAAGTATAGCCATCCTTGATAGACAGCAAAACAACATAGATAAATCTTGTTCTCACTGTCTAAAAAAAGATAATATCTTAATAATTTAAAGAGTCACAACCTTTGCTATATAAGAGATTATCCAACTTATCACTACTTTTGTGACTTGAGATAACTTCCTTGATTATCTTACAGCTTGTTGCCCAAAACTAGTTCTTCACAAAATAAGTGCCAGAGCGTATACAACCAAATAAATATTCAGCAGCATTTTTGATTAGAAGTGACAAAAAAATGCTCTGATTAGCATTGCATATTCATAATAGTTTACTATTGTTCCAGTCAGAAATCCGTCACTCACCAGAGGAACTTCTTACTGATTAGCAGGTCTAATAGATAGGGATGTTCTAAAGTCAGTGCGTTCTATGAGTCAATCGATTCCTGTATCCTGGTCAACGGTTGATGCGAGGCTTCCAGAAGCGTCGGTGCAAGTTGACAAACTCTCTAATCACGATTTAATTTTACGCTGTCAAACTGGACTGCGCCCAGATCGTGTTGCGTTTGCGGAACTTATGCGCCGCTTTCAGACTCAAGTTGATAGAGTTTTATACCACCTCGCTCCTGATTGGGCTGACAGAGCGGATTTGGCTCAGGAAGTTTGGATTCGGGTATATCGGAATGTTAACCGATTACAAGAGCCAGCTAAGTTCCGGGGCTGGTTAAGCCGTATTGCCACAAACTTGTTTTACGATGAGTTACGCAAACGTAAGCGTGTTGTTAGTCCCTTGTCGCTCGATGCTCCCCGTGCCGTAGAGGACGGCGAGATGGATTGGGAAATAGCTGGAGATACCCCAGGACCTGAAGAAGAGCTGACAACTAGAGAATTTTACGAGCAACTACGCTCCGCGATCGCCGATTTACCAGAGGTATTCCGCACTACAATTGTTCTGAGAGAAATCGAAGGAATGGCATACGAAGAAATTGCCGAAATCACCGGTGTTTCATTGGGAACCGTTAAGTCGAGAATAGCCAGAGCTAGATCCCGATTACAAACTCAGTTGCAGAATTATTTAGATTCGTAAATAACAGTATCTCTTTTTGCTCTGCTACAATAGCAGCGTTTAATGATTTCTGTGAAAATTTAAGATAATTTTAGAATGCTTCTGCCGCCAGGAGAAAAATTGATTAATTTCTCATCCCTGTCCGCTCGTTTAACCCGTGTTGGAATTGGTAATAATGTTAAGATGACTACTGATTCTCAGTTTTACGATCGCTCTGATTTGCAAGAAGAGGAAAATTTGCAAGATGGAGTTAAACAAACCAATGAATCTACGGGTGCTATGGATATGGTGAAGCGCGATCGCTTCGAGTTATTAAGTGCTTACCTCGATGGTGAGGTGACAGCTGCCGAACGCAAGCAAGTTGAACAATGGCTGGCAAATGATGCCTCAGTCAAATTATTGTATGCTCGACTGTTAAAGCTACGGCAAGGCGCGCGGAATCTTCCCGTACCACAGCCAATGCAGCCAATAGAAGAAACAGTCCAGCAAGTAATGGCTTCTTTAGGTCGCCGTTCCCGGCTAGCATGGGTATGTGGAGGTACTGCCGTCGCCGCTTGCGTCATTAGTACGCTTTCTGGCTGGCTAGGTGGAGATTCCAGCATCACTCAAATGGCTATCAAACCTTCAATCGAACCGACACAACAGACGCCTTCGCCTGTTGCTGGCTCCCCATTGATGGTTGCCATCAATACTCCTGTCTTCCCCATTCCCAAAACAGCAGAATCCTCTCCTAAAAATTCAGTTGACCGGGTTGCACCTCAACCAGAAAAGACTGAACAGGAACTAAATTAATTCAGCAGTTCAGGGGTTAACTGTTAATTCCGCTCTTTATAATTCAATTCACAACGAATGCTCAACTGTTAAGCCGCAGCCACTCCACCAGCCATCATGGTGTAGTTGGATGCCATTTAGTTGATAAACTTGGTTTTGGGTCATTAAATACACCCAAGCCATGCCAAGCGATCGCCCTTCTAGATCGTATATTTCAGTTTCTTGTCGATTGTAAAGGTTTTCTGACATTTGTCTTGAGGGCTGGTAATCTTCTAGTATGTCTAGGTTATTTAAAACCTTTGCATCAGCGAATGTCAGTAAATATCCGTATACGAGGCTATCTCCTAGCGTCATTGCTGGGTAGCCCATCGGCAAAGCAAACAATTTACCAAAAGTATAGGCTTTCTTCGCATCTACCACCTGAAGCGCACAGTATCTTTGATAATTGACTTCACGTGGTTTAAGCGTGCCGTAAACAAACACTTTTAGCATGAAAAATCCTGAATACTAATATTCTGCTCTTTTATTGTATTGAGTAAGTCATGTGTTATTGGATGCATATGATTGTATATCTTGCAATGCCAATTGCTCAAATTTTTTATTTTTATCTTTCGACGAAGAACAAGAGGAATTTTTAATTAAAAATTATTTGGATTTAGCAGAATTTTTTTGTTTATAATTATTCATTATTAAATTAACCTCCGCACTCACCTTCTTCTCTATCCTTATCAATTAGAGAAGATGCTGTCTATTTTTACTGTTATTGAGCCTACTGAAAGCTGCTGATTTTAGTTACCGGGTTGATGATATACAAGGCTACAGTCATGGAGATAAGCTAGGCGATCGCTTTATTTTTTATAAATTAAAAATACTGAACCAATAGTTCCGAGGTTTTCTACATATATTTTGTTATTGTAATACAATCCTGGAGACATACCGCCATCAAATAACATTCCTTCCTGAATTTTACCTAAACAATTATTTTTCGCAACTCCTTCCAAAACATCATCAAATTTATCTGGAACCAATTCTTGATTAACTTCAGATAAACTAATATCTGAATTAGCTTTTGAATCATTAACTAACAGAATTACATAACCTTTATTAGTTGTAGCGACTAAAGAACGATTAGTAGCTTCTTTACAAGCAAATTCTCCTAAATCTTGGCAAATATCTTTAAATTGCCCTTGACGATAAAATCTGCCATTACCACCGACTAAATTATAATTAAGAATATCATTTTTTCTTCTTCCCGCTTGGATTGTAGCCGTTCTGTTTTTCGGTTCACCTCCTGATATACCAAAAGAAGACCGCTTATTTTTAAAGATTCCTGAATACTCTATCCCGCGAGAAATATTCAAACCTTGTGGTTTATTATCAGTTTCTATATAGTCAGCATTAATTGCAGCGATGGGTGTTTTTCCGTTTAATTTAGCGTTCTCGTTAGCGATTATTTCATGAAACTGTGTAGGGATATATTCTTTAAGCAATTTACCTTTATCATCTTTGGCGTAAAGATTATGAGCTAAACCGACATTAACTTTAAAATCTAATTCTTCAGATTTGGGATTAAAAATAATTACATGATTGATACCTTTTGAGTCTTTATCACCTTGATTATTAGTTTTTAAGAACTCAAGACTGAATTTTGCATCGTCACCAAAGCAAGTTTTTTCAGCTTCAACTGCTGAATTGCGTTGCAAATTTTTACAGCTAGATAAGAAAGCGATCGCTACTACAAAAATAGATAATAAAATTTTTATTTTCATCGACATATTAAGAAAGCAAATTTTTCCATAACGCCCAAATTTATCACAAATTGGTAAAATCAAAAGGCTTATTTTTATTTTTGATGAGCGATGTAATGGTATTCAGATTTATCGCATTCGATAAATCTGAACTTTCCTTCTACAGTAAGCCCAAATCTTTCAGGCTACGTCGTGTAATTTCAATTCGAGCAGGTGCGTCTGTTGGTTTATTCATGTCAATGGTTGTTGCGAAGAAATAGACATTTTTCTTCTGCTCTAAATAGCCAACAAACCAACCCAATTCTGGTTTAGTGCTGTTTAACCATCCAGTTTTTCCTCGCAGTGTATAATCTGGAGTTTGTTCTCGCACCATAATATCTTTAACCAAATCCATTGTCCGTTGCGAGAAGGGCAGCTTGTTTCGATATAACTTTTGCAAGAACTCAATCTGTAATGTGGGGGTAATTTTCAATGGTCCTTGCAACCAAAAGCGATCAATATCTTCTGCGGTGCCAATTTGACGGTTGCCATAACCTACTTTATCGATAAATTGCTGCATCCGCTCATGTCCTGCTCGACGTGCGAGAACTTGATAAAACCAGACAGTTGAATCTTTAAAAGCTTGACGCAAATTCGTATCGTAATTCCAAACATCGGGATCTCGCTGAATTCCATCCCAGGTGAGGACAGCGACATCATTCGGCATAATACCAGTTTCTAATGCGACCATTGCATTAAAAATTTTGAACGTTGAACCAGGAATCATTGCAGTCGCGTTACGTTGAGGATTGTGTTCATAAGTGCGGTTGTTGTTCAAGTCGTAAATTAAGAGCGATCCTGAGAGTTTAAATTCTCGGAAATGTCGTCCCAAATCTGGTGCTTCCGCAATTACTGGATGTTGAGTGATGGTGGAATTATTTTTAGCCAGAACACCCACCCCGAAACTTACCGCGATTAACAAAGTGATACATGCAACAATAAAGATAATAAAGCGCGATCGCCACACACGAAGCAGCATTTTTTCTCCTCACGAATATTAACAAGCAGGAAATAATACACCCTCGTTTTGCTGATTTCCGGATGGCAATGAGCGGCAATAAAAGCCAAAAATAAAAATGCCAATATCATCTCCGCGCTCATTAAAACTAATAAAAACACTGCAATCGTCGTGGAAACGTTGCGACGGAACGTCTCTATAATATGTGTGATTAAAGGACATAATATAAAAACCCCCGCTAAAGCATTACTATAGCGGGGGAAAAGCTTATATGTCGATTTTGGTTAATCCAAAATCCACGCATCCAAAATTAAGAGAACCACTCGACAACAGCTTCTTCTTTGGTGTTGGTATTGCGAGATGGTGTCTCACGATTAAACTTCATTTGAATCGACCGTGTTTGCTCACCATCAACAGCAACAGCCTTAATCGGATAGTCAATTAAACCATCCTGGAAGGACATCTGGAAGCGGAATGTACCATCTGGATTCAGCTTGATTGGACGACCGCCAATCGTTACGGTAGCATCAGGTTCGGTTGCACCGTAAACAATCAACTCAGCATCAGCAATTAACCAGAACTGACGCGGACGGACTGGTACATCTCCAGAGAAGCCAACACCAGACATTCCCACACCAGACATGGTTAAACCAGATGCGGTAGGAACTGCCCACATACCTACTCCAGACGGGAATACGTAGGAACTGATGGTTTGTTCGTGTACGGAACTAGAAACTTGATGCATCGAGCCAAATATAGAACCAGCAACACGCATTGCTTCGGTAGACTCAGCCATGCCAAAGATTTGGTCATAGATGGGATTGCTACCGTTAACGTTACCGTTAGCGTTAGCGTATGCGGTTGTTTCGGCGATTTTCTTAGCTGGGGGAACCAGTTCGTATTGAGTCTTTCCAGCCAAATCTTCTTCAAAGTTGACTGTGATGAAAACGTCTTCAATCCAGTCAGAAGGATAGACGGGAGGAATGTGTACTGGTGCCGATCGCGCTAGGATCAACCAGCGACCATCAGCACAACGATAACCGATATCAAGCACATAATCGCGATCGCTCACTGGCACAGGTAAATACCATTCCCGCGCTAATTCATCAGAAGGATATTCCTGAATGCTGTGGGGGCTTTGGTATTCAATATTGATGTCGGTAACATCATAAATCCGCAGTGCTAGCTGTTGTCCACCTTGGCGACGCAGTTCTTGTTTGTGTTCGTTGGAAACATCCCAGTAAGTGTAAGCCCACTGAGGATCTCGCGGCATCAGCACAATCCGGCTTTCACCGTAACCAGCTGGCAAATCGGCAAGTCCTTCATCAACATCTGCCAAAGAGCCACCATTACGATCTATTTGACCTAATTCAAACTTTGCTGCTTCCACGGTTTCCTGTGCCTCCGGTGAACGAGATGGGGTGAGCGAAACTTTACTGCGCTGAACTTCTTGAATCGCTGCCAACAATTGCGATTTACGCATCCGGCTATAGCGAGAGATACTATATTCGCTAGCAACTCTACGTAGTTGCCTTAGTGTCATCTCTTCTAGCGGTGGGCGTTCTTTTGCCATGATTTTGGCCTCCAGTAGTTTAAAAGGTAAATGATTTCCCCTGGCTAAAGAGTGGTGTCATAAATGCCATCCAATCCAGATGAACTTCTTATTCCTGACTCCTGGTTTTTGCCCAGTTTTAAGGTTTTTTTAGTCGGTTTTTAAATTAAGGTCTACTTCCTAGAAATTCCCTACAAATGCGATCAGCATTTATTTGGGATCGGAAAAGTCCCTTTGTTAATGAATATTAACTAACAAACCCGCACAGGGATCAAGGGGTCTCAAGACCTGTTTTTGTCGTTTTCACGAATTTATCAGCCATTTGGGGATCGCTAAGTCATGTTTTCATGACATTAGGGTAATAATGCTTATTCTCTTAGCCATAAATCAACAGTTAATGTCATGATTTTATGACATTAAGCCTAAATCTAGTTATAAAGTTATATCTGCATATAACGATTTATGGATAATTGCTTCGATGAATCTCTTTATCCGCGTTTATGTGCGGTTCAAAATCAAATTAGTCAAAGATGACAATCCACACGGGAAGTACAAGAAGTAATAACAGTGTGGATACCATGATACTGCTGGCAATTAAATCGCGATCAAGGTTGTATTCTTCTGCTAAAATCAGACCACAAAAAGCCGAGGGCATTCCCGACATCAAGACCATTGCCAAACGGCGATCGCCTGATAATCCGAGTAACAAAGTTGTTAGTCCCCCGACGAGTAAGGGTATGATGACAACTCGCAGAACAGCAGGGATGAGTGCAAGTCGAAAACTATCCCATTTTTGCAATTGAGCCAAGCGGATACCAATTAGCAGAAAAGCGCTAGCAATAACGATATTAATAGACGCTTGCAATCCTGATTCAATTAATAAAGGCAGTTGCACTTTTTGAGTTAGGGTGCCAATAATAAAAGCCCATAGAGGAGGAACAGTCAAGACATCACGCAATTGCATCCACCAACGATTTTGCTGTGTTGAATGACTGTAGTAGCTGGCAACTAAAACTCCTAAGCCAAAGGGACCAATAACATTGTGGGTGATACTAAAAATTACAGCCCAGTTGAGAGCATCAGAGTCGATTAAAAAAGGTGCGATCGCCAACCCGACAAAACCTGTATTACCCAACGCAGCAGCAATCAAAAAACTGCCTTGACTCTTCGAGTCAAGGCGATCGCGCTCAAGGGATTCATCTAAATCTGGCTTTGATTTGACGTGTAAAAACTGCTGACAACCCCATAAAACAACTAACGCCACCACCAAACCCAGCAACACCGTCCCCACAGTAATTATTACTGCTAGTATAGGTATGTTTACCCCCGTCAACTCACCTTGATTACCTTGTCGCGCCAGTGCCAACAATTCCAGAGGTATTCCCACCCAGTAAAGACCACGACCTAAAAGCCTGGGAAACCACTGAGGTAAAAACCTAAAAATTAACAACCCCAAACTTATCCACAAAATCAGGGGTGTATATGCATGAAATAAAGTTTCTGCCATGAATAAACCAAGATACTGGTGACTGGGGAATAGGGAAAATTATTTTCCATCTAGTTCGTCAATCGCCAATATTTAATTAATAATTTCCCCGTCCCTAGTAAATCATATTAGAAATTACTACTACAGCACGGCATAAATTATCGTTGAACTTACACCTTGCACCAAGGTCTTAATTCTGCTATTAAATGTTTTAATACAAACACGCTTTATATAGCGACAGCAGGAAAAATTAGGGTTGTTAGCCTTTGTAGGCACAGAGAAATCTGAGCGGAGGTTTTGTCCGCTCAGAACTTCGGAGCTTTGTTTGTATAGACTTACCCTTTGCTTGGTGTAGGTGCAAGATATAAGTTAACCAAAGCGTCCACTGATATATTCCCCAGCTTCTTGGGTTTTTGGAGACTCGAAGATTTCCCTTGTAGAACTAAACTCGACTAATCTGCCGTACCGTTTGCCATGTGCATCGGTTTCTGTATTAAAAAACGCCGTCCAATCTGCCACCCTCGAAGCTTGTTGCATATTGTGAGTCACCATGATGATGGTGTATTGTTCCTTCAGTTGTAAGCAGAGTTCTTCAACTTGACGACTAGAAATTGGGTCCAGAGCAGAACAAGGTTCATCCATCAACAAGACATCTGGCTTCATGGCGATCGCTCGCGCAATGCATAGTCGTTGCTGTTGTCCACCAGACAAAGCTGTACCTTTTGATTTCAGCTTGTCTTTGACTTCATCCCATATTGCAGCGCGTCTGAGGGAATCTTCCACTAGTTCATCGATATTACCTTTATAACCGTTAGAGCGCGGTCCAAAGGCGATGTTTTCGTATATTGACTTGGGGAAAGGATTCGGTCTTTGAAAAACCATTCCTACTTGTCGGCGCAATTTTACTGAATTAACTTTCGGGTCGTAAATATTGCGATCGCGATAATTCAGTCTACCTTCTACTTTTGCCCCAGGGATTAAATCATTCATCCGATTAAAGCAACGTAGAAGGGTACTCTTACCACAGCCTGAAGGTCCAATAAAAGCAATAATTTTCTTTTGAGGAACATTCAAATAGACATCTTGAAGTGCCAAAAAGCCGTTATAGAATACTTTTACGCCTTCAGCACTAAACACGGGGCTATCTTGTCTGTTGGAAGTAACATCATTGAATGTACTTCTGCTGTTGTTATAAGTCACTCTACTTATTCTCCTAATGTCTAGAACTACCAGTTGTTAGCTATGAATCAGCTATGAATATTTACAGAAACTTCCAGAAACTTCTTGCTGTTGCTATTGAAGCCCTACTACTTAATCGATGGTAAAGCGTTGTCGAACATAGATTGCTATGGCATTCAAAGCCAAAATTAGGAGAATCAACGTAATAATTGTCGCTGCGGCTGAGTTAGCAAAACCCGGTTCAGGACGAGTAATATAACTGAAAATTTGGATAGGTAGCGCCATAAATCTCTGGAATAAACCAGGATTAAAGGTGAGAAAACTAACAGCGCCAACCACAATTAAAGAAGCCGCATCACCAATAGCACGAGATACAGAAATAATTACTCCTGTGAGAATACCAGGAATGGCATAAGGCAAAACATGACTGCCAATTGTTTGCCACTTGGTTACACCCAATCCGTAAGAAGCATATCTTAGAGAATCGGGAACTGAGCGAATTGCTTCTCTCGCTGTAACAATAATTACTGGTAAAGATAGCAAAGATAAAGTCAACGCACCAGAAATTAAAGTAGGACCAAACCCTAGTAAGTAATTGAAAACTCCTAAACCTAGCAATCCATAGACAATAGAAGGTACTCCTGCCAGATTGCTTATATTAATTTCGATGACCGTTGCCCACCAGGCTTTTGGTGCGTATTCTTCAAGATATAAAGCTGCTCCTACACCAATTGGTACAGCAGTCAAAATGACAATAAGTGCCAAAAGAATACTACCAATAATTGCGGGACGAATACCCCCTTGCTCTGGAAAACGTGAAGGAGTTTCTGTCAAAAAGCCTGGTGTAAAAAATCTTACTAACCCATCTTGGCAAATATCGAAAATTAGCAAACCCAGAACAAATAAGCCAATGAGTAATCCCAGGAGAAAAATTATTTCAAATACTTTTCCTAAACTTTCTCTACTTTCGACATTATCAGTAAATTCTGTTTGAGAATCTACAAAATCATCTCGTCTAGATGCTGTAGCCATGTTTATTAATCGTACTTTTCTTTAAAACGATGATAAATTCAGTAACTAACAATATTCAAATTCAGTGATAGCTAAAGCGTAAGCACCTTCAAAGTCAAGAACGCGGTACTGCTTTGATAGCATCTAAGCTGATACCAATGGTAGTAATCATTTTTTTCTGGGATGATTTATCCTTCAGTTTTTCAGGCTTTTGCTCAGTGATTGTTAGCAATTGGGAAGCATTGTTGTCGATTATCTCCATCAATATTTCTCCTTAATACCCTTGTAAATTACAAACACGCGGTTTTCTTGCAGACAAAAACCTGGGGATATCAGACTGAAGTAATCATTTTCTTAATCGTACTTTTCTTTAAAGCGATTAGAAATCCAGTAACTAACAATATTCAAAATCAGGGTAAGCACAAACAAAACAGCACCAACAGCGTATAATGTCTTAAAATTGACACTGCCACGCGGACTGTCTCCACCAGAAATTTGCGCCATATATGCTGTCATCGTTTCTACTGATTCTAGTAAGTTAATTGTCAGTTTGGGCTGTTGTCCAGCTGCTATAACAACAGTCATAGTTTCACCCACAGCACGCGAAATCCCTAAAATAATCGAAGCAGTAATCCCAGAAAGTGCTGCTGGTAAAACAACTCTAAAAATGGATTCGAGTTTGGTGATACCTAAAGCGTAAGCACCTTCACGTAAAGAACGCGGTACTGCTCTGATGGCATCTAAGCTGATAGAGCCAACCGTCGGAGTAATCATTACTCCCATCATCAACCCCGCGCTCAAAGCGTTGAAAATTTCCAATGGCAGAAAATTACGTAGCACTGGCGTGATAAATAACAGTGCAAAGTAGCCATAAACAACTGTAGGTATCCCTGCCAAAAGTTCAAATGCTGGACGGAGAATTGCTGCTAGTTTTGGTGGTGCATACTCACCTAAATAGATAGCAGAACATAAACCTAAAGGAATCGCAACTGCCATAGCGATCGCTGTAGTTAAAAATGTGCCATTAATCAGTGGCCAAACGCCAAAATGTCTATCTGCAAATAAAGGAGTCCACTTAGTATCCAAAAAGAAATCAGCGAGAGAAACTTCTTGAAAAAACTCAAATGCCACCTGGAAGATAATGAAGACAATACCAAATGTGGTAAGGACGGAAATTAAAGCACAGAAAAATAAAATTGCTGCAACAACCTTTTCTTGGATATCTTCAGATGCTTTTTTATTTAGTGATTCCGTGGAATTTTGGTCAAAATCATCTTGATAGTTTGTAGCTTGCATAAATATCGATTGAGTTATGATATTTTTTTACGGAAACGCGACAGCCGCAGGCTACCGCGCTCTTACACAGAGGACGCAAAGAGAAGAGAGAAGATAGAGTATTTAGGGTGGCTTCTGAGACGAAACTAAACATTATCACTACTTTGTTTAGTTCCGTTTTCGCTACACCAAAACTACAACTTGATACAAATTAAATTCTTATAGGTTCAAGTTAAATGAAATTCGTGATTGGTTGACCTGGTTTTGCTTTTTTAAATTTGGTACCAGTTTCACCTGTAGCTAACTTTTGTTTTACTTTAACGTAAGCTTCATCAGGTAGCGCCACATAACCAACGCTATCTACCCATTTCCAAGAATTTTCGAGATAAAAGTTGACAAATTCTTTTACCGACGGTTTATTGTCCAGAGATTTTTTACTAACGTAGATGAAGAGAGGACGAGATAAAGGTGTATAAATATTCTTGACTACATTATCAATCGGAACAGGTTTTTCGCACTTGCCACTAGGACTTTCAACTTTGGAAGCTGAAGCATTTCCACAGGCACTTATTGCCATGCTCAAAACTACACCTACGGCAAATAGACACAGAAAACTCTGAACACGCCTATTTGAGGAGCTTTTTGTAATTCGTTCAGATAATATCAAGTGCAAACTTTTCATTAGATAAGTCTGCATTTGCGCGATCGCCTTAGCTACTGATTCTCTCAAAAGTTCCCATCTGCTCATAATACACCTTATAATATACGGCATCTTGAGCGAATTACCGTACATTCTAAGCATAGTAGAGTTTAAACACTAATAAAGCAAGAGTCTCATCTATAGTTAACTTTATATTTAACTTTTCTTAATATAAAGCTTGAGTTTAGTCATATCAAATAGTTTTTCTATTCTCAAAAGACTTAAAAGATAATACATAAGATAGAAGCGCGAATTAATGAATGGTGTTCAACTCTGATATTAGTTCCCACTTATTTTATTGATAACTGACATATCCTTGATGCGCCAGCTATTATCTACACGAACTAAATCATATCTGACACGAACTTTTTCGTTATAAGACTTTTGCTGATTAATTTGCCCGTTATCATAAAACTCTGCTAATTCTGTCACCGTAGCATCTACCGTCGCATTATTTTGGTCAGTTTCAGTTGTCTTTAGAGATTCCACCTTTACAGTGTGGGTGTATTTGCGATAGCGGTTTTCTACCTTATCTTGTTGAACAATTGCCTTCCATTTAGATAAAGTTGAACCCATTAAAATCTGGTCTAAAGTACTAATGTCGTGGTTAACTCCCAAAGCTGCGGCTTTAGTAGATAGCCAAGTTTGAACTACTTCCTGTGCCGTGGCTTCTGTCAAAACTCCTGCTGGTGACTGCGGTTTGCTGTTTTGGTCAGGAATCGGTATTGGTGGTTCATTAAGTTGGACAGACAACTGTTCGCCTTTTAAAGATGGTGCAGGCGAAAACAGATTTTTCAATAATCCAAAAGAGCTGGTGAGCAAAAACCACAAAACTACAATACCAGCAAAAGAGCCAAATATCATCCACACTAGCCGCGTTTTTCCTTCTAAGGTGTTAGGGAAACGCGGGCGTTGATGATGCCGAGAATTACTAGCTGGAGCGGCTTTTCGCCTCCTCCGCTTTTGAGTAGGAGCGGGTGCATTAGCCTTAGCCGAACGATTCAAATGATGGTTTGTTCCCCTAGCGATACGTTCACCACTCCCAAGCTGTGCCAGACTATTTTGTTCTGGTTGTCCATTCGCTGATGTCGAAGGTGTGGCTGATGTTGTAAAGCTGGGTGGTGAGTAGTTGGAATGAACTGATTTTCCTCTGCTTGGTGTTTCTAAATTTTCCCCGTTCTCTGTTCTGCTGGAGAATTGACGATAACTCGCAGTTGAGTTACTGGGACGCGGGTTAGTATTTGTCTGTATTGGAGCAGATGACTTTAGGTTAGTTACAGTTTCATTGCTTTTTTGTACATCCGTTGGCAAACTTTCTAAATAAGCTTGCACCTGTTCATCGGCAAAGTACTCTTTTAGAGAAGCTTGGTTATTTACCAAGTCTCGAAAGTGGGGAAACACTTCGTTATGCAACCAACGTTCTCCATACAAACACAGTCCGGGCAGCATGTCAGGAGAGTCTTCAGATTTTTCGCGAATAAAAGCTAGAGCCTCGTATTCCTGACTAAGTTCTAAAGAACGAGTTGCAAGTTCTGTTTGCCCCAAGAGTAATGCACATAACGACTGCTCTAAATGTACATCCTGACGCTTGCCCAGACGTGTCAGCATTTGCCTTGCTTGACGAATCAAAGCGGGTTGACCTTGAGCAAATCCTCGTGCTATCAAGGCATACACAGCCAAATATGTGGCGACTGCCGAGGGACGTTTACTTTCAGCTTCAAATATTTTCTGTTGTTCTGCGGCTGTTAAGTGATAGCGTAATTGCTGGATAAATCGTAAAAAGTCATCTATATTTAAACCAGATTGGTCATTGCCAGTACCGTCAATACCCCCGCGCTCTTCTAAAACGTTCTGCAATAATTCCAAGCCTTGACGCCGTTCAGCGGTCTTTTCTTCAGGTAGTGCGAGTAATTCTAGAATTCGATATGGTCTTAATTTACAAAGGTCTGCTTGAATTTCGGCTCGCACGCTGGGAAATAAATTTTCCTTGATTAACAAATCTTGACCTGTTTCCAAGGAAAGCGCAGCGTTTTCGTAATGACCTTGCTGCCATTCTTCGCGACCGAGTTCTAAGCAAGCAAGGGCAACGGTAAGAATAATATCTGGGCGTTCTGCACGTTCATGAAATTCTTCGTTGGTTAGACCATTGACATTTGCGCTACTTACTGTGCCATTTTTATTAACCAGGTAAGGACGACCTAATTTGACTACAAGTTCGTATTCGCCAAGCTCTTGCAGAATTAGTAAAGCGCCAACTAATTCATCTTGGGAAATGTCAATCCCCAGACTTTTAGCTTCAGCAGTACCGTTGTTCTCTTGCAGGCGATTTTCTACTGCGATCGCACTATGAGTCGTGCTTCCTTCCGGGTCGTAGACGTTGGCAAGATAAAGCTGGTCGTAGCTGCTACGTTCTTTGGGATTTGATAAAACCACGTAAGCTTCTTCTAAAAGTTGTTTTCTGGAAGTGATTGCACTTGACGAATATTCACGTCGCGGTAGTTGTACAATGCGATCGCTGTACGCTTGCCGCAATTGTTCACCACTTGCCGCCAACGGTAATCCTAAAATTCGGTAGTAATCTAGCGGAATTCGCACGGCTTACTTCCCCTGCTGCATGATCGACATCATTCATTTCGAGCATTCCCGGCAACCTAAACCGTGCCATCAAATTATCTTGTTGAGTTCACACTACAAGTGTGTGTTGCCACAACTTGATTTGTGTCTCCCGTGAAAATAAATTTGTACTTTAGTACTTAATATTTTGGGTTATTGCTAATTTTTATGAAATTTTTCCGGTTGACTCGACTTGTCATCAATTTTATATATCAAACAATACTACAGCACGGCGTAGCACTATAAGTCTTCTGCTTCCAGGAGTATAAATTTAACTATCTTTCAGAGATCGATAGTTTGTATTCCTGCAAACATTCAGAGGAACTTTAAGCGCTATTAACAACAGAGAAGCACCGCTAGATAAATTTCATCTGGATAATGAGCGTAGCGTATTTTATCATGAATTGGTTGTAAATACAAATATTTACATAAGTATATAAATTGCCGCCACCAATTTCTCTAAATTGTTAATCGATATGCAGAAAGCAAGATATTCTGACTGATAATCTATAAGGGTGAGTGGTGAAAAGTCCGAACTGCGGATGAACGCAGATGGGAACTTCCTTAAAAATCCGTCTTGGAAAGTTCAGAAGCGCGAATAACCGACCCTGAGACTTTCCACAAAATTAAAAGAAAGCTATTCACCAATTCCCTATTCTTTAGTTTTTGACTTTTTAGTAGCCATCGAGAGTGAATTTGTGACTTTTTAACTCCTAGCAACGTTATCTTTGTACAAGCTTACGCCGAATGTAAGCAACTTATCTAACATAGTAACTTTAAGTTTTACCACAGGGATACTAACAAAATAATGGTTCAAGAACGCACATTACCCACATTTACAGCGGCTAACGCGCAGATTACTAAAGAAGTTGGGTTACGGTTGTACGAAGATATGGTGTTAGGGCGCGTCTTTGAAGATAAGTGCGCCGAGATGTACTATAGAGGCAAAATGTTTGGTTTTGTCCACCTGTACAACGGTCAAGAAGCGGTTTCCACTGGTGTTATCCAGGCGATGCGACCAGGTGAAGATTACGTTTGCAGTACTTACCGTGACCACGTTCATGCTCTGAGTGCGGGAGTACCGGCAAAAGAGGTAATGGCGGAATTATTTGGTAAAGCCACCGGTTGCAGTAAAGGACGCGGTGGTTCGATGCACATGTTTTCTGCTGAACATCGCTTGCTGGGTGGTTATGCTTTTGTGGCTGAGGGTATTCCTGTAGCAGCGGGAGCGGCTTTTCAAAGTAAATATCGCCGCGAAGTTTTGGGAGATGAAAGTGCTGACCAAGTAACAGCCTGCTTTTTTGGCGATGGTGCAGCGAATAACGGTCAGTTTTTCGAGACGTTAAATATGGCGGCTTTATGGAAACTGCCGATTCTTTTCGTGGTGGAAAATAATAAGTGGGCGATCGGTATGGCTCACGATCGCGCAACTTCCCAGCCAGAGATTTACAAAAAAGCCAGCGTATTCAACATGGTAGGCGTGGAAGTAGACGGTATGGATGTACTAGCCGTGCGAGCAGTAGCCGAAGAAGCTGTTGCCCGTGCCCGTGCTGGTGAAGGTCCGACATTAATTGAAGCTTTAACTTATCGTTTCCGGGGTCACTCTTTGGCTGACCCAGACGAAATGCGAAGCAAAGCTGAAAAAGAATTTTGGTTTGCTCGTGACCCAATTAAGAAGTTAGCTAATTATTTAGTTGAGCAAAACCTAGCCTCTGCCGAAGAACTCAAAGCAGTTGATCGTAAAATTCAGGAAAGAATAGACGAAGCGGTGAAATTCGCCGAAAGCAGCCCAGAACCTGATAGCAGCGAATTATATCGCTTTGTTTTTGCAGAAGACGAGTAAAAATTAATGAGGCATGGGGCATTGGGCATTGGGCATTGGGCATGGGTAATTCCTCTTTGTGCCCCTTGTCCACGCCACTTTGCTCAAGGTCGGGAACCTCCGCACCTTTCATGTGGCTCCCCTTTTCCCCTTGTCCCCCACCTGTCCATCTCCCGACTCTCCCTACATCTCATCTGGGTTAATACCCAACTCTCTTAAACGCGCTGCCAAGCGATCGGCTCTTTGACGCTCTTGTAGCGCTTCTTCTCCGGGTGTTGGCATCCAATTTTTATTAGCATCATACCAACGCAACCACAGCCGCTCAATGCCTTGATAAATACCCTGCCATAGTCCCAAACCTAATTCTAAAGTTGGCATCCAAATACGTGTTTCTTCTAGGTTCATTTCCGTATAACGGTCTGCCTGAAGCATAAAGGCTCTCAGCCTATCTGTGTAACGGTCAAAAACTATGTAATAAGGAACACGTAGAATTTGCTCAAACACTTGCCATTTTGTCGGTGGTTCGTCTACAGTGCGAAGAGTTTGACCTAAATCTTCTCTTTCCGTACCAGGGGAAAGTAACTCAACTACCACAAAGGGGCTTACACCCTCTTGCCAAATTACATAACTTAAGCGTAAATCTTTATCTTCATATAATCTAGAGTTACCAACTACTCCAAAGCAGTCAGGACGCTTGTACCACAAAGGATGACGAATATCGTAGTAAAGATTTAAATCGCTGGCGACGAATACCTGATCTGCGGGATAATTAGGCGGATGAAAGGTTTCTCTCAAGAGTTGAGGTTGAAAATCATGAAACTCGTCGGGTAAACCTGGCTCCTTTGGATCTTCACTCTTGAGATCGTACATCGTTGGTAGAACTTCTTTTGGAGGAAGTGGAGGGTCTACTTGGTACATAATAAGCAACAGAGATGACCAATTAGCTATAGCTTAAATGATAGTAGGCGACTGAATGAACTGTTCGACTTTACTAATCACTACATAAAGGAAAGCAATGTTTGCGATCGCACTCCAAGAACAACAATACAAAACCTACGTCCTCACTGACGCTCAGACTAATTCACAGTTAGAAGTTGTACCCGAACGCGGTGGTATCATCACAAAATGGCGCGTCAACGGTGAAGAAATTTTCTACCTAGATGCGGAACGCTTTACTAATCCTGAATTGAGCGTTAGAGGTGGGAATCCGATTTTATTTCCTATCTGCGGCAACTTACCGGATAATGCTTACACTTATCAAGGTAAGCAGTATACTCTCAAACAACATGGTTTTGCGCGAGATTTACCTTGGAAAGTAACTGACCAAGTGACCCAAGATAAAGCTAGCCTTACGGTAGTCCTTAATAGCAACGAGCAAACAAGAGCGGTTTATCCTTTTGACTTTGAAGTGGCTTTTACCTACCAGATGCAAGGTAATATTTTAGAAGTTCAGCAGAATTATACAAATAAATCATCTGAACCGATGCCTTTCTCTTTTGGGTTTCATCCGTATTTTGCGATAAGTGATAAAACTCAGCTAGAATTTGAAATCCCTAGTAGCGAGTATCAAGACCAGAAAACCAAGGAAATGCACTCTTTTAACGGGAATTTTGACTTCAACCGCGATGAAATTGACGTTGCTTTTAAACAGCTAACGAGTCAATCTGCTAGTGTGACAGACCACAGCCGAAAGTTAAAATTGACTCTAGATTACGATGATGCTTTTCCGATTTTGGTTTTTTGGACGCTGAAAGGCAAAGATTTCTACTGCCTGGAACCGTGGAGTGCTGCTCGAAACTCGATCAATAGCGGTGAACACCTGACTGTATTAGAGCCAGGAGCTAGTTACTCGGCATCTTTCAAATTAACGGCAAATTTTTTCTAAAGCCCTTTACAAAACTATAGATATATGTGGTAGAATGGCAAAGTTGCAAGTTTAAAACTCAACGGGTCGCTAACTCAACGGTAGAGTACTCGGCTTTTAACCGATTAGTTCCGGGTTCGAATCCCGGGCGACCCATATTAAAGGATTAATGACAGGATTTTGAGTAACATTCGTGCTATCGCCCATGATTGTTGCTGAGGGTTTTTCAAAAAAGACAGGTTGGGCAACTCTTATCACATAACGCGATCGCCATGAAAGTTTGTTGTTGACTTCTTGCACTCACCAGTCCCTTATAATCAGGCTTGAAGGTGCTAAAGTTTTTCAGCATTAACACCCTACACTAGTTATAATTTCCTATAAGTTGAAAAAAGTCTTAAGATTAGCGTAATAATTGCGCTTGTCTCAAACCGACTAGCTGACTACCCACATTAGGAGGACTATCTATGGCGCTCGTACCAATGCGGCTGCTGTTGGATCACGCGGCTGAAAACGGTTACGGCATCCCGGCGTACAACGTGAACAACATGGAGCAGATTCAGGCAATCATGAAGGCTGCTCTAGAGACAGATAGCCCCGTGATTTTACAAGCTTCTCGTGGCGCTCGTTCATATGCTGGTGAAAACTTTCTCCGTCACCTGATTTTGGCTGCGGTAGAAACCTATCCTCATATCCCCATTACCATGCACCAAGATCATGGTAACAGCCCTGCAACCTGCTATTCGGCAATTCGTAACGGCTTCACCAGCGTGATGATGGACGGTTCGCTGGAAGAAGATGCGAAGTCACCAGCAAGCTATGAATATAACGTCAACGTCACCCGCGAAGTGGTGAAAGTAGCTCACGCGGTTGGTGCCAGCGTTGAAGGTGAACTCGGTTGCTTGGGTTCTCTAGAATCTGGTATGGGTGAAGCTGAAGATGGTCACGGTTTCGAGGGTAAACTCGACCGCGAACAACTTTTAACTGACCCCGACCAAGCTGTTGACTTTGTAGAGCAAACTCAAGTAGACGCTTTGGCTGTTGCGATTGGTACTAGCCACGGTGCTTACAAGTTTACCCGCAAGCCGACTGGAGAAATTTTAGCAATCAGCCGGATTGAAGAAATTCATAGCCGTTTGCCTAACACTCACTTAGTAATGCACGGTTCTTCTTCGGTTCCCGAAGATTTGCTTGCCATTATTAACCAGTATGGTGGTGCAATTCCTGAAACTTACGGTGTACCTGTGGAAGAAATCCAAAAAGGTATCAAGTGCGGTGTGCGTAAGGTAAACATCGATACTGATAACCGTTTGGCAATTACCGCTGCTGTGCGTGAAGCTTTGGCTGCAAATCCCAAAGAATTTGACCCCCGTCACTTCCTCAAGCCTTCGATTAAGTATATGCAGAAGGTTTGTTCTGATCGCTATCAGCAATTTGGTTCTGCTGGTAATGCTAGCAAGATTAAGCAAATCTCTTTGGATGACTTTGCTGCTAAGTATGCTAAGGGCGAACTTAACGCTGTTACCAAGGCTACTGCTAAGGTTTAAGTTAAGAAAAAGTAAGTCTGGAATGAGCGCTCTTTAGGCTCACTAAGGGTTTTTCATGTTGAGATGATTTAACCGGGTTGGAATATTACCCGGTTTTTTTGTGTTATTTGACGGTGAGGAAGGTTCTCATTCCGGCTTTGAAGTGTCCGGGTAGGTTGCAGACGATGAGATATTTGCCTGGAGTTAAGTTAACTTTGAGTGTTTTTGTAGTACCGCTTTTGAGGTCGTCTTCTTCAATCTCGCCAATTTCTTTTCCGGCTTTATCTGTATCTAAGCGCCCATCGCTGGTAACTGGTAGTTTATCAACAGTTAAGTCTGTTTTGACAACTTCCATTTCGTGAGGCATTTTACCTTTGTTAGTAACGACGAATTCCACAGGTCCTGCTGGAACTGTTGACTGAGACAAATCAAACTTCATCTCTGTGGCAGTTACTTGAATTTTAGTGCCAGCAGTTGATGTAGAACTTGGGGAATTAGCGGGAGTTGTTTGTGCTGAGTTTGTAGCGGTTGGGGAATTGGTGGGAGTTGTTTGTGCGGTGTTATTACCACATGCTGAAACCAGGGAAACAAGAGCAGTAAAGAAAAAAATCTTAATTGAAGTTTTCATTTATTTATACATAAGTGCGATCGCCGAAGCATTCATTTTTTCTTGAGATTGTGAGTTTACCATCGCAGAAAAGTTTCAAACTGTAAATTTTGGCAAATAATCAGCTAAATAAATACCCGATGTTGTAAGCTGGGCATTTGACGGCGTACTTGTTCTAGCCTAGAGGAATTGATTTCCGCGATCGCTACTCCCGGCTTTTCACCAGCATCGGCTAAAATCGTTCCCCAAGGATCGATAATCATCGCGTGTCCGTGGGTTTGACGACGGGCGTAATTTACTCCAGTTTGCGCTGGTGCGATGACATAAGCGGTGTTTTCAATTGCACGCGCTTGCAGTAATACTTGCCAATGATCTTTACCAGTAAAAGCGGTGAAAGCAGCGGGAATAAATAGAATATCTGCCCCTTTGTGAGATAAATGGCGGTAAAGTTCGGGAAAGCGGACATCGTAGCAAACAGAAAGTCCGATATTACCGAGTTTTTCGGAAAAATAAATCGGGGGTGTTTCCTTACCAGCCATCACCGTACTGGACTCGTGATAAGTATTACCGTCAGGGACATTCACATCAAATAAATGTACCTTTTGGTAGTGGGCAACTTCTTGACCGTTGGGGTCGATGAGTGTGGAGGTATTGTAGGCTTTGCCAGTGTCATCTACAGGTACTGGATAGCTGCCGCCGAGAATGGTAACTTGATAGCGCAGCGCCATTTTTTTGAGGAATATTTCCGTTTCTTTGGCGATCGCATCAACTTGAGCAAGTTTATCCTTTTCTTCGCCCATAAACGAAAAATTTTCTGGCAAACCTACTAATTCCGCACCTTGATGGACGGCTAAATCGATAAATTCCTCTGCCTGTGCCAAATTTTTTTCCAAATTTGGCACACTGATCATTTGAATAGCCGCGGCTAAGTATGACTTCATAAATTCAATAACGAACAGTGGAGTTGTCAGGTGTAGATTATCAAATATATCTTTACTTTGGTAGTTGCAAAGACAAACTTTATCCCCATTGCCTTATCTTCCCCGAATTTATTAACCAACGAACACTTTGCTGAAACTTACGCTTATATCAATCTTCCTACGGGTTCTAGAAAAATCAACGAGTTTGAGGTTAGCTTGTTAGAAAACCTTGATAAAGTGTCTGCTGTGGATATTTCTGTTTTCGTTAAAACCTTTGTTGCTGTCTTTGTCCTTGCGGATGCAGTGGGTAATATACCCATACTTTTAGTTCTGACTAAGGGGATGGAACCGCAGCAGAGAAACAAAGTAATCGATAAAGGAGTAGTGATAGCGATCGCTGTTCTTTTGGTCTTTGCTTTTGGCGGTCAATTCATTTTAAATTATTTAGACATCAGCATGGGGTCTTTGCGGTTAGCTGGAGGACTGTTGCTGCTGTTAATCGCCTTACAAATGCTTCAGGGAGAATTAGATACTCCTGTACTCGACCAAGAGAGAGATATCGCAATTACGCCGCTAGCTTTGCCTTTGTTAGCCGGACCTGGTACTTTGACCACAGTCATGCTGTTAATGTCGTCAGCCGCCAATCCTAATTTAAGCGTGACGGTGGGTATTTTGTCAGCAATGTTTGTTACTTGGTTGATTTTGCGCTTCAGTAATTATATTGATAAGTGGATTGGTGCAGAAGGTGAGGTGATTATTACTCAGCTTTTGGGTTTTTTGTTGGCGGCTTTGGCGATAGAAATTGGTAGTACGGGGATTAAGGAGTTGTTTTTGAGTTAGAGAGAACAAACCGCACCAGACGTTGAGGACGCTGAGGAGGGGAGGAGAGGATCGCTTAAAGAAGTTATTTATTTTTCTCCTCCTCCCCCACTCCCAATACGGTTCGGATAAGCCTTTTTTCTCTCCCCCTGCTTCCCCTGCTTCCCCTGCTTCCCCTGCTTCCCCTGCACCCCCTGCTTGCCTGAACAGATAACTTTCGCTCCGAACCGTATTGCCCCCACTCCCCCCCTCTCCCCTTCCTCTCACAGGGAAACGCGGTATGCGGGAAGCTCAGTCACGAAGAGTGCTGAGAGGCAAGCGACACGGGCGACTTTAGTCGCATTCAGTCTTTGCCTCATCGATAAGTCTATCGACAAGTTCTCTAAGCCGTTCTTGCCAATTAGGAACGGCTTTTAACTTGTCCTTGATACCTGGCAGGACTTTGAAGCAAACCGGATTTTTGTCAAATGGTTGACTACTGGTAAAACCCAATTTATTATCTTTTTTAAATGGCATTGCTCTTTATTCTAAACGTTAGTATACTAACAATAACACAAAAGTCTAGGTCGAAAGAATGTCTTATGGATGCCAGCAAATTTTAATTAGCCCAAGCAAAGATTTAAAGGCATTGCTTGAATATGTCTGTACAGAGGCAAACAGTTTAATCAACTGCGGTATTTACTACAGTCGTCAATATTATTTCAAAACTGGCAGCTTTCCAAGTAAGGCTGACTTACACAAGCAGATAGGAACTATCCAACAAAACAAGCACTATCAAGCTTTGTACTCAGACACAGCACAGCAGATATTAACTGGTGTAGCAGAATCTTTTAAGTCTTGTATTGGATTGGTCAAGGGAATTAAAAAAGGGACGGTCACTCAAAAGCCGAGACTACCAAACTACAGAACATCCGGCGGATTGGCTTTAGCAACGTTCACGGGACGTTCCATCAAGCTAAAAGGTGGAATGCTTCGATTCCCTTTGGGAAGTTTAGTAAAAGCTTGGTTTGGAGTTGATGCGTTTTATCTGCCTATGCCGTCCAATTTAGACTTTAAAACTATCCGAGAGGTTAGAATTTTACCAAGAAATAGATGCTTTTATGCTGAGTTTGTTTACAAAGTACAAACATCGCCCATTGAGCTTGACAAGTCCAAGGTTCTTGGGATAGGCCACGGATTAAACAACTGGTTAACTTGCGTTTCTAACGTTGGGACTTCTTTCATTGTTGATGGTTTACGTCTCAAGAGTTTGAATCAGTGGTATAACAAGTCTGTTGCGAAAATCAAAGAGGATAAACCTCAAGGCTTTTGGTCTAACAAACTTGCGTCGATTACAGAAAAGCGTAATAGACAGATGCGCGATGCTGTTAATAAAGCTGCAAGAATCGTAGTCAACCACTGTATTGACAATCAAATAGGTTCAATTATTTTTGGTTGGAATACTGGTCAAAAACAGAATGCTGATATGGGCAAAAAGAACAATCAAAAGTTTGTCCAAATCCCAACAGCAAAACTAAAAAACCGTATTGAACAATTGTGCAAGCAATACGGAATTGAATTTGTAGAAACCGAAGAAAGCTATAGCTCTAAAGCATCGTTTCTAGACAATGATGTTCTACCTAAATTCGGCGCAAAACCTGAAGGGTGGAAAAGTAGCGGTACTAGAACTAATCGCGGATTGTTTAAGACAGGAACAGGAATCAAGATAAATGCAGATTGCAATGGCGCTGCAAATATTATCCGTAAAGTAGCGATAATGGCTAAGTTTGACTTAGCTGGAATCAGTAGAGGCGCTTTAAGTGCGCCTAAGAAAGTTCTTTTATGGACTCTTCAGAAATCTCAGTGTCTTTAGACCTGAGAAGCTTAACTTAATCCCAATTGTTGCTTTAACTCCTCTGGCACGTTAACTGCTGTATCTAACCCGCGCACACCTTGCCAGTGTTGATTTTCATTCCAAGTCAACCGTTCTAAATTCGCGTCGCTGAGGTCGGTATTGCCAAGAATGGCGTAGCTGAGGTTGCTATTACTGAGGTTGGCACTGCTGAGGTTAGCACCGCTGAGGTTGCTATTACTAAGATTGGCGCTGCTGAGGTTAGCACCGCTGAAGTCTGTACCAAAGAGTACAGCCTCACTGAGGTCAGCACCACTGAGGTCAGCATCGTTCAAAGTTACTCCACTCAAATCAGCTTGGTTGAGGGTCACTCCACTCAGGTCGGTGTCGCTGAGGTCAGCACCTAAGAACATGACGCTGCTAAGGTTGGCATGATTTAGCTTGGCACCATTAAGTTTCGCATAGCTGAGGTCAGCAGCCACGAGGACAGCGTTGCTGAGGTTGGTGCTGAAAAGAATTGTGTCGCTGAGGTTGGTGCCGTTGAGTTTGGCGTCACTCAGATCAGCACCGCTGAGGTCAGCGCGGCAAAGGTCGGCATGGTTGAGGTTGACGCCCTTCAGATTGGCTTCGCTGAGGTTCGCACCAAAGAGGATAGCGTCGCAAAGGTTAGCGTGATTGAGGTCAGCATCCCTCAGGTTGGTGCCACTCAGGTTTGCACCACTCAGGTTTGCGCCACTCAGGTTGGTGCTGCTGAGGTCAGCGCTACTGAGGTCAGCGCGGTTGAGGTTTGCACCACTGAGGTTGGCACCACTCAAGTTGGCGCTGCTGAGGTCAACACCGCTCAGATTAGCATTGCTGAGGTTGGCACCGCTGAGGTTGGCATCGCCGAGATTAGCATCTTTGAGATTAGCATTGCTAAAGTTGACACCTGTTAAGTTGGCATCCCCAAGGTAAGTGTTTTTCAGATTGGCTTGGCTGAAGTTAGCGCCAGTTAAGTTAGCATCGCCAAGGTAAGCACCGCTAAAGTTGCCACCTCGAAGAAATTCCCCGACTATGTTGCTAAAATTGCCAATTTCAATGGCATCGCTATAGTTGATAATTCGCAGCAATTGAGATGTGAAAAAATTTTCTTTCCCTGGTTGGGAAGATGGATAAAAGTTAATTTTTTGCTTTAAGTCGTCTTGCGTTTGAGCATAACGGTGTAATTCTAAAAGCAAAATCATCACGTTTAGTCCGGTCTGTATGTCTATCTGTCGCAGTCCGAGGATAATCTTTTGTGCTTGCAACTGCAACATTTTTTTCTGAGGCAAGTTATCATCAGGTGCAGCATCGATAAATTCTCCTTGACACCACCGGCGATAAAAATCTTCTAAGCGCTCGAAAAGCAGCACAGGTCGAAACTCTTGACTGGTTGTGAGCAAGTTGATTACTTGTTCTACTGTTTCTGGTGTCAGCGTGGCGTTGCCTAAGATATTGTAAATCTGCTCGTGTAGTTGGCGATCGCCTTCGGGGGTCGTCTCGTTCGGGTAGCCTCTGCGACACGAGAACAGAAGCGTACCCGGTGGCATCTCGCGTATATTAAAGCTATTACTACTTGGTTTTGTCCATTCTTCTAAACTTTTTTGCAGCTGTTCCGGAAATATAAATTGGTGCAAATTCTTTTGGGAAAACTCAAGATTTTTATCTTGTTCTTTTATCTTCTTTTCTATAGGTAAAATTACTTCGTCTTCCACAGATGTTGTCGTTGGCATCTGTTCTAACTCCGTTCCCTGAAGATAAATTATCAAACGCTTCCAGACTTGAGACATATGTGACATTATTGTCTCCGTAGTTACTACACACTGACTGATAATTTACAGAATACTTAAAGATTTTTTATTGTTTTGGTGGATTAGTCTTTATTGGAACTAGTATTATTTAGTACCATTATTTTTAAGGGAGTTCTAACTTGCCTTTCGTTTGGTTAAAAGTAAAGTGTCAGCTAGAAAACTTTTTTGATTGTCAGTAAACTTAATCGATTTGGTCAAATTGTTATACTTTTTTTTCAGCATATTTCCAAGTTAGATCTACAAATAATACGTACTCTGTGCTACCAAGGCAATTGTTAGCAAAAATACTACAGTAAAAAAGTATAACAAAGCTCAAAATGTCGGTTAAAACTAAACAAAAACCTTTTTGCTTGATATCAAGCAGCTAATATAGTTTTTCACTGACACAAGGGACTTCAAGCAAGGTTGCTTGGCTTAAAAGAAATTAAAAATTAATTATGGGTCATTTTTAGGAATGGATCGAATGAACAGATTAACGTTTTGTGTGATTTTGTTGCATGGTTTGTGTCTATCAATAGCAAGCGTTAGCGCCAAGTCACCGTCTGTTAATGCGGTCACCGACACCTTTGTTTTGCACAAGGGTACACCAGCACAAAGGTATAAGGAGACAGAAGTGACGGGTGTAAAGCCTTTTTCCCTTTCCACACCGCGTCAGTCAGAGAAAGCGAATGCTAATTTCCACAAAAAACTTGAACTACCAAAAGAACAAGTATGGGTATTAGATAGTAACAAACAGGCAAAGCGTCAGCCTTTTATTTGGGTCGTAAAAGACAATAAAAAAGCTGCACAGCAACCATTTTTACAAATCGGAAAAGTCCCCGACAAGCCGGATGAAAAGCCTAATAGTACCACTAAACCAACCAAAAAGGATGAATTACAACAATTTGATGAGGTAATTAAAGACACTCAAAAACAACAGGGACTATTTACCCTTTATCGGCATAAAGAGAAGAATAAAATTTATTTAGAAATTAAACCTGAGCAACTAAATAAAAATTATCTAGCCAATGCAACGCTAGAATCAGGGATTGGGGAACGCGGTATTTATAGCGGGATGCCTTTGCAAGATTTTTTATTTTACTTCCAACGGGTAAATAATAAGTTGCACTTTACAGTCCGCAATGTTAATTTTCGCACTAAGGAAGGAGATCCACAAGCGCGATCGCTTGCGCGTTCTTTTAGTGACTCAGTTCTCTACACCATTCCCATCAAAAGCATCAACTCCCAAAGCAAAACCATTCTCATCGACTTAAGCGACTTGCTACTTACCGACTTAGCGGGAGTATCTGCGAGTTTAGGAACCCCCGCAGGTAAAGATGATTCCTATTTTGGTAATGCTAAAGCCTTCCCGGCAAACATGGAAATTGAATCGGTTTTAAATTTCACCGGGAAGGGTAGCGGTGAACCTGCGGCGAATTTTGCTACGCTACCTGATAAGCGTGGCTTTACCCTGCGGGTGCATTACAGTATTTCCCAACTACCAGAAAACAACTATCAACCGCGTTTGGCTGATGAACGTGTTGGCTATTTTATCACCGCTTATCAAGATTTATCTGACGACGATCGCGGTGATCCGTTTGTCCGTTACATCAATCGCTGGAAGTTGGAAAAACAAAATCCGAATGCAGCAATTTCTCCACCAAAAAAACCAATTGTCTTTTGGATTGATAACGCCGTTCCTCTAGAATACCGCGATGCAATCAAACAAGGCGTTCTCATGTGGAATAAAGCTTTTGAAAATGCCGGATTCCAAGATGCGATTCAAGTGCAGCAAATGCCAGATAACGCTACTTGGGACCCGGCAGATATCCGCTACAATACTATCCGCTGGATTAACACGGTGGATGGATATTTTGCTTTGGGTCCATCCCGCGTCAACCCGCTAACTGGGGAAATTTTAGACGCAGATATTTTAGTAGATGCCAGCTTTGTCCGCGCACTGAAAAAAGATTATCGCGATATTGTACAACCCAGTCAAGGAGAAAATCGCACTTCTCTATCAGCGTTGATGCAAAATCGCCTGCTTTGTGCAAATGGTTTAGAAGGTAGAAATATTCCCAACCAAAAGCCGCAAGTAGAAAATCAATTGTTAAATCGTTTATCGAAAATGGCAGGTGAGTACGATTTATGCTATGGCTTAGAAGCTGCGAATCAATTTGCGATTGGCACAACGGCGATGTCACTGTTGCAAAACACGCCACCGACTAGCGAACAAGTAAAAGAGTATATCCATCAATATATACGCTTAATTATTGCTCACGAAGTTGGACACACTCTCGGTTTACGTCATAACTTCCGTGGTAGTACTTTACTGCCTCCAGAAGAAATGAACAATACTAAAATCACTCGCAGCAAAGGTTTAACTACCTCGGTAATGGATTATATTCCCCCGAACATCGCACCTCCAGGTACGAAACAGGGAGATTATTTTCCAAATATGGTGGGACCTTATGATGAATGGGCGATTAAGTATGGTTATACGCAAATTCAAGCAGCCACTCCCGCAGCCGAAAAACCAGCATTGAGTGCGATCGCTCAACAATCTGACAAACCTGAGTTAACTTATTCTACAGATGAGGATGTGTCTGACCTCGACCCGACTGCCGATGCTTGGGACAATAGTAGTAATGTGCTGCTTTATTCACAATGGCAGTTAGAAAATTCTCGTGTGATGTGGGATAGACTAAATAAACGTTATCCCTTAACTGGCGATAGTTACAGCGATGTAACGGAACGCTTTAGTACGGTATTAAGTAACTATTTTCAAAATATTTATTACACTACCAAACACATTGGTGGGCAGTCTTTTTACCGGGTCAAAGGAGGCGATAGCCAAGGTAGATTACCGTTTGAACCAGTAACAGTAGAAAAACAACGGCAAGCGTTAGCGACGTTACAACAATATATGTTTGCAGAAGATGCGCTCACCTTCTCACCAGAACTGCTGAATAAATTAGCACCATCGCGGTGGCGACATTGGGGTAGCAAAACTCGTACTGGGCGTTTGGATTATCCAATACACGATTTGATATTAAACATGCAGAGTATGGTGTTGCGAGAATTGCTATCAAGCGATCGCATTTCCCGACTCAGCGACATTGAACTTAAAAGTCCTCCTGGGAAAGCTTTGACTTTGCCGGAATTGTTTGATACTTTGCAAACTGGTATTTGGACGGAAGTTCTCAAACCAGACGGCAAACAAATGAAAATTAGCAGTTTGCGCCGAGGTTTACAACAAGAATATATCGATTTGTTAACAGCGATGGTCTTGCGAAAAGAACGAGTACCAAAAGATGCGCGGACAATGGCATGGTATAAGTTAAAACAATTGCAAGAAAAACTTAATGGTGCAGACTCAAAAGACGAATATACGAAAGCGCACTTATTACAAACACGCGATCGCATTGATAAAGTCTTAAACGCGCCATTGCAAGGAAATTAACCACGCCGATTTTCTCGTTGCTGCGCTCTGCGCGGCAATGCACTCTTGGAGGCTCTGCCTCCTCTAACTACATTAGCAGTCAGCAGCCCAGTAACGAGAGAAATGAACGGACATGATATTAGCAACCACCAGCCCATGTCACCCATTTGTGAGATAAGCCTACGTGCATCATTGAACCAGTAATTTCTTGTTCAGTGATGGTTGCTCCATTTATATTTGTGTTGTTGAATTCTGCTTCATTTAAATTGCTGCCAATCAAATTTGCCTTTTCAAGATTGGCTCCACTTAAATCTGCTCCACTCAATTCGGCTTCGCTGAGATTAGCTCCAATCAAGTTTGCCTGTACTAAATTTGCACTCCGCAAATCAGCGCGACTCAAGTTAGTTCGCTCCAAGTTTACCTTAATCAGGTCTGCCCCAATAAAGTTTACCTCACTCAAATTTGCATCTGTTAAATTGGCTCGACTCAGGTCTGCATCTGTTAAATTGGCTCGACTCAGGTCTGCATCTGTTAAATTGGCTCGACTCAAGTCAGCTCCACTCAAATCGGCACCACCTAAATTTACACCTCTCAAATCCGCATCACAAAGGTTTGCTTGATGCAAATTTGCTCCATTAAAATTCCGTTCTCCTGCTGCATATTGGCTTAGGAGTTTGTTCGTATCCATGTTGTTTGCCTCGCCATGTCTACAGGTAATCTAAATAACCCTCAAACCACACCGAAGACATCAAGAAAGAATTTATAAATTTCGTACTGAGCGATTTATCGCTCAATTTAAAGCGCTGAAGCGCTTACTACGAACTTTCACAATGTAGTATTCTTATTTTGCTAGAGTTTGTCTTTTGGTGATCGTTTACTTCATGGAAATACATATCAATAGTAGAGACGTTCCACTTCAATGGCGTCTCTACAAACATATCGCCATTCAATCAAGCTTGATGATGTGGTGTATTATGCTTTAATAACTCAAGAAGCTTAAGCTGAATTTTCTCTCTTACTAACTCGTTGCCTTGTAAGTTGAGGTGAATGTGGTCTTGATATATAGCTTTTGCCTCTTTGATGGCGTTGAATGTCGGAAGAAAATCTATATAACTAATTTGCTGCGCTGCGGTAAAATCTTTGAGACGCTGACGTGCGGTAATTTCATAATCTCGTGAACCTGGTTTACCAATTTCTCGCAGTAAGGGAGTCATCACCAACAGAAATTGGCAGTTATTTTCACGAGTCAGTGCTTGGATTTTGCTAATTGCTTCTAGATTAATACCTACGCGATCGCCTTTCTCGTCTTGCACTGCTTTTAGCTCTGGGATTAACTTTTGTTTTAGGACATATCGCTCAAATACTTCCACCAACGCTAAAGCTGGTTTACTATCTGGGTAATTGCGATCGCGTCCTACCGGTAAAGATGTCGGAGCAGTCGCAAATAAGTCATCAGTATTAATTAGTAAGACCACCGCTTGGGCGTTGAAAGTTCCAAATTGCTGCAAATAAGCTAATTCATTTCTTGGACCCCAAGAGTTAGCGGAAGCATTCAGCACTTCTACTTTGTCATATTTACCGATATTTGCCGCGTTCAAAGAACGCATCATTAAGCTAGAAATTGTATTATCTTGGTCTGTCCACCAGCCACCATTGGCGATAGAATCGCCTAACAGCAGCACTCGCAGCGTTGAAGGTGAAGGATTTTTTTCTATTGGCGCACTTCGCATGGAATACTGATTAATTTCAATGCGATTACCAAAACGACGAGTACGCTGGTTTGGCGCTAACAAATAACCAATCTGCTCATCGCCGATGTAAATTAGAGGATTGCCAAAACCAAAAAGCGATCGCAGTCCGACCTCTATCATTACAAACAGTGCGGCTGTTACCGTTAAAATTATTACAAGCCCAACTTTCACCTTTCAACGCCCTCAAATCATTCCTGAAAAGTAACAGAGACACAAAGTAATAAATTTTACCAGGAAATATAAAAAACGACTTGCGTTATTTGCTTAGACTCGCCTTTAAGTATATTTACGGCGAACATTGATTATTTATATTAATATTCTTCATAAAATTCTCAGAATCTGAATCTATGCCTTTAGGCATAAGTAATATTAATGATGCAAATTTTGCCCAGCTTTGGTGAAAATGTTATTAAGAATATTGCATCTGCAAATATAAGGACTACAATCAAAACGGGCAAATGAGCACGCTTATTAAAGGAGACGCACATTGCTATGTCCGACTTAAACCGAGGAATCATGAAGTTTAAGGGCGCAGATTCTCCCAAAGCGGTAACTATTTCTACCGTGCTTCTTTTGGGATCGATCGCTGCTCTGATTATTTGGGCGCTGCAAGCTGCCTATGCGGTAAACTAAGCATATTAACAGTTGAGGAGGGACACTGCTAAGAAAAATTTTCCAACTTTAAAATTTGGACTAATATATCTCTGTGCTAAGTGTCCCTCATCACAAAATTGAAAACGCTTTAAAAATAATTTATAAAAATTTTATATTTTTCACTTGAGATTTCATATATAAGTTAAATCTAACTATTATTAAAATAGGCTGTGAAATATATTGTAGATATGATTAACAAAGGAAGGTAGTCAAAGGTAGATGCGTACTCGCCCAAAAAGGTCTACGCATGGTCAAGGTATATTATTTGAAAATTACTTATAGTAATTGACTTAAGTTTCAAGCTGAAAATATTTATATTTATTAACCTATGTAACTCTTATCGGCAAAGGCATCCAAAATCTTAGATGCATCTGCCCTTGGTTTGTATATGAAAAAATCGCCTTTATTGACGGCACAAAGAGCCAAGAAAGCTATAAATCTCAAACCCAAAATCCACAATGCTTGAACTCTGGGGTGCCTTAATTATTTTAATTGCCTGCCCCCTCTTGGGGGCATTACCGCTAATTGACTGGATTACCCAAGCGATGATTGGGCGGCAATTGGCACAGATGGGCACTGGTAATGTCAGTGTTTCAGCCGCATTTTATCACGGTGGGAGAGTAGTAGGAATTCTAGCGGTGTTGTCAGAAGCATTGAAGGGAATTGCTGCTGTCTTACTAGCGCGTGCTTTGTTTGGAGAGGGATCGGCTTGGGAATTGATTGCCCTGATTGCCTTAGTATTAGGACGATACTGGATAGGAAAAGGCGCAGGTACGACAAATGTTGTTTGGGGATTTGCGGTACACGATCCGCTGGTAGCTGGATTTGTGCTTTTTCTGGTAAGTATTACCTTTAGTGCTTTTCGCAACAGAGAATTGGGAAAATACGGGGTTTTGGTGTTGTTTCCTTTGCTTGTCACACTTTTGCACGCTCAGGATTTACCAAAAATTATGGCTGCTATCGCCTTAGCGCTGTTACTTGCCTGGATTTATAGACGACTTCCGGATGATTTGAATTTACCAACCAAAAAGGCGGAAAAAGAGTCCCAGGCAGCTTTAGAATTTTTTCGCGGTGAGACAAATATTGTTTCTTTAGATGACGATTTAGATGCTGCGTTATTCGGACAAAAAGCAGCTACTTTATCTCAAGTTAAGCGCTGGGGTTATCCAGTGCCAAAAGGGTGGGTACTTGCACCAGGAGACGACGCAGAAGCATTACTAGAAGTGATGTATCCTTCAGAATTATCGCCTCTGGTGGTGCGTTCCTCGGCGATTGGCGAAGACTCAGAACAAGCTTCTGCTGCGGGGCAATATGAAACAATCTTAAATGTTACCAACAAACAAGAGTTGCGAGAAGCGATCGCTCGGACTCAAGCTTCTTACAATGATGCATCAGCGATGCAATATCGACGCGATCGCGGTTCACAAGAAGCAGCAATGGCAGTGCTGGTTCAACAACAAGTCCAAAGTGTTTATTCAGGCGTAGCTTTCAGCCGCGATCCGATTACTCGCCAAGGAGAGGCGATCGTCATTGAAGCTTTACCAGGAAGCCCAACTCAAATAGTTTCCGGACGAGTCACCCCAGAACAATATCGCGCTTTTGTCGTCGAAACCGAAAATTTCAAGTTTGTTCAATTAGAAGGCTCAGGACAAGTACCACAAGCTTTACTTAAACAAGTTGCCTACTTGTGCCGGCATTTAGAAGAACGTTTTCACGGCATTCCCCAAGATATCGAGTGGAGTTACGACGGTCAAACTCTTTGGATATTACAAGCACGACCTATCACCACTTTATTACCGATTTGGACTCGCAAAATCGCCGCCGAAGTAATTCCCGGACTAATTCGTCCCTTAACTTGGTCGATTAACCGTCCATTAACTTGCGGAGTTTGGGGAGAACTTTTTACAGTCGTTTTAGGCGATCGCGCTGAAGGATTAGATTTTAAAGAAACTGCCACACTTCATTATTCAAGAGCTTATTTTAATGCATCCCTCTTAGGGCAGATATTCTTAAGGATGGGTTTACCACCGGAAAGTCTGGAATTCTTAACTAGGGGTTCCAAGATGAGTAAACCGCCTTTGGATTCTACCTTAAGAAATTTACCCGGATTGGCAAAGTTGCTCAGACGCGAATTAAATTTAGAAAAAGACTTTAAACGCGATTATCACAGACGTTTTGTGCCTGGTTTGTCGCAGTTGACGCAAGAATTTATCGATGACTTCGATCCGCCAAAGCTCTTAAATAGAATTGACTTTATCTTAGAATTGCTGCGCCTGGGGACTTATTACAGTATTTTAGCTCCTTTGAGTGTAGCGCTGCGCCAAGGCATTTTTCGGGTGAAAGATAACAAAATTGATAACAGCGTCACACCAGAAGTAGCAGCAATGCGATCGCTAAGTGCATTAGCCGCAGATGCGAAACAAGTATTACCTGAAGTCGAACCACAGCAGGTATTTGAGCAATTGGCGCCAACTCCCGAAGGGCAGAAAATTTTAGAAAAGTTCGACGAATTGCTTCAAGATTACGGCTATTTAAGTGAAGTTGGAACTGATATTGCCGTTCCTACTTGGAAAGAAGATCCCCAAGCGATAAAGCAGTTATTTGTGCAGTTGATGCAAAACAACCAACCGCTGATAGAGAATTTAGAAGGAATTTATCGTCCGCAAAAACAAAAGAAAAAGCGAGGATTTGTACAACGGCGCGTGGATCTCAAAGGACGAGTCACTGAGGTATACTCGCGCTTGTTAGGTGAGTTGCGTTGGTGTTTTTTGGCTTTAGAGAAGATTTGGTTAGAAGCCGGGTTGTTGAAGGAAAAAGGGGATATCTTTTTTCTGGAATTGAATGAAGTGCGGCAATTGATAGAAGATTGGGATGCTCGATTGATTAATCAGTTGCAAGAGTCAGTGTTAGTTAGGCGATCGCAACTTACAGAAGACAGTCAATTAAATCAAGTACCTCTTTTAGTTTACGGCAATGCTCCCCCCGTGCCGCTAGCTCTTTCTAAGTTAACCTCCGATCAAATATTACAAGGTATTCCCGCCAGTCACGGACAAGCCGAGGGAAGAGTAAAAGTATTGCGTAATTTACAAGATATACCGGAGATTGATCGGGATACGATATTGGTAGTGCCTTATACCGATTCTGGCTGGGCACCGCTATTAGTCAGAGCCGGCGGATTAATTGCCGAAGCTGGTGGAAGATTATCTCACGGCGCGATCATCGCTCGTGAATATGGTATACCAGCGGTCATGGATGTACGTGGTGCTACTTGGCTTTTACAAGATGGTCAGCGAGTCAGAATCGATGGCTATCGCGGCATTGTGGAATTATCTAATGATTTAAGACCGTAGTAAGCGATCGTGTGCGCTTCCTCGTTCCTCGTTCCCAGTCTGAGACTGGGAACGACATCCAAGAGGCTCTGCCTCTTCGACTCATATTACCTTTGACATCCTCCCACCGCGAAGAAAAGCCGTATGGCGGGGGTCTTTTGGGGGTGCTAGATGAATGCGAGGGCTGAGGGCTTGCTGCCTCCGATGAGGGCGTAAATGCGAGGCAGAGCCTCAAACAAGACATTCACAGGCGCTTTGCCTGGGAACGAGTCCATAGGAGTCTATTACCCCCCTTGCCTTACCAGGGAAGAAGGACTGGGTGGTTAGGTCTGTATTATATGGAATTGAGAACTTATATATTTTTATCAACTACCAAGCTGCGAAAAATGCCTGTTAAAAAACTTAATATATAAATTTGCTCCAGACCATTCATAAATAATTCTCTATATATATTGATTCAAAAGACCATTCATAAATAATTCTCTATATATATTGATTCAAAACGAATAAATACAGCCTAAAAGCATTGACTCATAGTCTCAAAATAATAATTATCATAAATAAAAAGCTATATATTAAAATTTTCTACTGCATTTGCCGCTGACCTATAAGTAAAAGCTTATAGGTCTAATATAATATTTTTTTAATAATTGCAGTTTAAAAGATATCAATTTGCCATTAAAACCTGTAAACTGATTTCAACAAGGTTAGCGATCCCCAAACAGCAATAAATAAATTAACCACAGTTTTTCTTTAAGCAGTCGAACGAGTCTTTTCTACTGGAAAGGCGCATATCTGCTTATGAGTTATAGCTGAAAATTGCCATTAAAAAGGTAAGAAACATCTCTTGTTTCTCTACTAAATTTGTCGTACTTAAAAACAATAAAGTTCCCACTCAAGGAGATATATATGACAGAATTTTTTAATCAATTTTCTCGCCGTAAATTTATATTAACAGCGGGAGCCTCTGCGGGTGCTGTGTTCCTCAAAGGCTGTTTGGGAAATCCCCCGGCAAGCATTACAGGTAATAGCATAAACGCCCAGGCAGCGGCTCAACCTGTTGCTAATTTAGCTCCAGAACAAAGACCAGAAACGACTACAGTAAAGTTAGGATATATCCCGATTGTCGAAGCGGCTCCTTTAATTATTGCCAAAGAAAAAGGCTTTTTTGCGAAGTATGGCATGACCAATGTTGACCTTTCCAAACAAGCTTCTTGGGGTTCAGCGCGGGACAATATAGAAATTGGTTCTGCTGGTGGTGGGATTGATGGTGGACAATGGCAAATGCCAATGCCGCATTTAATTAGCGAAGGTTTAATTACCAAAGGCAATCAAAAAATTCCCATGTATGTGCTGTGTCAATTGATTACACATGGAAATGGAATTGCGATCGCCAACAAGCACCTAGGCAAGGGTGTTAGTTTACAACTTGCCGGCGCTAAGTCTTTATTTACACAACTCAAATCCTCAACACCCTTTACCGCTGCATTCACCTTTCCCCATGTCAACCAAGATTTGTGGATTCGTTACTGGTTAGCTGCCGGCGGTTTAGATCCGGATGCAGATGTCAAATTGCTGACAGTGCCGGCAGCGCAAACTGTCGCCAACATGAAGACTGGAACGATGGATGCTTTTAGTACCGGCGATCCTTGGCCCAATCGTCTTGTTAAAGACAAAATTGGCTACATGGCAGCATTAACCGCAGAGATTTGGAAGAATCACCCTGAAGAATACTTTGCTATGAAAGGTGAGTGGGTTGACAAAAATCCCAAGGCAACCAAAGCAATTTTAAAAGGAATTATGGCGGCTCAACAGTGGTTAGATAACTTTGATAACCGGAAAGAAGCAGCGCAAATTCTCGCTGCCAGAAATTATTTTAATATTCCTGCGGAAGTTTTGATAGAACCATTTCAAGGTAAGTATGACATGGGTGATGGTCGCAAAATTGATGATAAATCAATGGCGGCTTATTACTGGAAAGATGGAAAAGGTAATGTTTCTTATCCCTACAAGAGTCATGATTTGTGGTTCATAGTTGAAAATGTTCGCTGGGGATTTTTGCCGAAAGAATATTTGACTAATGCTAAAGCATTAATCGATAAAGTTAACCGGGAAGATATTTGGAAAGAAGCTGCGAAAGAAGCTGGAATTGCCGCTGCTGATATTCCTACAAGTACTTCGCGTGGGGTAGAAGAATTTTTTGATGGGATTAAGTTTGACCCTGAGAAGCCAGAAGAATATCTCAGAAGTTTGAAGATTAAGAAGGTTAGTGTTTAGAAATTAAGAAGTACTTCAGTGCTTACTACGAAATTAAGAGGAGAATACAGACAATGACAATAGCTCAAAAACGTCCTGCTGGCGCTAGGTTAGATAATAGCTTTATATCTCGTTTGAAAAAACAAATTCCTAACCTGATACCTCCCGCGACTGCGATCGCTATTTTTTTAATTCTCTGGCAACTATTTGCTTTCATTCCTGGCGCAACTCTACCGGGACCAATACAGGTTGTACAAGATACTCGGATATTGATTTTTTGGCCCTTTTATGACAACGGTGGGATAGATAAGGGCTTGTTTTGGCAGATTTTAGCTAGTCTCAAAAGAGTTGCGATCAGCTATACTTTAGCGGCAATTGTCGGTATTGGCTTGGGCGTTTTGATTGGTGTTAATCAAACAATGTCCAAAGCTTTAGATCCTCTGTTTCAGCTACTGCGGACTGTACCACCTTTGGCTTGGGTGCCGATTTCCTTAGCAGCTTTGCGACAAAACGAACCCGCTGCTTTATTCGTAATTTTCATCACCGCAATTTGGCCCATTTTAATTAACACTGCTGTCGGTGTAACTCAAATTCCCCAAGATTACAATAACGTCGCCAAAGTTCTGCAACTTAGCCGCAAAGAATATTTCACGAATATTCTAATTCCGTCGGCTTTACCTTACATTTTCACCGGATTGAGAATTGCGATCGGTTTGGCTTGGTTGGCGATTATTGCCGCAGAAATTGTGATGTCCGGTATTGTCGGAATTGGCTTTTTTATCTGGGATGCTTATCAAAATAACAACGTCAGTGAAGTTATTTTGGCTCTAGTTTACATCGGTGTTGTCGGTCTGCTGCTAGATAAACTCATGGGCTGGGTTCAAAACAAGATTTTACCAGCAGAACAGAAGTAAGTAATGGTTAGTGGATAGTTGATAGTCGATAGTGGGAGCGTGGTTAGTCGATAGTCGATAACTGTTGGCTGTTAACCACCAAGCACTAACAAACAACCAACAACCATCAACTACCAACCATCAACTATCAACTAACAACTAACAACTAACAACCAACCACAAATTGCTATGTCTATCTTTGTTGCTGTTGACCAAATTGATAAAGTTTTTGAATTAACCGGCGGTGGTAAATATATCGCCCTCAAAGGTATTAATCTGGAGATTAAAAAAGGAGAATTCGTTTCTCTGATTGGTCACTCCGGTTGCGGAAAATCGACTTTGTTAAATATGATTGCCGGCCTGGATTTGCCAACTGAAGGTGTTGTGACTTTGGAAGGACAAAGAATCACTCAACCAGGTCCAGATAAAATGGTGGTGTTTCAAAATTATTCGCTGTTACCTTGGCGAACGGTGAGAGAAAATATTACTCTTGCTGTAGATTCGGTGATGAAGGGTTTACCCGCAGGTGAACGCAAAGCAATTGTCGAAAAACATATTGATATGGTGGGGTTGCGTCCCCACGCAGATAAACAACCAGGGATGTTATCAGGTGGACAAAAGCAACGGGTAGCGATCGCTCGCGCTTTGGCAATTCGTCCTAAGTTATTATTGCTAGATGAGCCATTTGGTGCATTGGATGCACTCACACGCGGCAATTTGCAAGAACAACTAATGCAAATCTGTCAAGAAAATGAAGTAACCGCAGTCATGGTGACACACGATGTCGATGAAGCGGTGCTGTTATCTGACAGAATTGTGATGTTGACCAATGGACCCGAATCGAAAATTGGTGACATTTTAGAAGTCGATATTCCCAGACCCCGCAAGCGCATGGAAGTAGTAGAACATCCTAGCTATTACAGCTTGCGAAGTGAGATGATTTACTTCCTGAACCAGCAAAAACGCATCAAGAAAATTAGAGCGCGCAAAACTGCGGCGATCGCTCGTCATGGCTTAGAAAAAGTTAACTTAGAAATTGGCTTTTTACCCCTTACCGCTTGCGCTCCTTTAGCGATCGCTAAAGAAAAAGGCTTCTTTGCCAAACATGGTTTAGATGAAGTTAGCCTCGTGCGGGAAAGCAGCTGGCGTGGTATCGTTGATGGCATGACGGGCGGTTATTTAGATGCCGCGCAAATGCCCTCAGGAATGCCGATGTGGTTGACGTTGGGAGGACATAACAACCAACCTTTGCCCATCGTTACTGCCCTCACCATGACTCGCAACGGTAACGCTATCACCCTAGCGAGACACTTCTATGAAGAAGGTGTGCAAAGCTTGTCAGACTTCAAAAATTACCTGCTTCGCACCCGCGACTTGCGCCACACAATGGGCGTAGTGCATCCCGCATCCATGCATAATTTGCTACTGCGCTACTGGCTAGCTGCGGGGGGAATTGACCCGGATTTAGACGTAGATATGAAGACTATCCCTCCAGCACAGATGGTTGCAGACTTGAAAGCAGGTAGTATAGATGGTTACTGCGTGGGTGAACCTTGGAACTACCGCGCTGCGGTGGAAGAAGTTGGCTTTACGATCGCTACCGATTTAGAAGTTTGGTGGGGACATCCTGGTAAAGTTCTCGGTGTGCGCGAAGATTGGGCAGAAACTTACCCTAACACCCATATAGCGTTAACCAAAGCTTTGTTAGAAGCTTGTTATTATTGTGCAATTCCGGAAAATGCCCTAGAGATTCGGCAAATTTTAGCACGGCGGGAGTACGTCAGCAACGATATTGAGTACATCCAAATCGAAGATCCCAACAACGCTGCCTGTAGCTTAGATTATCCGCTGCGCGATTATGCCCATCATCAATTTTACTCTGATTCTGCCATCAATCGCCCCAGTCGCACCGAGCAAATTTGGATCATGAGTCAATTAGCACGTTGGGGTGATACTCCCTTCCCTAGAAACTGGGTGGAAGTTGTCGAAAGAGTCTGTCGAGTTCGCGTCTTTAGCACCGCAGCTCGCGAGTTAGGTTTAGATATTAGCTACACCCGTCAACCGATTGAATTGTTCGATGGAACTGTGTTTAATGCTGACGATCCGATCGCTTATCTCAACAGCTTGCAGATTAAACGTGATGTTTCTGTGGCAGAGGTGATTCTTGATACACCGACGAGGAGAGTAGCGTGAGTAATGTAGCAGGAGTTTCACCCCCTAACCACTCGTTCCCTGGCTCTGACAGGGAATGCGCTACTAGGAGGCTCTGCCTCCGCTACCGAGAGTAGAGGCAGAGCCTCTCGCGATGCATTCCCAGCCTGAGGCTGGGAACGAGTTCAATGAGCCTTTTATCCTTAACGATGACCTTCTGAACCTCAACGATGACCTTTTTAACTTTTAAAACGCTATGCAAAACCGCACTTTAAGAACAACTAACCTCGGACAACCATTAAATACCCAAATTAACAACCTCAGCAAACCTTTTCTAGAAATTAAGGATGTTTCCAAAGTCTATCCGACAAAGAAAGGACCCTTCACCGTACTCGATGGTGTTAACCTGAACGTAGGACAGGGTGAGTTTATTTGCGTCATCGGTCACTCTGGCTGTGGCAAATCGACGCTGTTAAATATGGTATCCGGTTTTAACTTTCCCACTTCCGGACAAGTGCTGCTAGAAGGACAACCAATCACCAAACCGGGTCCCGATCGCATGGTTGTCTTCCAAAATTATGCCTTGTTACCTTGGCGGACTGCTTTTGAAAATATTTATCTAGCTGTTAACGCTGTTTCTCCCAACAAACCCGAAGCGGAAAAAAGAGCGATCGTCCGCGATCATTTAGCGATGGTGGGACTAGCTGACGCGATGGACAAAAAGCCACCGCAAATGTCTGGGGGGATGAGACAGCGGGTTTCTATCGCTCGTGCTTTGGCAATTCGTCCGAAAGTCTTAATTTTAGATGAACCTTTTGGTGCGTTAGATGCTATCACCAAAGAAGAATTACAAGAAGAATTGCTGAAAATCTGGGGTGATAACCGCTGTACAGTGTTGATGATTACCCATGATATCGATGAAGCGCTCTTTTTAGCTGACAAATTGGTGATGATGACCAATGGACCTCATGCGAAGATTGGCGAAGTGATGTCAATTCCATTTTCGCGTCCACGCGATCGCTCTCGCATTATGGAAGATCCACAATATTATCAACTGCGTAACTATGCTTTAGACTTTCTCTTTAACCGCTTTGCCCATGATGATGTAGGTTAGCATCTTTCCCTCAACAACGCACGTTAGTACTCTTGTTAAAGGTAAAAGTAAAAGGCAAGATTTTGTGCTTTTACTTTTGCCTTTTTTCTTTTGTAGTTAGGACTTCAGTCCTCCTTCCTCGCGTCTGTACGTGGTTGGTTGTCTCCCCCCCTCCTCCCATCTCCCGATAATCTTTTTTCTCTACGTACCAGCATTTTGATAAGTTAGTACATAAGTTGAAAATAATTACGTTGCAAAAAAGGGGTTACGTTGAGTTACCATCCAGATACCATTGCCGCCCACGGTGGACAGTTGGTGAATCGCATTGCTACCGCAGACCAAAGAGAAGAATTTCTCTCTAAAGCTGATGTTTTGCCGCAAGTGCAACTAGATGAGCGAGCTGTTTCTGATTTAGAAATGATCGCGATCGGCGCTTTTAGTCCTCTGACGGGTTTTATGAATCAAGAAGACTACGATCGCGTTGTCAGCCAAATGCGTCTCGCTAACGGTGTTGTGTGGTCAATTCCGATTACACTGTCGGTCAGTGAAGAAATTGCTTCCCCTCTCAAAGAAGGCAACTTGATCCGGCTGGATAACCCCAAAGGTGAGTTTATCGGGGTTTTGCAACTCACGCAAAAGTATCGCTACGACAAGAAGCGCGAAGCAATTAATGTCTACCGCACCGATGATATAAACCATCCAGGGGTGCAAGTACTATATAACCAAGGTTCTGTACATCTTGCCGGCGACATCTGGCTATTGGAACGGAAACCCCATCCCCAGTTTCCCAAATACCAAATCGATCCAGCCGAATCACGAGAGATGTTTAAAGTCAATGGCTGGAAAACGATTGTAGGTTTTCAAACTCGCAACCCCATTCACCGCGCTCATGAATATATCCAAAAGTGCGCTTTGGAAACAGTGGATGCTTTATTTTTGCATCCTTTGGTCGGGGCGACGAAAGATGATGACATCGCAGCTGATGTGCGGATGCGCTGTTATGAAATTTTGCTGGAACACTATTACCCGCGCGATCGCGTAACTTTAGCAATCAATCCCGCAGCGATGCGTTATGCAGGTCCGCGTGAAGCGATTTTTCATGCTTTAGTCCGCAAAAACTACGGCTGCACTCACTTTATCGTCGGACGGGATCATGCTGGGGTGGCTAACTACTACGGCACATACGATGCTCAACATATCTTTGATGAGTTCGATCCCGGTGAATTAGGGATTGTGCCGATGATGTTTGAACACGCTTTCTACTGTACCCGCACCAAGCAAATGGCGACGACTAAAACCAGTCCCAGCAAGCCAGAAGAACGCATTCACTTGTCGGGAACAAAAGTACGCGAAATGCTGCGTCGGGGTGAATCACCTCCACCAGAATTCTCTCGTCCGGAAGTAGCAGCAGAGTTGACACGGGCAATGCGCGTGGAAGATAGCTGGTATATGCACATATAGTAAACTTAAACAAGCTAATGGTTTCCTTTACCCTATGGACTTCAGCCCTTTAAGCTGATAACTGATGTTCCTTAGACTCGAAGTGGCTCCTAATAGGGTAGGTTGATAACTAATGATGAAGCGGCGAACGTTTTTACAACGGATTGGCTTTATACTCGCAGCGTTGGGAGTGACTGAGGCTGGGTTGTTGTCCTTAGGTAATCGCTATTACCAAGCTTTGGCACAACCCAGCCAACGTAAATTGGCGTTATTGATCGGCATCAATAAATATCCCCAAAATTTAGCACTTGGCGGTTGTTTAACTGATGTCGAACTGCAAAAAGAACTTTTGATTTCCCGCTTTGGCTTTCAAGAGTCAGATATTTTGACTTTGACTGATGAACAAGCTACAAGAGTTGCAATTGAAAATGCTTTTTTAAATCATCTGGTTAAGGATGCTAAACCATCGGATGTGGTTGTATTTCACTTTAGCGGTTATGGCAGCCGCATTAAACTGAAAGCACCAGAAGAAGCGATCGCTAATACTCTCATTCCTTTTGATGGAACTTACATATCAGAAAACAACAAAATAGTCAATTGTTTATTAGAAGAAACATTGATGTTATTGTGGCGATCGCTTCCTACACGAACAACAGCAATACTCGATACGAGCTATCATGCGCCAATAACAGCCAGTTCAGCAGCTTCGCGAATTCGCGCCTATCAAATGCCAGCACAAGCCGAATTAGCAACCGCAGAATTAGACTTTCAAAAAGAACTTAAAAGCAAAAATATAAGCGATCGCCCGGCACCGCTGCTGCTATCTGCCACCTCGAACCCGGAAGAGTTGGCGAGGGAAATACTATTATCTGGTTTTAGCGCTGGGTTATTTACCTATGCATTGACGCAGTATTTGTGGGAAGCAACTTCAGCAACGACAATTATTCACACTTTGTCGCGGGTGGGAAATTCGATACGCCAACTTGATGGTAAACAGCAGCCAGCTTTATTAGATAGCAAAAAAATTCAATCAGCACTACTTGGGGAGAATTTTCAAAAAGAAAAGATGATTGGTGCCGAAGGGGTGGTGATAGCAACAGAAGAAGACGGGAAAACGGCTCAAGTGTGGTTAGCCGGATTACCTCCACAAGTGCTGGACTATTACGGAGTGAATTCGCGACTAAGTTTAGTGAGCGAGGATGCCAATATACAAATTGTATTGCGATCGCGTAACGGCTTAACCGCAAAAGCGCAAATCTTCGACATTGAAAGTAAAAGCGGGGTGACACCACTTTTACAAGTCGGGCAATTAGTTCAAGAACAAGAGCGAGTTTTACCTCGTAATATTCATTTAACCGTTGCTCTGGATACTAAACTAGAAAGAATTGAGCGCGTAGATGCTACAAGTGGTTTTGCGACGATTTCTCGCGTGTCCACTGTAATTGCGGGAGAACAACCAGCCGATTATGTATTTGATAAATTACGAGAAACAAAAATTCCCGATTCACCAGCATCTCCCAGTCGCTATGGTTTATTTTCTCTGACAGGCGAATTGATTCCCAACACCGTAGGAGAAGACGGGGAAGCGGTGAAAGTGGCAGTACAACGCTTAGGGCGAAGATTGCAAACTTTGCTAGCGGCAAAATTATGGCGACTTACAGAAAATGAAGGTTCTTCTCGCTTGGCAGTGAAAGCAAGTTTAGAGATAATTAGCGGTATTACACCTCGCGTAGTCATGCAACGCGAAACAGTGCGAGTGACTGCACAATCGAGTAAAAAATTACTCAGCAGCGAAGCCGAATATGTTCCCACCGTACCGATAGGTAGCCGGATGCAGTACCGCGTGGAAAATTTAAGCGATCGCCCAATATATTTGATGCTGTTAGGATTAAATAGTAGTAGGGCAGCGATCGCATTTTACCCGACGCAAAGCAGCCAAGAACTTAACGCCCAAACCAAACCACCACTCAAAGAAGTCGTCATCGCCCCTGGTGAAATTATCACCTTACCAAAAAGTGCCACTAATTCGGAATGGGTAATTCCCGGTTCCGCTGATGAATACGAACACCAACTAATTTTTAGCACAGCACCCTTCACCCAAAGCCTCGCTGCCGTTCAAGGTGCTAAATATTCTACCGCAGATAAACAACCGATTATCGAATTGTCCAAACCCTTGGAAGTAGCCCAAGCCCTTTTGCAAGACTTGCACAATGCCAGCGCAGCCATAGAGACAACCAGCCCAAATCCTGACTTTTACGCCTTTGATGTGAATAATTGGGCAAGTCTCAGCTTTATTTTTCAGGTGCTTTAATGATTTAGGAGTCGAGAGTCGAAAGTCGGGAGTTAGGAGTCAGGAGTTAGGAGTTGTAGAGACGCTTCGGTTCCTCGCCTCTCTAGGGGTTAGGAGTTATTAAGCACGTACCCTCTCTCTTCTCTTACCCTCTGCATTGTTCTTTTGCCGATTGGTTTATTATTTTTTATTAGGGAATTCACTTACTAAGGTTTGTATATAACTGTGTGCACTGAGCTTATCTAGGGAAATTCTCATGGGAATTAAGAAGCGAGTTGCAAGAGCGTTTTGTCTCGTTCTATTATCTGCTGGTGTTGCAACTGCTCAACCAAGTTTGTATAGCCTCACCCTAGTAGGCTTTAACACTTGAGTTTTGTTCTGGCATCTTGAGTGGTAAATTGCCAGTCTATTTTTGTTCGCGCTATATTTCGGTTGGTGTTCATTGAGAGGATTACTTTGTAAAGTAATTGATAATTTATTGTTAAAATAATACTTTTTTGTACCGTAATACTACTTAATTTACTAAAATCAGTAGTTACATTTCCATAAAAACTACAATGTCTTTACCAATAGGTTTGAAATCAGTAATAAAGGAAGAATACGGTAACTACGGGTGGGAATCAGCTTGCTGTTTTAGTTTCCTTGCAGAGTATTTAGGATATAAAGTCCTGGATGAATCTGATGTAATAACAGCGTTAAAAATGATAGCTACTGAGAAGGGCACTAGTTTAAAAAATTACGAAAATACTCCTATTCCATTTTTAGGTTATGATGTGGGAACCAATTACGGCAAGGTACATATAGTTTTTACTCAAAACGCAAAAACTATTAAGCATTCAAATGAAGATAGTGAATTAGATAGAAAAAGTAAAGTTATAGAAGAATTTATACAACACATAATACAAGGTGATCCAAATTTTTTGAAAATTAACTTTTTTTATAGAGAGTATGTAAAAAATACTGTAAAAGATAGTTTAAAAATGCGGATTAAAAATCTGTTTAAGTTACAAGAGAAACATATTAATGAAAAGGCTGATAAAAGAAGTAATTACAATAAAAGTAAAGAATAATACATATTAATCTAAAATTAATCACGCTGTTAGGTGTGGTGATTAGCCAAAGTTTCAGCCGGAATCTACAAATAAGGTAAAAAGCGAAAAATCCGTCAAATAAAGTTAAAAACCTGGGGAGATATCAAACTTACCCCAGGCTCTATCTCTTAGGGAGATCCAAAAAATAAAATATCAACAGGCATAACCTAGATTGAACTACCGCAACCAACCAATGGCTATACACGGCACGGGAGCCAGACCTGAGAAATAGGGCAGGCTTTTTAATCCATACGATTGGTGTTCGATGCTTTACGACAAGCCAGGAAGCCTGCCCTATTTCTTGCGGCAATTTCCAGGGATATTTTATTACTTGTAAGTGCCTTACTTTCTTACGTGTGAGTTATTCGTCACAATTTATCTGTGGACAGTCAGGAGTAGGAGTATTACAAGGGGTTGCTGCCAAGACTGCTAAACCAGTAACTATGCTAAGAGCGAGTGCTGCAACTGCTGCTAGAGAGAGTCTTTTAATCTGAGTATTTATAGCCATGAGTTTAACAATTGCGAAACTGTTCATAGCATAAACTCTCCAGTTGACTAGAGAGTCAAGCGCCGTTATCACCCACAACCCGATATCAAACCGTGTGACCTGATCACAGGAGGATTAGCTGACTTTTTCACAAGTTGTAAAAAAACCACCAATATCATAGGCATAAGCAGGTGTAGATAAAGTAATACCGATTCAAAAAATGTTTGTGACAGATCATCACCCCACCCGCCCTATCGGGCACCCTCCCCTTGGTAAGGGGAGGGCTAGGGAGGGGTTTTGCCAATGTGTTGCATTCTTTTTTCAAATTGGTATAACGCCTAAGAAAAATACTGTTTACCACTCAAGATGCCAGAACAAAACTCAAACGCCTATACCTAGTTTTTGGTGATTAAAGCCTACTAGAAGGATGAGGGCATTTTTAATAATCGCCAACCCTCACAAATACTTCTGCAACAATAACCCCAACTTTTCCTTTGTCACCGCCGGTGCTTTTTCCAAATTCGTCAAAATCGCATACTTCAAAGCCGAATGAGCATCACTATGGGGCGGATTTTCGCTCAACCGTCGCACAGTTTCTTGAATCACCTTTTGAGCATTTACCGCATTCCGCTGTAAATTTGCAATCACCATTTCCACCGTCACACTATCGTGATCTGAGTGCCAACAATCATAATCTGTTACCAACGCCAAAGTTGCATAAGCGATTTCCGCTTCTCGCGCTAACTTCGCTTCTGGTAAATTCGTCATCCCGATTACCGTCGCACCCCAACTGCGGTAAAGATGCGATTCTGCTTTAGTTGAAAATGCCGGTCCCTCCATGCATACATAAGTGCCACCGCGATGCAGACTTACATCTGGTAAATTGAGAGAAGCGATCGCATCCGCTAAAACCCCAGCTAAATTCTGACAAACCGGATCGCCAAAAGCAATATGAGCAACAATTCCCTCCCCGAAGAAAGTCGAAACCCGATTTTTGGTTCGATCAATAAACTGATGCGGAACCACCATATCTAGAGGTTTAGCTTCTTCCTTCAACGAACCCACCGCACTAGCGGAAATTAAATACTCCACACCTAGTTGCTTCATCGCATAGATGTTCGCACGAAACGGCAACTCAGAAGGCAAAAGCGTATGATTGCGACCATGACGCGCTAAAAAAGCTACCTGCGTCCCGTCCAAAGTTCCCAGAATCAAAGCATCAGACGGTGAACCAAAGGGTGTATCAACATGCACCTCCTTTACATCTTTAAGTGCATCCATCTTGTATAAACCGCTGCCACCAATAATTCCAATCTTAGCTTCAGCCATGATCCTTAACCTGTAGATGTGCGACAATGCCAAGTTATTTTACTAGGAATTGGTCATTCTCCATTACCCATTACCTATCAACAATTTAAATTGAGAACGAATTCTGTTAAGTGGAGCGACATCGAAGGGTAATTGAACGGTAAAAGTGCTACCTTTACCTAATTCGCTTTGTACGTTAAAGTTGCCTTGGTTTGCTTGAACAATTGCAAAAGCGATCGCTAGACCTAATCCAGAACCACCACTGCTACGCGAGCGATCGCTATTCACTCGATAAAAGCGATCAAATATTCGCGGTATCTCTTGTTGTGCAATGCCAATACCAGTATCTTGAACTCGAATTACAGCATAATTATCACTACGGTCTAAAATAACAATTACCTTCCCCCCAGCTGGTGTATATTGAATTGCATTCACAATTAAGTTAGAAATTAAACGATAAAGCTGGTCGCAATTGCTGACAATATTTATAGGTTCATGCACTCGTATAGAAGATGTCAGCGTCACCTTAGCACTATACGCCATTGCTGCAAATTCCTCAATTAAATCGCTGACAATTTCATTCAAGCAACATTCGTGTCGCAGTGTCGGTTGTTTATCCAAACGAGCCAGCAACAGCAAATCTGAAACCAGCGTAATCAGTCGCAAATTCTGACGCTGTAGAGTTTGTAGAATATCCCGCACCTCTGCTTCATCCAGCTGCGGCATTAAAATTGCTGATTCCACCGTTGCTTGTGTCGCTGCTAAAGGTGTTCGCAATTCATGTGCCGCATCCGCTGTAAACTGTTGAATCTGTCTGTAAGATTGGTAAATCGGTTGCATCGCTAATCCTGCTAACCACCAACTAGCAACAGCAACCAAAGCCATTGCTAATGGTAATCCTAATGCTAAAATCAATTTTACCGCATCCAAATAACTATTAAAATCTTCCAGACTTCGCCCGACTTGGATGTATCCCCAATCGCGATTATCTTGGGTGTGCAGCACAAAAGAAATTTGGTGGTATGATTTGCCTTGGCTATCTTTGAGGGTTTGCCAAAGTTTCTTATTCAAAACAGAAGACAGTCCCTCTGGATAAGAACCTGCGATCGCAATCAAGCGTCCTGAATTATCAAAAAAACGCACATAATAATAGCCTTGATTGATGGCACTAAGGGTATGACGTTTGGGATTTGATTCTTCTTGAATGCACCTGTCTCCAACTACGCAGATATTCGGTAAAAGCTCTTGTATGACTGTTTCTAAGCGTCCAGGCTGCTTTAGTTTCAGTTCAATACTATCGTGCAAAGTTCCTGCAACAGATTCTACTTCTTGGTCTAATGTTACCCAATGGGCATGAGATACTGCTTTATAGACACCAAATCCACACAAACTTAAAATCAGACCCATGACCATTGCATATGACAATGCCAAACGAATCCGGGTCAAATTAAACAGTTTATTTTGATTCATCGCTTGAGATTGAGACGATATCCCAGGCCATGCAAAGTTTCGATCAAGTTCCCACAACCACTATTAGTTAACTTACGACGCAGCAAACGCATTTGCGCTGCCACTACATTACTAATAGTTTCTGAACTTACTTCCCAAAGCTGATAACGAATCTGTTCAGTGGTAAGAATTTGGTTTGGGTGCTTCATAAAATATTCTAATAGCTGAAATTCTTTATTAGTTAGAGGAATCACCTGTTTATCTGCCTGAGGGTTGTTACTTACAACCGTACTGTTGCCGTAATCTAGAGTGAGGTTGCCAACAGTTAATTCCTGAGATGGAAATTGAGGCGTAGACGCGGAGCGGCTTGTCGTCAGACATCGCCTTTGCAAAGCACGCAACCTAGCTAGTAATTCCGCCATTCCAAATGGCTTTACCAAATAATCATCAGCACCTGCATCCAAACCAGTAACTTTATCTTCCATTGTGTCTTTTGCTGTCAGCATTAACACAGGTAGAGGATTTTTATTTTGGCGTAAACGTTTACACAACTCTAAACCTGAGATTCCTGGAAGCATCCAATCAAAAATAGCTAGGGTATATTGCGTCCAGCTATTATCTAAATATGCCCATGCTTCATTACCATCTAAAACCCAGTCTACCAAATATTTTTGCTGCGTCAGAGTTCGCTTAATAGCAGCACCTAAATCCGGTTCATCTTCGACTAACAGCACCCTCATAAAAATTACCCATAATTAATAGAACTCTTGCATAAGTCTCAATTCTTTCATTGAGAAAGGAGTCAGGAGTATGAATTGTTGCATCACTATAAATAACTATTTTTGCCCATTGAAAGCTATTTTTAACTGACAATTTATTTATTAAAATTAAAACGCCCATCCACTTTTTTACCGTCAACATCAGAAGTAACCTTCACTTGATATTGACCAGTGGCATTTACAGGAAGCAAAGCTGTATAATGTTTCCCCTCAGTGTCATATTTAAGATTAAAACTTTTTTGAGTTCCATCAGGTAACTGAACTTGAGCCGTTACTTTGGCGTTAGGAATTGCCTCGTGATTGTCTGCTTTTTGTAAATAAAAATCCATATGTGTTCCGTTAGCTTCTTTTTCAGGAACAAGCTCTAAATGATAAGTTCCTGTCTCCACAACTTGTCCCCCATGAGATTCACCATGTCCCCCTGTTTTCGCAATAGGTGAAGCAGAAGATTGAGTACTTGAGGTAGAAGTCGTTGGGCTATTTTCTGGATTAGTTGCTTGATTTGCGTTACTACAAGCTTGCAAGGAAAACAGTCCGACACTACCTAGAATAATTAAGCTTGATTTAAGTGAAATCATTGCTGTACTCCTAATTTAAAATAATTAATAAGTAGACCGATGCGAATAAAATATTATTCGTTAAGCTAGGGCATTGTTCACTGCTGTACCTAATTTCTCATAATCAGATGAAATCAGGATGAAATTTACTAGCGTAAAGTTTACGAAATCAGATGAAATCAGGATGAAATTTACTAGCGTAAAGTTTACGAATGATTTAGGACTGCTATATTATCCTTGACAACTGATACTCGCTTAGGCAACAAGAACCTACTAAATTTCGCATATAATGCGGGTAAAACAACTAAAGTTAAAGCTGTAGAAGTGAATAATCCCCCCAAAACTACTATCGAAAGTGGTTGCAAAATTTCTTTTCCAGGACCACTGTCAACTACCAGCGGTGCTAATCCTAAAGCTGAGGTAAACGCTGTCATTAAAATGGCATTCAGACGTTCCATTGAACCTTTAATTAAGACTTCTTTAATAGGCATCCCTTCGGCAAACTTAGTGTTGTAATTGTCTACCAACAGTAAACCATTACGAGTAGCAACGCCAAATAAAGTGATAAAGCCAACTAAAGAAGCGATAGAAATAACGCCACCAGTCAAAGCTACTGAAAAGACACCTCCCACCAATGCTAAAGGTAAGTTAATCATAATCATGGCAGTAGAAGGAATAGATTTTACTGAAAGATACATGATTACCGTAATCACTACAAATGCGATCGCACTAGTAATTAAGATATTCTGGGTAGCTCTTTCTTGCGCTTCAAATTGTCCTGCATACTGAATATAGTAACCTGCGGGTATCTGCACCTGCTGCTTAACTTTATCTTGAATTTCATTGACGATAGAGCGCAAATCTCTGCCGCTAGCATTAGCAGAAACTACAATAAAACGAGATACATTTTCACGATTAATTGTATTTGGACCCGTGCCATTTTCAATTGTAGCAACTTGTGCTAAGGGAATTTTATTGCCATCAGTGGTATCAACTAATAAATTGCGAATGTTATCCAGATTCTGGCGTGCTTCTGGCTTTAACCAGACAACTAAATCAAAGGTTTGTTGCTTCTCTAAAACTTGGGATACTACTCGTCCATTAAGTGCAGTTTCGATAATTTCCGAAAGTTTCCCTACTGTCAAATTATATCTTGAAGCATCTCTTCGGTTGAACTTAATTTGAATCTGTTCGATAGGTACTTGGGGTTCAAGTTGCAAATCGACAATTCCATCAACGGTTTTCATCACTTCATTTACTTGATTCCCAATAGCGCGGAGTTGTTCTAATTCGGAACCGAAAATTTTGACAGCGATCGCACTCCGCACCCCAGACAACACCTCATCCATTCGATGAGAGATAAAACCGCCAATATTCGGTGCTACACCTGGTAATTTAGCAAATTCTTCTCGTAGCTTCTCGATAGTCGCTTTTCTGTTTTTCAATCCTTCGTCGCTTAACTCGATATCCAAATGTCCCAAATTCACTCCTGCTGCGTCTGCATCTCCAGGCGCCCGTCCAGAACGCAATTGCACATAAGGAAATCTGGAATCATTTTTCAATGCATCTTGTAGTGCAAAACCTGCACTATTCGTAGCTTCAAGTGACACACCTGGATAAAGTGTTAATGTATTGACTAAAGTTTGTTCTTGAAACTCTGGTAAGAATACTCTTCCAAACGAAGGAAAAATCACCGTGGTTGCTACCAAACTAACAGTGGCTGCTACTAAAATAATTAGAGAATGCCGCAGAGAAAATGTTAACACAGGATGATAAAGCTTCTTAAAAAATCTCGCTACCCAAGGTTCCCTTTCTGGCAAATTCCCGTAAGGCAATAAAATTGCACATAAAGCCGGAGTCACTGTTAATGCTGTCACACTCGAAGCAAGAACTGCTACTAAATAACCCAACCCCATCGGAATAAAAATACTACCTTCTACACCGCTTAAAGCAAAAATTGGAGAGAAGACAACTATTGTAATTATGGTGGCTCCAAATACCGAATCGCGCACCTCTTGACAACCTTCAAATACCACATCTAAAACTGGACGTGGCTTAGGAGAATATTTATTTTCGCGCAGGTTACGGTAGACATTTTCGGCATCAACGATCGCATCATCCACCGCTGAACCAATTGCTACTGCTAACCCACCTAAAGTCATGGTATTCAAGCCTTGTCCCAGCCAATTCAACGCCAGTACTCCGAGCAGCAAAGATAAAGGAAGGGCAGTTAAACAAATAACTAAATTGCGCCAATTCATCAAAAACGGGATGAGAATAATCGCAACAATAATACTGCCTTCAACTAAAGCTTCTCTCACATTTTCAATCGAAGAATCAATATAGTTTTTTTGTCGAAATGTAGGCGTAACTTTTATCTCTTTGGGTAAGCCTGCTTGAATTTCCTTGATTGCCGCTTCAATCGCACGGGTAACGGTGGGAGTATCCGCTTCCGGCTGTTTATTAATCATCACAATAATTGCTTTTTTACCGTTAAAGCTCCCATCACCCCGTTTAATAGCTCCGCCAATTTGCACATCAGCAATATCGGATATTTTGACAGGCGTATTATTAGGGGCAGTAATTACTGATTGTTGTAAATCTTCGATAGATTCAACCCGCCCAATACCTCGAATTAATTTTTCGCGATCGCTAGTGATTAAATAGCCACCAGGAGCATTGACGTTTGCAGCCGATGCTGCTTCTACAACTTGTTCTAAGGTAATATTAAAAGCTTTCAGTTTTTCCGGATTAACTAATACTTGATATTGACGAACATCACCGCCATACGCCACTACTTGACTAACGCCAGGGACAGCCAAAAGGCGGTTTGTTACTTGCCAATCAACAATGCGTCGCACTTCCATCAAGTCGATTTGGGGTTTTTGATTGGGAATTCTCCCCCTCTCCCCCTCCTCATCAACGGTGAAAGCGTATTGCAGTACAGTACCGATGGGGGAACTGATGGGGGAAATTTGCGGCGTTTCTACTCCTTGGGGAAGCTTACTTTGCGCTTGTTGCAATCGCTCTGTTACCAATTGGCGAGCTTGATAGATGTCGCTTCCCCAGTTAAAAATGATTTTGACAACGGAAATTCCCGACGCGCTTGAAGACCTGACTGCTGTAACTCCCGGAGTACCGTTAATTGCACTTTCAATTGGTAAAGTTACCAAAGATTCAATTTCTTCTGGTGCGAGTCCTGGTGCTTCAGTTTGAATTTCGACTTGGGGTGGTGCAAAGCTGGGAAAGACATCCAAAGGCATTTGGATAATTGTCCGAAATATCCAAAACGTGACGACAATTGCACCCAGAATAACTAGCCAACGACGAGCGATCGCCCATTTAATAATCGCACTGAGCATTGTTATTTAAAATTTTTACTTGTGATTTGTGACTTTTGACCCTTTTTGAATTCAAAATTCACGCAGGAAGAAATAAAAAAATAATTTTTAATTAATTAATTTTGGCTTCAAGCCCCCACAGCCACTTTTTAATTTCAGTGGTCTTCCGCAGAGCGGAGGCTACCGCCAACAATTAGTGGCGCTTCCTTGCCCCCACTAATTGTCTTTTTTTTGAATTTTGAATTTTGAATTTTGAATTGGAGCGTTGGCGCAGCCTCTCCCCTGGGAGAAGCGACTTGACTCCTGCTGATGAGAGTGCTGGTTATCATCCCATGCTGTTTCTGGCATTGCCGAACTATTGGCGGATTCTGATACCTGTGTTTCTGATAGTGAAATTAACTGATGTTTTGTCCGTCTACTAGACCAAAATGTACCAGCCATAAAAGCTACAGTTGCTAACGCAGCTCCTCCAGAAGTTGCAACCAACCAAGACACTGGGGAATCTTCTACTTTCTTGCTTTGTTGCTCCCCTTCTTTAGATAGCTGTCGATGATTGGTTGGTCAAAACTTCAAGTTCTGCAAACATCCCTGGTTTGAGAACTCCACCCGAATTGACTATTTCCGCTTTTACAGGTACTACCCGCGTTTCCCCTTCCACAACTGACCCAACTACAGCAATTTTACCCGTGAAAGTACGGTCAGCTACAGAAGCAACCTTGACATTTACTGCCTGACCTGTTCTTACTTTGCTTAAATCTTTTTCATAAATATTTGCAGTCGCATAAACCCGACTGTCATTGACAATCGTCATCAACTTGCCGCCCGCATCCTCAAAAGATTGACCGATGGTAACTTCCCTATCGGCAACCTTACCAGAAATCGGAGCCGTCACCGTCACCAGTCCTTTATCGTTGGCACGGTTTCCTAGCTGTTGCAGCCGAGTTGTATACGTCTTATTACTGAGGTTTATCCGTGATTTGGCTACTGCAACGGCTGCTGATGCCCGTTGCAGTTGATTTTCCGCCTCAATTACATCCCGACGGCTGGAAGCTTTGGCGAAATCAGCTTTAGCTTCTGCTAGCTGGGTTTGAGATTCTAGAGCATTGCGTCTTGGCAAAGCCCCAGCATCAGCTAACTGTTTATCTTTGTTATATTTTTCTTGAGCAAATGATACTTGACTTTGTGTTTGGGCAATTTCCGCAGCAGCTATTTGCTGATATCGCTCGTAGTTTTGTTCTGCTAGCTTTAAATCAGCTTGGCTGAAGTGCAAATCAGCCTGACCTTGAGCAAGTTTTTCTTGAGATTCCACACGCAGGGTCACCAAGTCAGGACTAGTTAAAACGGCTACAGGTTGATTTTGTTTTACTGTTGCACCAGGTTCGACCAATAACTCAACCACTTTCGCCCCGGAAATTGGCGTAGTTACTTCTACTTTTTGACTGGGCAGAGTTTCAATCTGTCCGGTGGTTTTAATGCCTACAGCTAGCTTCTGGCGCTTAACTGGCTCGATTTTAATTCCTATACGTTGAGCAGTTTGGGCATCAACTTGAATCGAGCTAGTAGATTGAGTAGCTTCACTTTCTTGATGAAATTCATCTCCGTGTCCGCCGTGTGCCAAAACTGCTGCGGGATTAGCCAGCAAAAAAAGGCTCAACGTTGTGCCTGAAACACAGCGAATTCCGGTCGGTGTTTGGGAACGCAGATTAGACATCGCGATTCAATAATCCTTGAGTACTGGGTTTCATGCGCTCCATAGTGGAGCGCGATCGCGTATTTGTTTTGGTAAGCGTTGAAATTATGCTTATCTCCCAGTCTGGCATTGAGAAATGAAATTAAGATGAAATCAAGCTTACTTGTTGTACCAAGCTTTTTGCCACTGCTTCATTTGGTTAATCTCTGCATCTTGGGAAGTGATAATTGCTTGGGAGAGTTTCTTAATCTCCGGACGTTGAGACTTTTTCAAGGCATCTTGTGCCATTGTTACAGCTCCTTCATGGTGAGGAATCATTGCATTGATAAAGCGCAAGTCAAAATCTTTATCAGCCGCACCCAAGTCCATATTCATCATCATGCCTTTCATTTGGTCAGATGACATCTCCATCATATGACCCATTTGAGCATCGTAAGCCATTGGTTTATCTCCAGCGTTGGCGTACCAAGTTTTTCGCCACTGCTTCATCTGAGTAATTTCTTGGTTTTGCGCTTTGATGATTTCGTCTGCTAGCTTTTTGATTTCCGGACGTTTTGATTTTTGCTGTGCTTCCTTAGCCATTTCTATCGCTCCTTGATGGTGCGGTGTCATACCGTCGATGAAGCGCAAATCGTAATTAGCATCGCTTGGACCCAAATCCATCGCCATGCTGTGATTCATACCACTACCGTGCATCTGCTGCTTGTCGCTAGCATTGGTAGCGGTGGTGTTTGGCGTTTGAGCCTGGTTTTGGTCAGCTGTACAAGCTGCAAGTAACCCGCTAGTCGAGGCGATCGCACTCAAGGTTAACGCCAAAAAGCCATTTCTCAAAGACAGGAGTTGCATAACTTTCTTCGGTTAATTTCCTGATTCCATTGTCAACTCTCTAGCTGAGTAGAGAGTCAACAGAAATGCAAAAAAAATTCACGCATTCAAAAAAAGCGAATTTTCAAAGAAACATACATCAGACTTAGCACCCGGGAATTGAATAAATTGGTCAGCCGTCTCACTTAGATCCGCATGGGAAGATCGAGTTATTTCAACACACGGTGAGTCCAGTCGGCGGGGTCGGTGAGGGGGTTTCATAAAAAATAGACAAATGTGGACAGCCTTGTATTAAAGATCCTCAATACCCCACGACTAACTCAGAAGAAGGCTGTCCACATTTGTCCGGAGTTAGCCCAAGGGTCGCAGTCTTGGCGGTTCCCGTCGATTGCGAACCCCCGAACCCGCAAGGGTTTCCGTCTATTCGTACTGGCGATAGCGCAGCGGTAGCGAGGAACGAGCGTCACCCGTTCGCGCAGCGTCTCGTTGGCGCAGCCTCTCGTAGAGAAGAGAAGGGCTGACCAATTTATTTTTGCACAACCCCTTAGCCTATAGTATCTTTCAAGCTGCTGGTATCTCTGGCGATCGCATAACCGTGGCGCAGATACCCTTACCAACTTTACTAGCCTCGTTCGACATTTGAAGCAATGTAGGATACGATATGTCTACGTGATTACCTCAAATTTTCATCTACCTACCAGGACGATCGCTACTCTTGTTCACGCTTGCCAAGGTATCATTTCACGCTTGTTTCTGTTTGGTCTTCTTGCCCCAAAGAATCCATCTTCTGCATCCTTCAAAGGTAGCTTCGCGGTTTGCTTTGGATTCTCACAGGTCACACTAGAGGCAGCTTGAAGCCTTTTTTTACCGATTTTTATAGGGTGGTTGGACAGTCGGTTTATTTGGTTGTATTTCAGGATTTTTGGCGATCGCCTCTAAATTAGCCTTGACAAAAATTTTCATTAATGTATCACAATTTATCGTTTCATTAATTTTCCCAACCCTCAAAGCGATTGTTTTGAGGTTTACGAAAGTTATGCGGCAAGTGATGCTATAAGTTAACTATAATACTGGCAGTTATGCCTATTACGAATAATTTGGATGCTACTTCTTCTATAATGTATAAAATATATTTTTCATAAGTAAGAGGAAAATTAATGTCTAGACAAACTATTCATGAGAGAATTTTTCTCAAAACTTTGACAATTAGTGCAAGCAAAATATCTACTAAGTTGACAGCAACACTCGAATACTGGCGTTTTCGGCTGATTGAATCTGTTCCATTTCTGATTGCTTGTGCAGTATTTCTAAGCGTTATCAGCCTGAAAAGTCCTATCCTGCTTTTTTGCTTACTTGTTGGTAGTTTAATTACAATAATTATACAGCAAATTGGGCAGCAGGTGCATCTACCGAAGCGATCGCTTATCTTGTTACAAATCTTAGCAGTAGCGATCGTCTTGAGTTTATTTTGGTTAGACTATTTTGCAGTTCCCGCACAAGCCCAATTTTTTAAGAGAGCCGAAGATTTCTTTAAACTGAATCTGACCACACAAGGAGATGCAGCAAACAATGGGACCCAAGCAGTTAGTTTAATATTCAACGTGTTGCGGGCAATTTACCTACTTTACATAGCAGTTTCTTTGGTCGGTGTTATTAACGCAGTTCGCAAAGATGAAGATTGGCAAACTATCGCCAGAACTCCCTTATTAGTAGTTGTCGCCGTCACAATTGCTGATGTTCTCACAGGTTTTATAATTGGGGACACTAGTCAATAATTTATTTAGATAAAATGAAAAAAAGCTAAGAAATTTTCCATGACTCAAGACAAAGACAAAGACTTTCGTCCAGTCAATCAAATTTTAGGAAGCCAACCTTCATTAGGACCAATTCCCGCCGATCAAGTTCTTCCTTGGACGCTTATTGCCTTAGCTGCTTATTTTATCATCAACGGAATTTTTGGGGGATTTTTTTCAGACGACTTTCAAAAATGGTTGTGGACGGTATTAATTACTGTTTGGGGAATGGCGACTTGGTGGATATTAACAGGTGGTAGGAGTTGGCGCTTTTTAAGTAAATTTGTTGGTGTTCCGGCTTGGACTAGAGGCTTTGCTCGTTATCAAAGCATACTATTCGTTAACCATGAAGCAAAAAATCGGAAAACAAAGCGTCGGCGTCGCAAGTAGCGAAAGATTAACACCATTTGAAGATGCTTTACACCTAGCGACAATGTTACGCATCTCGCTTGGAGGACGTGATATTGGTGCTTATCTTTTGACAAAGGGAACTCAAAAAAATAGATTTTGCTTTGTTTTTGGTTTTGAATGTCGAGGTATTCATACAACTTTAAGAACAGACCAAATAGATGTAATTATTAATAATATTGAATCTGGTTTAAAAGATATTCCCGGTAATGAGAGAATAACTTTTCATTTGAGCTCTTTTAGTTCAGATAAAAAGCGACAAAAAGAACTAAGTTCAATCATCAAAAAAACGCCATCAAAAGATATAAAATACTTGTTAATGGCGGAAAGGGCAAGAACAAAAGAACTTACTGTTTCTGGTATTCGCAAACCTAAATTTCTCCGAATTTATGTAACTTACACCATTGAACCAAACTCCAACAATGCAGATGATTCGATAGAAAAGCTTTTAGCTAAAGCTGAATTGTGGTGGTTGAAATTCAAGGGAGAGATGCTAGAAGTTGAAAATCAGCGCATAGAAACCATTGTTAGCAATGCTTATAAACAAGGTTTTTGTCGCTGGGAACAAATATTATCTAATCAAATGGCGTTGGATGTTAAGCCTTTGACTAGTCAGGAACTTTGGGGAGAAATATGGAGAAGATTTAATGATACCCCACCGATAGATATTCCGCAATTAATGACTTTAGATGAAAATGGACTGCACGAAGAAGCTTATTCAGAATTAGCTAGTACTAAATTACTTGTAGATAATATCCACAGTACAACTTTGCTGATGGAATCTAGTGTACCTTGTGCTAATCGGTCGTGGGTTCATGTTAAGAATAATTATATTGGTGCATTAACATTTTTAGAAAAACCTGGCGGTTGGCAGAATAAATCTTCTCAACTGCGCTATCTATGGGAATTGTTAGCCAGAGAAACGGTTGTTGATACAGAGATTTTTTGTGAGTTAACTGCGGCAAATCCAGCATTGGTAAAAAATACTTTGCAACGAGTGCTGAAGCAGTCGAATATGACAGCAACGATGGCTCAAGAAAAAAGCCGAACTATTGATGTCAACGCTCAATTAAAGTTAAGAAAATCCGTAGCAGCACAAGAACAATTATATGAAGGTGCAGTACCTATTTACACGAGTATAGCCATTTTTGTACATCGTCCAACTGTGGAGAAATTAGACGAAGCAACAAGATATATTGAAAACTGTTTTCAACGTCCAGCAAGGGTAATTAGAGAAACAGAATATGCTTGGAAAATTTGGCTGCAAACTTTACCGATAGTTTGGGAAGGTTTGTTAGCAAAACCCTTCAACCGTCGTCAGTTGTATTTAACAAGTGAAGTTCCGGGATTAATGCCTTTAGTATTAACTAAAGTTGGCGATCGCGAAGGTTTTGAATTGATTGCGGAAGAGGGAGGAACACCGGTATATTTAGATTTATTTAACGAGCATAAAAATTTAGCGCTGTTTGCGACAACTCGCGCTGGTAAATCAGTATTGGTGTCAGGAATTTTAACTCAAGCTTTGGCGCATAATATTCCGGTAGTAGCATTAGATTTCCCCAAACCAGATGGTACATCTACCTTCACCGACTATACAGAGTTTATGGAGAAGAGTGGAGCATACTTTGATATCTCAAAACAATCGAATAACTTGTTTGAGCAGCCAGACTTGCGATCGCTAGATCCAGAACAACAGCGCGATCGCCTGCTCGATTATACTGGCTTTTTAGAATCAGCCTTAATGACAATGGTTTTAGGGTCATCTACAGATAATCCACTGTTGTCGCAAACCGTGCGATCGCTTCTTAATTTGGCTTTAACAGCTTTCTTTGCTGATGAAGGTATAAAAGAGCGATATCGAATAGCAATTGCAGGAGGATTTGGCAGTCCAGCTTGGCAGAAAACCCCCACATTAAGAGATTTTCTCTATTTTTGCACAACAGAACATCTACAAATCAACTCTGTAAGTGGCAGAGTTGAAGATGCCTTGAGTCAAATTCAATTGCGCTTGCGGTTTTGGCTTTCTAGTCGTGTAGGACAATCCATTTCTGCACCATCTAGCTTTCCCACCGATGCACAACTTTTGGTATTTGCTCTGAGAAACCTCTCAGATAATGAAGATGCAGCAGTGTTATCTTTAAGTGCTTATTCAGCAGCATTACGACGCGCACTCAGCAGTCCAGCTTCGATATTCTTCATTGATGAAGCACCAATTCTATTTGAATTTGACCAAATTGCTGACTTAGTTGGCAGAATTTGTGCCAACGGTGCCAAAGCTGGAATTAGAGTTATTTTATCAGCACAAGACCCCGATACCATCGCCAAATCTAAAGCCGCATCTAAAATTTTACAAAACTTAAGCACACGATTAATAGGACGCATTCAACCCGTTGCGGTAGATAGTTTCATGCAAATATTAAAATATCCCCGTGAAATTATTTCTCGTAATGCTTCAGAAAGCTTCTTTCCTCGCAAAGAAGGCATTTATAGCCAATGGCTGTTAGATAATAACGGTATTTATACCTTTTGCCGCTATTATCCAGGTTACGAACAATTAGCAGTAGTTGCTAACAACCCCAACGAACAAGCTGCACGGACTAAAATAATGCGAGATCACAGCGATAAGTATGAAGCAATTTCTACATTTGCACGTCAGTTAGTAGCTTCGCTACGTGGTAGTTAACATGGCAATTTTAAAAAGACCTAACCCCCTAACCCCCTTCCCTTGTAGGGAAGGGGGAGGAAATTTCCCTCCCCTACAAGGGGAGGGACGACTTTGACTGGCGTCAAAGTCAGGGAGAGGTTTTGCCTTTAATATGGTTGAACTACTTAAGAGAATAAAGTACAAAATTACATAAGTTGTAGAGATTTTTCCCGATTCAGACCTATGAAAAAAATCGCCCTTTTGACACTTTCTTTATCATTCCTCATCATCCTACCAGCAACAGCGCAACTAGGCAAAGTTTGGACTGATTTTCAATCATATTCTACAGATTTACAAAATTATTTAACAAATAATGTCAACGACAGTTTAAAACCTGTAGAATTTCAATCTCAAAATGCCATTACTGGTGCAACAGGAGAATTGAGTATACCTAATCCTGTTGAGGCTGGAGAAAGAGTTAGTACAGATATATTTCTCAACTCTATATCAGATAAGTTTGAAAATAACCCTGTAGTACGTTCAAGTTTAGTTAGTAATGAAATAAATCGTTTAATTACTCGTAGTTCAGCCGCAGGTGTCTTGGGTGTGAATGGTCAAATTAGATCAAAAACAAAGCTACAAGAGACTGAAAATAGACTGGAAAATATTCGCGTATTTGCCGATGATGTTGACGATGATCCAGAAAATATTCTCGATAAGATTAATGGACAAATTACTCAAATTCTTGGTACACGAAATTTAACTCAGGCAGCTTTAACCCAAGCAGCACAATTGTTAGGTGGACGCGAACAATACCAACAAACTCAAATACAACGTGAACAAGTAAAAATTGTAGCCGAAACACTTGGTCAAACAATACAGACGAATCAATCTTTGCAATACACTAATTTAAATCTCGCAAGTCTTTCTCAGCAAATGGAAGATACAAATCGTGCTAGAAGAGTAGATGCATCCGCAGAAGCAGCGCGACTTTTGCGAACCACTTCTCAAACAGATTTGTTTGGCAGAGAAAATAAATAAAATTCATGATTAAGAATGTATTCTTACGTAGTGAGCCAGCGCGGTCTTCTCCCAACGGGGGCTGCTTCACCGCATTGGCTCCCCATGAGTGGCTGGCAAATCCGTTCGCGCAGCGTCTCGTAGAGAGGAGAAGGGTGAGCGATTTACCACTCATATCAAGGCTCTTAAGCGCTGTTAGCGGAGCTTTCCCGTAGGGTAGCCATTACGACAAAAAAACCTCTATTTACACTTCTCAGAAATAATTTAATTGAGCCTTAACTTCCTTTTAAAGGAAATATATAAGAATGAAAGATATTTTCCCTATTTTTTTAATTCAAATTGGCATCAATGATGTTGTCGGTAATGGAGCCACAACTGCTAGAAGTATTGCCGAAGGTTGGGATAAGCAATGGGTAGATTTATTACAAAATGATACTATTAATAATTTATATGGAGCGCTGACGACTCTGGGTGTCTTTTTTGCCGTCGGAACCCTACTGTTCTTTATGCTACAGTGGCTAAGAGATGCTATCAACAGCGACTTTTCGCGTCCAATATCGGCTTTAATTTGGCCTTTTGTAGTAGTGATACTATTAACCAATTCCGGAAATGGCACTGTATTGTCGAATTTAACACTAGGGGTAAGGAATTTTCTGAATACGGTAAATCAGCAAGTAGTGACAACAGCAGATGCCAATCGAACTTATCAACAAGCATTGAATATGACTGTTGGTGAAGAAATAGCCGGTTCTTTATTGCGTCCTTGTCAGTCACTAACTGGTGAACAACAAAATCAATGCTTTGTCAAAGCTAAGGAAAAAGCTGACACCCTCTGGCTGGAATATAGAAATTTATACGGAGATCAACCTTGGATAGATAGACTAGAAAATAAAGTAAATAATATTACATATAATACAGCTAGCATCTCCGAAAATTCATTTAATTCTTTCTTAGGTTCTACAGTCCAAATTAGTATCAAAAACTTTTTAATTTCATTGCAATATGCTTTTCAAAATTTGATAGAAGCTACAATGTTGCTGATAGCAGCTTTGGGACCATTAGCTGTGGGTGGCTCTTTACTACCTGTAGCTGGTAAACCAATTTTTGCATGGCTCACCGGGTTTTTATCGATAGGGATTTCTAAGATTTCATTTAATATTATTGCCGTATTAACTGCCGCAGTTATTGTTAATGGACCAGGACAGGATGTTAATGCCGATCCAGACTTAATGTGGTTTATAATTTTTCTGGGAATTTTAGCACCGATTGTATCTTTATTTGTAGCTGCTGCTGGAGGATTTGCAGTCTTTAGTGCTATCAGCAATACGGCTTCGTGGGTGAGGGAGAGGGTATAAATCTCAAGTAAGGGGGATGAATAAATGGTACGTTTACTGGAGAAAAGACAACGAACAGGAAGTATTTTAACAATTTTTGCGATCGCTACCTTCAGTTTGCATCTCTCAGCTCTATTTGTATTAATATTTCAAGGGATAAATATTCGCCAACTCAGCTTAAGAAAACCTCCTAACTTCGTTCAACTGATAGATGGTAAACCAACAGATGTTACTGATGATTTGGAAAGAGAACCAGAAGCAATTCGCCAATTCGTCAGTAAAACCATGACATCAATGTTTAACTGGTCAGGAAAACTTCCACCACAATCTATCGAAGAAGTCACACAACCTCAAGCAGATGCAGGAATATCAATTCAAAGTTCACGCGGTGGTAACCAAAAAGTTAGTACTACAAGTTGGATAGCCAGTTTTGCCTTATCTGAAGATTTTCGCAAAGGTTTCTTAAGCCAAATTGCGGAAATGACACCACCAGAAATTTTTGCTAATAATCCCCGTCAAGTTATTTCAGGACAGTTAGTTATTAAGCGAGTTTATCCACCTGAAAAAATTGGTTTGGGTAAATGGCGAGTTGGGATGATAGCCGAGCTGATTCAAAAAAAACAAGCTGACAATAGAACAATAGTAACTCGTTTTAATAAAGATTTACTTGTCCGTGCGGTAGATTCTTTTCCTTCTCCACAAGTTGATAATACCACTGTTTTGCAAAAAGCAATTTATAGCGTCCGCGCCGATAAACTAGAAATTTACGAAATTCGTAACTTATGTTTAATCGATGAATACAATAACCAAAATGGAGATATAAATGTATGCGGTAATAGACAAAGAACTGATAGTTTTATCAAATAAGTTTTAATTTTTATAGGTAAATATTAATGCAGATACTTAAATCTGAAAATAAGAAAAACAGTATTCTACCATTATTTGCCGTTGCAACATTTGGTTTTCATCTGCTCACTTTAGTAGTACTGTTCTTCCACTGGTCTATGTTGCAGCAGTTACAGCGACGATTAACACCTCAAAGCTTAGTGCAACTTGCTGATGGACGTGCGATAACAGTAGACCCCAAACAGAATTTAGAGCGAGATCCTGAGACAATTCGGCGCTTCGTGGGTGAAACTATGACCTTAATGCTTACTTGGTCACAGCAACAGCAACCAAAAAGAGTCTGGGAAGTTAGTTCAGAACTGATAGCGAATGAATTGCAGCCCAAATTACAGTCAGAAATTAGTCCGACTGAAAACTTAAGTAGAGGAACTGAAAATGTATTGGTTATAGAAAGAATTTCTCAACCCACAAAAATAGAAAATGGTAAATGGAAAGTAGAAATGCTTGCTAATCAAATAATTTTTACAAATTCTGATAGGTTAGGAAAATCAATTTCTTTTAATAAACAAATTTTAGTGAGAGCAATTGATGAACAAGCTGCTTCACTACCAAACTCACCGTTACCTTTAAACTTGGCGGCTTATCGACTTGGCGAAGCTAGATTAAAAATTTATAATATCTGTGAAATACAAGATAAAAAATGCACATAAGATTCCCAGCTAAACTATACTAAGTAATCGCACGTTGAATTTATATCTAGTCATATTAATTCGTCGTGATGTTGTGCTTCATTCACCTTCCTCTGGAAGCCTGGAGCTAGACAAACAGAGCTTACCTGCGTGGGCTAATTAGGGTCATTTTTATAGATAAGTGGTGTCACCGCTGAAGATGCTTGCCACAATTGGATTTTTGAATACTCAATTTAAAATTACTTATGACTCAATATTCAATTCCTTCAGAAAATCTGCCACAAAATCTAATTAGTCCACCCGAGTTAGACACTTTAGATTGGGAATCACGGATGGCAAGATTGGTTGGCTTGCAAGAAGAATCTTCATCTGCTAATACCGACGAAGCAGTAGAAGAATCAACTTCTTTGTTGCAACCTTCGTCTGAACCACAAGAAGTTCAGACTAAGGAATCCCTCTCATCTAACCCGTTTGCTAAGTTAGGCTTGGTGGGTGCTAGTACTTTGGGTATAGTTTTGGTGGCTGGGGTGTTTTTGTCGCAGCTAACGAACACTGGCAAGAAACAGCCAAAAAATAATTCTGCTTCTATACCATCGCAACCAATCAGCGATTCCCGCCCGCAACAGCTACAATCAGAACTAGAGACTTTAAAAACTAAATTAGCCCTAACTGAACAAGCAGAAGCGGTGAAAGCAGCACAACAAAAGCTGAGACTTGAAAAACCAGCGCCTTCTCCTCAGCTTGCATCTCGACCGACTTCACAACCACAACGGTCAGCTTCTGTCAATACACCGAGGATACCAGTGGAAAGGATACCAACACCCGTGCGAACAGTTTATTTGCCTGGTCCCACTGTTGAGCGTATCGTTAAAGTACCCACTGTTCCCCAAAAGGCTATTCCACAAAAGCCTATTCCACAAAAGGCGATCGCACTAAAGCCTGCTAATTCTCAAATTTTACCATCACGTTTGCCGATAGTTGCACCAAACACTCAGCCAATAGTTACAGCAACTCCCAAACCTACACCAGATCCGCTTCAGGAATGGGCAAAGTTAGCAAAAATAGGTAGCTATGGTATGGTTACTATGACTGGGAATAGTGTTCAAGCAGCTACTCCTACTCCTCCACCTACACCTGTAAATAATACTCAGTTACAGGCAAGAAATACCGAACCAGACGACGAACCGCCAGAAGAGGAAGAGTCAACCCCTCCTGCGGTCAGCCAAACAAAACAGCAGACCCCGAAATCCGTGCCTGTAGGAACTAAGGCGAAAGGTGTATTTGCGACCGCTGTATTCGGGGAAACTACCAGAGCAACTACTAATAGCAATAGAAAAGACGAAAGCGGCAAAGACGTATTTGTAGTGCGTTTGAAAGAGCCATTAAAATCTGTGGATGGTGCGATCGCTTTACCTGCTAAAACTGAGTTATTAGCTCAAGTTCGTTCTATTTCTGAGCAAGGCTTCCTACAGTTGGATGTAGTCAAAGTTCTTGTCCAAAATAATAACACCTTTACAGAAAAAAGCTTACCGCCAAATGCAATAACGATTCGCGCTTCTCAAGGTAAACCTCTCATCGCAAGCCAATATTCCAATCAAGGGGGGTCTGGGGTAGGGCTAGCGGATGTAGGAGCATTCGCCTTGAATGGTATTGGTAAAGCAGCACAGGTATATAATACTCCTGAGACCAGAATCCAGTGCGTCAATAATAATCTTGCTACTGCTAACAATACTGATAACGGAACTAATATTGTTACTAATAATTGTTTTCAGACCTCCGACTCCAGACGCAACATCTTAGCCGGCGTTTTGGAAGGGGGTGCGACTACTTTAGGTAACCAAATTAACCAACGCAATCAACAAAATATCTCTAAAAAACTGGCGCAACGCAGTAACGTTTGGTTTTTGCCCGCAGGCAAAGAAATTGAAGTATATGTAAATCAAACAACGCAATTTTAAGAGTTACAATTTGCAGAGAATGCACCGATGCCCCCAACACCTACCGAAGGGTGTCGCACTAAGTCCACCTAATCGCGGACTACGGGAAATTAAGGGTTTTATACGTGTAGTTCTACCCTTATAGGGTAGGTGGTTCTATCTATTTATCTCAAATGCAGCCATGAAAAACGAGACAAAATTTTCCGGAAAAACCCCAGATAAATCTTATTTATTACATCTGGCTTCCTTAATTTTCTCGGCTGCAATTTTATTAGTTGCAGGTCGGGTTTTAGCTAATAATGCCGTTCTTCGTTCGATGTTTTCCTGCCAAGCACAGGGTTTGGGGGGAGCAACACCTATTATCGATATCTGGTATCAGCAAGGTACAAACTTAAGTTTTATTCAAGCGGGAGAAACAATAAAGAAAGTTTGGTTAAACGATCCTTCACAGGTAACTATAGATTTTGACGGTCCGATGTGTATGCAGTTTGGTCAAGACCGTAATGTTACTCAAGGAGATTGTAAAAACTCAGCCGCGAATGTAATTCAACTTAGACGAATTCAAAAACTGAAAATTGCCGGATTGCCTAATACTAGTAATACGCTTTTAACAGTAATTACTGAAAAACAAGGCAAAACAAAGTTGTATGCATTTCGAGTAATATATGGCGAAGGTAGCCCTGAATATAGCACTTTAGCAATTTTCCCTGACCCTCCTTCCAATAATCAAGCGGCTTGTGTCAGAACTGCAAAATAATTTTAAAAGAATGACCGCAGGCTTATTTCATCAAGATTAATCATTCGTAAAGTTGCCCGCAGAGATATTTGGGAAACGTCTCTACAGTGCAAAATTATAATCACAACTCTTGAAAGGAATATTATATTAAAATGAATAACGATTTAGTAATTTTTCTTATTAGTATTGGTGTACTTGTTTTGTATCTCGTCTTCTCGGCGCTGACTGAGATGGGCACCAAACTACCTTGGAAAAAATAACGCTCCTCAGTTTTGAGATTTAGGCGATCGCTTTTTACCAGCCTATGAAAAAACCCTTACCACCGAGGATTAGCCATAATTAACGCCTCTGCCGCAGAACTATCTAATGGACGGGAGAAAAAATATCCCTGTCCGTATTCACACTTCAGCTTTCTCACAAGTGCTAATTGCTCTTGAGTCTCCACCCCTTCGGCAGTCACATCCATACCTAGTTTGTCTGCCAGCGTGACAATTATCTCAATAATTTCTAAATTCCTGTTATTAGCGTCCATCGGGCTGACGAAGGAACGGTCAATCTTCAACACATTAATCGGAAACGTATGGAGACGACCTAATGAGGAATAGCCCGTACCAAAATCATCAATTGATAACTCAATGCCCATCTCTCGAAGTTGTGACAGCGCGGTATTTGCCTCATCACCATTTTCCATAATTGCGCTTTCAGTAATCTCTAACACCAGACTGCACGCATCAAGACCAGTCGAGCGCAAAATTTCTGCAATCTGCTCAATCAAATCCGCCTGGTAAAATTGCTTGGCACAGAGATTAACACTGATTTTATCTAGAAAGCTGGTAGGATAGCGCATCTGCCAGACTTGCATCTGGCGGCAAGCCTCAAAAAGCACCCAGTAGCCAATCTCGACAATCAGTCCAGTTTCCTCCGCTAGGGGGATAAAATCTGCCGGATAAACCAGACCACGCTCTGGATGCTGCCAGCGCAACAGAGCCTCAAAACCTGAAATTGTGCCACTAGAAAGCGAAACAATCGGTTGGTAATAAACCCGAAACTCCTGGCGTTCAATTGCTCGACGCAGATCGGTCTCTAACTGCAATCTGTCCACAGCATTAGTATACATATCTGGGTTGAACAGCTCGTAGCGTGCCCTGCCCAGCACCTTAGCTCGGTACATTGCCGTGTCAGCATCCCTCAGCAGGTTTTCTGGTTGGTCATAGGTGAGTATCGAATTCAGAGCGATGCCAATACTTGCCGTAGTGAAAACTTCTTGCCCGTCAAGGTCAAAGGGTAACGCCAGTTGCTGTTGAATTAGCTCAACCACCTCAATTGCCTCTGACAAATTCTCGATTCCCTCAAGCAAAATTGTAAATTCGTCTCCCCCAAGCCGTGCAGCTGTATCTATCGAGCGTAGGCAAGCTTTTAGCCTGCTTGCTATTTTAATCAGAAATTGGTCTCCAACTAGATGTCCGAGGCTGTCATTGATCACCTTAAAACGATCCAAGTCCAGAAACAGCACAGCAAATAAATAATTCTCCTGCTGTTTAGCTCGCTCGATCGCATCTTTTAAGCACTCCATAAACCAAGCTCGGTTGGGTAAACCTGTGAGTGCATCGTGAAACGCATTGTGCAGTAGTTGTTCCTCTGCCCGTTTGCGCTCAGTGATGTCATGGGTGATGCCAAGAATTTGATGAATTTCCCCATGCTCATTTAAAATCGGCACGTAGGTGACAACTATGGTAAAAGAGCAACCAGGCAAACTGATATTGCATTCTCCGGTTTGCTTGGTGCGCGTCTCCACAGTTTTTTGCAGAAGTGGTAAATACGCATTCGTGACTTCTTTTGGGTGTATCTCGTCATCCGTACGACCAATATATGCCTCTAGAGGAAAGCCACCGCGATTAACTCCGAAAGCTTTGAGAATGCTGTTTAAATCGAGTTCAGAAGATGCTTTTGAGTCGGTGGATAAAATTGTTGTGGTAGTCTTGGTGGAAGTTGACGGCGTTTTGGCAAAAAACTGGGGATACTGTTGTTCCAAATCCTTGACCTTTGCTTTTGCTCCCCAGCGAACATAACCATAGTGAGCTTTTGTCATGTATAGTTGGGCAAACTCCTGCATTCCACGCGCTAGATAAAAATTTGCCGCTAACTCATAAGCTAATGCTTCCTCTTGAATGTATCCGTTATCCCTTGCTCCTTTTATAGCTCGTTCATACAAATCCATTGCTTCAACAACTTGACCCAAAACTCGCGCTTTTTCTGCCTCGACTAGATCGTAAGTGTGCTGAAAATTCATCGGCGCATGAACTGCCCAAGTTTTCATTTCTTTTTGGTTAGCTGCCACTTGTTTTATATATTGTTTTCGTTCTCGATCTTCTTGGTTAAGATAATTGGCTAGAAGAGAGAGAGAGTAATATAAATTATGTTCAGCATAAGCCAATAGACCTGACAAAGATTGTTTATTGCCTGCTGCATTTTCGGCACTCTTAACTGCGGCAGTATAATTCTTGAATAAATAATTGAGCCGAGTTTTAGCTAGCTCGATGACAAACAGAGATTGAAGGTTATTATTTATTTGTAAAATGGGTAGCATTTCAGTTTCATTGAATAGCTCTCCCACCAGTCTGTTGGATTCTCTAGAATCCGCCATTAAATTTAATACTAATTGACCCCATATTTTAGCATAATGCAGAGAAAAGTCCTGTTTAATAGATTGCACTAGGCTGATATAATTTTTATAGGTTTTATTGACAGATTCTAAAGGGTCTCCCACTAAAAGCAAATTAGAGCAATAGTTAATAGCTGCATAAGAAGCATATTCTATATCTCCAGTTTCCATTAATACTTTAAGCGTTTCCTGCAAAGATTCTAAAGTGTTGCGTTTATGTTCTTTCCAGGGTCTGATAAAACAGTTAAACAGTAAGTTAACCTTACCTTCTATTTCTGAACTATCAAATTGCTTCAACATTTTCAACGATAGCTTGCCAAGCTGATAGCCAAAATCGAGGTTACATTGCGTCTTACAAAGAAGGAAACCATATAAAACATAGGCAAAAGCAGCAAAAGATGAATTTCCATAGTTTACGCATAGCTCCATCATTGTAAATATAATTAATGGAGCTAGTGAGGAATTCGTTGTATGAACCGGAGACCATATAGTCTTTAAAATTCGCATAGCTACAAGCTTATCTGGGTCAGTCATTGGTGGAAGATTGTATAAATCATCAATGACCAATTGGCTTGGCGGTGATTTTGACAGAGATATGCCTAACATCTTCAAAAATTGCAGCCCAATATCTATTGATGCCTGCATCTGGTTTTGAGCGATATAAAGCTGAATTTTAGTTTCATACACATTAGCTTTTTCGCGTACAGTCTTAACTTGTTGTAGAACAACATTAGACAGCAATTCGCTTCGTTCGTAGTTAGTGTTTAAATATTCCGCATATACTGCTGACTCATACAAACTTAGCGTCAAGTCGTACTGAGTCTGCCAACTATCTTCTGCTAATAGATTCAGCCCTACATTCAAATACTTAACTGCTGCTTCATAAGCCATTGCTGACTTTGCTTTCTCACTTGCCCTCAAATTCAGTTTGGCGATTTCATCGCGTTCGGCTTGATCACTTATAAATTCACTGCCCAGATTGAGATGATCGACTATTTCAAATAACTTCTCTGATAATGCTTCTGGTGCAGTATTATGCAACAGCAAGCGACCTATTTTTAAGTGAATAGCTGTTTTTTCCGTCTCATCAATTAAGGCATAAGCCGCTTGTTGTACCCGGTCATGCAGGAATTTAAAGCTAACTTCATTTATCGCAAAATCATCTTCAGTTTCTATCAATTTGTACTTATTATCCAAAGGAACAATTAAGCCTTTTTGGATGGCGCTTAACAAATCAGCCAACGCTTCAGCAGGTTGATGTTGATAGATAATCCCTAAAGTGGATAAATCGAATTTATTGCCAATGCAAGCGGCTAACTGCAATACCATTTGGGTGGAAGTTGGTAACTTGCCAATCTTAGCCGCCATCAATTCCACCACATTGTCTGTGATATCCTTAGCTTGGATTTGTGCTACATCCCATTGCCACCCCCCTACCCCCCTCTGTGCCCCCTTAGTAAGGGGGGTGGGGGATTGAGGGGGGTACTCAAAAGTTAATAACCCTTCGGTGTAGAGCGACTTCAAAAACTCAGTGGTGAAAAAGGCATTACCTTGGGTTTTGTCATACACTAAATCGGTTAACGGCTGCGTTGAAGTGGGTTGAGACTTTAAAGCCTCAGCGATGAGAGCGTTGACATCTTGCACAAGCAGATTATCTAAGTGAATCGATGACAACACTGCTTGTTTTTTTTCAATTTCTTCTAACGTCATCATCAGCGGATGGCTAGGATTAACTTCGTTGTCGCGATACGCACCGATGATGAGTAAATATTGAATAGTGGCATCGCTCATGATTGTTTTGAGCAGCTTCAGTGATGCTTTATCTGCCCATTGCAAATCATCGATAAATAAGACTAAAGGATGTGACTTTTGGCAAATAACTTTGATAAAGTTTTGAAAGACTAAATTAAAACGATTTTGTGCTATGGATGCTTCCACTTGGACGACAGGTGGCTGAGTACCAATGACTCGTTCCAAATTAGGGATAACATCTATCAAAACTTGTCCATTATTGCCAACTGCGGCTAATATTTTCTCTCGCCATTGATTTAATACTGCTTCAGTTTCAGTCAGCAGTTGTTTGCATAAATCATCGAAAGCTTGAGAGAGCGCGTAGTAAGGAATATTGCGTTGGTACTGGTCAAATTTGCCCCAAATGAAACTCCCACGTCTTGCAGTAATTGGTTTATGGACTTCTCGAACCAAGGCAGATTTGCCGACACCGGAATATCCAGTAACCAAAATCATTTCAATTTGGGATTGGGTAGAAATTGAGGAATTCTCTGTTTCTCCACCTGCCACTCTCGTAAAAGCTTCTAGGAGAGTTTCAATCTCTCGCTCCCTACCATACAATTTCTGCCCAATAGTAAATCGCTCGGAAATATCTTGTTCACCAAGAGCAAAGACATCAATTTGCCCATTTGTTTGTAGCTGGTGCAGACATATCTCTAAATCCGCTTTTAGACCATAAGCTGATTGGTATCGGTCTTCAGCGTTTTTTGCCATTAACTTCATGACAATATCTGAGACGATTGATGGTAGGGAAACGACATCTCGTGTCCCTACAACCTCATGCGGTGGCACGGGTTGTTTGGCAATATGACTATGCACCAATTCCAACAAATCTAAACTCTGAAATGGCAAAATACCCGTTAGCAATTTATAGAAGGTAGCACCTAAGGAGTAAAAATCGCTGCGATAATCAATTGCCCGATTCATCCGTCCTGTTTGTTCAGGTGAAATATAAGCGAGTGTGCCTTCTAAAATATTAGGATTACTCAATGTGGGATTTTCTCGTGAAAGTACTGTTGAAATCCCAAAGTCGATAATTTTGACTTGTCCGGTGGTTGGATTGAGAACAATATTGCTGGGGTTGATGTCTTTGTGGATAATGTTGGCAGCATGAATTTGACCTAAAATGTCAGTGATGGCGATCGCCAACTTCAAAAACTCACATAACTCAAGTTGACCCGCTATTGCCAACAGATCCAACGAGTCACCACCGAAATCTTCTAAAACCATCACGACTGCTTCAGCGTCCCGAAAAAGGGCGTAAGCATCCACCACTCCTGGGATTGTCAGGTTACGGGTGACTTCATATTCTTGCTTAAACCAAGCAGTGCGCTCTGGAGTAGGATAGGACTCTTTGAGCATTTTCAGCACAACGGGTTGCTCCGTATCCACCCGCCGACCACGATAAACTAGAGAATTGGCGCTTTCATACAGTTGCGCCACCAGGTGGTAAGCGGAAATCGTCAACATTTGAGTCAATTTGATACAAGATGCGGTAATAGCTAAATAGCCTCTGTGTACCAAGCGCGAGTGCGAGGATCAAAGGTGGCGCTAACTCGAATTACTTGATGCGATTACCTTGGTTATCAGTGGTCTAGATATGGTAATTCCCACCCGTTGATTAGTCAATGACTTGGATTACTACTAAACTATGACTTACGCACTGTACAAATTGAATATCATCTAATAAAAACGCGATTCGGTCGTTTTCAAGAAAATTCTTACAGCAGTTTTCAGGTAATTAAACTATACGCTGACCTCACTTCCATTCCTCTCTCCTGCGTTCGCGCAGCGTGCCGAAGGCAGGAGAGAGGCTTTGAATTTCTCCCCTTCCCTCTCTTCTCCTGTCGGAGACCAAGGCGAACGTAGGGAAGGGGCTGGGGGTTAGGTTTCATGGTTGTGGTTCATTTACCTGAAAATCGCTGTAAATCGAGTTTGTTGATTTCCGGAAAATTTGGCTTGCTCATAACTGCCTTTGCGTTGATCAACTGCGAAGTGCATCCCCCGACTGAACATCAAACCAGTGGATATTCTGCGGCGGCAGAGCTACTGTAATTTCGGCATCATCCCAATTTTGGTCTGTAGGTAACAAAGCGCGTAAAATTGGCGATTCTGCCTGAGAACTGGCAACACGCACGCTGACTAAATTGTGCATACCTAAGTTTTCCACTAGATAAACTCGACCTTGAATTGTCTGTGTATCTTCTGGTCGGGCAATACGGACGTTTTCTGGACGGATGCCTAGGACAATTTGCGGTGGAACTGTTGGTATATCTGGTAAATTAACGCGAAAATTACCTAATATGGCGTAACTTTCTTGACAAGGCAATGTAAGCAAATTCATTTGCGGACTGCCAACAAATCCAGCCACAAATAAGTTAGCGGGATGGTTATAAATGCGTTCTGGCGGGTCGAGTTGCTGCACATAACCGTTGTTTAATACTGCCACTTTCGTGGAAAGCGTCATCGCTTCTGTTTGGTCGTGAGTAACATAAACTACCGGGGCTTTTTGAGTAGAAAATATTTGCTTGATATCTGCGCGGACTCTTTCGCGGAGTAGTGCATCCAAATTACTCAGCGGTTCATCTAATAAATACGCTTGGGCACGACGCACTAATGCTCGTCCGACTGCAACCCTTTGGCGTTGTCCCCCCGATAATTGACCGGGTTTGCGCTGTAATAATTCTTCTAATCCTAAAAGTTGGGATACTTCTGTGACTCGCTGTTGAATTTCTGCGCGAGGTGTTTTTTTCAGTTTCAGTCCAGAGGCAAGATTTTCAAAGACGGTCATGTGGGGATAAAGCGCGTAGCTTTGAAACACCATTGCCATATTGCGATCGCCTGGACGTTTCGATGTAATATCTTCATTACCAAGGAAAATTCGACCGTGAGTAGGTTCTTCCAATCCCGCTATCATCCGCAGCGTCGTAGACTTACCACAGCCACTCGGACCAAGTAAAGTGAGAAATTCATTGTCATCGACAGTTAAGCTAATGTCTTTAACTGGAATAACTTTAGGGTTATAGGTTTTATTTAAATTTTTTAGTTCTAGTTTAGCCATTTTATTAAGGAAGTCAGGAATTGTAGAGACGCGATTAATCGCGTCTCTACTGTACAGGAATTAGGAGTTAGGAGGGACGGGGTAAAGAGCGCCGGTAAAAAAGGCGCGGAGTCAGTTGGGAATTCTCCTGTCTCCTGTCTCCCGTCTCCTTATCCTTTAACAGCACCAGCCGTTAGACCTTGAATAATCTTGCGCTGGAAGAACAAAACAAGTAAAACTAAAGGCAATGTCCCGATAATAGTTGCTGCGGCAATTGGACCATAGGGAATTTCAAATTGGGTTGCACCACCCAATTGCGCCGCAGCTACGGGAATTGTTTTCATCTCTTCACGAGTAATAAATGTAAGGGCGAAGATAAACTCATTCCAGGCAAATATAAAGGTGAGAATTCCTGTTGTCACTAAAGCAGGAATTGTCATTGGTAATAAAATTTGTAATAGCATTTGCAAAGTGCTATAGCCATCTACCTTGGCGGAATCTTCTAAATCTTTTGGTAATTGTTCAAAGAAGCTACGTAATACTAAAATTGTTAAAGGCAAGTTAATTGCGGTGTAGGGAATAATTAAAGCTAAATAATTATTACCCAAGTGCAGCTTTTGAATAATTTCTAACAGTCCGAAAAACAATAAAATTCCCGGAAATAAGGTGATAATCAGAATACCACCTAGGATGAATTTTCCACCCCAAGGACGTAACCTTGCTAATGCGTAAGCAGCGGGCGCGCCGAATGCTAAAGAGAAAGCTGTAGAAATAATCGATACAAAAGCGCTATTTAAAATGTAGCGCCAAAACGGATAGCGAGTGAATAATGCTGTGTAGTGATTGAGGGTGATGCGAGTTGGAAAGTAAACGGTGGGAACTTGGGAAATATCTTGATTCACCTTAAATGAAGTCAACAATTGCCACATTACAGGTGCTAAACAGAAAATTACCACACAAGCGATCGCTATTCCCAGCAAGATGTTTTTTCCAGGATTCTTTACCCTAGTTGTAGGTTTGGGAGTCGTCAGAGTTACTTGAGGAATTACAGCCATAGCGATTTTTGGATTTTAGATTTTAGATTTTAGATTTTGGATTTGTAAGATGTATTACTAAATAGTCACTCCTAAAAATATTTCTTCCCCACTCCCTAGTCCCTAGTCCCTAGTCCCCACTCCCTTACCTCGATATTTGTTGAGAAAGAAAAGTGCGATCGCCACCATAAAAATTAACAAACTGAAAGTACATACTACCAACGCCGCGCCATAACCAAAATCTAAGTAGCGCATGATGGTAGAGTAAATATACAACGATACGACTTCCGTTGCACCCCCAGGACCACCGTTAGTCATCACCGCAATTAAGTCGAACACACCAAAAGCTTGAGCAAAGCGAAACAAGGTAGCTATCAGAATTTGCGGTATCAACAGCGGTAGTGTAATTTGCCGAAAACTTTGCCAAGGTGTCGCACCATCTATAGCATGAGCCTCATACAAATCTGATGAAATTGACTGCAAACTAGCTAACACTAGAATACTAATAAAAGGCGTAGTTTTCCAAATATCAGCAACTATTACCGCTATCATTGCTAGTGTTGGTTCTCCCAACCAGTTTATATTAGCTTGAATTAAATTTAGTCGCCGCAAAATATCATTGACAAGACCAAACTGATCGTTAAAAATCCACGCCCAAGCTAGACCAATCAAAGCTGTTGGCAAAGCCCAAGGTAAAATAGCGATGGTCCGCACTACACCGCGTCCCAAAAAACGCTGGTTGAGAATCAAAGCAACACCCATTCCCAGAATTAATTCTAGAAACACAGTTACTGTAGTAAATATTGAAGTTGTCCAAAAACTTTGCCAAAAACGACCATCTCCTGCCATCCGTGCGTAATTGTCGAACCCAGAAAAGACAGGTTGCAGTTTCGTTCCCAAATTTTGAGTAAAGAAACTTAACCAAAAAGCACGAGCGATCGGGTAGCCAAAAACAAACAATAGCATTAATAAAGCTGGCAATAATAAAATTAATGCTGTGCGTTGTTCTCTACCTCGAATTGTTTGCATATTTCTTAGTTGTTAGTTGTTGGTTGTTAGTTGACGGTTCATAATCAATAGTTAACAGTTATCTACTAAGCACTATCCACTATGAACTATCTATTTCAACAATCTTCGCGTTTCATTAGCGGCAGCTTTCATGGCGCTTTCCGGAGTCATGCTATTTGTTAAAGCGGCACTTAAATAACGTTGCAAAATATCTGAGGCTTGGGCATATTGGGCTATGGGTGGACGTAAAACTGCTTTATCAACTATTTCTAATAATTTGGGATAATGGGGATATTTAGCGATAATTTCTGGGTCTGTAAATAATGCGCGTCGGCTGGGTACAAAACCGGCATTTAAAATAAATCGCCGCTGTGCTTCTTCGCTTGTAAAATATTTAATTGCTTTCCAGGCTTCCTCGGGATGTTTCGATGATTTGGCAATTCCTAAACCCCAACCACCTAAACAAGCTGCGCCACTTTTTGGGTCAATACCAACCATTGATTTAATGCCGATTTTGCCTTTAATTGGCGAATCTTTGGCATTTGCAAGGGGCCAAACATAGGGCCAGCTACGTAAAAATGCTGCTTGACCACTTTGGAAAATTCGCCTTGTATCTTCTTCTATGTATGTTGTGACTCCAGGTGGAGAAATGCCTTCTTGAATTGTTTGTTTGAGAAAGGCGATCGCTTTTAATGCTTCTGGTCGATCTAGTCCTACTTCTAACGTGTTCGCATTTACCCAAAATCCCCCAAAGCCTTCTAAAACTTCGGCAAACATCGCTACAGCACCTTCATATTGGCGACCTTGCCAAAGATAACCCCAATTAATTTTTCCTTGCTTTTTCAAAGCTTGAGAAATTCTCAGCAAATCTGCAATCGTTTCTGGTGGCTGAAATCCCGCTTGCTGAAGCAAGTCTTGCCGATAGTAAAGTACTCCCACATCGCTTCGCATGGGAATTTTATATAATTTGCCCTCGATAATTCCTGCTTCTACATCTTTGGGTGAAAATGCGGCTAACTCTTCTTTTGTGATGCGATCGCTTAAATCTTCTAACCATCCACCCGCTGCAAATTTAGGTGTCCAAATGACATCCATATTCACTATGTCATAAGGAGAATCGCCTAAAATAAAAGCCGAAGTATAAAGGTCTTCTAGCAAATTTGTGGCATTGGGTCCTTCGATAACATTAATCCGAATTCCGGGATTTTTAGCTTCAAAGTCTTTGACAATGCCCGTTTTCCAAGGCTGGGCATCGGGTGCCGTCATCAACAAATTCAAAACTACTGGCTGCTGCGATAAAACTTGCTGAATGGATAGAATAATACCGAATAAAACAGCGAAAAATATTGCAACTGGCGATTTAAGCTTTTGTAGGATTTTTTGCTTATATTTATGTTTTTTCATTTCCAAAATGTTGCTTAAAAAATGCAACTAATCAATAATTTTATTTGGAAAAATTATTTTAAACCTTCTTTGTTAAATATATCTTTGTTGATCATACCTGATGGATAAATATAATAGACTGCTTGTAAAAAAATATTAAGTTTTATAATGAATAATTTTTAATTTTATAAGAACTGATACTTTTATTAACGAAGAAAAAATATAGCTTCTACATCAGGTGTGTAGAGCCACATGAGGGTAATGAACTAAGCAATAAACATTTCCAAAAACCGATTTTTTAAAGCTATAGTTCAAAAAAAAACTACATATTTTTCCAAATAAACATCTAAAAGCCTGATTATACAATCGAGAATGATTAATTTTGCTATCAACCCCATATTGACAAAAAAGACATTTAGGAAGATGCAATGCCATATAATTATCTATATGTAATACATAAATTGCACCTGTTGCCGATTATCTCGCAGATCGCAAAGGTCTTGGAGTGTATACTTTTGCCAAACTGAGTTAGCAGCCTGACGCGCTTCACACCAGATCTCTTGAATTATTTTACTTTCTGTTGTTTTGGATGTTGTATCACCAGCAGTCGAAGTACTTTCTACGCCTTCAATGCAGTTTAATACATCTAAAAGCGTAATCTGTTGGGGGTCTCGTGCCAAGATATAACCGCCCTTTGCTCCGCGTATGCTTTTAATTAAACCTCCACGTCTCAATATCGCTAGCAGTTGTTCTAAATAACGATTGGGTATATTTTGCAGTAAAGCTATCTGTTGGATTTGCAGAGATTCGTTACGGCAATAACAATTTGCCAACTCTAACAAAGCTAAAAGTGCATATTCCGATTTGCTTGATAGTTCCATAAATGTAATGCTTTAAATTCACACGATCATGATAAAAAGGAGGGATTTAATTTGCATTTAGCACTCTTCGTGCTATAATTAAAAATTTCAATTCATCACATCAATCTTGATAGCTTCTTACCAAATATAGGTTGAATTAACTTTAGAAATTCTCTTTGATAAAAGCAAATATATTTTTTTTTCAATTTAATAAAAAAAAGTGATGAATTCAGACAAAGCAGGTATTTTCATTTATACCCGACATTCTGTAAGGGTGGATTCCGGTAAATTAACCTAAATTTTGATAATTTTTAACTAAACCTTTACTGTTATTGACTTACTTTGTTTAGCAGATTTTAGATAAACTACATAAATCCTGTCGTTTTTTAGATGTATGCAATAAGAAACGATAGTGTACCAAACTCAGACTCAAAGCTTTGAAAAATTGCTGCTTTCTAGCTTTTTTCTCTAACGAAGGAATAACAATAGATTTGAGGAGTACAAATGCTTGAGGCGATCGCTACGTCTACTCAGACTAAATCTGCGTTCCTCGCTGATTCAGATAGAATAACGAAAATACTAAGTTTTTGTTGCATTTGCGTAAATAAAATAGTTGTTCGTTAGCTTAACATCAGCCTGAAACCCAACTTTTAGCAACTTTTTATAAAGTTCATCGGGCTGATAAAAAATCTTGACTATCTGAAATTCTTCACCATTATTTAACTTCCGGGTTTGATAAATCTTTTTGTCGTCTTCAAAAAAATGATTTTTCGCTGTGGATGTAGGCTCAAAGCGTGAGTCTACCAGAAAAACTTGTCCCCCCAACGCGAACAGAATTATAGACTTTCATCAAAAACAAATCAAGTAATGTTGGTGGTACATGAGAAAGCCAAAAGGCAAAAAATACTAAATCATATTCAATGTCCGGTTCCCATGTGAATAAATCAAGTTGGTGATATTTCACATTCGGTGAATGTAACTTTCTGCGATTAATTTCTATTACTTCCTTGGAAGCGTCGAAGGCAGTAATTTTCTTGCCAATCTTTACAAGTTCTTCCGTCCAGATACCTGTTCCACAGGCTAATTCTAAGATGTTCTCTGCGGCTTTAAGTTGATGTAACGCACGTTTGACAACAGCAACTTCGTCTTTCCAACGCTGGTTGAATTCTTCACCGCGATCGTAGCGACCAAGCCGATAGAACCACTCATCATATTCGTTTGCCCTGGCACGATAGTAAGCGATTTGTTCTTGAATAATTTTATCTGTCATCGTCTGGAAGCCTGGAATTATACTAACAAAGCCCGCCTAATCGCGGGCTACGAAACTCTTGATTTTACCTAGTAGACTTGGGCGGACTTTGTTCGTTTAGCCACACCCTTACAAGGTGTCGGAGCTTGACCCAACACATGAGTTAAGGCAAATTTAGATACGTTTGCCCTATTATACAGGGTCTAAAAACTCTAGCTGGCAATCCATCTCTACACCGTTAGGAAGTTTTACGCGCACGCTGCCAACTCTAGACGGGTATAAATCGACAATCACCATCTGTCCTAATACTTTATGGCGTACTGGTTTGTTGGCTATGTAATATTTGGTGGCTGTTTCAATAGTCATACAATCTACCTCTATATTACCTTTATGCTTACACAGTGATCATCGAGTGTAACCTAAAAGTGAAGCTACCCATCCGATAAAAGCGCCACCAAAAACTAGCCATGCAGCATTGATGCGGAAACGAATTACTAAAACGGCTGAGATAATAGCGATCGCCACAGCTAAAAAATCCACATACGCAGCTTTTGGTATTAAAGTCGCTGCTGCTAATTCCAAGGTAACAACAAGCATCAACGCTACAGCACTGACATTCACCGCATCGAGAAATGCACTTGTCCATTTTGAAGCGCGTAACCGAGGAACAAGCGGATTAAGAATAGCCGTGAAGAAAAACGACGGAAGGAAAATTCCCACCGTTGCGACAATTGCACCTTGAACACCTGCAATGACATAACCGATAAAGGTAGCGGTAGAAAGAACCGGTCCTGGAGTAAATTGACCGATCGCGATCGCATCGAGTAACTGTTGTTGCGTTAACCAGCCGTATTCCTGAACTAATCCACCTTCGATAAACGCGACCAACACAAAACCACCGCCAAACAACACACTACCGACTTTCAGGAAAAATAAACCCAGTTTCCACAAAGAGACATTTGTTATTGTATGTACAGTAGTCGCCGCACTAACTGCTGTTGTCTTAAAAGCCGCACCTGTGGTTAAATTAGCGATGAGAAAATTTGCTGTGCTTGGTGGAGTTTTGCCGCGATCGCCATTACGCAACCAAATCATACCTAAGATACCGCCAATTAAGAGGGCAATCACTTCATTCAGCTTTAACAGCAATAACAACACGATTACACCCAAGGCGATCGCCAAATAGTAACGACTTTTTACAGCCTTTTTTCCCAAACGCCAAAGCGCATCCAAAATTACTGCTAAAACAGCAGGCTTAATTCCATACAATAAAGGAGCGACTTGGGGCAAATTGCCATAGTTTACATAAATCCAGGCAAATATACCTGTAATTAACACCGCAGGTAAAATAAAGCAAACACCCGCAACAATCAGCCCCAGCCATCCCGCGTAGACATATCCTACATGAATCGCCATTTCTGTAGAATTCGGACCCGGAATCAAATTAGTTGCCCCAACTAAGTCAAGAAAATGCTCTCGTGTCATCCACTGACGTCGCTTGACCACCTCATCTTCAATCATGGCGATATGGGCAACCGGACCCCCGAAACCGATGATACCCAACTTGAAAAAGAGTACGGCGACTTCCCCCAAACGACCGAGCGTTAAGTTACTCATGACTGCTGCACAGGCTAGTAGGTTAACTGTTCTCTGTCTTCCTTGCAGTGTAATTCTCTTGGTCTAAATTCAAACCAATCTAATAAACTTTCCCAGTGATTTGCTCATACTTTTTTGGCGTTTTTAAATAATACATTATTCCGATATACTTCTCGTACTTTAATTCTGTACTTTGAAAATTAACCATCCTGTCTAATTATTTATATTTTCATAAAGATGTATTGACTTTTTCGACAGTAGATGAATCTAATTGCGATTGTTCAGGTTGCGCTTCACTAATAGCATCGTTGAAGTAAGAGCCAACAATCTTATCGTAGTTAGAAGCAACAGCTAAAAATGCCCCACCCAAAATATAAATTGGTAGCGGTAGGGAAAGTTCCTGCACCCAGTCAAACAATTTTGCTAGGGCAAACAGCACGAAAAAGCAAGCAAGCCAAACTCTCATGTTTCTATCCGAACCCTTCAAACAATTTTACAGGAAACTGACGGGAGCATGAAGTCATACCGTTTCACTTTAAAGTTGATACAAATGGGCAGCAGGGGAAGCAGGGGAGGCAGGGGGGCAGGGGGAGAGGAGGAAAAAGAATTTATATCACATAAGTGTAAATAAATCTCCAGCCCAACGGGAGAATCACTACGAATAGATGGCATAGGCTTCCTTTCGACTCCCAACACCGTCAAAGCTACAGCCAAGGGTATCCACGAAAAAACTTAATACACGAGTGGTGATTTATTTTTATAAATCTCCCTAAGTAAATGTAAATCATGAATTCAAATCTGGGAACTATGTAATTAATTATCTAACTTTTCAATTGTTGTTAAGGTAGTAATGCTACTTAAATCAACGCCTGAAACTGGTATAAAAAACTTGCAAAAATTATCACTACGCCTGATTCTTGTCGTTCCTTTTGTGCTGCAAATCTTTGCCGCTGTTGGATTGACCGGGTATCTATCGTTACGTAATGGGCAGAGAGCAGTTAACGAACTTGCTTCGCGAATGCGGGGTGAAGTCAGTTCGCGTATCGATCAACACCTTGATAGCTACCTGGAAACGGCTCGGCATTTGGCTCAAGTTAATGGAGATGCTTTCGACTTGGGTTTGCTGAATCCGCAAGACTTAGAAGGTATTGGGCATTACTTTTGGAAGCAAATGCAGTTGTATAACGTTGGTTATATTAGCTTTGGCTCTAAACTAGGTGAATTCTCTGGCTCTGGATATTACATGAACAATGGTCGCATCATTGTTAATGATCTTTCCCAAAAGCGATACGGTAACAATGATACATACAACTACCAAACAGATAACCAAGGCAATCGTCTCAAGGTGATTAGCACTTTTACTGACTACAAATTTCAGAAAGAAGCTTGGTATGCAGAGACAGTCAAAGCTGGTAAACCTATATGGAGCCAGATTTATCAGTGGGAAATACCGCCATTTCCCCTAGCAATTTCTGCCAACCGTCCTGTTTATGATAAAAACAAAAACTTAATAGGTGTCATCGGTATTGACCAGCGTTTGTCTCAAATTAGTGATTTTTTGCAGCAGTTAAAAATTAGCCCTAACGCCAAAACTTTTATTTTAGAGCGCAACGGTTTAATAGTTGCCACCTCCAGCAGCGAGAAGCCTTACACAATGGTAGGTAATAAACCACAACGGCTAAAGGCAATAGATAGTAGTGACCCCTTAGTTCAAGCAAGCACAAAATATCTAACACAGCATTTCGGCGACTTTAGCAAAATCAAAAATAGCCAGCAGCTTGACTTTTTAGTTAATGGTCAGCACCAGTTTATTCAGGTAACACCTTGGGGGGATGAATGGGGGCTAGACTGGCTGGTGGTGGTTGCGGTTCCAGAATCTGACTTTATGGCAGAAATTAACGCCAACACCCGCAGTACGATTTTACTGTGTTTGGGGGCGTTGGTATTGGCAAGTTTGCTGGGCGTATATACATCGCGTTGGATTACCCAACCGATTTTACGGCTAAGTAAAGCCTCGGAAGCGATCGCATCCGGTGAGTTAGACCAAAAAGTACAAGAGTCAGCAGTCGATGAATTAGGGGTTCTTGCTCAATCGTTTAACCGCATGGCGCAGCAGTTACGCGAATCTTTCACTATTTTAGAAAAAAACAATCAAGAATTAGAAATTCGGGTTGAAGAACGTACAGCAGAACTGAAAGAAGCCAAAATCAAGGCTGACACTGCCAATTATGCTAAAAGCGAGTTTTTGGCAAACATGAGCCACGAACTGAGAACGCCGCTTAATGGTATTTTAGGCTATGCCCAAATTCTTCAGCGATCGCCAACCCTCACAGAAAAAGAACGCAACGGCATCAGCGTCATTCATCAGTGTGGTTCTCACCTATTAACTTTAATAAACGATATTTTAGACCTCTCGAAAATTGAAGCACAGAAAATGGAACTTTACCCTACAGATTTTCATTTTCCTGCCTTTTTGCAAGGTGTCGCCGAAATTTGCCGCATCCGCGCAGAACAAAAAAACATTGCATTTACTTACCAAGTAGAATCAGAAATTCCTCAAGGTATTCATGCTGACGAAAAACGTTTGCGGCAAGTGTTAATTAACCTACTTGGTAACGCCATCAAATTTACAGACAAAGGAAAAGTAACTTTTAAAGTAAAGTTATTAGCTAATAGAAAAGAAGAATTTCCATTTACCAAAATTCGCTTTCAAATTGAAGATACTGGAGTGGGGATGAGTCATGAGCAATTAAAGAAAATATTTTTGCCCTTTGAGCAAGTTGGTTCTGAATGTCGCAAGTCAGAAGGAGCCGGCTTAGGATTAGCAATTACGCAAAAAATTATCTCTCTCATGAAGAGTAGTATCTCAGTGCAAAGTCAGCTTGGTGAAGGCAGTATTTTTTCATTTGATGTCGAGTTATTAACAGCCCCCAATTGGTCAGAAACAGCCAAAACATTTTCAAATAAAATTATCATTGGTTTTTCTGGGAAACAGAAAAACATTTTATTAGTAGATGATAAATGGGAGAATCGTTCGGTTCTTGTCAATCTACTAGAACCAATTGGTTTTAACATTATCGAAGCGAAAAATGGTCAAGAGGGTTTAGATAAAGCCGTTGAGTTTCAACCAAACTTAATTATTAGTGATTTAATTATGCCTGTGATGGATGGTTTTAATATGATACAGCAACTGCGGCGATCGCCTCAGTTAAAAGAAGTCGTAATAATTGCTTCTTCTGCCAGTGTGTTTGAAACTGACCAACATAAAAGTTTAGATGCTGGAGCAAACGAGTTTCTACCTAAACCCGTGCAGGTAGAAACTCTGCTGGAATTATTACGAGTACATTTGAAATTGGAATGGCTTTATGAAAAAAACAACCAAGCCGATAATGAGCCAGATGAAAGTATTTCACCTACACCTGGCATAATAGTACCACCGCCCGCCGAGGATTTATCTCGACTGTACGATTTAGCTTTGAAAGGTCGCGTTAAAGCTATACAAGACCAAGTTGATAAGCTTGCACAATCAGATGAAAAATTGACTTTCTTTGCTCAAGAAATTATACAATTAGCCAATAAGTTTCAAATAGAAAAAATTCAAATCTTTATTCAGCAATATTTAACGAATAACCAAACTTAGTTAATATTTATTTATTTATTGTTATAAAAATATGCATTACTCCGAAAATAATATTATTTTAATTGTGGATGATAACCCCACTAACTTAGCAGTACTATCGGAAGCTTTGATTGATGCAGGCTTAGAAATTGCTGTAGCAACGAGCGGTGAAAATGCCCTCAAACAAAGCAAATATGACCCACCAGACCTAATTTTATTAGATATTCAGATGCCAGGAATTAACGGTTTTATGACCTGTGAGAAACTCAAGGATAATCCGCTAACTCATGACATTCCTGTGATTTTTATGACGGCTTTACATGATACGGCAGATAAAGTCAAAGGTTTTAATTTAGGAGCAGTAGATTATATCACTAAACCGTTTCAGCAAGAAGAAGTTCTCGCCCGTGTTCGCCTGCATTTAAAAATACGAAATTTAACCAAGAAGCTGGAAGAACAAAATATTCAACTTAAGCAATTCACAGAAGAGTTAGAGGATCGGGTAAAAGAGCGAACGGCTGAACTTTCTAAATCTCTAAATGACTTAAAAGAAGCTCAAATTCAATTAGTACAAAGTGAAAAAATGTCTGCTCTTGGTCAGTTGGTGGCTGGTATTGCTCACGAAATTAATAACCCACTTACTTATCTTTCAGGTAATGTTGACCACCTGGAAGAATACCTTCATGGTTTGCTTGAACACTTGCAGATATACCAGCAATACTGTAAACATCCAAAAATTGAGAATCATGCAGTAGAAATTGACTTAGAATTTATGGTAGAAGACATACCAAGAATAATTAATTCAGCTAAATTAGGAACGAAACGTATACGTGATATTAGCAATTCTCTACGAACGTTCTCCCGTGCTGATACTACTTATAAGGTGTTAGCTGATATCCACGAAGGCATCGATAGCACTTTGATGATTTTGCAACATCGTTTGAAAGGTAATGATATTCGTCCCGAAATTAAAATAATTAAAGAATATGGAAACTTGCCTTTGATAAAATGTTATTTAGGGCAACTAAATCAAGTATTTATGAATGTTATAGCAAATGCAATAGACGCATTAGATGAATGTAGTCAAGGACGCAGTTTTGAAGATATAGAAAGAGTACCTAATATTATTATTATAAAAACACAAGTTTCTCTAGATAATCAAAGCGTGATAATTAAGATTAAAGATAATGGCAAAGGTATATCAGAAAAAGTAAAATCACAAATATTTGATTATTTGTTTACTACTAAATCAGTTGGGAAAGGTACAGGTTTAGGCTTATCTATCAGTCGTCAGATAGTGGTCGAAAAACATGGAGGCTTTTTGAGTTGTGAGTCAGTCTTGGGAGAAGGGACAGAGTTAGCGATCGCCATTCCCATAACTGAATTTGTTGCCTCTTAATCTGGGGAAGTGCTGCTACTGATTTAATTTATCGCTTTGAGGACATCAGATGATGTGAATTATTAACTTGCATTCTGGTACAGAATTTGTCATTAAAATTCCGTGAAATAGTTAGAAATTGTTTTGCTGTATCAGGATTATCCGTTGTCGTTGTGTAGTTGCACTAGTGGTAAATCAGTTATTGTAGATAATTCTTGCAAATTGCTAACTTCAAAAGATTAGATAAAAACAGGTGCGTCTTCTTTTTTATAGCCGTTTGCGTGCAAAGTTGCAATTAGGGGTGTTGAGAGCGATCGCCCAATCGATTTAAAATATGAATGCAAAATGCTAATAACCCCATCCCAGCATATGGCTAGAATGGGGCCGCGACTTTGGTTCAATACTGTAGTTTGGGATACCTAAACGTAACTGAAGTTGCTACTGCCCAAACTTAGAATTGAGGGTGTCATTGCCAGCACCACCAAGCAGGATGTCATTCCCATTGCCACCACTGAGCAAGTCATTGCCGCCCTCAGCAAAGAATTGCACATCACCAAAGATTACGTCGTTGTCGTCTTCACCAAAGAGTTGGTCATCTCCACCGCCCCCAACAATGATGTCAACTCCAGAACCCCCAAAAACCCGGTCGTTGCCAGCAAGACTAAATATGCCATCATTGCCCTCCAGCCCGAAGATTATATCGGCATTATTGGTACCAACGATAACGTCATTACCAGACGTGCCATTGATGCTATTGGGTTGAGAAACTTCAAGCACAAGCGTCGAAATTGCGACTTCCCCTTGCTGGCGTGAGACTATTGGCTGGGTTTGAGCTTGCAGTTCCAGTTCCAGTTCCTCCACTAACTCTTGCGGAGGGACTATGGATCGCTCTGCGTAAGATTGCAGTTTCTGGAGTGAGTCTTTTAAAGCCATCAGTTTTCACCTTGTTGTTTAAAGAACTTATGTGGCAGAAGCGTTCTTATTACTGAGCTTGACCTTCAATAGAGCTAAACAATCGTACAATTTATCCTAAATACTACTTACGTACCCTTGAGTGTTAATTATTTATTTATATTTCTTTACGACACCAATACTCAGTAATTAAGTTTAATAATTAGTATAAAAACATAATAAAAAATCAAAGCCGTGCTACGTGAAGGCTCCTGTTATCCGTTGTTGCTAAACCAGATGCAAAGCCTTGGCGGTTAAACTAGAGTCTGAAATTCGTCTAAGTTATTGATGGAGATCAAGTCCGTGGAACAGATAGCACCTGAGGTTATGCAGCGGGTAGAGGAACTGCGACAACTACTACAACAAGCTAGCTATGCCTATTACGTCCTCGATTCTCCCATAATGGAGGATGCAGTTTACGATCGCCTATATCGAGAATTGCAAGAACTGGAAATTCAGTATCCAGAAGTTGTAACACCAGATAGTCCGACTCAGCGCGTGGGTGAGAAGCCAGCAACACAATTTACCTCGGTGCGGCACAACATTCCCCTATATAGTTTGGAGAATGCGTTTAATGTTGATGAATTGCAAGCTTGGGATAATCGTTGGCGGCGACAATCACCCGACACAAAGGCGGTAGAATATGTCTGCGAACTCAAAATTGATGGTAATGCTTTGGCTCTGACTTACGAAAATGGCGTTTTAGTAAGAGGAGTCACTAGAGGTGATGGAGTGACGGGTGAAGACATTACCCAAAATGTGCGAACAATTCGCTCAATTCCATTACGTTTGAATTTGCAAGGGTTAGAAAACGTTGAACGGGTGGAAGTTCGCGGTGAGACGTTTTTACCTTTGGAGGTGTTTAAACAAATTAACTCCCAAAGACTTGCATCGGGTGAGCAGTTATTTGCCAATCCTCGCAACGCTACAGCTGGTACACTGCGGCAATTAGACTCTCGCATTGTAGCTCGTCGGCAGTTAGATTTTTTTGCTTATACGCTGCACATTGCAGGGTTGGATGATGCGAGTATTGCTAATACTCAATGGGAAGCTTTGGAATTATTGCAAAAAATGGGTTTTCGCGTCAACCCAAATAAGCGTCTGTGTGCAACTTCGGCAGAAGTTGCTGAATATTATCAGCACTGGGATACAGAAAGGCTGAATTTACCTTACATGACTGATGGGGTGGTGGTAAAGCTGAATTCTTTTAAGCTGCAAGAACAGTTGGGATTTACGCAAAAGTTTCCTCGCTGGGCGATCGCACTGAAATACGCAGCTGAAGAAGCACCCACCCGCGTAGAAAATATTGCGGTCAATGTGGGTAGAACTGGCGCTTTAACGCCATTGGCAGAAATGCGCCCAGTGCAACTTGCAGGGACGACGGTATCCCGCGCTACTTTACATAATAGCGATCGCATTGCCCAATTAGATATCCGCGTCGGCGATACTGTCATCGTCCGCAAAGCTGGGGAAATTATCCCAGAAGTGCTGAGGGTACTCAAAGAACTTCGCCCCACGGACACAAAACCGTTTGTTATGCCTACTCATTGTCCAGTATGCAACCAGCCTGTGGTGCGAGAAACAGGTGAAGCGGTTACTCGTTGTGTAAATGCTTCTTGTGCAGCTATCCTCAAGGGAGCGATAGAACATTGGGTAAGCCGCGATGCACTGGATATTCGCGGTATGGGCGAAAAACTGGTGCATCAACTCGTTGATAAAGGTGTGGTGCATTCCGTTGCTGATTTATATGAATTGACAGAAGAGAACTTTTATGCATTAGAGAGGATGGGGAAAAAGTCAGCAGAGAAATTGGTGAGTGCGATCGCTTCAAGTAAAAATCAACCTTGGTCGCGGGTATTATATGGTTTAGGCATTCGTCACGTTGGCAGCGTCAATGCCCAATTATTAACTGAGAAGTTTCCCACCGTCGAACAGTTAGCACAAGCAAGGCAATCAGATATCGAAGGAATTTACGGTATCGGTGCAGAAATTGCTCAATCAGTTTATCAGTGGTTCCACATTGCTGCAAATCAAACTTTAATTGAACGGTTGCAAGCTGCGGGGTTACAATTTGTTGGGGAAGTAACCGAGGTTGCAGATAAAAATCAAAAGTTTGCAGGGAAAAGTTTTGTAATCACGGGTACTTTACCAACTTTGAAACGGGATGAAGCTAAAGCTTTAATTCAGAAAGATGGTGGCAAAGTGACGGAATCTGTGAGTAAGAAAACTGATTATTTAGTTGTGGGAGAAGATGCAGGTTCTAAGTTGGAAAAAGCGCAAGAGTTGGGAATTAACCAGTTGAGTGAGTCGCAGTTGTTGGAGATGTTGGGGGAGTAATACTGAGAAACCCGGTTTCTCAAAGAAACCGGGTTTCTATAGTCGTGTGCTAATTAGTGCTGCTCAGGAAATTCGGTGTACCACTACCACCGTTACGACCAACAGCAGGAATTTCCAACAGCTTTTCTGTAGCTTTTCCGGTGCCGTCGTTGGTAACAGATGATGTGTCACCCGGATGTCCGTTGGGGACGAACAGTTGCGGATGGTCGAAGGGTGCTTTGTCCTGGCGGACTCGCTCATCGGTAAGCGATTTCATGAAGGCTACCAGCGCCTCTTTGTTCTCCTCGCTCAGATTAAGCACCCGGAGGCGAGGTTTGTTTTCGTCGTCCCCCGCGCCGCGACTGTAGAAATCCACCACTTGCCGCAGGGTCAACATTCCACCATTGTGCATATAGGGGGCAGTTAACTCCACATTGCGGAGTCCGGGAGCCTTAAAGACTGCGTCCGCTTCCGCTTTATCATTGGGACCAAAGGTGATATTGGGCGCTTCGCCGAAGACCTGCTGAAAGCTTCCCTGCTGGGCTAGCCGCGCTTCCGAGAGTGGGCGCGACACAGGTTGCAGCTGGTCGTCAGCGCCCACGCCCAGGTCTTCCAGCTCGGGTGTGACGCCGATTTTGAAGAAGCCGGTGTCTTCGATGGGGTTACCAGGTGCTGGCGAGCGTGTGAGTCGTCCGTTTTTCTGCACGTTGCTAACCGAAGCAGCGGTGAATTCTGCTCCTGCGTGGCAGAAGATGCAACCGTTGTTCAGGAAAAGATTGAGACCCTGCTGTTGCTGGGCAGTTAGGGCGCTAGTGTTCGGTTTTTGTTCCTGGAACTGATCAAAGGGTGTATTGTCAGAGACGAGTGTAGCCTCGTACATCTGAACCGACAGCCCGAAGAACAGCGGGAAGTTGTACTCCATCAGCGTGTACTCGTTGGTAGCCAAGGATTTATCCGGCTTCTTGACAATATTCCGTTGACCCTTCTCATCAATTTGGATCATGCGGTTAGACTTCCACCACTCTGACTTAAAGGCATCCTCAATCAACTTTTCGTAGGTAGCCGTCTTTAGACCGGGTTGAGAGACTCTGCTATCGCTACCTAAAACGCTGTCATCTGGATGTACAAGCTGCTTGCCTAAGGGACGAAGGGGAAGTAATTTCTTACCAGTTTTTCTGAGAGGCTTTTTGCCTTTAGAAGCACTCTTAGATTTCTTGTCGATGTCTCCGAACTTATCGCCAATTTCTTCAAAGGTGCGACCGTCGGCAGACTGCTCAAAGGAACTGAGTGGGGGACCGACTGCTTGGGAAGCTAAAGACGAATTGTTAAGGCTGATTTTCACCAAATTTAGTTTGGCGGGGTTGTCTGCCTTGCCGACAAAGGCATTCGGGTCTCTTAAGCCGAAGGGATTCACGCCGTTGAAGATGTCCTGCGCCCTTCCATCCCAGAAGTTGCGGAAGTTGTACACCGCGTTAATTACGGTCGGGGTGTTGCGCGGCTCGACTCGGCGCACATTTACGCCTCCGACGTTAAAGACCGGATCGGGCTTAAAGTTTACGTTATCCTCCGCCTTACCTGGTGTGACATCAACGAACTCTGCATTGAAGGCTCCTTGGGAGGAGGCGACATCGTTAATGCTAGACAAAACGGTACTGTCCGCTTTATTCGGGTCTAACAGCTTGTGGAAGGGATAATCTTCTGGCTTTAGTTGATAGTTCGGTGCGCCGCCAAGTTGGAAAGTTGCATCTGGGTTCGGAGTAACCAAAAGACCGGGATTTATTTGATTTTTGGATCTGTTGTCGGCTCCCGCATGAAAGTGACAACTAGCACAGGACAACAAGCCATCGCTGCCGACCTGCATATCCCAGAAAAGGGATTTTCCTAGCTTAATCGCCGCTGTTTTGTCCTTAATGAAGTCTGAGAGATTGTTCGGTTCAGGAACCTTCACGGTTTTGAGCGAAGGCGGAGGTGTAATCTGCGCGGACACAGTATGTCCACTTATAACCGCTGCAATAACTATTACCGCAATTGTTATAGCTTTTGAATTCTTTGATACCAGTCGGGTAAGGTTGACAAACTTAAATCCCCTACCTGAGGCTAGTAGTAAGTAAAGTAAAAAACTTGCAAAAAGTAATACTAAAATCAGATTAAGTAGTATAGCCATGATGGCAACTCCTTTTCCGATGTAATCAATACATAAATATAATCAAACTGCTTGTAGCCCAAAAAGATGAGAAATATAAGTATTACGTAAAATAACTTATTACTTCTTAGTGTAAAAACGCTAAACTACTGAAGCTGAGTTGGAGTAAAAGATAAAAGTAAATTTTTCTTTTTTACTTGAGAAAATCTTTTAGCATAGCCCAGAAGCAGTCTAATTATGGATTAAAAAAGTCTTTGGTGATGCTATTACTAAGTGAACAACCCCAATTAGGAATAAGGCAAAGTATGAATAACAAAAATAAAGATAATTCAAGTCAGGATACAAAAGATACTGAAGCGAACATTATTTCTCAGGCATCTAATCAAGAACTGAAAGAAACTCCTAAAACACTTGACGTAGATGGTCATCGTCCAATTGACCCAAGTAGTATTCAGGTTCAGGATACTTATGACATAGATGGTGAGCGTCCAATTGGCAAGAGTAATTTTCAGATTTCTGACACTATTGAGATAGATGGTCAGCGTCCAATTGGTAAAAGTGATTTTGAGGATAATGATACCCTAAACGTAGACGGCAAGCGTCCAATTGACCCAAGTGATTTAGAAGTTGGGGATACTTATGATATAGACGGTGAACGTCCGATCGCTAAAAGTAATTTTCAGATTTCTGACACGATTGACATAGATGGTCAACGTCCAATCACCTCAAATAACCCGGAAAAATCCGACATTATAACGGATTATGTAGACTAGTTCTCATACTTGAGGAAGTGCGATCGCTTTCCCTTTGACAATCCCCCAATCAGGTGAAGCGATACTCATGATTGAGTCGCTTCTCTGCGAGACGCTGCGCGAACGCGATCGCAATACCACTTCCCGTAGTATGCTTGTAGTTGCATACTACTAGGCGATAAAGATCATGACGCCTCAATTTGAATACAGCCAGAATGTCAACCCAGAAGATATTCAGCGGCTGGGTAATATTCTTGACCAGTGTTTTCTCGAATTAGGTGAAAGCAAAAGCTACTTTAACCGCATTGGTGTAGAAAACCTCCGCGTCATCCATCAAAATGAGCAAATTGCTGGGGGACTTGCGCTGATTTCGATGGCTCAATGGTGGGGTGGTGTTAATGTACCGATGACGGGAATTGCCGCAGTTGGCATTGCTCCAGAATATCGTGGAACAGGAGCTGCGATCGCCTTGATGCAGCACACTGTCAAAGAACTTTATGCCAATGGTGTGCCCATCTCCGTACTCTATCCAGCTACTCAACGCTTGTATCGCAAAGCAGGGTATGAGCAAGCTGGTACTACTTGCATTTGGGAAATTCCGGCTCAGAGTATCCAGGTTCGAGAGCAACCGTTACCTGTCAAACCTGTAGTTCCTATCAATCTTGAAGTATTTCATGACTTATATCAAAAGCAGGCAAGACTTAACAATGGGTATTTAGACCGCAATCAATTCATCTGGCAAGAAGTCAGCCGACCATTAGAAAAACAAACGCCATACGCTTATATTATTGGGGAAGCAAACCAACCTCAAGGCTATATTATCTTCAGCCAACACCCAGACAAGGATGGTGCTATTCTGCGAATTCGGGATTGGGTAGTCCTGACAACTGCTGCTGCACAAAGTTTCTGGTCTTTTATAGCCAATCATCGATCGCAAATTGACAAAATATTATGGAGGAGTTCTGCGGTTGACTCTCTAAGTTTGATACTACCAGAGCAAGCTGCCAAGGTAAAGTATATGAGCCGTTGGATGCTGCGCGTGATAGATGTAGTCAAAGCGTTAGAAAAGCGGGGTTATCCAACGAAAATTCAAACTGAACTTCACCTAAAAGTAGAAGATGACTTAATAGCTGAAAACAACGGTAAGTTTATCTTATCTGTTGCCAACGGACGCGGTGAAGTCACAAAAGGCGGAAAAGGTGAATTGCAGCTAGATATCAGAGGGTTAGCACCCCTTTACACAGGTTTATTTACACCGCAACAATTGCAAATAGCCGGAAAACTTCAAGGTACAGAAACATCTCTAGATACAGCTACACAACTATTTGCAGGTTCCTCCCCTTGGATGGCAGATTTCTTCTAAGGGGGAGTGGTTAGCGGTTAGTAGTTAGTGCTTAGTGGATAACTGTTAACCGTCAACTAACTACTAACAACTACCAACTAACAAGTAACACCCAACAACTAACAACCAACAAAATCATGCATCAAAGTTCAGGTCGCTGGCGTTTAGGACTTTTGCTATCGCTTTTGACCGCTTTTTTATGGGGAATTCTACCAATTGCTTTGGCGGTAACATTGCAAGTGCTTGATGTTTACACCGTCACTTGGTTTCGCTTTATCGTCTCGTTTGCATTGCTTGCGGTTTATTTGGGGGTTCAGGGGAAATTACCGACTTTAACACAACTGCGTTCTGCTTCTTGGAAATTGTTAGCGATCGCTATTATCTTTTTAGCTAGTAATTACGTTCTTTTTTTGCAAGGTTTAGCGTTAACATCACCCGCTAATGCAGAAGTTATCATTCAGTTAGCGCCGGTGTTATTAGGTTTCGGTGGTTTAGTTCTTTTTCACGAACGTTATATATTACGTCAGTGGCTTGGTGTCAGTGTACTACTTGTTGGTTTTTTGTTGTTCTTTCATGAACAACTAAATAATTTAATTACAGCGCGTGGTACATATTTTTTAGGTACTAGTTTAATTGTGCTGGGAGCAATCGCATGGGCTATTTATGCTTTAGCACAAAAACAATTATTACAATCTCTATCTTCTGCCAGCATAATGCTAATTATTAATGGCGCATGTAGTTTATTATTCACTCCTTTTGCTCATCCGAATATAATTTTTACACTCGATTTGTTGCATGGGGGAATGTTGTTTTTTTGTGCTTTGAATACTTTAATTGCTTACGGTGCTTTTGCAGAAGCATTAGAGCATTGGGAAGCATCGCGGGTTAGTGCAGTATTGGCTACGGCTCCGATTGTTACTTTAATATCAGTTGAAGTTGTATCCTTTGTGGCAAGTAATTTAATTCCACCAGAACGCCTAACTTTGACTGGTATAGTTGGCGCGGTTTTGGTTGTATCTGGTTGTGTAGCGATCGCTTTGGGAAAATCCAAGTAATCTAAGTTTTTCTATAAGTAAATTTACGGTAGATTCAAGCAAATTAATTTCTTCTTCATTGTTGCATTTGTCATACTGAAGCGGGTCAATTTATTATTTGTTATGATGTCATAGCTACCGTAAAATTGTTAATTCATGTCTTGCGGAGTAAGTAATTTGACTTATGTTAATAACTCTGAAGAAATTTTATTTTGAATTTCTTAAGTAGAGAAAAAAACAAAAATCAATACTTTTGAGGCGAATCGAATTTCAAAGATCCAGGGTGTCCGTAACTACCAAAGCTAACGCCTCGCGCTCACAACATCACCTACAAGATCGTTGATCGATGAACAGCTTGTTTGGTAATTGGACCAGCACCCTGAGAAAAAACTTTCTATGGCTGGTTCTCTCGACGCTGCTGCCTACACTTGGGATGAGTAATTCAGCACAGGCAGCAGAGCGAATTTATGCATCTTACTCGGCTCTAGAGCGTTCTATTTCCATTAATGCTTTGGAAGATTACGCGAAAAAGGGTGTAATTGACGACGATTTGGCAGTTTATCAGCAATATGTGCAACCACAAAAGCTTCAGGAGTTGCGTCGGGCTTTACTGACGCCTATCAAAGTTAACTCGGTAGCGGTTTCGCAATTTCTCTACACACCCCAAGGAAAATTTCTTCTAGAAAGGTTGGGAGAAATCATTAAAACTGAATCTCGTGAAGCCAAACCAAGTTTTCATGCTTTACGTTCAGCGCTGATTTTAGCTTCTGCGGAACCGTCCGGCTTAACGTTATTAAATTTGTTACGAAAGTATCCCAGCCCTAGCATTCACATTGATTTGGCGCGTAGCCTGGGGATAGCAGGAGAACTGGAAAAACTTGTTAGTGAAACTAATCGAGCGATCGCCGCAGTTTCCCAAAAGTCTAATACAGAAGCCGCTATCATTCAACCGTCGGTAAATTTCTCACAATTGCCAGATTTACGCCGCAAGGGACAGTTTGCAGTCAAGAATAAAGAAACACTAAAGATTTTTGACTTAGCGCGCAATCGGCTTTTACTGACTGATGTTTATCTTCCCAATGTTTCCACACCTGCACCCGTAATTGTTATATCTCATGGTGTCGGTTCAGACAGCGGTAATTTTGAATATTTAGCGACTCACTTAGCCTCCTACGGATTTGCTGTCATCGTTCCCAATCATCCGGGTAGCGATGCGAAACAATTGCGATCGCTTTTGGATGGACGCGCTAGTGAAGCGGCAAAACCACAGGAATTTGTTGATCGTCCTTTAGATGTCAAACATGTACTTGATGAATTGGAGATGCGGAACAAATCCGATTCCCGATTTAAAGGACACCTAAATCTGCAACAAGTTGGTGTAATTGGTCAATCCTTTGGTGGCTACACAGCATTAGCCTTGGCTGGTGCGAAAATAAACTTTCAGCAACTAGGAAAAGACTGTACTAAACAGGCGCTTAAAGATACTTGGAATCTGTCTTTATTGCTTCAGTGTCAAGCTTTGCAATTGCCAAATAACCAAGACTATAAGTTGCGGGATGAGAGAGTTAAAGCAGCGATCGCTCTTAATCCAATCACTAGCAGTATCTTCGGAGAAGCTGGCTTAAAGGAAATTCAAACTCCCGTAATGATTGTTGGCAGCAGTGATGATACCATTGCACCAGCTTTATACGAACAAATTCTGCCGTTTTCCTGGATTGCTAATACCCAAAAGTACCTAGTTGTGCTTGAAGGTGGAACCCACTTTTCTACAATTGGCGAAAGCAAGAGTAGCAACCAACAAGTAGGATTACCTTCTGAGATAGTTGGGGACAACCCAGCACAAGCGCGTCAGTACTTGTTACGTATGAGTTTGCCTTTTTTTGAAACTTACGTAGCACAAACCTCAAAATACATTCCTTACCTAAACGCTGCTTACGTCAAAACCATTTCTAATCAGCCTGTAGGTTTAAGTCTTGTCCAGTCATTGACAACAACCGAGTTGGCACAAGCGCTAAATGGTCAGGTGAAAGAAGTAAAACCGTAAATTTGTTAGTTGGAGCATTGTTGGTTCTGAGTTGCCTGACATATTGTGGCATTATCAATTAGTCTTCTGACCCGCCAGGAATTTAAATTCCTGGCTAATAGCCAAAGTCCATTAAAATGGACTGAAATTATAAAGTAAGTTTTTAGTCCTCTAAAGAGGACTTTTGCTATTAGCCAAGGATTTTAATCCTTGGTGGTTGTTGCGACTAAACTACCATTACTCAAACTCCGCTCCTATTAACCACGCTCCTACTAACCAATTTCAAAATCTGTGCAAGGCTTTCTAAATCTCAACAAACCATTAGACTGGACATCTCACGACTGCGTAGCGAAGACGCGCAAACTTTTACGTCTCAAGCGCGTGGGACACGCAGGAACGTTAGATCCAGCGGCTACCGGGGTGTTACCAATAGCACTTGGTAAAGCCACAAGATTATTGCAATATCTACCAGGAAATAAAGCTTATAAAGCCACAATTCGCTTGGGTGTACGTACTACAACTGATGATTTAGAAGGTGAAATTATTGCATCTGTTGCTTGTGCAGTCAGTTTAGCAGATGTGGAAACTGCACTTAAACAATTTGAGGGAAAAATTCAGCAAATTCCCCCAAGTTACAGTGCAATTCAAGTTGAGGGGAAACGTTTGTATGATTTGGCACGTAAAGGCGAAGCAGTGGATGTGCCGGCGCGAACAGTTGAAATTTTTCAGATAAAAATTTTGGATTGGCGATCCGGTGATTTTCCCGAATTGGATGTAGCGATCGCCTGTGGATCTGGTACATATATTAGAGCGATCGCTCGCGATTTAGGTGCAGTTTTACAAACTGGTGGTACTCTCGCTGCCTTGACACGCACTGAAAGCAGCGGTTTTCACTTAGCAGACAGTCTCACTTTTACCGACTTAGAAGCAGGAACCTTTCAACCAACTCCCCCGGATGCACCTTTGCAGCATCTGCCATCTGTTAGTTTACCAGCAACATCTGCTCAAAAATGGTGTCAAGGACAGCGCATTCCTTTCATGGATATTGCTGGCACAGTGCGAGCCTACGATGAAGACGGGGTTTTTTTAGGAATTGCCCAAACCGAAGCCGATGTATTGATTCCCACAATGGTGTTTGAGCCTATTTCTTAGACCTTCCATGAACCCCTACCCAACACCCGCGATCGTGCCGCGTTGTGCGTACCAAGCACCCCTACGCAGACTATAAAAATGGTTTTCAGCCTGCGTAGGCAGGCTTTGTTCGTAAGCCCCAGGCTTCCAGCCTGAGGGCTTCCAGGATTTGAAAACAATCCCTAGTCCTGAAGTATGACACCCTGTCTTTTGACATATTTTTGCGACACAAGTAAAAATCACAAATGATTGGTGTTTTTACTTAGTGTGAGGAAACAGGGTGACAAGGTATTTTCTTTTGCTTCCAGTTGCAGTAGTCAGTTTATTGACTGCCTTTCCCAGTGTAGCTGCGGTTAAACCATCTCAGGTAATTTCAGACATTCCTAATTTAAGCGAAATCAAACTACCTTTAACTGAAGCTAAATTATTAACTCAACCAGATAAATTAGATAAACTTAGCCAGTCACCACCAACAACTGAACCAGAACCAGAAACCACCGATGATGCGGATATTAACATCGAAGTGACTGGCGAAGAAGATACTCAGCCTCAATCTACTCCAGTTTATGTAATAGATAAAGATGAAATTGAAAAACAAGGTGCTAATAGTGCAGCCGAAGTATTAAGAGGTTTACCCGGATTTGCTATTAACGATGTAGGTTATGGCGCAGATATTCACACCGGAACCTTCTATCGAGGACAGTCAATTAATCAGTCTGTATTTTTGCTAAATGGCAGACCTATCAACAGCAATATCAACACTTATCATGGCAACACTGACCTCAATAGCATTCCCGTAGAATCGATTGAGCGAGTAGAATTATCTAGTGGTACAACTTCCACATTATATGGTTCAGAAGCCGTTGGCGGAGTAGTTAATATCATTACCAAACAAGGTGAAGGTCCACCCAGATTCAGTGGTTTAGTCCAATATGGTTCTTATGGTGAAGAAAACTATCGCAGTAGCTATGGTGGTGCTCTTGGCTCAGTAAAATTTAATATAGGCTACGAAAAATACGACGCAGAAAACGATTATCAAGTACCTGTTGGGGCTGTAAATCGTGATGCCAATGGACGGTTTTTTAATGGAGATACCGCTACTAGCAACTACTTTGGTAATATTACCTTAGATGTAGATCCAAAAAATACTATCAGTTTTGATACTAATATAATTAGCAGTCGCCGAGGTTTAACTTATTTTGGTTTCCCTCTCCAAAGAGACAGACTTGACCACGATGTATTAAACGCTGGTTTATCTTGGAAAAGTCAGCTTGGTAATGGTAAAGATTCTATTCTTAATGCCACCATCGGCTACGCTCAAGATTACTTCAGCACTTATGGTCCAAGTGGCAGTACTTCTTCTCGTCAAGCTTCATTAAATTCTCAAGGATTGACTGCTAGAGTAGAACATCAGTGGCAATTCGATCAGAATAACCTTCTGCGTTGGGGATTAGATTTAAAAAATAGCAACCTTGAGGGTGATGTACTTAGCAATGTTGCCGATCGAATTCCTTTTAATGGTAATGAAACTAGAGATAGATTTCAAACAGCGATATTCGCCTTAAATACTTGGAATTTAACAAAAAATTTCCAAGCAGATTTAGGATTTCGACAAAACTTTAATAGTGAGTTTGGTAGTTATCTTAACCCTAGCGTGGGTTTAAGATATGCCCCTAGCGAAAATATTGCAGTGCGTGGAAGTTGGGCTTCAGTGCAGCGCAACCCAGGTATAGACCAATTATATGTTTATGATACCGTTCATGGCTGGTTGCCCAACCCCAACCTCAAACCAGAAACTGGTTCTTCTTGGACAGCAGGAGTTGATGTCAAATTATCTAATAATTTAACAGGACAATTTACTTACTTTGCCAGTAGTTTAGACGACCGTTTAGCAGTAAGCGGAGGGAAGTGGACTAATATTGGATTAGTAAATACAAATGGTTTAGAAGCAGCTTTACGGTTGCGAATCGCTCGTGAGTGGTCAACTTTTCTCAACTATACTTATACTGATGCCCGCATCGAATCAGGTCTAGAAAAGGGATTGCAATTAGGCTTCGTTCCCTACTCAGTAGCACAAATGGGTCTAGGTTATGAATCCAACGGTTGGCAGGTTAATCTGATTGCTAGTTACAACAGTGGTTCGCGCAGAGCCTTTTTTACGCTACCTGGTCAGTCTACCACAGATTTCTCACCCTCTTGGTTGAACTTGGATCTTGGTGGTAGGATTCCCATAACGAAAACCTTAGGGCTAAATATTTTTGTAGAAAACTTAGCTGATGTTCAGTATGAAAAAGCCAATCGCGTTTATCAACCCGGACGCACCTTTAGAATTGGTGTATCGTCGAGTTTTTAATTAAGCAACTCTATGAGAGCCAGAATTGAAAACAGCGTACTTTTCTTGCACCATGAGGACTTACCAGAATTTAAAAAAGGTGGTTCTGTGGTGAGGAATTCTTATTTTTGGGCGTTGCGTTCAATCGCAGGTCGTGCTACACGTTATCGTGATTGGGAATATGAATCTGAGGTTTGGATAGCCCTATCGCGGATGCTTTTATCCTTTACCGAATCGGGTTATTTAGGCTTAAAAGAAACCACCCTCGAATTTCCTCTATCTCAAGGTGAAATTCCCGACGTGCTGCGGTCTGTTTCCACATGGGAATAGTTTTTCTCGTAGTGAGCGCTACCCTACGGGAAAGCTTTCCTGCGGAACGCTCCGCGAACGCTAACAGCGCTCAAATAGCATAGTACCTTATGAAGAAATAGCGCTTCAGCGCTAACTACAAACTATATATCTACCTATGAGCAAAATTGAAGAAGCACAAGCTGCGTATCAAAATTTTACAAATCAGTTTCAAAGTCTAATTCTCAGCACAGTTAGCGAAGAAAATCAACCTAACGCCAGTTACGCACCTTTTGTTATGGATGAGGCAAAAAACTTTTATATATTCGTTAGCGGTCTTTCGCCTCACACGCGTAACTTGTATGCTAATTCTCAAGCTTGCATTCTCTTTATTGACGATGAATCGAAAACCGAGCAAATCTTTGCTCGTCGTCGTTTAACTTTTGATTGTTCTGCAAGTTTAATTGAAAGAGAAACTTCAGAGTGGAATCAAATTGCCGATCGCTTTGAAGAACGTTTTGGAGACATGATCCAAGTCTTTCGTGGCTTGGCTGATTTCCGCATCTTTAAGCTTACACCTCATGAAGGACGGTTTGTAGTTGGCTTTGGTGCGGCTTATCAAATAACTGCTGATGATTTTAATAGTTTAAAGCATATTAAAGGTTAGTTTGTAGTTAAAGGAATTACGTTATTGTATAGGCGATCGCTTGGCTTCACACAATCTCAAGTCTGACGAAATCTTGCTAACAACTCCTCACGAGATGATTGCAGCAAAAAACGAGTAAACTCTTCTGGTGGTAATACAAGCATTGGCTCAATAATTGCTACTAACTCCTCATCCAATGTCCCAAAGCGGACACGCAGCAAGTTTTCTATTGTGATACGACGTTCCGTCTGAATACCTTGCTGCATACCTTGCTGTTGTCCTTCTTGTCTTGCCTCTGCTAGCCGTTGTTCATCAGGACTTACGCAACTGGCATAAAGCGCGAGTGGGCAGACAGGGCAAACACATCTGAACATGACAAGCGCGGGGGTAGTGCGAGGGATTTGCGCTTCAAGGCATTCTCACAGACAGGCGATCGCCATGCGGCAACAGGACTTACGCAACTGGCATAAAGCGCGAGTGGGCAGACAGGGCAAACACATCTGAACATGACAAGCGCGGGGGTAGTGCGAGGGATTTGCGCTTCAAGGCATTCTCACAGACAGGCGATCGC
>JAHHID010000006.1 GCA_019359015.1 Spirirestis rafaelensis WJT71-NPBG6
TCGGGAACTGCTCCCATAAGTTCGGGAACTGCTCCCATAAGTTCGGGAACTGCTCCCATAAGTTCGGGAACTGCTCCCATAAGTTCGGGAACTGCTCCCATAAGTTCGGGAACTGCTCCCATAAGTTCGGGAACTGCTCCCATAAGTTGTGAAACCGTTCCCGTAAGTTAGGGAACCGTTCCCGTAAGTTGTGAAACCGTTCCCGTAAGTTAGGGAACCGTTCCCATAAGTTAGGGAACCGTTCCCATAAGTTGGGGAACCGCTACATTTGAATTCAAAATTCGCTCATTCATTACCCGCAACTTGGGTTAGTACGATTCTATTCAGACACAGTAGTTGCACCGACTGCCATTACTGGAGACCATTCACTGACGCGGTTGCCATCTAAGACAGCTCGCACTCGATAACCAAGCTGAATCTTATGCATCAACAAGATTAGTTCACGGTTGAGTAATCCTTGCGATTTTTGGTTTTCATTAGATGCAGCTTGTATACGAAAGCAGCGATCGCTTTGACGTTTCAACTTTGGAGATTTCCCTTCCATAAGCACCGTTTGCAGTTCGTATTCTTTAGCTTCAGGATATGGTTTCCAGCAAAGTTGCCAGTAAGTTGACCAGCGAATTAACTCTGCTGGTAATTCTTGGACTTCATCCGACAATGTAGAAACAAGTCCGGTGACTGGAGGTTGTACCGCCTGAGGCTGATTGGAGGTGATGTCAGCATTTACGGGGTCTATAAATCCAGGTTGCCCAATGTTCTGTGCGGCTAAAGATGAACCGTCATCAACACTTAGTATCAGTCCAAATATCAAAGTGAACAGCAGAATCAATCGTAGGCATTGTAATAGCACTACTGGCAATCTTTTCAAATTCATCATTATGCAAAAGTTAATTGCTTACCACTCCACAGGTAAAATCAGATTGCCGTTGTCAGCATAGATTGTTCGAGAACGGATCTCTGTTCTGGGAGCTAATGTAGAGTTGAAGACTGCGCTTCTTTGCCCAACTGCTGATCTTTCGCCGATGACTGAGCGGAAGATAACGGAGTTCGGTGCTAGCCCTACGGAATTACCTACGCTGGTCTCAGGGCCATTAGCAACACCATTGACAACCTGTCTACCGCCATGAACTAGAGCACGAGGTCCATAGCCAATACCGTTACCAAGAGTCAGGCTATTTGCTTTTAAAGCGTGAAAGACAACATCGTTTGCCATACCAGCAATTTCGCCGACATTAAAAAGTCCACCCTCATCAGCACGCAGCGAAATTCTACTACCTATTTTGTTGGTGAGGGTTGCTAAAGAATCTTGCAGAACGATATTGCCGATGATGCGGTTACGGAAGTTTGGATCACGAGTCGCAATTCCACCTATCTGTGGCAGACCTCCGGGGTTAAAAAATGTGACTGGAGCATAATTTATCCCTTGTACGTTTGACGAGTCTGCTCTGGCTAATTCTGTGTAACCTTTGGCAAATGCTTCATTGACTTCAATGATGCCTTCCATTAATGCAACGTCGGCTTGTGTTAGGTCTGCCACCTTCCCCAAGCTGCCGCTACTAGCTTCTAGGTTAGTTGTGACGTTTTTACCAGGCAGGACAACTTTACCAGCAGGTAAGGTAACACCAGGACCAACCCGCGCTAGAAAGGTGACTACTGTGTTTCTTTCTACAGTTGCACCATCTATTTCACAGTTGAAGGCGAGAAATGTCTTTGCAATATCGTTGTTGAACTGAGTATTGGTAACTGGGTCGGTAAAAGGCCCAGTTGAGCCTTGAGTACCGATTTTGGCTGCACCTTTAACAACAGCCATGTGTGCCATAATCACACGCTCGCCAATTTGTACTCCCGTTCCCGAAGCTATGATTTTTACCTGGTCTTGGGCATTAGAACCTGCCGCGATACTAATAGGGGCATTAGTAGCGTCTAACTGGGCAAATGGGGCGACGTAGACTTTTTCGCCCAAGGTTATATTTGTGGGATTGGTGATTGTTGCTGTTGGGTCAATGAAACTAGCTGACTCGGAAGGTGCTGTACTTGGGCATATAGGTAGGTTTCCCACAGTTGGATTACACGTTCCTCCAGCGGCTACTGCGGGTTGTATATATATCTGTGTGCTGATGGCAAATGCTAGGATAATAGCAGTTAAGGCACTAGAAATTGTGCGAGGTTTGAACATAAAAAGAAAAGTCCTCACGGGTTATGGAATATTTGGCTATGGGAAAATCTGCGTTGATGAATGACAGATGTATTGAGGCGATATCTGGCGACAAGACGCAGAGCGTCTACGCAGGTGTATAAATTACCAAAAAACTACACTGCAAAAGCCTCTATTTAGACTCTTTTTCTGTTTAGGTATGAGACAAAGAATTAACCGCCCCAAAAACCTGCCAATTTGAAGAAGATGTTTAAGACAAGCGATAATAAAGGCTGCAAAAGCGGGACTGAAATTGTCGTTGTTGCCCCAGCAACCGCATCATTGTAGACAGTCTGCCAAGCTTCTGACCCGCTAGTTGATTGTCCATAGACTTTTGTACTCACGGCCAGCGTGAAGCCTAGTACAGTTAAACCAGCTAGTATTGTGCGACGTTTAAACATTATTCGTTGATACCTAATAGTTCGCCAAGTTTCTTTGGCAGGATAAAGCGAAAAGTTAAAGGAAACGCAGCTTAAACTTTTCGGTTTACCTGACCTAATAATCGTCAAATTTAAGTTAATGAAGCACTAAGTGGTACAAACCTTAAACCTTCATTAAGATTTTATTGTACTCTTACTTGCTGCTTAATACTAGAGCTTTTGATATTGATAAAATTTATGGTGGTGATAGAAATGTTGGTAAATACGCAGGGATTAAACCCGGATTTCTCACAAAGAGACAAAAAAAGAAAAAGCCGTCCTAAAAAGACGGGTGCGACTCGTTCGCTAGAAACCAAAACTAGCAATAGATTGGGGGATTAGCGGCAAGGAGCCACTGGAGCGAAAGCTCTATGAACCTTGACAACTCAATGTTCGTGTAGGTGAAATTCCTACCCCTTGTGGTGACAAACGGTGGAAACGGCAATCTCTCAACTCAACTAAGTACCCATGCCAAGGGTCAATCTGGAGAGGAGCCGGATGAGCGGAAACTCTCACGTCCGGTTCTGAAGCCGAGCATGGGGGGCGACCTCCATGCTTAGGTTAACGGTTTCTACCCATAATTTTCGATGATTTACCGAGGACTTTAGGCACTTTATCTTAACCTCTCACGAATGGTGCCTACCTACTTAACGCACCTTATCAAGATAATAGCTGACAACGCATACCGAAAATTAAAACTTTTATAATCAGCCTAATATTTACTTTTCCAATATTGAGCAACTCGCTTTTGCCACTCTTGCCAGTAATTATCCATTACTTCTGAATCAAAGCAAAATATCTCAGCCGGCATTTCTGGAATCGCTACCACTAATAATGCATGATTTAACTTAATATCATAATCTCGATAATAATCGTTTACGGCTCCCATATACGCTGCAAGTTGCAGTGGATACTCATATAAACGCTCAATTGAATTTTTAGGTTTGTCTGCTGTTTTCCACTCACAGATGCAGGGAATGCCTTTATAACTAGCAACACAATCAACTTTACCTGAATAGCTCAAATCGTAGTGAAAAACTGAGCCTTCAATCAGTTTCACTGTCTCAATTTCTTCTAAAATCGGTTTGATACTCTCCCAATAAGGAAGACTCGCTTCCGGACAAACAGGATTTTGACCAAGTAAATAACGCTCAATTTGTTTGTGAGTTTGAGTTCCCCGACGACTTGCGGTTGTAGAAATGCGGGTAGCTTCTTCTGTACCTACACGCGCTTTCCAGTTGAATAGTCTGTCACGTTCTTCTTTTGGTTTGGTGGCATTAAGTATAGTTGTGACACTAGGAAAGCGACTTCCTTTGGCATCTACATAATATTGTTTACCATTTTCCCGGACGGATTTGGCATTAATACGGGGTAGTAGTTCGGTATCAAATGGCATCATTTGAATTTTATTCTGAGAAAAAATTAGTTTTTTATGCCTTAAGGCTTACCTCTAATACCAGAGGTAATATTCACCCATGTTAAGTAAAGTTGTAAGGGAAATCACTTTTTCTCTTTCTTGTGCGCCCTTGCCCTTTTCGTAAATAATTGCAAGAGGTATATGTACACTAACTTACTCTTAATATTTCTCAATATTATTTTGCTTTTTTGCATCATTTGCAAGAAGGATAAATCATACATGAAAATAATAATATCTTTTAACAGAAAAGAGAACTTATTGACAAAGCTAGTATATTAAAATACATTTATTAGCTATCACACAGCTTATAATTACAGCAAATTAAAATAACTTGTTTATAGAGTAAAGACAAGTAATAAAAATTAATTTGGATAAAACTTATGAACAGCAAAATTATTGCAGCCTTGGCAATCATCGCAGGTGTTACAAGCTTAGGAAGTTCAGTTTACGCACAATCACCACCAACACAAAACTCAAACACAGGAGAATATAGGTTAACTGGTGATTCTCTCAGCGGAATTAATAATAGAACAGCACAGGACGACTACGGGGAATTTTTTGCACCAAGCAATTCTGCAAACGCTCCTGGCAATAATAGTAGAGAAACAATTGTACCTATAGGTGTTTTGCAAATCGGCGATGGTGTCCAACTAAGGAGATCTGACGAAGGTCTAACACTCACAGACACTCCGATTATTCTGCAACCGGCTCAGTCTGATAACACCATTAATGATGGGGTGCAAGTGCAGGTTGTTGGTCAATAGCATGGATTTTAAGCTTGTGGACTGGTGAGTCCCCACACTGCCAGGTTGAAACAAAAATCAATCCGGGCAATGTCTAACAGTGTTCAATTCTGTCTAGCTTTGTTCAAATCTTGTAGAGCGGATTATAGGCTGGTAGAATCAGATAGCCCCTCTGCCTTGCGTTGTTAAAAAGCAACTCAAAGACAGAGGGGACTTTATTTTGAGGCGATCGCCTCAAAAATAGCAAAGCAAAGATAAATTGCCAAAAACGCCAATTTGTAAACACTTTGCAGTAAAATTATTCCTTTAGATAGAGGAGGGCAAAAAAGATGACTCGTGTGATCATCGTGCGCCACGGTCAAAGCACATATAACATCGAAAAGCGTATCCAAGGTCGCACAGATGCGTCCACGATAAGCGAAAAAGGTCGTAACCAAGCCAGTTTAACAGGCAAAGCCCTCAGTAATATTCAATTTAATGCAATTTACAGCAGTCCTTTACGACGAGCGAAAGAGACAGCAGATATCATCCACAGTGAATTGACAAATAATTCTGGATCTGCTGTACCGCAAACCTCTGATAAACTGCTGGAAATTGACCTCCCTTTATGGGAAAAAATCCTCAGTGCTGATGTCAAGCAAAAATTTGCCGAAGACTACCGTACTTGGAAAGAACGTCCTCACGAACTGCGGATGCTAGTTCCAGAAACTGAGGGAACGAGAGAACATTTTCCGGTTTTGGCTTTGTATGAACAAGCGCGGGAGTTTTGGCAAGAAATTTTGTCTCGCCATCAAGGACAAACCATTTTGATTGTCGGGCACAACGGCATCAATCGGGCGCTTCTTGGCACCGCGTTGTCGATTTCTCCATCTCGCTATCATTGCATACAGCAATCTAACTGTGGCATCAGCGTTTTGAATTTCTCCGGGGGATTAGGAGAACCAGTCCAACTAGAATCGATGAATCAGACGCAACATTTGGGAGAAACTCTGCCTTCCTTGCGACCGAATCATCAAGGAGTAAGATTGTTGCTGGTGCGTCACGGTGAAACTGAATGGAATCGCCAAGGTAGGTTTCAAGGGCAAATTGATATCCCTCTAAACGATAATGGTAGGCTTCAGGCACAAAAAGCCGGCGAATTTCTTAAACAAGTGGCAATTGATTTTGCCGTTAGTAGTTCAATGCTGCGTCCTAAAGAAACAGCGGAGATTATTTTAGAGCATCATAAAAGTGTAAAGTTGGATTTACTTGATGGTTTAAGAGAAATCAGTCACGGACTCTGGGAAGGAAAATTTGAAAAAGAAATAGAGCAAGAATATCCGGGAGAATTGGAACGTTGGCGAACAATACCCGACAAAGTACAAATGCCGGAAGGGGAAAATCTGCAACAAGTGTGCGATCGCACACTTGTTGCTTGGCAATCTATAGTTGAAACAGCAATCTCAAATCAACTTCAAACCGGCTTAGTAGTCGCTCACGACGCTACAAATAAAACCTTGCTTTGTCATGTTCTGGGTTTATCATCAGAAAATTTCTGGAATTTCCGTCAAGGAAATGGCGCAATCAGCGTTATCGATTACCCTTCTGGACTCGATGGTTTACCAGTACTGGAAGCAATGAATATCACCGCTCACTTAGGTGGAGGCGTACTCGATAAAACCGCAGCCGGCGCACTGTAAAAAAGTTAGGAGTCAGGAGTTAGGAGTCAGGAGTTATGAATGAGGAATAAAGTTAGGAGTAATAAGCAAAAACTAAATAATTCTGCGCCTCCCTCGTAACTCCTCGTACAGACGTTCCGCTGTCCCGTCTCTACCTAACTTCGCGCCTCCTAATTCCTAACTGAAAATTTTTATGACTGAACTGCTGCAACAAGTACGAATTATCGACCCAGTTTCTGAAACTGACCAAATAGCTGATGTGTTGATTGCTGATGGTTATATCAGTTCCGTCGCAGAAAGTATTTCTGATATTACTGCGGATACTCAAATCAGAGATTGTCGGGGATTAATTTTAGGATCTGGGTTGGTAGATTTATATAGTCACTCCGGCGAACCTGGGTTTCAAGAACGGGAAACCCTTTCCTCGCTGTTGCAAGCCGCTGCTGCTGGCGGTTTTACAAGAATTAGCATTTTACCCAATACATCTCCACCGATTGATAACCCAAGTATGGTGGCGCACTTGTTGCAGAGGAAGGGACACGACAGGGGGAGCCGTGCGGAGGTCACGAACGTTGAGCAAAGTGGCGTGACAAGGGGACAAGGAAGAATTTCTCCCCCCTCCCCCCATCCCACCCTCCCCCCCTCCTCCCCTCCTCCCCTCCTCCACCTCTGGGGTGCTATTACTCAGCATGTTGCAGGAAAGCAAATGACCGAGTTGGCAGATTTGGCGGCTTCTGGGGTGGTTGGTTTTGCTGATGGCGAAGGCTTGGAAAATTTGGGGCTGGTGCGGCGAGTGTTGGAATATCTCCAGCCTTTAGGCAAACCGATCGCCTTTTGGTGTTGCGATCGCCTTCTTATGTCCAATGGTGTCATGCGCGAAGGACAAGACTCTATTCGCCTAGGTTTACCAGGAAATCCCGCTATTTCTGAAACTGCCGCGATCGCTTCTTTGTTGGAATTAGTCGCCGCCATCGGTACCCCTGTCCATATCATGCGCGTTTCCACCGCTCGCAGTGTCGAACTCATCGCCAATGCGAAATCTCAGGGTTTACCCGTCACTGCCAGCACTACTTGGATGCATCTTTTACTTGACACAAAAGTAGTTAAGAGTTATAATACAAGCCTGCGTTTAGAACCACCTTTAGGAACACCGAGCGATTTAGCCGCGTTGCGTGCAGCTGTGCGGATGGGAATTGTGGATGCGATCGCTATTGACCATACACCGCATACTTACGAAGAAAAAGTGCAAGCCTTTGCGGAAGCTTTACCTGGGGCAATTGGATTAGAGTTAGCATTACCGCTACTGTGGCAATATTTAGTAGAAAGCGGTGAATTTACAGCTTTGGAATTATGGAAAGCTTTGAGTAATCGTCCTGCGGAGTGTTTAGGACAAAAAATGAGTGCGATCGCTCCTGATAAAAAAGCAGAATTGACTTTATTTAACCCCCAAGAAAGCTGGAAAGTCAACAGCGAAAATCTCTACACTTTATCTAGTAATACACCTTGGTTAGGGCAACAGTTAACAGGTCGAGTAATACAAACTTGGTGTTAGTTGCGAGTCTCCCCTCCATAAATGCTCCAACAGAGCGAACAGATATGTTATGTCAGCAAAAGATAAATTTCACGATGTTGTAAAATTAGGCTTACAAAAAGATGGCTGGACTATTACAGATGACCCATTGCGTATAGAGTGGGGCTTGGTTGAATTATATATTGATTTAGGAGCAGAAAAGATTATTGCGGCTGAAAGAGAAGGGAAAAAAATAGCTGTAGAAGTTAAGAGTTTTCTTGGTCAATCAACTATTTCCGAATTTCATACGGCACTGGGACAGTTTATCAACTATCGGTTTGCACTTTCTCAAGAACAACCAGAACGCATTTTATATTTAGCGGTTCCATCAGATACCTATGAAACTTTTTTTAAGCTGCCATTTCCTCAGATGATAATTCAACAATATCAATTACGATTGCTAATTTATGACATCGAAAATGAGGTGATTGTCAGATGGCTAAATTAGAGGAATATAGAGAGTATATCAAGCAATTATTAACAGCATATAGTCACTATGAAAAATCTGATAGTGAAGTAGAAGCACAGACTATATTTGATACTGAACACGACCACTACCAGTTAGTATATGTGGGTTGGCAAAACAAGCGGCGTGTATATGGTTGTGTATTACATTTAGATATTAAGAATGGGAAAATTTGGATTCAGCATAATGGGACAGAAGCTAATGTTGGTGATGAATTAGTAGCTTTAGGCGTTCCCAAACAAGATATAGTGTTAGGATTTCACGCACCTTATAAAAGACAGTTTACAGATTTTGCTGTGGGTTAAGATAGTTGAATGGGGTTAGGCGATCGCTTAATTTGAGTTGAGTCTGAAAATCAAGCTGTTTTTGGAACTAGAAACCACTCTCAAAAGCGATCGCAGCAATTTGACCATCTGCAAATGATGGTGTTTTGCCAATACTTACCAGACGCGCTCTTTCTGTAGCGTGCCATTTAGCGGCGTTAGTATCGTATGGCAGTAATGGTATATTAGGCTCAACTACTTCTTGGAGATATTTTTCTATAGTTTGACGCTTTTTAGACTCTGGAAGACGGTAGCACCCGAAAAGTAGTTCATGATAAACAACAGTTGCTGTAGCTATTTCATTTTCATGTCGTCGCAGCATTTCGATAACATTGGAGTTGGGAATTGGGCGCAATGGCTCGGAAAGAATATTAGTATCTAATAAAAAGCGCAAGTTTACCAAATTACTTCACGTCCGGGTGAAGAATCTCGCACATCTGCAAAAACTTCGGGTTCAATACTTACTGCTTCTAATTCTTGTTCTTGGCGAAATTTTTCTAGGGATTTCCAGAATTGAGACTCACCACTCACGATTATTGTAGATTCGTCTAGAATCTCAATGACTATTTCTTGCCCATCAGGAATATTTAATTCCTGAAATATTTCTATACTATTTCTGCGCTTGATGCCTTTAATTTTCATAGTTTTTATTCTAGAAGTAACAATTTGCTTGACTGACAAATCTTGTGTGTTGCAGCCTAACCCACCCTGCAATAAATTGATTGCTCATAGCTCAAGTCTATTAAAGTAGACTAGGTATGCTTTTTAGTCTACTAAAGTAGACTTATGCTGTTAGCTTGGGAATTGATTCTCAAGCGGGGAAGATTTGTTGACCCAGTGCCAGGTAACGGAAACGTAGAAACCGCAATACTTTGTGGGGAATGACTTGTTTATGAATTTTTACAATTTACTGTAAGCCTTATATGTTACAGTTTACAAGTCTGGACGCGAGAGAAGAGAAAACACCACCAAAGCCCTCCCACAAAACGAAACGCTTCTCATAATACCTTTTAACCAGCATATAAAAGGGAGCAACGGGAAGGTGTCCAACGGTAGCATAAGTCTCAAAAGTGAGGTCTGTGTATTGTAGCCATTCGCCCCCTCTTTGCCAGCCGACGCGATCACCAAACTTTTCGTAGTCTTTACCTACACTTTCCCAAATGCGCTTTTGCACACTAAAGCCAAAGCGCCCATCACTGTATTTTACCCAAAGTTGGTCAATAGTGCGTAAGTCAGTGCAAGGAAAGTTTTCAATAGATTCGGGATCAAGCCAGCGTGCTTGTTCTCTGCCAGTAGCTTTGAGCATCACTGCCAGAGTTTCTTGATCTGCTTGTTTCCACTTTCCAGCTTTGAGTAAATCGCGCAACCGCGTATAGTCTACACCCTTCTCAGAACTGAGATTATCATTCTCCTGCGTTGGTTTTGTCGTGGTTGTTTGAATAGATTGTTGTTCTTGTTCTTGTTGTTTTTGTAACTTTCCCTGGTTAGCTTGTTGTTGCTTCTGTAACTCTGCTGATTTTTGATATTCCGCTTCTTTAGCAGATGTAATCTCTAACTCAATTGACGCTACATCCTCATCTCTGAGACCTAAAATATCCTGCTGATAATCTTTCAGTATCTTACGAGTATGCTCATCCAGGGGATATTTTTGCCCAACTTCCTCAACAAAAGCTTGTTTGTAACTTTCCAAGTTTGCAAACCGTCTACGGAAAGGTTCTAATACTTCGCTTTCTATTTGCTCGGCTTTTTCATCTGTGAGTCCAAATGTTTTCCGTTTCGGCTTTAAGATTAAGTAGGAAAGTTTACTAAGTTCACCATTTTGGGCATATTGTTCAACAAGCTTGCGATACTCTGCTTCTGCATTCTTGGGGGCATTAGCTAGTAGAATATTAAAGCCTTCTTTATCCAGAATGATCTCTGGCATCATCTTAGGCTTTACCGCTTGAACTTTTGCTTTAGCGTAAGCGTGCAGTTCCTGTACATGAATATTGCCATCGTTGTCTGTGTCTGCTGCACCTGTCTCAATTCCCTCAACTAAATACTGAGTGTAGAGCGAAAGCGGTAAACCTTCCTGCTCAAAAGATGTTTGAGTTGCACTCGAAGATGTGAGAACAACTCGTCCCTCCGCGCCTAACTGCTTCTTGATATTGACACCGACACTTTTTGTCCGCCAACCTTGAGCGATCGCCCCACTGTAGCAAGCATCCAAAATCAATACTTGCCGTTTAGCATAGCAATTATTTGATTGCCCTAGGATGAAACTTGCGTCTACAGCAGTAGCTTCAAAGTCGTCTTTAGCTGTAATCCGAGTTGTCAAATAAAGATGACCATCATCATTAGTAATACCATGACCAGAGAAAAATAATAATACTAAGTCATCTTTAAGAGCTTCTTTAAATAGCTTTTGAATTGCCCTTCGCATTTGGGTCTGATCGGGATTAAGCAGATGTTCGACTTGCTCAAAACCTCCCAAACTTGGGTTTTGCAAAACTCGCTGCATAGCTTCCACATCATTGAGAGGAGATGATAAGGCAGGTATCCCTTCACCGTATTCACTGACTCCAATCAGCAGCGCTATCTTCTTAGGCATTTCCTCCACCACCCATTGCTGCTAACAAGTCTTTTGCTATTCTCTCACTCTCTAATAGCTCTTTTCGGCTTTTTGCTTCAATGTTGACTTCTTTATCTCCAACTTTGACACTAATTTTCATCGGCTTGTCTGCCAAGCGATCGCCCAAAAAACCTAAAAAGCTTTTGACATTCTTCATGCTCACTTCAGCCGTAAGCACTCCGATCAAAGTGGCAAAACCTGGCTTGCTTCCCGCTTCCGGGTTCAAGTCTTCCGCACGGTCTGCCTTCTCTACCTCATCCAAATCCCGGATTTCCCGTAGCAGCTTGTTCGCTATTTGTTGTCGTCTCTCATCATCTAACTCTGGATCGTCAACGGCAAAGGTGAATTTAATAATCGGTTCGCCTGTCATTTTAACCTCCAAAGTTCCGTTATCTACATGCTAATAGATTACACTTTCAGATTTGACGATTCCGGTCACAAAAAAGATAGCCCAAAAGCGCTCAATAAGCGATCGCAACCTCTAATAGCCTGCGGAGGCAGGCTTTGTTCGTATAGCCCCACCCTTCTAGGGTGAGGGTAAATAAATCACATAGTTTTGCGTAAATGCGTAGCGTTTTTAAATGCATCGCTCTGCATTGGCATAACATCGCTCTGCATTGGCATAACATCGCTCTGCATTAACATAACATCGCTCTGCATTGGCATAACATCGCTCTGCATTGGCATAACATCGCTCTGCATTGGCATTGCAGGGTATTACCAAATTTAATTGGCGATCATATTAATGAAATAATGAAATGCTGTACTAATATGATGTCCGCTTGATTACTTACTCTTCCCCGCAGAACCCCACCCTGCCAAAGCTGTGCTTTGTCTCCCCTCCCCGCTTGCGGGGAGGGGATTAAGGGGTGGGGTGCAACGACTTAAGATATGTTAAAAATCCTATAAATTATCCAACAATTCTGCTGTTTGCTCTGGCTTAACCAAAGTATTCGCGCACAAGATGCCAGATGCAGCCACCGCTGGTACACCGATTCCAGGCATGGTGCTGTCACCCACACGATACAATCCAGCAATGGGTGTTTGTGTGCTAGGAAACATACCTTTACCAGCTGCGATCGCTGGTCCATAAGTTCCCTGATATCTTCTCAGATAATGAGCGTGAGTTAGCGGTGTACCGATAAGTTCTAACTCTACGCGATCGCGAATATCTGGGATAACTCTTTCTAAAGCACGATATAAAGACTTTGCTCTTTCTTGCTTCTTCTGTTCATACCCTGCATTTTTTTCCCATCCCGCATAAGGTTCTAGAGTATAAGCATGAACCACATGATGTTTTTCTGGTGCAAGAGAAGCATCCCACACGCTAGGAATCGATATCATGCAAGTATTTCCCGGTGAAGTTATATCTTGCTGTGCATCGTGGACTACCACATGATGTCCCGTCAAATTCTCTAAGCCTTCACCACGAATGCCTAAGTGTAAATGCATAAAACTATCTACCGCTGGTGTATCTAGCGAAACTTGGCGGTAAGATGCGGGTAAGTCTTCCGGACGCAACAACTTAGTGTAAGTATCCCAAATTGTGGCATTAGAAATTACCACAGGCGCTTTGAGAATTTCACCATTTTGTAACCTCACACCAACAGCTTTGCCAGACTCTACTAAAATCTGTTCGACGTGACATCCTAGCCGCAACTTACCATTAAACTTTTCTAATCCCCGCACCAAAGCATTAACAATTGCCGCACTGCCTCCCACAGGATATTCAACTCCGCAGCGGGAACGTTCACCTAACATAAAAGCTACCTCTGGGGCAATAGTACCATGTGCCTTTAAACCAGAGAGTAAAAAGCATTCTAAATCGATCAGCCGTCGCACCCAAGCATCTTGCACTGTTGCATCCATCACACTGCCCACAGAAGCTTGAACAATCGGCAAATTGGGGAGCATTTTTGTTAAAGATGGCAAATAACGTCTTAGTAACACCAAAATCATCTGCCAATCTGTTCTTAAAGCTAAAGTAGGAATGCCTTTCATCCCTTCATAAAGCGATAGCAAACGTTCTTCAAACCGCTTTAATTCTTTAGCACCTTGAGGCGTAATTTTTTCCACTTCATGACGGTAACGCTCAGTATTGCTATAAACTGCAAAAGTGCCTTCAGGAAGGTGATAATGTCCTAAAGGATCGTAAGACACACATGAAAGGGATTCGCCTAAAACATCAAGAACTTGTTTGAGAGGATTTAAACTCTGGGCATCAGTCAGACCACAATAGAAAGAGGGACCGGAATCAAATTCAAATTTTCGTCGTCTGAAGCTATGAGCGGCACCACCAGCAATTGTGTGGCTTTCACAAACAATTACTCGCTTACCATAACGTGCCAGTAATCCAGCAGCACACAAAGAGCCGATACCGCTACCAATGAGTATGACATCACAATCTTGCATTTTTGTTAGTTGTTAGTGGTAGAGACGCGACGCCAGACGCTACAACGGAACGGCAGTCGCTACAACGCGGGGAACCCGCGCAACGCGCTGCCTCGGGAACCTCCGCAACGCGCTGGCTCATTAATCGCGTCTGTACAATGTTAGTGGTCATTTCCCCATGCCCATTGCCCCATTGCCCAATTCCCCATTCCCAATGAATAAACCACTGATTGAACTTAAAGGTGTTTCTAAGTCGTTTGGTGACAATAAAGTTTTAGATAATGTAGACTTGACAATTTACCAGGGAGAAGCATTAGGAATTATTGGTCCTAGCGGTACTGGTAAATCAACTATTTTACGGGTAATTGCAGGATTAACGGCTCCCGATGCAGGAGAAATTTATGTGCAAGGGGTGCGGCGAGAAGGTTTGATAGAAGATGGTAACGATCCGGTTGGCATTGGGATGGTGTTTCAGCAGGCAGCATTATTCGATTCATTGACAGTCGAGCAAAATGTGGGGTTTTTACTTTATCAATACTCAAAAATGCCGCGATCGCGCATTCGAGAGCTGGTTGAGGAAAAATTGGACATGGTAGGTTTGCCAGGAATCGGTTCGCTCTACCCTAGTGAACTTTCCGGAGGAATGCGAAAACGTGTCAGTTTTGCGCGTGCGGTTGTGTCTAACCCAGACAACCCAAAAGACGGACCAGCAATTTTACTATACGATGAGCCGACAGCCGGACTTGACCCAATTGCCTCGACCGTAATAGAAGATTTAATTCGCCAATTACAATGTACTCAGGGAGTATGTGGCACTTATGCCATTGTTACCCACCAAGACAGTACTATTCGTCGTACAGCTGATAGAATTATTTTTCTCTATCAAGGTAAAGTGCAGTGGCAAGGTAGTATAGATGAACTTGAGAAAACAGAACATCCTTTAATTAGACAATTTCTCAGTGGGAGTGTGCAAGGACCCATTCATGTCGGCTAGATGGCAGAAGGAGAAAAATGCGATCGCGAACATTTAGAGAAGGTTCTGTAGGGTTATTGCTTTTGGCAGGATTAGGGGTATTTGGACTGATTCTGCTGTGGTTGAATAGAGTCACTACATCTCAACGTTCATACAAAGTTATTATCGAGTTTGCTAACGCCGGCGGAATGCAAAGGGGAACACTTGTTCGCTATCGCGGTGTGAGAGTTGGGAGTATTTCCAAAATTCAACCTGGTTTAAATAACGTTGAAGTGGAAGTTGATATTTCTCAACCTAACTTGAAAATCCCCCGTGATGTATTAGTTGAAGCTAATCAGTCCGGTTTGATTAGCGAAAGCATTATCGACATCACACCAAAAGCAACGTTAATTCAAGCAACTGATGTCGCCAAACCCACAGACAAAAATTGCAATCCCCAAATCATCCTCTGTAATGGCTCTCGCTTAAAAGGTCAGGTTGGCATCAGCGTTGATGAGCTTATTCGCAGTTCAACTGCGCTATCTGTTGCATATAGTAACCCTAACTTTTATAACAATGTCAATAAAACCCTAGAAAACGCCTCTCAAGCAGCTGCCAGTGTAGCGGTTTTAAGCCGAGAACTCCAGGTTTTGAGCAAAAACGCACAACAACAATTAGGCACATTTTCCGCCACAGCTAATTCAGTGCAACGGGCAACAGATAAACTTAGTACCTCCGCTGATCAAACAGTAAATCAATTCGGTACGACCGCAAGACAATTTAGCACAACTGCAACTGAATTTAGTGCAACCGCAAAAACTATTAGTTCGACTGCAAATCAAGCAAAAAGTTTGGTAACAAATCTCGATAACTTGGTGATAACAAATCGCTCGACGCTAGTTGGTACATTAAATAATCTTAGCCAAGCCAGCAATCAACTACGCACTACAGTCGGCAGCTTATCACCAAGTGTTAATCGGTTCACTCAAGGAAAATTACTAGAAAATTTAGAAACTCTCTCGGCAAATGCAGCGGAGGCATCAACAACTTTACGCGATGCTACTAAAACTTTAAACGATCCAAATAACCGACTGGTATTGCAACAAACTTTGGATTCCGCACGGGTAACATTTGAAAACACCCAAAAAATTACATCTGATTTAGATGAGTTGACTGGCGATCCCGCTTTTAGAAATAATTTGCGGCAATTGGTGAATGGTTTAAGTACTTTGGTTTCTTCCACAGAACAGATGCAACAGCAAATGCAAATTGCTGATACTTTAGACTCTTTTAAAGCATCTGTTAATAAATCAGATTTCGTTATTCCTACCCCAACAACCCAAGAGGTGATGATTATTAATACGTCACCTACTGCTTTTAAAAGCGCTGCCAAAAAGCCACAGACCACAATTATTTCAAGTACTTCCACTTCATCCCAAGCACGTTTATTGAAGCAATTGCGCGAGTATAAAGAGCAACAAAAGAAGATTCAGCTGTCTAAACAGGCAGAGCAGACGGGATTTAGCCTGACAACTGATAACTAAGTATGGGGCAATGGGCAATCTGAGGAGGGTAAAGGGAGCAGAGGGAGGCAGGGGAGGCAGGGGGAGCAGGGGAAGAAATATTTCTTCTTTCTTGTTTTTTACCCTTTAACGCCACATGCGTGACTGTCGGCAGAGCCGCGATAGCGCAGTGGCTCCCCTTTTCCCTTTCCCCCTCCTCAAATTGCCCCATGCCCGATGCCCAATGCCCGATGCCCGATGCCCCATGCCCGATGCCCCCTGCCCCATGCCCTATTACCTAATTCCAATCTTGTTCTTCTTTTTTGCCGCGACTTTTGTAAATCTTCCCAAAGTTGTGAATTTGGCGGGTTTTCTCATAAAGTTCCGCTTCCGTCAAACCCCACTGCTGCAAGGCTTTATCTAAACTCTGTTGGATGTCTCTCGCACCTGGAAAGCCTTGATAACGTATTCGCAGCCTAGCAAGTTCTGCCAAATTGTAATCTGTTGGCTCTTGAGATAGTAAAATATCTATTAGAGGGCGATCGCGATTGTAAAGCGGATGTTGTTGGTCTTTATGCCCGGATGCGTCTGTCATAATTTATACCAATTTTAAATTTTAAATTTTTTTTGCAAAGGTTTAAGAGCCAAAAGTTATAATTTTGGGCTTTCACAGGCTCTCCAGCCTTTCCACTCAACTACTAGACGGCAACCACACCTGAGCCTTACGGCTCTCACTACTGCCACTTCAGTTTAAATAAAGATACATTGTCTTTAAGAAAATACATGAAAGTTTAAAAAGAGTGAAGATTATTTTCACTCTCAGCGTAAGCAGCAAGGGAGCAAGAACCCATTATGTTTGAACACTTCACTTCCGAAGCCATTAGAGTAATTATGTTAGCTCAGGAGGAAGCTCGGCGCCTGGGGCACAACTTTGTCGGCACAGAACAGATTCTCCTGGGCTTGATGGGAGAAGGAACTGGGGTGGCTGCAAAAGTGCTAACTGAGTTGGGTGTTACCCTTAAAGACGCACGTCGAGAAGTAGAAAAAATTATTGGTCGCGGTACTGGATTCGTACCACCAGAAATTCCCTTTACACCGAAAGTAAAAAGCCTGTTTGAGCAATCATTTAAAGAAGCTCGCAGTCTGGGACACAACTACATAAATACAGAACATCTACTTTTGGGATTGACCGAAGCTGGTGAAGGTGTCGCTGCCAAAGTCCTGCAAAATCTGGGAGTTGAACTACAGACTATCCGCAGTGCAGTAATTCGCCGCTTGGGTGATGATACAAGCGTTACCGCAGGTGGTGGTGGTCAAAAACGCACACAAAACCTGACTATAGAAGAGTTTGGCAGAAATCTCACCAAACTAGCCAAAGAAGGCAAGATTGACCCTGTAGTTGGTCGAGAAAAAGAAATTGAGCGTGCTGTGCAAATTCTCGGTCGCCGCACCAAAAATAACCCAGTGTTGATTGGCGAACCAGGAGTAGGCAAAACAGCGATCGCCGAAGGTCTAGCACAACGCATTATAAATCAAGATGTGCCCGATATTTTGCAAGACAAGCAAGTTATCAGCCTAGACATGGGATCGGTGGTGTCAGGTACTCGCTTCCGTGGCGATTTTGAAGAACGCCTGAAGAAAATCATGGAGGAAGTCCGCACGGCGGGTAATATCATCCTCGTGATAGATGAAATTCACACACTTGTTGGTGCTGGTGGCACAGAAGGCGGGTTGGATGCTTCTAATATTCTCAAGCCAGCATTGGCGCGAGGTGAACTTCAGTGCTTGGGAGCAACTACACTTGACGAGTACCGCAAGCACATCGAGCGCGATGCGGCTCTAGAGCGTCGTTTCCAACCGATTATGGTCGGGGAACCCACTGTACAGGAAACCATTGAGATTCTATACGGCTTGCGGAGTGTTTACGAGCAACACCACAGAGTGACAATTTCAGATGCAGCCCTACAAGCTGCGGCTGAATTGTCAGACCGCTATATTAGCGATCGCTTCTTACCAGACAAAGCAATAGACTTGATTGATGAAGCAGGTTCTCGCGTTCGTCTGCGGAACTCGATGTCTTCTACCAATAAAGAACTCAAGCGCCAATTAATCAGCGTTTCCAAAGCTAAAGACGAAGCCGTCAGACTCCAAGATTTTGACAAAGCAGGACAAATGCGCGACCAAGAGTTAGAAATTGAAGCGCAACTGCAAGCAGAATCACAAAACGAGACATTCAACGGCATCGTTGATGAGGAAGACATCGCCCAAATCGTAGCTTCCTGGACTGGTGTACCCGTCAACAAGCTGACGGAATCTGAGTCAGAGTTGCTTCTACACTTAGAAGATACTCTCCACCAACGGCTTATCGGTCAAGAGCAAGCAGTTACCTCAGTATCTCGCGCCATTCGTCGTGCTAGAGTTGGCTTAAAGAATCCCAACCGTCCAATTGCTAGCTTTATTTTCTCTGGTCCTACCGGAGTTGGTAAAACCGAGTTAGCAAAATCGTTAGCGAGTTACTTCTTCGGTTCCGAAGAAGCGATGATTCGTCTGGATATGTCCGAATACATGGAACGCCACACCGTTTCTAAGTTAATTGGCTCGCCTCCTGGTTACGTAGGATACGACGAAGGCGGACAACTAACCGAAGCCGTGCGCCGTAGACCCTACACAGTGCTGCTATTCGACGAAATCGAAAAAGCGCACCCCGATGTATTCAATATGCTGCTGCAAATCCTAGATGACGGTCATCTCAGTGATGCGAAAGGTCGCAAAGTGGACTTTAAGAACACTTTGATCATCTTGACTTCTAACATCGGTTCTAAGGTGATTGAAAAAGGTGGTGGTGGTTTGGGCTTCGATTTCAGCGAAAATGCAGCCGATGCAAATTACACCCGCATCAAAACTTTAGTGAACGAAGAGCTAAAAGCTTACTTCCGTCCTGAGTTCCTCAACCGTCTGGATGAGATTATCGTCTTCACTCAGTTGAACAAAGAGGAAGTCAAGGAAATCGCCGAAATCATGCTCAAAGAAGTTGCTGGTCGCTTAACTGAAAAGGGAATTTCCTTAGAAGTCACAGAACGCTTTAAAGAGCGTGTGGTACAAGAAGGTTATGACCCCAGCTACGGTGCTAGACCGTTACGTAGAGCGATTATGCGCCTTTTGGAAGATTCTCTTGCCGAAGCAATGCTATCCGGTCAAGTCGTAGATGGAGACGCAGCTATTGTTGACGTTGACGACGACGGACAGGTGGTAGTCCGCAAGACAGAAAAACGCGAGTTGTTATTAACGAGTGTTGGCTAATTTGTACCAAATCACTACTCGATTGATTCAAGTACAACAAGTGAAATGGTAATCGTGAATTTGACCCCTGGTAGAAATACTAGGGGTCTTTTTGTATGGGCTGATAACAACTCTTAACTGATATAAAAAGCAAGTATCAGCTTTCGTGTTTCAATAAAGTTAAAAGTAGAATCAAACTTGTAGAGCAGCGCGAGATTTAATGACTGTAAGGTTTATTTTAAGTGATTATGTTGAGCAAGCACTTGCACAAGCGGTTTACGACAAATTAGAAGATGGGACTTTTGCCGGGAGAATTCCCGAATGTAAGGGAGTAGTCGCCTAAGGGAGCGACTTTGCGCGAGTGTGAAGATGAGTTACGCTCAACACTAGAAGAGTGGATTTTGCTTGGGTTGAAATTGGGACATTCTTTACCAGTAATTGATAATATTCACGTTCGGTAATACTAAGATGAGAGGCGATCGCGTTTATAATAACTCCAAAAATTGCTCAATGTCTATACGAGCCTGCTTTAAAATCTTAGCTAGGGTAGTACGCTTGATTGGTCGATGAGCTGGAAATGTTAATTTTAATACTTCATCTGGCGTAATTTTTTTTAGTCTGATGTGACTGCCGCGCTGACGTACAACAATCCATCCATCGCGCTCTAAAGCAAAGATAACTTTAGTGTATGATAAGCTGGGAACTTTGCTCACATTACCAATTCCCTGACTATTGCTCCTTCTGTAACACTTAATTCATCTTCCAATGGCTCAAGATAAAGTTCTATTGCCTCTTGGATATTATCTAACGCTTCTTCGAGTGTTTCCCCTTCACTGATACAGCCTGGAAGCGAAGGTACATAGACGGTATATCCGCCTTCATCACTGGGTTCTAATACGACTTTTATCTTCATGATTTGGCTTTGTACGTTTATTTTAAATATAATGCGCGATCGCACAGCATAAAAAGGCGATCGCATGAGCGTGGTTTAATAAGTTTAGGTGGAAGATGGACTGTATAACACTATGTCCGCTAAATCCACACATTGTATAGATACATTTTTGCGGAACGTCTCTACGACCGTTGCAATATTTCTGGTTTTTTAGCCGAAGACTTGCCAGATTTTCACTTTTTAGTAAAGGTAAGATGGCATTAAGTTCTATTTACGGGTAGACCGATGCAATTAGAAGATTATTTTGACTTTTTATCACCCGATGATATTCGGTTGAAAGGACACCGCATCGGCATTGACAATGTACTTGATTATTACTTAGAAGGATATTCACCGGAAGAAATTGCAGCTAATTTGCCTTCTTTGAAGTTGGAGCAGATTCACGCTACTATTACTTATTATCTGCATAATCGCGCCGAGATTGATGCTTACTTGTCACGTTTGACAAGGTGGCGTGAACAGCGTTACCAAGAATGGGCTGCAAATCCTTCACCTGTGGTAGAACGTTTAAGGGCAGTGAAGGCTCAAAGAACTCAACCGCAGGTAAATGCTTCGTGAAAGTGCGTTTTTTGCTAGACGAAAATTTGTCACCTCGTTTGAAAGTGGCTGTGCTGCGTCTCAACCCTGCTATAGATATCTTACGTGTGGGTGAAAGTAATGCACCGCAACTAGGAACATTAGATCCGGATGTGTTGTTATATCTGGAGCGATCGCAAAGGCTCTTGGTGACAGATAATCGTGCTAGTATGCCCGCTCATATGAAAGCACATTGGGCAGCAGGCGGACAGATTTGGGGACTATTTTGGGTACGGGACAGGATACCATTAGGAGAACTGGCACAAGAACTTTTGCTAGTTTGGGAGACGACTGAGGCAGAAGAATGGATAAATCGGCTCGAATAAATTCCATTTTAGGGTAAAAAGGCGATCGCTTTTCCTGGTTTAATGCTTTCAGGTGGAAAATCGACTGTGTAACAGCATTATTCAACCTCAGAAGTTGATAATTCAAGGTTTGAGGTTCATCATCCGAGTTCAGAACACGAAAGTTGAGCTTCTGAAGGTGAACGTTGAGCTTCTGAGGGTGAAAGTTGAGCTTCTGAAGGTGAAAGTTGAGCTTCTGAGGGTGAACGTTGAGCTTCTGAGGGTGAACGTTGAGCTTCTGAGGGTGAACGTTGAGCTTCTGAGGGTGAACGTTGAGCTTCTGAGGGTGAAAGTTGAGCTTCTGAAGGTGAAAGTTGAGCTTCTGAACTCGAAACTTCAGCTTCAACAGTGCAAAATCCGAGTTTAGAACTTCATCGTTGAGGCTGAGAAGTTAATTTCTGTAGTGCAATTTAACTCTCGTCGCATAAAAATTACCCTCGCCTTAAGCAAATTGCGTAATTTCCGCGAACTGTTATTGTAAACGGATGACCTATCCCTAACAGCTGCTCACTAATCTTCAAAGCTTGCAGGAACAACGGTTCTGCTTCTGTGTATCTTCCTTGGGAACGGTAGAGTGATGCCAGGTTGTCGAGGCTAAATGCAACACGGGGATGTTCTTCACCCAACAGGTGTCGCCTTAGTTCCAAAGCTTGTTTGTACAAAGGTTCGGCTTCGCTGTAACGTCCTTGGTAACGGTAGAGTACCGCTAGGCTGTTCAGGCTATTTGCAACATCGGGATGTTCTTCTCCCAACAGGCGTCGCCTTAGTTGCAAAGCTTGGAGGTGTAGAGGTTCGGCTTCGCTGTAACGTCCTTGGTCAGAGTAGAGTCCCGCCAGGTTGTTCAGGCTAGTTGCAACATGGGGATGTTCTTCACCCAACAGGCGTCGCATTAGTTGCAAAGCTTGCAGGTGCAAAGGTTGAGCTTCGCTGTAACGTCCTTGGTCACGGTAGAGTTCTGCCAGGTTGTTGAGGCTTTGTGCAACATCGGGATGTTCTTCTCCCAACAGGCGTCGCCTTAGTTCCAAAGCTTGGAGAAGCAAAGGTTCGGCTTCACTGTAACGTCCTTGGGAATTGTAGAGTGCCGCCAGGTTGTTGAGGCTAAGTGCAACATCGGGATGTTCTTCTCCCAACAGGTGTCGCCTTAGTTCCAAAGCTTGGAGAAGCAACTCTTCGGCTTCGCTGTAACGTCCTTGGTCAGAGTAGAGTAACGCCAGGTTGTTGAGGCTGAGTGCAACATGAGGATCTTCCTCACCCAGCAGGCGTCGCATTAGTTCTAATGCTTGTTGGTACAAAGGTTGAGCTTCGGTGTAACGTCCTTGGGATTTGTAGAGTAACGCCAGGTTGTTCAGGCTAGCTGCAACATCGGGATGTTCCTCACCCAGCAGGTGTCGCATTAGTTCTAATGCTTTTCGGTACAAGAGTTCGGCTTTGCTGTAATGTCCTTGGTGACGGTAAACTAACGCCAGGTTATTGAGGCTAGTTGCAACATCGGGATGTTCTTCTCCCAAGCGTTTTTTTGTGACTTCGAGACACTGCTTTAACCAAGGTTCTGCCTTATCATACAACCCTTGACCTTTGTAAAATTGAGCGTTACCCCCGAAAGCCCAAATTAAATCCTCATCGCTAACGTGTTGAATAAGATTATTTGTTACTTCTGCTAAATGAGGTATGGCAGGGGAGACATCAGTGATTTGCTTGAGAGTGGGGTTATCAGGAATATCCTTGGCTACTGCTATTATTACTTTTGCAAAAGCTTGTTTGACATCCCCGGAATTTTCCTCAAAAGGTGGTGCTTCTAACTTCGCCTGAAAGAATTCGCGCAGCAGTGGATGCAGTTGATAAATTCCCTTTGCTTTCCGCTGGAGCAAATGCAAATTCAGCAGCTGATCATCCCGACTTTCTTCTAACTCTTCTGCATCCACATCGGGTAAGCAAGATTCTACCAACTCCCAAGGTATTGGTGCAGCAGCAAATAAACTCAGCAAACACGCGAGTTGCTTATCTGTGTCGTTTAATTCATCCCAACTTAACTCAAAGGCTGCTTCTACACCCCGCTGTGCTGTCATATTTTCTTCTGGCTGAGACAAAGAACGTTCTTTGAGTTTCTTTTTCTCCAACCTCTGCAACATTTCTGTGACAGACAAATCTTCTTTTCTAGCTAAATACCGTCCAACTAACTCTAACCCTAAAGGCAAATGTCCCAACCTTTCAGCTAGAGACGCGAAATTTCGCGTCTCTACATCAACCCGTTCTTCTCCAACGAGTTTTCGCAACAATTCCAGCGCGGCTTGTGGTTGCAGCACATCTAATGATAATTTCTGAATCTGCCCAAAGTGCTTTCTGGTTGTCATCAGCACTTTAAATCGGGTGGATGACGGCGGTAAATACGGCTGAATTTCCTTGTATATAGTGACATCATCCAGCACTAGCAACACATTACCCTCACGCCAGCGCTGCCAACAGTATTTGACCTGGGCGACTAAATCCAAATCTGTCAACGGATTTAATTCAAAGTGAATGCGAGCAAACTGCACCACCTGTAAACCGACATCACCGCTTTTGACACCACACCAGCAAATCCCACCAGAGTAAAATTCGCGTTGGAGAAGTGCATATTGCAACGCTAATTCTGTTTTACCCACACCACCCATGCCCACAACGGCGGCTATTGCCACAGAGTCATTTTCCTGCAAGAGTTGGTGGAGAAGTTCGAGTTCTTTTTCCCGCCCGACGAACTTTGTCGCCCCACTCCAGGGCAAATTATCTGGTATTTTGGTGAGGGGATTTAGGTTTGTCGGTTCCCGTTCGGACGACTGTAGTCAAAAGTTACCACCAATGATAGTATTTCCTTGAAAGACGTTTTTAATCGATTCAGCTAACTTTGTAGAATTGATAACGCCTGCTGGTTGGGAGTTGATATCATTTGCTAACTCTTTGACTTTTGGCGCAACTTGTGGATCGGCGTTTGCTGCTGCTTCCACGGAGCGCACTGATTGAGCAATTTCGGTATCTGCGTCTGCTACTGCTTTCAACTCTAGTACTGCTTTGCCATAATCTAATCGCTCTTGCTTTTCCTGCGTCGCATTCGCTAGCAATGGTAACTTATTCTTATTGCGTAGCTGTTCGATTAACTTATGACTTTCGTTTAATGCAGTTTCTCCAAGCTTTTCGCCGGTTTTTTCTAGGGCTTTAGTTAAAACTATAGTGGCGATCGCCGTTGCTACAGCTGTGAGTGTTACAGGTTCCATAGTCAAGCTATTAAGTACGAGATTACACTAATATCTATCTTCAAGTGTAAGCTTGTCTTTTACGGTGCTGCATAACAACATAACAACATAGCAAGAAAAGCGCGGACTAAAGTCCGTACTACGAACTAATATCTACAAATGATTTAGGACTGCGGAGGACGCTTTTCCTTCTCTCCTAAAGGCTTTTCATCAATCACCACCACTACTTGATATTCACCTGCGGGAATATCAGGTGGTAACTGCAATGTAATTTTCCCATCTGCTGTAACTGTGGCAATTGTTTGAATAGTTTTCATATCATTCCTCCAATGCTGCTAATACTGCCTTCGGCAATAACTTATCTTTAAACCAAATAATTCTAGCGGGGACATCATTTAATTTCACACCCGCTTTTTCCAAATTTAATCTTTCAGAAATTGCCAAAATCAAGTCATCACGTTCCGCACGACGCACCTGGGAAAACTTCTTTTGTAAATATTCTGGACGCCAATAACCGACAATTTCTAATAAAAACGTGCGTCCATCAGGATGCACCAAACGAAAGTCGGGAATCATCACACTACCAGGAATCGGAACTAAATCAACTTCTCGCTCTAACACCCAATCACTTTTTAATGAATCCCACTTATCAGCAAACGACGCTTCCAACATACTATCGTAAGGTTTGCCAGGTGGATAATGAGACACCAAACCGCATTCAGAATTGAGAGTGAAACGTCCTGTTTTCCAAGCATTGGTGTAAAAGTCGCGAGTTTGGAGAATAGACGAAAGACTCCATCTTGTGACATGAAGTAAAGCCGGAATCAGTTTAGCGATCGCTAAACCATATCGCGTACTCGGATTAAACAAACTCGTCGGACCATCAATCGTAATTGTAAACCCGTGGTCAGCATCACCCTCAATATAAGCCATCAATTGAAACAGCTTTAAATAGCGAAATAAAAGCTTATATTCACCCGGAACATTACGATGAGCATTTAAAGTAAGTTGACTCGCTCGATAAAACACACCCTGCACTTGAGATAAATTATATCGATGCAACAAATCTTCAGGTCTAGGTGCATCAAAAGCAATCAAAATCTTATTTTCAGACAAATCAGCATATAACCCATCATGAACTTGTTGCGGTAAAACTTCCCGCTCAAATTCGTGAGTTAATTCATCAGCAATTTTGCTAAGTGTAGCTTGCGTTGATTGCGGACTTGGAACAGATTTTGCTGATAAAGCAAACACCCTTTCTCGTAACATTTGAGGTTCCAAAGGACTCACCACCTCAAAGGTGCAAAAACTGCTTTTTAAAATATAAGCTAATCCCCGCTTCACCTTATAATCTGTAGTATCACCTTCCAATTCCAACAACTGACGCTCAAGCACACCTTGCGTCTTTCCTACCGCTTCATGAAAACAACTAATTAACTCAGCAGCTAACTCCAAAGTATTCTTATCAAGCTTAAGTCTCTTTGGGATTATCTCCTCCCCATTCTGACGGTGAATCAGTAAATCTGTTGGTAACATTTGAATTTGTTAGTGGTTAGTTGATAGTGGTTAGTTGATAGTGGGCATGGGGCAATGGGCAATGGGCAATGGGCAATGGGCATTGGGCATTGGGCATTGGGCATTGGGCATGGGGCATTGGGCATGGGGCATTGGGAAAAAAGAATTATTATTTTGCTTCCCCTGCTTCCCCTGCTCCCCCTGCCTCCCCTGCTCCCCCTGCCTCCCCTGCCTCCCCTGCTCCCCCTGCCTCCCCTGCTCCCTGCCCCCCTGCTCCCCCTGCCCCCCTGCTCCCTGCTCCCTGCCCCCTTCCTCCTCTTAATTGTCGGTTTCTGATGAGTCTTTTGAATCTACATTCTTTTTCTTGGGTGTTTTAGCTTTCTTGTCAACAGAATAATTTATTTCCAACTGTTCAGCAGCCTTATGATTACTTTGCTGACCACTTCCATAAATAACGTGCAAATTCCCTTTCTTATCCTTCCTTTCTTGGCGTTCTTCTTTTGTCGGAGACGCTGCGCGAATGGGTATTGGCGGTTCGTTATTCTTCACACCTCTTCTTCGCGCGGAAGTACCCTCTTCACTCGTATCTTCTGCCACCACCTCATATAAAATCGCCTGCTTATTTTCGATATTACCCTTCCTTAAAACCCTTCCCAAACGTTGAATATATTCCCTCGCCGAACCAGTACCCGATAAAATAATCGCAATACTTGCCGCTGGTACATCTACACCTTCATTCAACACATGAGAAGCAACCAAACTTTTATATTCCCCTTCCCGAAATTTGGTTAATATTTCATGGCGTTCTTTCACAGGAGTTTGATGAGTAATTGCCGGAATTAGCAAGTCTTGAGAAATGCGGTAAACTGTAGCATTATCAGCCGTAAAAATCAAAATTCTTTCTAAATAATGTTCTGCAAGTAAATTCGTGAGAATTCGCAACTTTCCATCTGTACCCAAAGCGATTTCTTTAGCTTGACGATGTGCTAACATTGCTCTACGTCCAGCAGGCGATCGCGCACTCATTTGCACAAAATTTTGCCAACCTTTCAAACTACCTAAAGAAATCTTTGACTGCTTCAAAAAATCATTGCGAGTTTGAATTAATTGATTGTATCTTTCTCGCTCAAGTTGCGATAGCTTCACCTTAATTTGCACAACTTGATGTTCTGCTAACGCGTTCCCCGCCAAATCCTCAGCGCGTTTGCGATATACTTCTCTACCAATGAGGATATTTAAATCAGCATGTTTGCCATCAGTGCGTTCCGGTGTTGCAGACAGTCCAAGTCGATAGGGTGCGATCGCATATTCCGCAATCACCCGATTAAAATCAGTTGGCAAGTGATGACACTCATCAAAAATCGCCAAAGCATACTTATTACCCAAACTTTCTGCGTGAATTGCCGCACTGTCGTAAGTAGCAACCAGTATTGGAGTTCTATCGCGCGAACCACCCCCCAATAACCCCACCTCAGCATCAGGAAAGGCAGCCATCAAGTGTGCATACCACTGGTGCATCAAATCTAAAGTAGGCACCACAATCAGCGTCGTGCGCGGTGTTGCTTGCATCGCCATTTGCGCCAGGTAAGTCTTCCCCGCCGCTGTAGGCAGCACCACTACCCCCTGTCTTCCCGCCAGTTTCCAAGCTGCTAACGCCTCACTTTGATGGGGATAGGGTTCCATCTCCATACTTGCAACCAGCTCTAGCGGATGAAATTCCTTCGCTTCATCAATAAAATTAGTCTCTTCTGCTTGTAGCGCTTCTACTACATGTCGATATTGAATCGCCGGAATGCGGAATTTTTCTACTCTATCATCCCATGTAGCGTAATCCATCCAACCTTTGCCCCGCGCTGGTGGATGCAAAATTAATGTGCCACGATCAAAACTTAATGTGGGGGTACGAGCCACTTATAGCTTTCTCCAGATTAGGGCATTGGACATTGGGGAAGCATATTTTAGTATTGCAAGTACCAAAGACGACTTACCCTCTAATAACCTGTACTTACTGAGAAGCTATTTTACTATAATGTACGGCTCTCACCAAATAATACTCTGCCGATAGACCAGTAACGCTCTGAAAGCTGGTTTATAGCACGTTTTTTCCAGTGTTTTGCCCCGAAACCCGCGTTGAAAACTAACATCAAAAAAGAAACTGACCCGGGGCTAAAAGAAACTACAACTTTTCCCATTCAGGAGGGGTCTGAATCCTATAAGTGAATAAAACCTTCTCCCTCTGCCCCTGCCTTCTTCAATAATGATTGGAATCAAAGTTAGTCAACAAGCATAGCCTTTTATCTATGAAACCAATTTAATATTTATTTAATATTAAGGCTTGTGAATCAACAACATTGACGTGTAAGGCTGTAAGCTATTGTTAATTGCATTAAAGTTGTCGAAAAATAAAACTTGCAATTTATGTAAGTTTTTTTAGTCAAATTTTTGAACGGTCTTTGACCTAAGCCTTCTCTATTGGGGTTTCGTATTCACCGACTCGCCATATATAAAGGCGCTATAGTCTGCTGCTTTGCAAAGAGTTAAAGTTTTCTTTGCCTAATTTTTCATGGCAATAAAACATAAAAGTTACTCAAAGTAGCTGGCAATTTTTACGAATCAAAATTTTGCTGCTTTTGTAACCACACTCAAGTATGACATTAACTAATACTATCCATTTTAGAAACTTACGAGGCGATTTTTTCGGTGGTTTAACTGCTGCGATCGTTTCGTTACCTCTAGCCCTGGCATTCGGTGTTGCCTCTGGTGCTGGGCCTGTAGCTGGTCTTTATGGTGCAGTTTGCGTCGGCTTTTTCGCAGCCTTATTTGGTGGGACACCAACTCTAATTTCTGAGCCAACGGGGCCAATGACCGTAGTCATGACTGCAATTGTCGGTTCCATGACCGCAGCTAACCCCGAAAACGGCTTGGCAATGGCATTTACCGTAGTCATGCTAGCGGGAATATTCCAAATCTTCTTTGGGATATTTAAGTTGGGTAAATACGTTACCCTCATGCCTTACAGTGTTATTTCTGGCTTTATGTCTGGGATTGGGGTGATTCTGATTATTTTGCAGATTGCTCCTTTTGTGGGACAGGCAAATCCTAAAGGTGGCGTACTGGGGATGGTGCAAAACCTGCCTCTGTTATTAACTAAGATTAATCCTGCCGAAACAGCTTTAGGTATACTGACGCTGGCAATTATTTTCTTTATGCCAGCCAAAATTAAGCGCTTTGTTCCCCCGCAACTCGTGGCATTAATTGTCGGAACCATAGTTTCTCTAACCATTTTCGCCGGTGCGGATATCAGACGAATTGGTGAAATTCCAATCGGACTGCCCACATTGCAAATACCTACCTTTACTGCATCTCAAATGACAACGATGGTTGTTGATGGTGCAATGTTGGGGATGTTGGGTTGTATTGATACTCTACTAACGGCAGTAATTGCAGACAGTTTGACCCGTACCGAACACAAATCTGACAAAGAATTGATTGGTCAAGGTATCGGTAACTTAGTATCTGGTTTGTGTGGTGGGCTACCTGGTGCAGGTGCCACGATGGGAACGGTAGTTAATATCCAAACTGGTGCTAGTACAGCTGTATCTGGTTTAACTCGCGCGTTAATTTTATTAATTGTAGTTTTGTGGGCTGCGCGTCTCACCCAACCTATCCCAATGGCGGTGTTGGCTGGTATTGCTCTCAAGGTGGGGATTGACATTCTTGACTGGAGCTTCCTGAAACGCGCTCATAAGGTGTCGCTCAAAGGCACAATCATCATGTACGGTGTATTATTCTTAACCGTATTTGTTGACTTGATTGTTGCCGTCGGCGTGGGAGTGTTCATTGCTAATATCTTAACTATTGATCGCCTCTCGGAATTACAAGCTCAGGAAGTGAAGACAATTAGCGATGCTGATGATGCAATTGTCTTGAATAATGAAGAGAAAAGATTGCTTGATCTAGCTAATGGACGTGTCCTACTATTTTACCTGAGCGGACCGATGATCTTCGGGGTATCCAAAGCGATCGCTCGTGAACATTCAGCAATGGCAGACTCTGATGTGTTGATTGTGGATTTGAGCGATGTACCAATGTTGGGTGTGACTGCTTCTTTGGCAATTGAAAACGCCATCAAGGATGCTAGCGAAAAAGGTCGTCATGTGTTAATTGTTGGTGCAACTAGCAAAGTCAAAAAGCGCTTAGAAAAGTTTGGCATTTCGAGGTTTGTACCAGAGCATTACATGTTTGTAGATCGTGTAGACGCACTAAAACAAGCCGTTGCTTTAGTTAATCCTCATGCAAGTGATGCTAATATTTCTGGTGTTAGTAACTACACTGACACCTATTTATGATTCGTAATTCGTAATTCGTAATTTAATTATTAATTACGAATTACGAACTAGAAATTACGAATTATTTTGGAATGAATCAGAAACACAAGTAAAAACATGATTTTTTCAGAACCAATAGTTAATTCGTTTACCTGGTTAAATTTTCTCACCATAGGTTTACAGCCCCCTTTACTAGCAACAACCAACGAGGCGGAATATGCTCCGATTGTCCTGACTGGAGTATTGCTAAGTTTAGTAGTCATTTATCTGGCTAGTAAAATTGGTGGCGAATTTTTTAGAATGATGGACTTGCCCCCTGTATTAGGAGAATTAGTTGGTGGGGTGCTTGTGGGTGCTTCTGCTCTGCATTTGGTAGTGTTTCCCGACAGTGGAGCAGCTGGTAGCGACTCCATCATCATGAATATCCTGCAATTCATTAATAACCTCAGTCCTGATGCAGTCACATCAATCTTTCAAAGCCAGAGCGAAGTTGTTTCTGTGCTTGCCGAACTAGGTGTAATCATTCTATTATTTGAAATTGGTCTAGAATCAGACTTAAAAGAATTACAGAAAGTCGGTTATCAAGCAACAATTGTTGCTTGTGTTGGGGTAGCTGTTCCTTTTGCGGCTGGCACGGCGGGGTTGATTTTATTGTTTCATGCGCCAGTAATTCCAGCGATTTTTGCAGGTGCAGCGCTCACAGCTACTAGTATTGGCATTACCTCCAAAGTTTTGTCAGAAATTGGGCAGTTAAAATCTCGTGAAGGTCAGATTATTGTCGGTGCAGCTGTAATTGATGACATTCTAGGCATCATTGTGTTGGCAGTAGTTGCGAGTCTTGCCAAAACTGGTGAGGTTGATATTTTCAACGTCATTTATCTAATTGTCAGTGCTACAGTCTTTCTCATTGGCTCGATTCTCCTCGGAAAATATTTCAATCAGAGTTTTGTTGCCATTGCGAATAAATTGCAAACGCGAGGCAACTTAATTATCCCAGCATTTATCTTTGCCTTCTTTATGGCTTTTTTGGGTAGTGCCATTCATTTAGAAGCTATCTTAGGCGCATTTGCAGCTGGCTTAGTTTTGGATGAAACGGATAAACGCAAAGAGCTAGATGAGCAGGTTAAACCTGTTGCTGATATGCTAGTGCCAGTTTTCTTTGTGACAGTTGGCGCGAAAGTTGATTTAGGCGTTCTTAATCCTTTAGTTCCAGGAAATCGAGAAGGATTAATTATTGCTACCTTCTTAATTGTGATCGCAATTATCGGTAAAGTTGTCACAGGCTGGGCAGTTTTTGGTCAACCTGGAATTAATCGGTTAGCCGTTGGTGTGGGGATGATTCCCCGTGGCGAAGTTGGGTTAGTGTTTGCCGCCATTGGTGCAGCTAGTGGTACCCTTGATAAACCATTGCAAGCTGCGATCGTTATTATGGTGATTTTGACAACCTTCTTAGCACCGCCTTTATTGCGGTTTGCATTCAAACAATCGCCAGAAGAAAAAGAATCTTTAGAAAAAGCCAATTTAATAGGCTAGTGATTTATACCACCACCTTTAAGAAGAAGAATTCAGAAGTCAGAATTCAGGAGTCAGAATAAATCAGTGGGGGATTCAGACCCACCACTGATTAAGGTCACTAAATCTGCATATTTAGTGGGTATCTTAAACCCGTTTATTCATCCGTTAGTCGTACAAAATTCATGCCCAATTCTGACTCCTGACTCCTGAATTCTGTTTTGGTAAAAGAGACAAACTTTATTTTCTCTTTTACCTTCAACCCTTATCCAACAGGCAATTCCCGTGTTAGAAGCGTGCATATTCGCAACAATATTCTGCGGATTTTTCGGCATCATCCTTAAAAAGAACCTGGTTATGAAGATCATCTCTATGGATGTCATGAGCACAGGGGTTATCGCCTATTACGTGCTGGTTGCATCGCGAGATGGTTTATTCACGCCCATTATTTCAGATGCCGCAAATGGGGCTTACGCCGATCCGGTTCCCCAGGCGGTCATATTGACGGGGATTGTGATCGGCTTTTCGATTCAGTGCTTAATGCTGGTCGGTGTCATGAAGCTGGCACGGGATAATCCCACCCTGGAAACCAACGAGATCGAGAAGAGCAATACCCCATGAATACCATTACCCTTGCATGGATCGCATTACCGTTTTTCTTGGGGTTCACCATTTATCTGTTCCCCAAACTTGACAAAATTCTCGCATTATGCACAGCTTTTGCTTCGGCTGGATATGCGTTGCAGCTATTTGTCGAACAGTCGCCGCTGACACTAGAGTTACTCGATCATTTCAGCGTCACATTAGTAGTCGATCAGTTAAGCGGCTACTTTATCTTGACCAATGCGCTAGTTACAGCCGCAGTCATCCTCTACTGTTGGCACAGCGATAAGACGACTTTCTTTTATGCACAAGCCATCATTTTGCATGGCAGCCTCAATGCCGCGTTCGCCTGTGCCGACTTTATCAGTTTATACGTGGCGTTAGAGGTGAGCGGGATTGCCGCGTTTCTCTTGATTGCCTATCCCCGCACCGATCGCTCGATTTGGGTTGCCTTGCGCTATCTCTTTATCAGCAACACGGCAATGCTGTTTTATCTGGTGGGTGCCGTACTAGCCTATCAGACCAATCATTCGTTTAGTTTTGCAAGTTTGCGCGGGGCACCACCGGAGGCACTTGCCCTGATCTTTCTGGGGCTCTTGGTTAAGGGGGGAATCTTTGTATCGGGATTGTGGTTGCCGTTAACCCACTCCGAATCGGAGACGCCAGTATCGGCATTGCTGTCGGGAGTTGTGGTCAAAGCTGGAGTCTATCCGCTAGTGCGTTGTGCGCTGATGGTGGATGAACTCGATCCACTCATCCGGATTTTCGGAGTCGGGACAGCGCTCTTAGGCGTGTTCTATGCCGTCTTTGAAAAAGATACCAAGCGGATGCTGGCGTTCCACACGGTTTCGCAGTTAGGCTTTATCCTTGCCGCACCTATAGTAGGTGGCTTTTATGCACTGACTCACGGCTTGGTCAAATCGGCACTCTTCCTGATCGCGGGTGCTTTACCGAGCCGCAACTTCAAGGAACTGCAACAAAAGCCGATCAATACAACCGTCTGGATTGCTCTGGTCATCGCCAGCTTCTCGATCTCAGGCTTTCCCTTGTTGTCCGGCTTTGGGGCGAAGGTGTTGACGACGAAAAATTTACTGCCCTGGCAAGCGATCGCCATGAACGTTGCGGCGTTGGGAACAGCAATCTCGTTTGCCAAATTCATATTCTTGCCGCATAAAGCGGGCGGCGAGGAGGTAGTAAAGCCCGGTTTCTGGTCAGCGGCGAGCCTGCTGCTCGGTGGCCTGTTTGCGGCAAACGTTGTCTATTACGAGGCTTATACCCTTGAGAATATCGTAAAACCACTGGCAACTATTGGCCTTGGCTGGTTGGCGTATCTTTTGATTTTTAAACGATCCGTACTCAAGCTGCCCCGTGTTGTGGAGCAATTTGAGCATCTGATCGGTGGGATGAGTCTAATGTTGATCCTGCTCTTCTGGATGGTGTTGGCATGATTGGGTATCTGAATCTGATATTGCGACTGGCCATCTGGTTTTTGCTCACCGCTAATCTGAGTGTGGCAAATATCATCATCGGTGTCAGCATCGCACTCTTATTACCGGGGCGTCCCCAAGCCCCAGGACCATTAAAAGACTGGCTACGGGCGCTGTGGGAAACTCTGGTGGCAATTCCACAGGCATATAAGGAAGCCTTTGAAATGATCCTCCGTCCCCACAATTACGAAGAGGTGACGATGGAGCGAGTCAAACCCGGACGGACACCTGGACTCATCTTTCTGGATATTTTTCTGATCACTTTTACGCCCACAAGCATTGTCTTGAAGTACCACGAAAATGGCTGGTACCAAGTCCACTGGGTGCGACGGAGGAGAAAAGCATGAACTTGGCACTGATTGCAATGATTCTGGCTATGCTCATACCCATGTACGAGGCTTGGCAGGATGATGATATTTGGCAAAAAATGTTGGCATTTGCCAGTGTCGCTACCAAGGCATCAATCATACTCCTGGTTGTATCGGTCTTACGGGATGATTGGATGCTCGGTGTTGTAGGAGTCATCATCCTGAGTGTGGGTAATGCCGGATTAATGTTGTTGGCACAAATCCTTAAACGCCTGAATGAAGTATGATCAACGCACTTAGTTACACCTGCATCGGTATAGGAATTTTCTTCTGGTTTTGGGGAACCTTCCCCCTAATCGGCGATCGCTCGGTATTATTCAAGCTGCATACTCTTTCGGTTGCAGATACGCTAGGGAGCATGCTCATTATGGTAGGGCTGCTCCTTCCGAAGGTACCTAGCGAATGGCCGTTGCTCATCCTTGGCATTATCACCTTAGCAATCTGGAATACAGTGCTGGGGTATGTATTGGCATACGGTTCCAGCAGTGGAGGGAATCAATCATGAATGATAGCTATATCTATGTCATAACCGCCCTGCTGCCGTTGTCCGCACTCATGCTGATACTTCAGGCTAATCCATACCATGCCCTGGTAATCCAGGGAATACAGGGAGCGGTAGCAACATTGGTATTTGCGGTTTTGGGGGCGGCGGATGTTGCTTTGACCCAAGCCTTGATGGGTACTCTACTGGCGATTACGCTTTATGCGATCGCGGTGCGTTCATCGCTGGTGATGCGTCTGGGTGTACTCGAAGACGGGGCGATCAAGCCAGATGACGAGTCCCATTTTGGCCAACTGATGAATGACTTACGAACAATTTTTGGCAAACACTATATGCGTCTTGAGCTAGTCTCATACACCAATACGCAAGCTTTGCACCGGGCGCTGATGGACAAAGAAATCCATGCGACCTGTGCCAGACGAGAGTACGATAATCAAGACCTCGTAGCGAGTCAGGACGAACAGCAACCCTATCACACCACAACTAGGGTTCGACGCCTCTATGACATCATGCGAACCGAACTTTCGTCACCAGCGACAAACCTAACCTATGTAAATGCACCAGACTCAGGGGAGGAACATAAATGAAATGGGTCTATATTGCAGCGGGGATAGCGCTGTTCGTCAAATTCCTGATCATGCCCAATCCAGCACCGGACTTATCGCTCTCGATCGTCCAAACGCTTGTACAAGATAGTGGAGTACCTAATGCAGTTACGGCTGTCATTCTTAGGAATCGACTGTATGACACTATCTTTGAAGTAGTAGTATTTACGATCGCGGTAATGGGTGCAAAGTTTCTACTGGCGAATGAAAGGCCGTTCTGCGCGATCTATCAGTTCACCGATCAACCATCCATTATTATGGCGCGTCTGGGAGCGACCATTGCCGCGTTGGTGGGTATCGAACTGGCGATTCGGGGGCATTTGAGTCCCGGCGGTGGTTTTGCGGCTGGAGTTGCGGGCGGAACGGCGATCGGTCTTGTGGCGATTACCTCATCATCGGAGTGGATGCAGGCGATCTACAAGCGCTGGCACGCCGCTACATGGGAGAAGGTTTCAGTTCTTATTTTTATTGTCCTGTCGGTTATCACTCTAGCCGGATTAGAATTACCGCACGGAGAGTTGGGCGCACTTGTTAGTGGCGGGGTTATCCCCCTGCTCAACATCCTAGTCGCAGTAAAAGTCGCCTTGGGTTCTTGGGCGGCTATTTTGGTGTTTATTCATTATCGGGGATTGTTGTGAGAGATAAAGGGGAGCGATGATTGGTTTTTGTGAAAATAATATTGTATAGAGACGTTGCATATACAACGTCTCTGCAAAACTAAGGAATTAATCCGATAGTCCACTAAAGTTATTTATCTACAATTGGACGACCTTGAGAGTCTATATCTAACTCTTCGCGGCGCACTTCTTCTTTGGCTTCAACAGTATCGCGGTCAACAACTTTCTTGACTCGTACTTCTTCGCGTAAAACTGCTTCTTTGTGGATATCAGCCGTTTCTTCGTAAATGTCCATATGAGCAACTTGACCCTCACGAAAAGCGTCACTAGGAGCGCTTTGGCTAGTGGCACCTGTGGGAGAAGTACGTTCAATTACTACTCGCTCTTTTTCAATAGGAACTGCAACGCGAGCGGTTTCTGTTTCAACGTGTTTGCCAATAGAAACTTCTCCAGTTTTTTGGCGTTTTTTGTTAGCAACCAATCTTTCTTCATACAACTTCAAACTTTGACCATCGCCTTCGGGAATGTCGTACAAAGAAGGCTCTTGCTCGTAGTTGTAAGTAGCGCGATCGTATGCAGGTGCAGTTTCTTGAATCGTACCAGGAGTAGCAGATGAAGCACGATAAATGCCGCGTACTTGCTCTTCATAGTCGTAATCAATTTTTTCTAATTCATCGTAATTGGGTAGGTTTTCTACTTGCTGTTTTGTCAGACCTTTAGCAGAAACCCGCTTGTCACTGTAATGAATGTCAGCACGACCAACGGGCAGTAAAACTTTTTTACCAAAAATCCAAAAGCCTGTGTCTACGACAAAATAGCGGAATTTTCCAGTTTGCTCATCCATTAAAATGTCATAAATCGTCCCAACTTTTTCATTGCCTTCTGCATAAACATCATAGTTTTTGATATCGTCGATATCAGAAGAATGGTCGCGGTAATCTGGGTAAAAGTCTCCAATTTTTACAAGTGCCATTTTGATTTTTCCTAATTCGGCTTCTTTACATTTATATTAATCTTTTTGAAGATTTGTACCTCTTACTTTCGGAAGATAAGAGGTTTTATTAGCAAAGTTAACTAATATTCGTTTTATTTATTTTTAATTAATGTTGTGAACTAAATTAAATTAAACCAAATTATATATATTGGCAGTTAGTGGGAGGTTTCTGACTAATATTGCTGCTCTAACGCATTTAAAACTGCCTGATAACGTGCTTTGACATCTGCTTGGGCTTGTGCTTCTTTTAGTCCATCATGGCTACCTTGTTCAATCATTTGAGCTTAGGGAGAACCATAAAAATAAATCACGACTCCGTGTGTTGAAATAACTCGTGGGTGTTGCGGATCTGAGTTTGACGGTACGGAAGCCAGACCTTAGAAATAGGCAGGCTTCATATCCTCTCCTTCAAAGACGCAAACGCGAACACAAATACGCTTCAAGACCCTACGACTAATTAAAAATGCCTGCCTATTTCTTATGGCAACTTCCAGGGAAATTTATTTACGCTTATGTGCCTTCCAAGCTGCATCTACAACTCCTACAAATGTTATAGGGTCGGCAAGAACTCGCAACAGGCTGCGCTGGAGCAATTTAGCGTCATATCAAGTCCGGATAATTAGTTATGATTCCCACACACTGCACCCCACCCCCCGCATCCCCGGACCGCAAGCGGTCCGGGGAGACAAAGCACAGCTTTGGCGGGGTGGGGTTCTGCGGGGAAGAGTAAGTAATCAAGCGGACATGATATCACCTCTTGCGGAGGCGATCGCTATATTCATTGCCGGACCTGCAAACGGTGCGATCAGCATTCGCGCTACTAAAAGATAGATCGTATTGGTATACAAACTAATTCAAATTTTGCGCGATCGCGTGGAACTTGGACAATTAATTAGCGCATATTCAAAAAATAACCCGGACTATGTTGTTTTATTGATCTAGTTCTTACTAGAAGTCCTACCAACAACATATCTGGATGCTTCTACATTCTCAGCCAGTGGTTCAATTCTTCCTTTGCTTACCAAAGTTTGATGGATAAAGGCAGCAATATCTGCACGAGTTGCAGGCTGAGTTGGATTCAGAACTTTAAGATTTGGATGGTTCACCACAATGTTTGCATTAGTGGCTTGTCCGACAGCATCAACAGCATATTTGGGAATGTTACCCGCATCTGTGTAATATTCGCTGACGTTAAAGGATGGAGGAGTTGGGGTGGCTGCAACAGCGGGTCTTATTTGAGCTATTATTGGCTGCATTAAAGACGCAGACATCATCGGTACAAACATACGCGGACGACGATTCGCTTGCCGGGTAGTTCTTTGAGGGGGAGTTGTTTGAGTTGTGCTTGCAGTCGGACTAGCAGCAGGTACATCCAGAACTCTCATCAAAGAAACTAATGCATCAGCTCTGGTAATTCCTTGATTAGGACGAAATACCCCACCCGGATAGCTGGACATAAAGCCCATTTCATAAGCTTCTTTGATGGCATTCTCTGCCCAGTAGTCGTTAGGAACATCTTTGTAAACACTGCCACTAGCTATTTGCCTATGGGTGATTCCGACAGATAAACCCACACCTCCTAAGGCAGAAGCCGCTTCAAAAATTGCATTTGTTAAGTTATATTCTGGTGCTATGTGCAGCAACATGATAACTCCCAAAATAATTGCACCTATCCAAAGTATTGTTAAAACAGCAGCAGCTTCAATTACACGGCTAGCTTCTGCTTCAGTTACCACTTTGCCTTCCACGCGATAGCACATCAATTGATGAGGTTGCGAACCAAGACGCTGAAAATGCCATAATACTGCTCTATAAAGCGATACCACCCGATTTAATTTTAATCCGCCCACTGTTGAACCAGCAGCGCCGCCTATCACCATCGCTAGACTCAGCAGCAATTTTGCAGTTGGACTCCAAGTTTGCAAATCAACGGTTTCAAATCCACAGGTTCCTAAAGCGGAAACCCATTGAAATAGAGTCTCTAACCAAAGAAATGAGCCAAAAAACCAGTGATTTTCTATTAACAGTATTAAAGTTCCCAAAGCTAACAGCAACCACAATGCTTTATGCTGTGAGTCTCGCCACAATGCAGAGAAGCGGCGTTGCGTAATTAATTTATAATGGATGGGAAAGCTGATAGCTCCAGCCGTCATAACTACAATCACAGCCAATTGAATTATCGGGCTATAGCTGGCAATGCTGTCATCTCGGATACTAAATCCACCAGTGGAAATACCCGTCAAGCCGTGGTTAATAGAGTCCCATAGAGGCATTCCGGTAAATAAAAGTAACAAAATACTCAATCCGGTATAAAACAGGTAAAGCCACCAAATTCGGCGTACAGTTGCTGATATAGTAAGGGCAATACGCTTTGAGCGTCCCTCAGCATAGTAAAGTTGCTCGGCATCCATATTAGGTTCCAATACAGACAGAGCAAGTACAATTACACCCACACCGCCAATCCATTCACAGAGCGATCGCCACCATTGCAAACTTCGCGGTAATTGACTTTCGTTTAGGGTCACCGTTAGCCCTGTGCTGGTGAATCCAGAAAAAGCCTCAAATACTCCATTCCAAAAATATTGAAACTCTAGCACGGTTTCTGATGTTTGGGGAAAAGTAGCAAGATATGACGCAACAACCCAAAACGGAATTGCTCCCAATAGAGGAATCAAACCCCAACTTAATGCAGCGATTATCATGGCATGGCGCAGACGAGTTTTTCCAGTTTCGTGGAAACTTCGGTATAGTATTTGTCCGGGAATTATAGAAGCGATCGCAGTCACCAAAAACGCCCAAATCGCATAATATTCTCCAAACCAAAAACAGATAGGTAAAGAAATCAGCGCCATTGCAGCGGGTATGTGTAGCAATAAGCCTAAGTCATGCAAAATTGCTTGAATATAAGGATTAATCGGTCGAATCTTAGTTTTCACCTTTGTGGTAACAGACTATATAAATGACGAGCAATAATAATTTCCGGGTTTACAATTACTTGTACGCCTAAGCGTTCAAACATTGCTTGATGTTCTTTTTCATTAACCATGCTAACCAGCGTAGGGATGTTGCGCTCTTTACCAAGAAACATCGCCATCAAATTAGCTGAATCATCGCTTGTTGTTGCAATCAAAGCATCCGCTTCATCAGCTCCTGCTTCATCCAAAATTCCTCCTTCAGCAATATTGGCATGAAATACTTTGACGTTATATTTCTGTAAAGCTACTCGCGCTCGTTCTTCCGAAGCTTCAATAATCGCTACATTATGGCTGTTTTTAAGGGCTAATTCCGCTAAACTACAGCCTTCTAGTCCTGCACCGACAATAATCAAGTTCATTGTTTTAGGTGTTGGTTGTTAGTTGTTAAGTGTTGGTTGTCCCCTTCTACATTCCCACTCCCTTAATAATTAATCAGAACGTCGCACCTCCTCCACCTGACCTACTTGGAAAATCAAGGTAAAACGCTGCCCCATTTCTCGCTCAATAAATTCTTCCAATAATTGCACCTGTCTGGGGGTTACAGGTGCTTTTGCGCGCACATTTAAACGGACTTGTGGTGGATTTGCTAACCAATTAGTTTCAGTTCTAAGTAACTCTAATCTTTGAAAGGTAACAGTTCTATTTAATAATGCTCTTTCAAGGCTGGTTTGCAACTCTGCTTGTCGGATAAGTCGAGCAAAACTAACACCTAAAGGAATCAATAGAATCCCTGTTAAAGCCAAAGCCAAAATTAGAGGTTTTCGCGCACGTTTAAATGATGCGTATCCTGCCAGCAAAAACGTCAACATACAAGACAAAGCTATACCTAACAAATTGGTAAGATAAAGTAGGGATGCTCCTATACTTAAAGACCAATTTGCTTGGGATAAACCTAAGCCAACTACACAAATCGGAGGCATAAGAGCAACAGCGATGGCTGTCCCTGCCAAACTACCAGAAATTTTTGGTTCTACTTTTGCATATCCACTGATACCACCAGCTGCTACAGCAATTCCTAAATCTAACAAATTTGGTCTTGAGCGTGCCAGAATTTCACTACCATAGTTAGGTAGACGAACAAGTATTCCCAAACCCCAAGCCATTAAAACTGCTAGCACAGTGCCCACCGTTAAAGCAATCAACCCTTTACGAAACAGAATGATATTGCCTTGTAACGCACCAAAGGCTAATCCTCGAATTGGCAGCATTAAAGGTGCGACAATCATTGCCCCAATGATGACAGCAGCACTGTTAGATAATAAGCCAAAGGTAGCGATCGCACAAGAACCAACAATCAAAATCAAATAAGACAAATCTAAAGTTGATTCTGTAAGTAACTCTGCTTGTAGCTGTTGAATTTCAAGTCTATGAAACTGTTTACTTCTAAAAGTTTTGAATCGGTGTCGAATGTTATTAAGCAAGACTTTTCTCCTCAATTAGCTAAGAGCTAATGGCTAATATAGCAATCATCGGGAGATTTGTGAGAATTTAAAATCAAGAATTATAAATTAACTTTGCCATATATCCATAATGTCTTTGAACAAACTTTCTTCTATCCAGGTTTTGACAACCACTGCCAAAGGTAGCGCCATAAGTAACCCCAATGCTCCAAAAAAAGTAGCAAAGAAAATTTGAGATGTTAAGGTGACAGCAGGTAATAATGCTACTTGTTTTGCCATCACTGTCGGTGTTAACCAGTAGCTTTCAATATTTTGGATAATAACGTATAAAATTAACACTGCTACGGCTTTCCAGGGTTCATCAAGAAAAGCAACTGTCATCGGTAAAACTGCACTCAAAATCGGACCGACATTAGGAATAAAGTTGAGTAAACCTGCCAAAACAGCATGAGCCAACACTAGGGGTACTTGCAAAATCCATAATCCTAACCCAGAGAGAATCGCGATAAATAACATTTCAATCAGAGCACCAATTGCCCAACTTCCCAAACCTTCTCCACACTTCGAGAGAATATCGTCAACTCTGGAGCGGTAAAAAGCAGGGAAGAAGCGTACAAAACCTCTGCGATAGGGCTGAGGATTAATTAGCAACATAATAGTTAAAATTATGATGAACAAAAATTGTAAGAGCGCAGCTATAGAATTTGAGAAAAAGGTGTAAGCTTGTCCTACTAAATTAGTAGCTAGAGGTTGAAGTTGTTGAAGCAAAGCATTTATTTCGGGAAAATCTGGGAAATACCATCCTGCAAAACGTTCTTCTAACCAATTTATGCTTTCTTGAATTCGATTTATTCCAGCTGGCAAAAGCGTTAATAATTGCCGAATTTGCTCGAAAAATTGCGGCAATATCAACAAGAAAACTCCGGTTAATATCGTTATCACAATACTCAAACTCAGCCACACAGCCCATACACGCTTAAGACCAGACTGCTGAAATCGTCTCACAAGTTGACTGATTGCCACTGCTAACACTACAGCAGTGAAAAATAGCAATAGTAACTGCCGAATTTGCCAAAGAATGTAGAGCGATGCGATAAGCGCTAATAATCCTAGCCATTGCCCTATTTTCATAGTCGTATCCTTTTCTTCTGTTTGAGTAAAGCTCCTACACAACCAATTACAGCCGCTATAAAAAATAAAGATAAAGGATTGAAGGCAATTACAAATTTAGCCCTCGGTTGATACTGCCAACGCAATAACCAAAATGTATCATTGCCAACCACAAAAGAAGGTACTTGTAAAATTGTGAACAATACAAGTAAAAGTAAAATAATCACACTTAACAATAAGAATACAAAGAAAGTTATTTTTAACCAAAGCCAGAAAATTTGGTATTTATTTGGGACTGACATAAGCAAACAAGGTTTTGAAACATTGAATTTAAAAGCTAAATGCTATTGACAGGATGATTTATAAATGTGACAGTCGTTTTAGGAGTTAAAAATTTATCTAGGTGAAATTAAGACTTAAGTGGGGAATTTCCAGCCGCTTTATCACTTTCTAGTCACATTTACTTGTCAGAGTAGAACTAAAGCAACGATGAAGAAACTATATCAGGTAGAAAGTCACAAGCGTAAGTTTGAAGTATCAAATTCACTCCTTAGGTAGAGGTAGTTAAAATGAGAATATTTCTTGGTTGGAGAAGAAAATCGAGCTTTTAAGTTTCGTTAAGGGAAGTTTAAACTCTAATCTCACTAAAAGAATTTGCTGAATGAAGGTAACAATAAAGTCAGTTATTTTACGGAGGTAGCTTAATGGATTTGCAGACAATTATGCATTGGATTTATGTTGCAGGAATGGCAATCGGAGCGTTGTATTTCTGGTCACTCAGTCGTAACCCGCGAGGTGTTCCGCAGCACGAATATCTTGTTGCCATGTTTATCCCGATTTGGTCGGGATTAGCTTATATGGCAATGGCACTAGACCAAGGTAAGGTAATAGCGGCTGGTCAAGTTGCACACTATGCTCGTTACGTAGACTGGATTGTTACCACACCTTTATTGCTACTGACTTTATCTTGGACAGCAATGCAATTTATTAAAAAAGATTGGACGCTTATTGGTTTTTTGATGAGTACCCAAGTAATTGTAATTGCTACTGGGCTGATTGCTGATTTGTCAGTGCGTCCGTGGGTAAGATATCTGTGGTATATCTGCGGTGTGGCAGCATTTTTAGTTGTACTTTGGGGCATTTGGGGACCATTACGCGCCAAAACTAAAACTCAAGGACAGGAATTATCAAATTTATATAACAAGTTAACAACTTACTTTACGGTGCTGTGGATTGGCTATCCAATTGTTTGGATTATCGGTCCTAGTGGTTTCGGTTGGATAAATCAAACTGTTGATACCTTCTTATTTTGCCTGCTGCCATTTTTCTCCAAGGTAGGGTTTAGCTTCCTTGATTTACATGGCTTACGGAATTTGCAAGAAGGAAGAAATCAAACGGCTGGCGATCGCTTCGCTGGAAGTACCTTACAGTTTTTGGGTATTTTCACAAATATCTATAAACCACGGCATAAAACATCCCCCCGAAGATTGAGATATTTACCAGGAGAAATCGAATGAGTCAACCTATAGGACGTACTTGTTGGGCAATAGCAGAGGGTTACATTCCTCCTTATAGCAATGGACCCGAACCGCAATTTATTAGTCATGAAACTGTTTGTATATTGAATGCCAGCGACCAAGATGCCCATGTCGAAATTACAATTTACTACAGTGACAAAGAACCTGTCGGACCTTATCAAGTAACCGTTTCGGCTCGACGGACAAAGCATATTCGCTTTAATGACCTCAAAGACCCGGAACCCATTCCTCACGACACCGATTTTGCCAGTGTAATTCAGTCAGATGTGCCAATTGTGGTGCAACACACTCGGTTAGATTCACGACAACCCGAAAACGCACTCGTCAGTACAATTGCTTACGCCAGTTAGTAATTAGCTAGCCCATAAAAGAGATAGGAGTTCAACACCAGACCATAAATTTTTAGTAATGTATTTAGCAATGTAATTGAAGGAGCCATTATGGCATTTAGTTACCATGCCTCCCACGAACAATTTAAGCCCAGTGAGCTTTTAAAGTACGCGCAAGCGGCTAACATTGCAGGATTTAGCGGCATATCTTGCTCAGACCATTTTCACCCGTGGAGCGATCGCCAAAATCAAAGTGGTTTTGCTTGGTCGTGGTTAGGTGCAGCCATGCAAGCAACATCTCTACCATTTGGTGTAGTTTGCGCTCCCGGACAGCGTTACCATCCTGCTATTATTGCTCAAGCCGCTGCCACGCTTGCAGAGATGTTCCCCCAACGCTTTTGGATAGCACTGGGAAGCGGTCAAGCGCTGAATGAAAAAATTACAGGCACGCGCTGGCTAGCGAAAGCAGAACGTAATGCCCGTCTCAAAGAATGCGTTGATGTTATCCGTGCTTTGTGGGCTGGGGAAACAGTCACGCACTACGGTTTAGTTCGTGTTGAAGAAGCAAAGCTTTATACCCGTCCGGAAATTCCACCGAAAATTATCGGTGCAGCAATTACTCCCCAAACCGCTGAGTGGGTAGGAAGCTGGGCGGATGGATTGATTACAATTTCTCACCCTTACGAAAAGTTAAAAAAAGTAGTTGAGGCTTTCCGTAGGGGCGGTGGGGAAGGAAAAGCTATGTATCTGAAAGTACAACTCTCCTACGCAATAACTGAAGAAACAGCCCTTGATGGTGCTTACGATCAATGGCGGACAAATATTTTTCAAAGTCAAGTGTTAGCAGACCTTCGCAGTCCCCAGCAGTTTGATGCAGCAGCGGACTTTATTAAGCCTCAAGATATGCACGAGTTTGTCAGAATTTCAGCCAACCCTCAAAAACATATTGAATGGTTGCAGAAAGATATCGAACTTGGCTTTGAAACAATTAGCTTACACAACGTCAACCGCGAACAGCAGAGATTTATTGAAGTTTTTGGGGAAAAGGTTCTTCCAGCGCTTATAGAAACGCGACAAACAGTTTTACCTCTTGCATAAATGACCATTTCATTGTGTTTCCCAAGAAGATATTTAAGGAGGAAATTATGCGAGTCAACGTCGGTCCGGCAGTTCTAACAATTAACTACGGCAAAACCTTTATGGTGACTGATTTATGTGGCAATATTAGCCCTAACGGTCAGCAGGGAATTTTTTCAGACGATACTCGATTTATGAGCTTTTATGGCTGTTATCTAAATGGTAAAGAATGGGTACGTCTAAGCTCTACAGCTACCACATATTACGCAGCGAGAATTTATCTAACTAATCCCCAATTTTCCACTGAAGATGGAATTTTTGAACAAGGCAGTTTATCGCTAATTATTAGCCGAGTTGCCAGCGAAGGTATTCGTGAAGAGTTAGAGTTAACAAATTATGGATTAAAAACAGTTAATTTTAATTTGGAAATTGCATTACGTTCTGATTTTGCTGATATTTTTGAAGTCGAGCATGGAAAGAATGTACGTCGCGGATATATTGAAACCCGATGGAATAAAGAAGAAAGTGAATTAGTGACGACATACACTAACGGTGATTTTTTCCGTTGTCTTAGCTATCGGATTAATAACTGCTCAGTTCAACCGCACTCTGGTAATGGAAGAATTATTTTTGAAATTACTTTAGAACCTGGAGAAACTTGGAAAACTTACTGCCTTTACACGCTATCTGATAATAAAAACGTCCGCAAACCATTAGATCTATCTTACCAAGAAGCAATGGAAAACGGGCTAAATCATACTCACACTAAATGGCGCGAAATTGTTACCAATATAACTACTGACAATGAAGAATTTAACCGACTCTATAGCCAATCTATAGAAGATTTAGGCGCTTTGCGACTATCCGACTACAACTTTACCGATGATACTTGGATACCTGCTGCTGGTGTGCCTAAGTTTGTAACTCTTTTTGGGCGCGACAGTTTGACAGTCAGCTTGCAAAATATGATTATTCATCCTGGTTTTGCGAAGGGAACTTTACAAAAACTCGCGGAATTTCAAGCCAAAGAATTGGATGATTGGCGAGATGCAGAACCGGGTAAGATATTGCATGAAATTCGCATGGGTGAGTTGGCTTATTTCGATAAAATACCTCACAATCCTTACTATGGTGCTGCTGATACTGTACCCTTATTTCTGATTACTCTACATGAAACTTGGAAATGGTTAGGAGATAATTCACTATTGCAAAATTATCGGGATGTAGCAAGACGTTGTTTGGAATGGATTGATAAATATGGTGATTTAGATGGTGATGGTTTTCAGGAATATCAAACACGTTCCAAAGATGGAATTGAAAATCAGGCTTGGAAAGATTCAGGGAATGCAGTTGTTTATCCAGATGGTAGTCAAGTAAAAGCACCAAAAGCATTATGTGAATTACAAGGTTATGTTTTTGATGCGTGGATGCGGATGGCAGAGGTTTTTGATGTGTTGGGTGAGAAGAATTTTGCTACCCTATTACACATGAAAGCTGCTAAACTTCAGGCACAATTTGAGGAAAAATTCTGGTGTGAAGATGATGGTTTTTATGCCTTTGCCCTTGACCCAGAAAAAAAACCTGTTCGTAGTATTACATCAAATGCTGGCTATTGCCTTTGGAGTGGAATTGTCAGACGCGATCGCGCTGAAAGTGTAGTCAAGAAATTGCTAGAACCAGATATGTGGGCTGGTTGGGGAATTCGCACATTAAATACCAAAAATCCGGCTTACAATCCTTTTTCTTACCACTTGGGTTCCATTTGGCCCCACGACAATGGCATCATTGCAATGGGATTTAAGCGTTATGGGTTTGGTGAGGAAGTAGCCCAAGTTGCAGGTGGTATTTTTGATGCTGCAAAATATTTCGCTAGTTATCGTTTACCAGAACTTTTCGCGGGAATTAACAAAGAACCTGGTGCTTTTCCTGTTCCCTATATAGAGGCAAATGTACCTCAAGCTTGGGCTGCTGCGTCTGTGTTTCATTTCCTACAAGCAATGCTAGGTTTACAAGCTAATGCTCCAAATGGAGAGCTTTTTGTTGACCCAAATCTACCCGAATGGTTATCTAATATCAACCTTCGTCAAGTGGAAATTGGTAATGCTTGTGTTGATTTAAAATTTTGGCGGGAGGGTAATATTACCCGTTGGGATGCTTCTGTAACTAAAGGAAATATTGAAGTGAAACAGCAAAGTTGGCAACCTTGGCAGATAGAAAAATCTGTCTTAATCGCCTAGAAAAATTAACTTATCTTATAGCTAATCCCATGTGGGAGTCGCGCACGAGGAATGAGAGCGGGCATTGGTTCCCTCCCCATGCAAGAGTGCGCTATGTCCCAAGTCGGCTTCGGACGATTCCTCCCACCCCAGTCACGGAGTGGGCAACCGAAACCGATTTATGTGAAGACTAATCCAACATACTTGGCTACTTCTCTAGAGCCTTTTTATGTTTTTTGTTGCATATATCTGCGGTTTAGCCCCCTTGGGGTGGGAAAAAGAGTACCGGATACCAACTCTGACGCAATACTTCAGCCGCAAAACTGGAAATTAACCATTCTTGGAGTTTACCTATCGTTCCTGAAGAAACTGCGATCGCGCTAATATCTGCCATTACAGCCATCTCTAAAATACTGGTGACAGAAGGACCTTCCTTAACTTCTGTCTCCACTTGCAAATTTACTTTCTCCAAATCAGCTTTAATCTGAGATAGCGTTTCGTGAGCCTGCTGTGGTAAAATTTTCCTTGGTATTTCTCGACGACCGCTATCTTCTAAAACCCAGCAAAGTTTACATTGTTGGAGAAATTTACCAGATTGTTGTCCTGCCAAGTGCTTTACTTGTTGCACTAAATAATTTGCCACTTCACTACCGTTATAGGGAAGCAACAAAGAACGAAAAAGATGTTGACAACGGAGTGTTAATTCTTCACAAGTATAAGCAGAGATTAACTGAGGACGCAGTACCAGCAAAGGAACCTTTGTTTGGCGGGATAAATTAGCCATCGTACTACCCACCAGTTTTTCTGTGAGTATGCTGCGACTTTGAGAACCCACTATAATCAATTGGGACTGATAGGATTGGGCTACCTTAAGGATTGTCTCAACTGGCTTTCCTGATTGAACTTCTATTTTTACTTCTATGTCAGTAGAACTTTCACCAACAGCTTCTGTCAATCGGGCTTGAGCTTGTTCTATTTTCTCACTATCGACTCGTGGAATAATGCCTTTTTCCCACAATGGAACAACGTGCAGAAAAACAATTTGCTTCATCCCTGCAAGCGCAAGGCTAGAAACTTTAGGTGCTAAACGATGTAAACTGTCAGAAAAATCTGTGCAAATTAAAGCTCGTTGAAACATAGATAACTATTAAAACAGAGTTGTAAACATTCTACTTTAATCGTTAGAAGTTATCATTATCCCAAAGCTGGAGCTATTGACTCAAACTCCTAATTACCTCTGTTTAATATACTTGTATTAGGATAATTGAACATAGATAAATAAGAATAAATAACCTAAGTGTTTATAAAATTAAGCTCATATAGCCCGGAATATTATATTTAAAACAAATCAGTTATCACTAACCTACTAGTACTCCAGTACATTAATTTTAGTGGAGAAACTCAATTCTTAAATTAATTCTCTCTTTCTCTGTGGCTGAAGGGGTTACGAGTGGTTAAATCCCCGACTTATTCAAGAATTTGGGTATCTTGCAACCCATCAAAATTAATGTGATGAACCAGTACTAGTCTGTCAAAGTTGACTTAACGGACTACTATGTCCCATTATCTATTTAAAAAACCAAGTCACTTTTCTGTCACATTTGATTGTCAGACTGAGAATAGACAACATGATCAATTGCCTTTAATCGCACGTTTTGCACCAAAAATGTAGATAAGTAAATATTTTTTTACATTGCGGTGTAACTGATATCTTGCACCTTTACGAGTAAATAACTAATTTTATTATTTAATAGTGACTAAATTTACTCAAAAGGCTAGTTCATTCTCAGTCCATTTTAATTGACTTATGCAATTGGGGTGGTAATTCTAGCCCCGTGATAAGAACGAAGTCAAGCAATTTGGAATTATTTTGACCTATGTTTTACCTGGTGCAACATACCCCTCTTCTGTCACTCTCCCTAGATAAAAAGATGTAACCCTTACCAGGCAAGAGTTTTAGTCTAAAGCAATGATTGTATCCATCATATTAGAAAATTTTGCCACAAACCTAATCCCAATCAGAGTTTTAAAAGTTGCCTTCGATTTTTGTTTTCGGAGAGTGACAGAAGAGGGGTATAAGGTAATCGATAGCTTTCAGTTCAAAACACAATCTCAATCACTCAATAAATTTAACTAGTTTACGCCCACGCAGAGGAACGAAGTATCTATGAAATTATTTTCCATTGAAGAATTGGCAACTTTAACCTTAGAAGCAAAGACAAATTGCGTTTCTATTTATATGCCAACTTATAAAATGAGTACAGAAACGCTACGAAGCACAACAGCATGAAACAGTTGCCTACTATCAAGCTAATTTAGGAACGGGGAAAACTGCTAGTAATATCCAAGAAGTTGTGACTGCTGCTTATTTTCAACGAATTGAGTCGCTATTTGTACCAGTAGGACAACAAAAGTGGGGAATGTTTAATCCTGACACAAACAGGGTGCAGGTGCATTCAGAACAACAAGCCGGCGATGAGGATTTAATGGATTTTGCCGCATTGCATACACTCCTTAATGGTGGCATGGTGTATGCCGTTACACCAGAACAAGTACCAGGAGATGCTCCTCTAGCAGCCGTATTGCGTTACTGAATATCATGGATAGCCAATTTCAACGTAGTAAACGCAGATTTGTGGCGATCGCTTCTGTAGTCTTACTCACCAATTTGTTGCTACCCTCTGGCAAAGGGCTAACGCAGGAGATTCCAATTGCTCCTGTGACACCTCAACCCCCTGGCACTGAAGCTGTTCCTACAGATGGGCTGTTTTTTGCAGATATTGTCGTCAGGGGACAGCCTGTATTCCAATTGGGTAGCGTCGGAGATGTGAGCGCTACACAACGGGCGCAAATAGTCAACCGTCGCATTGCAGGTATTTTGGCACAGCCGCAAATTGGCAGAACTGTCGCTGTTGTACCCGATGGGTCGCGAGGTATTGCAACGCTACAAGTGGGAAACCGGGTTTTAATGACCGTCACCCAACAAGACGCTCAAGATTTTAACAGCAGAGTGGAAACTCTAGCGCAACAGTGGGCAAACCAGCTTAATCAAGCATTTGAGCAACCACCGCTAGCAATTGATGTCGGGCAACGGTTGTATTCAACTGTGCGTCAGTTTCAGCGAGATACCATCGATAATCTGCCTTCTTTTTTAGGTGCATTGTTAGCAATAATTATTACTTGGATTATTGCTGCTACTGTGCGTCGTCTGACGCTGCTAGGAGCTCTACATTGGGAAGTTGACCGCAATTCTAAAATCCTCGTAAGTCGCTTGGGATATGGCGGTGTGTGGGTACTAGGTACAATTGTTGCTTTGGGGGTTTTGGGACTCGACTTTGCTACTTTGATTGGAACATTAGGCTTAACGAGTGTTGCGATTGGTTTTAGCTTGCGAGATGTATTAAGTAATTACTTTTCTGGCGTTATTTTGCTTGCTTCACGTCCCTTCCGACTAGGTGACCAAATTATTATTAAAGAGTTTGAAGGGACAGTTACCCAAATTCAATTACGAGCAACAACATTAAAAACTTACGATGGGCGCGTTGTTTATATACCCAATCAAGAAGTTTTTACTGCTACTATTACTAATAATACTGCTTGTACTTATCGCCGTAGTTTAATTATGGTTGGTATTGACTATAAGTCAGATATTACTAGAGCTAAACAAATAATTAATGATGCAGTTTTGGGAATTGAAGGAGTAGAACAAGACCCAAAGCCGGATATTTTAGTAAGCGAACTGGGGGCAAGTGCAGTGAATATTGAAGTGCGTTTTTGGGTTAATTCTCTTCGTTTGCCATTTTTAGAAATGACCTCTCAGGTGGCGCAGGCAATTAAAGAAGCCTTAATGCAAGCAGGAGTTGAAATGCCAACAGATATTTACACTGTCAGGTTGCGCGGCTTACCACAAATGGATGATAACCATCGACTTAATAATTCTGAGAATTCAAACTAAATAATATGGCAAATATAAGGAGAGGTTTAAGAAATATTTGGGGACTTTTAAGAGATACTTTTTCGGAATGGCAATTCAATGAAGTATCTCTTTTAGCTGCTTCACTTGCCTACTATACAGTATTTTCATTAGCTCCATTACTGATTATTGTCATGATGATTGTCGGGGCAATTTTTGGTGAAGAAGCAGCCAAAGAGCAAATTGTAGCCCGAATGAGGGAGCTGGTTGGGCAACAAGGAGCAGAAGTAATTGCTACTGCTATTACTAACATGAGGGCTGATGCTACTGGCGGACCATTTCAGTTAATTTTTAGTCTTGGCTTTTTACTATTTGGTGCTTCCGGAATTTTTGCTCAAATTCAAGACGCATTAGACAGGATTTGGCAAGTAAAACCAGCCCCAAGGCAACAAATATTTAATTTTTTTCGTAAGCGTTTGTTGTCCTTTGCAATGATACTAGTGATTGCATTTTTGTTGTTAGTATCTTTTGTTGGCAATACAGTTTTAGCAGCTTTAGTTGATGTTTTAAATACTCTAGTTCCTGGTTCGGGTTACTGGTGGCAAATTCTGAGCTTATTAGTTACTTTTGGGGTAACAACGTTTATATTTGGTGCCATCTTTACTATCTTACCTGATGCCGAAATTACATGGCGGGATACTCTAGTAGGCGCGATAATTACTGCAATTTTATTTTTGATAGGTCAGTCTTTGTTTGGGTTATTTCTGCGCCAAAGCAATTTTGGATCTGCTTATGGGGTGGCTGGTTCTTTTGTGATTCTCATTACTTGGATTTATTATGCCGCTAATATTCTTTTACTAGGGGCGGAATTCACTAAAGTTTTTGCTCAACGGCGTGGTTCTCCAATTGTTCCGTCGGAATATGCAGTTTATCGTAATGAAAATCAAGAAAAAGTATTGCAATCTTCTGACTAATATACTTACAGGTGTAGGTGCAGTTCAATTGTTCAGCCCCCTAGATATGATTGTCGATCCAATAGCTAATTTTATTATTGGTTTGACCCAGGAAACAGGCTGGATTGTGTTAATTATTGCCTTTGGATTGTTGTATTTTTCCCTTAAAACTCTTGTCAAAGTACTCAAAGCTATACTTGATGAAGATTTGCAAGAAAAGGTCAAAAAATATCTTTTTGGATCGTGGTGGCAGGCAATGCTTTTCGGATTAGCTATTACCATTGCACTCCAAAGTTCTAGCATCACAACATCACTAATTGTGCCGATTATTGCCCTTGGTGTAGTTACAGCAATACAAAGCCTTCCCTATTTTTTGGGTGCAAATATTGGGACTTCAACAACTGCTCTTTTAGCAGCACTTTCACTGGCTAGAGATGGTGGAATAGAAGGAACTGCTTCTTTGATGGTGGCATTAGTACACATGGTTTTTGATCTTTATGCCATCGCTCTGCTGTTTCCCTTTAAAAAAATTCGGGAAATTCCGGTTTGGTTGGCAGAACGCAGTGCTAAATGGGTAACCAAGGGTCGAATTATTGCGATCGCTTATATTGCAATTGTGTTCTATCTTCTTCCCTTCGCAGGTGTTTGGGCAAGCAGAGATTGGGAGGTTGCAACGTTTTATCAACCAGTCGTACCTGAAGAAGTGGAAGCTCTGCGTAATAAATCTGACGCAAGTAGCACAGGTGGTGAAAATCCAAAGGAACCTGCACCTAATAGCTCACAATAATGTCAAGAAAACACATTTCTTGAAGTATTAGCAGATTTAGTCTGGGTTTTGATTTTTTGAAGATGAATTGGTCGAACCATTTCGACTATCTAATGACGACTGACTTTTGAGCCAAGCAGCCAAGCTAGCAGAAAGCTCAGACAAAGAGTTTTCCAATTGTGGAGAAATTTCGAGAGGTAAACTACCTGAACGCACATGAAGAGAACGTTGTGGGAAAGGAACCCGAATCTCATGAAGTCGTAGGTTCTCGTCTATTTGAAAATACAGGTCACTCTTGATTTGAAATTGCCTCCTGGGTTTTGATATCCAAACCAACAACTGAAAATCTAAAAAATCTTCTCCATATCCTTTAAGCCAGACTTTAGGTGCTGGTTTTTTTAATACGTCAGAATTATATTTTGCCGCTTCAAGTAATGCAGAACATACAATATCCATATTAGAGCCATAAGCCACACGCACGGGCAATACTAACCGAGAAGTAGAATTACGATGGCTCCAATTTACGACTTCTGTATCTAATAAACGAGAATTCGGCACAATCACTAATATGTCATCTAAAGTTCTGATGTGAGTAGAACGAGCATTTAATCGTTCCACCGTTCCCATAAATTCGCCAATTTTTACAAAGTCACCAACCTGAATAAAACGCTCAAAAGTAATGGTTAAACCGCTAACCAATTCTTTCGCCACTCCCTGAACACCAAAACCAATAGCCACACCTAAAACACTGGCTATTATTGCCAACGAACTAATATCTAATCCCCAAATTTGCAGGAGAACAACAGTACCGATAAAAATTAGACTGTAGTTGATAACAACTGCAATCAAATCTTGAACACCTCGGCTGACATTAGTAATGCGTAAGACACGCGATCGCAACAAATTTGTAACGGCTCCAGCAACAGCTATCAATCCAATAAATAAGCCAACTAAGATAATTATATTGATGACTGAATAAGACTTTTGTCCAAGAGAAATTACTGGTGATGTTAGGCTCATCCAGATAATATTAGCAATGCTTCGACTCCATTCTCGCGTTAAGGGAAATAAGTCAGTAACGTAAATAATAGTTCCTAACCACAGTCCGACACGTACTAAGAAGAGAGTTAATTGTAGAAATAATTCAATTCCCTTGGGTTGCGCTCCCGTATCGGGGTCATTAGCTGCCTTTGGAACCAGTTGCCGTAGCCAATAGCGCCAAATTAAGCCTAAAATTTTATGGAGAGCGATCGCAACAAAAACAGATAAAACAGCAAGTAATATCCCTCTCCAGATATAACTTAACTTTCTTTCTTCTTGACCTGTGAAATCGCGTCAGTAATATGTTGCGCCCAAATTTGAGCCTGTTCCTGTTTTGTTCTGCCAGTTGGCGTGTCTTGTGAGGTTACTGTCAGCAAATGGCGACCATTTACCCGTATAACAGGTAATTGATTATTTTCTACAATCTCAATTTTCGCCCTAGCTGTAGAACGGACTGCCTCTGTTAAAATTAAATTGGCATCAACAGCGCGATTCTCGGCACTAATTTGCCCAGCTTCACTCACTTTAAATAGTTGGTGTCCATCGAGTGTGATGGCAGATGTAGGTCTTACTTGCGCTTGCACCGGCATCAAAGTCAGAAACAATCCCAGAATCAGCATCAAAGCAATGGCTTTGAAACTAACAGAAATCCGAAAGCGATGAAAGCGACTCATAAACTATAAATTAGTGGTTTAGCAGCGTGGGTAGCAGCGCTTTAATCATCTCTAAAATTTCAACTTATTTTTTGGCGGAAATATAGGAGATTTTCGGTAGTAGTCAGAACAATTTGTCGCTTCAGTAGTCATCACAAGAGAAGGTTGTACTGCACACTTTAAATGATGATTATTTGAGAAGTACTGACAGGTTGTACAAGGCAACTTTTCATGAAAGTTTGTCGAACAACTAATACACTCATTTCGTAGCGTAATCTTGTTCATTTTGGATAGCATCAGCAAGAAGCCAATGCAAAAGAAGATAAACGCAATCATACCTCCCCCCTGAGCAATAGCTGTATCAGACATTATTACTTCATTAGGTTTTGCCTCTTCGAGTTGAACTTCATTTTTAGCTACCTGATTAAGAGCAATCTCTGCTATCTCATATTTATTATCTGTTTTTCCCAAATACATATCACTAACCCTTTGTTATATATTTACCTGATTTTCAAGTTTTTCTGTAGCGGATTCAATTGACAAGCGATAAAATAGCACTCATTCATTCAGAAAAGAAGAGTGCCTGATTCAAAATTTTTACTAGTTCGCCTTCAGAGACAATACGAACATCCAAGCTTTATCTATCAAAGGTAGGCAGCTTGGCAATTTTACAAAACCATAATTACAGATTTAGCAATAAATAAGAGATTGTATCTCTATCAATGGTTTTAGTTATAAAAAATTTATATCTGTCAAAAGCAATAAAATCAGCTTAACCACAAACACACCACTTCGGTTGCAACATCCAAATAGCAAACCATTCAGCTTGAAGTTGTGTAACTAAATTTTTTGCAAAAGCTACAACACTCATTTTCTAGATTTTTGTCACTTTTCAGTCACATTTTCTTTGCATGCTAAATATAGAGCAAGATCTAGTAGACGCTGTTAACTTGATAGCAAGGAATTGTTATGACTGGCATCATCCTCACTTGGTTAATTACTGCTGTGAGTTTTTTAATTATTTCCCGGCTACCTTTTCTGGGAATTGACATTGATGGTTTTGGTAAAGCGGCAATTTCTGCTGCTGTTTTCGGAATTTTGAATGCGATTTTACTGCCAATTCTCACCTTTTTTACACTTCCGTTCATTATCCTTACCTTGGGATTATTCTTTTTTGTCTTGAATGCCATAATTTTTGGGTTGGCAGCGGTCATAGTGCCAGGATTTAGTTTACGCTATGGCTTTTGGAGCGCGTTACTCGGTTCAATAACTTTAGCAATTATTAACTCTATTCTTTTAAGAATTGTGGCACCCTTGGCTTAATAACGCTCTTTTATTACTCTCTCTAGATGTTTTGTTTTCAAACCTTTTATGAATTAGGCTTTAGGTTGAGAAACTCTTCCAAAGGAGTGGTTTACCGACAGCCGCGCAAGTGGTGTTGGAATGAAGCGTAAGCCAACAAAAACAAGGATTATTAGGTGGAGCAAAACGCAACCCAACCTACAAATCTTTTTCTCTTATAAGACTAACATAAGAGAGATAATAAAACAGCTAAAACTGTTGTAAACTTAGGGCAAAATAACAATCAGACGTTGAAGTATCGATTGATTTGGAGGCAATAATTTATGTTAAAAACCTGGAAAATAAATCTTTTACGACAACCCATTCTTTGGTTTCTTTCAGGAATTTTGTTGGTAAATCTGCTAATTGCTTGTCAACCGCAACAAGTTACAACAGATTCGATAACAACTCCTACAGCAACTCCCATCCAAACGACGACACCAGCGACGGTGCAAGAACGACCAGTAGCTTATCCAGATAGGCAATTGAGTGCAAATCCTGCACAGCTACCACCTTTACCCTACCCTAATAACGCACTAGAGAAAGCCATCGATGCTAACACAATGCAACTGCATCATGACAGACACCATCAAAGCTACGTTGATAACCTCAACAATGCATTAAAACAGCAACCCGATTTGCAAAGTAGAAGCGTAGAAGCGATGTTGCGCGACCTTAACAGCATACCAGAGGATATTCGCACAACAGTACGAAACAACGGTGGCGGACACCTGAACCATACGATTTTTTGGCAAATTATGAGTCCTCAAGGTGGTGGACAACCAACAGGAGAAATTGCCCAAGAAATTAATCAAACCTTTGGTAGCTTTGATGCATTTAAAAAACAGTTTAATGAAGCAGGTAGTGACAGATTTGGTAGTGGTTGGGTTTGGTTAGTACGTAATCCCCAAGGTCAATTACAAATTGTTAACACTGCGAATCAAGACAACCCAATTATGGAAGGTTCCTACCCAATTATGGGTAATGATGTGTGGGAACACGCATATTACCTGAGATACCAAAACCGCCGCGCTGACTATTTGAACAACTGGTGGAACGTGGTAAATTGGAACGAAGTCAACCGACGCGCTCAAGCTTCACGCCAACAGCAAAGTTAAAAGGGGTGTAGTAATGAGAAGTTTGTTAATGCGAAGTCCGGTTGTTGTCGCAGCTTGCTGGATCGGGGCGTATATATTTATCACTCTTTTGCCTTTAGTGATTCTGCTTGTATACCCTGCACCAGTAGGAAGAGGATTTTGGATTGACTTTTCGGTTGCTCTTGGTTTTATTGCCTTAGCAATGATGGCATTGCAATTTTCTCTCACGGCACGCATCAACCGTATAGAGGCATCTTACGGTATTGACATTATTCTGCAATTTCACCGTTATATCTCCTTGGTAGCATTTGCCTTAGTTCTCATTCACCCGTTGATTTTGTTCGTGGTGCAACCGGAAACACTGCAACTATTGAACTTTTTTACAGCTCCTTGGCGAGCTAAGATGGCTGTTTTAGGAACATTAGCTCTGATAGCACTGGTTGTCACCACAATTTGGCGACAAAAACTAAAAATTCCCTACGAACCTTGGCGTACGTTACATGGTGTTTTGGCAGTGCTTACAGTTGGTTTGGGATTGGGACACGCCATCGCAGTCGGCAATTATCTGGGACTATTTTGGAAAGCAGTGTTATGGACGGCTATTGCCCTGGCTGCCCTTTGGTTACTAGTATATGTGCGTTTGGTCAAACCCTTCTTTATGCTGAAAAAGCCTTATCTAGTAGAAGAAGTGCGCCCCGAACACGGGAATGTATGGACGCTAGCACTACGTCCTAGGGGACACGAGGGAATACGTTTCGATCCCGGTCAATTTGCCTGGATAACTCTCGAAATTTCCCCCTTTCGGATGCGGGAACATCCCTTTTCGATGTCTTCTAATGGAGACAACCCTGAGCGTATTGAGTTTAGCATTAAGGCGTTAGGAGACTTTACTAAGACCATCAAGGATGTAAAACCGGGAACTAAAGCTTTCCTTGACGGTCCTTATGGAGTCTTTACTACAGAACGTTATGAAGATTCTGCGGGGTTTGTTTTGATTGCTGGAGGTATCGGGATCACACCCATGATGAGTATACTTGTCACCCAAGCCGAACGCAAAGCCGAACGCAAAGATGAACGTCCTTATCTGTTAATTTACGCTAGCAAAACTTGGGAGGATGTCACCTTTTCCGAAGAACTAGATAAATTGAAGGAAAAGTTAGACTTAACCATCGTTCATGTTCTTAGAGAACCGCCAGAAAATTGGTCAGGGGAAAAAGGCTACGTAGATAAAGAATTATTAGAACGTTACATTCCCAAGCGGCGAGCTACGCGACAATACTTTATTTGTGCTGCACCCAAAATGATGGAGCAAGTTGAGCTAGCTCTACATCAGTTAGACGTTCCACCTACAAACATCCACATGGAACACTTTAACCTCGTTTAACCAACAACCAACAACTAAGAACTATTCCCTTATGCGTTACAGCATCATGCTTCAACTCGTATCAGGCATCACTTTGATTTTAGTTAGTGGTGCCGCTTTCTTTGCCTGGATAGAAAACCGTCCTACTCAGCCTCAATATGTGACTGGAAGCAGAGATTCAAATCGCTTGAGTAAAATATTTTCAGATTGACAATCGCCAAATATAGACCCTACTTTGAACGTCGTTATTCTTGGCGCGATCGCCTCATCGGTTACGAGCAAAAAAAGTCAGGGTTGGCAACTGTTTGCTAATCCCTGCCCATACCTAGTACCGCTTCGCGGAAGTCAAAAGTCAAAAGTCAAAAGTCAAAAGTAATATGGAGTAAGCTTTTTAGCGATTGAGAATGGTTGGTTTATTTACGCCAGCCTGTACTAGATAAAAATTACAAGTTATCTAAAGTATTGCTATATTAATATGTATAGTACATTCAATAATTTAATTTAACCCAAAAGACAGAGGAATAGATTGAGCTAAATAGGCTATACTCTAAAACTGAACAATTATCTTATTTTTATTTTAAGTTATATTGATTGAAATAAAGCGTTTTTTCCTAATGATTGTTAATGCTTGCTAAAAAGAAGTGGCAATCCGCAACTAAGATTTAACTACCTTCGTCACTATCTTTGTTGACCCACAGATACTTGTATATATAAAACAATTAATTAGTCATGAATGTAGGGTTTTTCAAGACAATTCCTCTAACGCCTCTGCTATTACTGTGGCTGGCTTATGCTGTACTTGGATGGTATCTTGCTGCTCATCATATTGTTTGGCTGATGGGAGCTTTTGTAACGCTTGTAGTTTTATTTGTAGTTAGTAGAAGTGTTTATTGCTTAGAAGCTTTGATTACATTTGGCTCCCAGACATTAATTATAGTCTTGGCTTTAAGTGGATCAATTGTGTTAGTAGCAACTTGGTCATTATTGATTACTCTATTTATCTTACCTCTAGCAGCTACGATTTTGGCTCATTTAGAAATGCGTTTTGCTGGTTTGAACGAATTATATACGTTTGTCATTTTAACAATTTTAGCTGGATTAGGTTTGGGAATGGGTGAAATCATAGATCTTGTATTTTTTCCAAGTATTAGGTACTAATAAATTGAAAATTAGTAATGAAACTATTATTTAACCTTTAATCTGATAACGTACTAGCTTTCTCACATTTTCAATTGACATTCCTAACTCTTGGGCGATCGCTGTCTCGACTTGGCTCATATTTGTGTTTGTAAATTCAAATTCTAATTTTTTTAAACTCGAATCAGTTGTTTTGACCGCAACTAAAGTAACACCTTTGCTTTTATCAATTTGAGCTTGAATAAATACAACTGTCATCGATAGGTTGACATCTAATTGGTTATATGCTTGAAGCTTATTGACGCTATCATAGGAGCGGCTTAATATTTGCTCTGCCATCAAGTTGCCACTAAACCAAAACAAAACGCCTAAAAGAGGCAGGGGAAGCCAAAATTCCAGTAGCGAAGAGTGTAATAATCGTTGCCATCGATTTGAAGACATAAGTAAAATTTTGGTAATTTTTAACTTGAAAACTCAGTTATCTATTACCAGTTACACATTATCTATTATCCTTGAAATCGTACCTTTGACAGACGTTATACATAATTGTCTTCTCTATTTTAATGTATGGATAGAGTAATCAGACGAGTGCGTAAACGATGCGGATACTTTTGGTCGAAGACGATCGCTCTCAATTGGAACCTCTACATAAAGCGCTTTCAGAGGCTGGACACGTTGTTGATGCGGTTGAAGACGGCGCGATCGCGCAATGGGTGATGTCCCAAAGAGAGTACGATCTGTTGATTTTAGATTGGTTATTGCCTGAAATCAATGGGTTAGATTTGTGTAGAGAGTATCGGCACTCTGGCAAAACTTCACCTGTATTAATGTTGACTGCCAAAGACACAACCCTCGATAAAATTACGGGGTTGGATGCGGGAGCGGATGACTATCTTGTTAAACCCACAGATGTATTTGAGCTACTGGCACGGGTGCGGGCGTTATCGAGGCGATCGCCTATTTTGCAAGGAAATACTCTTGTGCTTGGCGATTTAGAATTGCATCAACCAACACTAACAGTAAAACGGGGACAAGCAACCGTTGAGTTATCTCCCCGTGAATTTCAACTGCTAGAATATTTAATGCGCCACCCCCGTCAAATTTTAAGCCGCGATCAGATTGAGCAGGTATTGTGGGAATGGGGTAGCGAGCCGGAAAGTAACGCGATGACGGCGCAGGTACGCCGATTGCGGCAACGTTTGCAAGTAGTAGGTGCAGCTTCCTGGATTGAAACAGTTTACGGTATGGGCTATCGAATTAACCCAAAATAAAGCTATGTTTAATCGTAGCCGTCGCAACTTAGCTCGTTGGTTTACGCTCTCAATGGGTGGTATTCTGGTGGTGTTTTCTGGAATACTTTACTATCAAGAAGCGGTTGAGCAGTTGGAGGTAACGGATCGGCTGCTTTACAAAAAAACTAGGGTAATGGCAGCAAGCGTACAATGTGAATTTATACAAGGACAAGCACGAGTAGATTTGAGCAATGTACCTTTTTTGGGAAATAGCCCACCCCCATTAGATAGTGAGATAGTATACGCTCGTTGGTACGATGAAAAGGGCAAGCTGAGACAATTTTTTGGTGCGCCTTCAAAAGAGCATTTAAGTGAGAATGTTGAATTTAAAACGATTAAAACTACCAATGATTTGACAAAAGCAACTCCTAAGGTGCTTTGGCTGCGTCAGGTAACGCTGCCGGTACAATATAAAGGGGAGGCTCTAGGATATCTACAAGTGGCAATGCCGATGACTGCTGCTCAAGATACCTTAAAGGGATTTTTACTGTTATTGGCGATCGCTGTTCCCGTCACTTTGGGAGCGATCAGTTTGGTCGGTTGGTTCCTGTCGGGACTTGCAATGCAGCCAATTCGCTCTAGTTACGACCACCTTCAGCGCTTCACTGGCAATGCTTCCCATGAATTACGCGCTCCTCTAGCGGCGATACTTAGTAATGCCCAGGTTGGGTTGCTAACGCCAGCTGATAACGGTGATAGTAAACATCTGCGTTTAGAGAAGATTGCAGAAATTGCTAAGTCAATGAATACTCTGATTAGCAATTTATTATTTCTAGCACGGCGCTCCGGGCAATTATCGCCTGAATCTTTAAAAGAAGTTGACCTGACAGATTTACTTGGCGAACTGATAGACTTTCAAGCTACTACTACCGCTGCACAGAATTTAGATATTAAAAGTGATTTGCCCGAACAGTCAATTGTGGTGGAGGCTGACCCCGATTTGTTGCGTCAAGCAGTGGCGAATCTTTTGGGCAATGCTTGCAAGTATACAAAAGCTGGTGGGATGGTAAATTTACGCTTGTTTACTCAGTCCTGTCGGGCAGTGATTCAAGTAGAAGATAATGGTATTGGCATCCCTGCGGCAGATTTACCTTATATTTTTGAGCGCTTTTATCGAGTAGATGGGCAACGAGGGCGAGAAACTGGTAGCTTTGGTTTAGGATTAGCGATCGCATTGGCAATCGTCGAAGCACATAATGGTCATCTGAGTGTGCAAAGCGAAGTTGGTCAGGGTTCCATTTTTCAAATTGAATTACCGTTGAGTGGATCTGTGTATGAGCAATTTTCACAAATGAAATAGAATTACTATATTTCTGCTCCAAAATTCAAAAAACACTATCTTGTCATTTTCCAGTCACATTTGTTTTTCACCATAAAAATAGGGAGACCAAAAAATACTCCCTCTAAATAAACCATAATCGCGGTTTATCCAATCAAGTGGGATTTTGTTCGTTGGAAACCGCGCTCTGGTAAAGCTTTATCCTTGCATTTTTGAACTCATTATTGAGTGTTATTGCATCATGAATACTCGTTTTTTACAACAAATTTCTCTAGTCAGCCTCGCAGCTGCGATCGCTACGTTTGGCAGTTTCAAAGCGCAAGCTCAAGCTACTGCGACACCAACCAATACGCAACTCAGTAATAAAGCTGCTGATTTGTATCTTTGGGCGCAAGTACCAGAACAAACAACACCAGCCCCACTCCAACAGCCAATACAAGATCCAACAACGCCAGCCCCATTCCAACAGCCAATACAAGATCCAACAACGCCAGCGCCAGTAGTATCACCCGGTAGAGCTACCCGTGGCGGTCCTAGCTACATTGGTATCGGTGGCAATTTGGGAATTGCTGGCGAAACAACATTAAGTGAAGGTTCTTTCGCTGTGATTAGCAAACTTGGTTTGACTAATAACTTATCTGTACGTCCCACAGCTTTAATTGGTGACAATGCAGTTTTTCTTGTGCCTGTAACACTTGACTTTCCGGTTGAGTCAGTGACACAGACCGGAGAGACTCAAATTAGTGCTGCTCCCTACCTTGGAGGTGGAGTAGCAATTTCCACTGGGGATGATAGCAACGTTGGTTTTTTGCTTTCCGGTGGTGTTGATGTGCCGATCGCAAATCAACTAACAGCAAACGCTGGCGTAAACGTAAGTTTTCTAGATGACACAAATATTGGATTATTGCTCGGTGTTGGCTACAATTTCTAGAAGTTTGACAAAAAGGTGTTGATGTGAGCAGACGTGAAAACTACAGTTTACTCGACGACCAGTCAACAGCAAACGCACTGGCTGCCCCAAAGCCATCGTTGGCTTTTGGCGATGCAGTCGCTCTAATTGTTGGTATTGTTATTGGTGCAGGCATTTTTGAAACTCCTGCTTTGGTTGCAGCTCAAGCAGGCAGTGAAATTGCTGTAGTGTTGTTTTGGTTAGCTGGTGGTGTGGTGTCTCTGATTGGGGCACTATGCTACGCAGAGTTGGCAACGGCTTATCCCCATGTTGGAGGTGTCTATCATTACCTGAAACGTGCTTTTGGGCGTTCAGTTGCCTTTCTATTTGCCTGGGCGCGGATGATGGTGATTCAAACTGGTTCTATTGCTCTGTTAGCATTTATTTTTGGTGATTATGCCTCTGGGTTATTGCGGCTAGGGACGTTTTCATCTTCAATTTATGCAGCGATCGCGATCGCTCTTTTAACGGCATTAAACATTTTTGGTTTACGGCAAGGCAAGTGGACGCAAAATTTGCTCACGGCTGTGACAGTCCTCGGTTTGCTCTCGGTAGTGATAATAGGACTGGCTTTTTCTCCTACCTCTACTGCTGTCTCTGCTGCCCCTACAACTTCTGGGGGAAGCTGGGGACTGGCGATGGTGTTTGTACTGCTATCTTATGGTGGATGGAATGAAGCCGCTTATATCTCAGCAGAAATTCAAGATAGAAACCGCAATATTGCGCGATCGCTAATAGTAAGTATTGGTATCATCACCGCTACTTACTTGCTAATTAATTTAGCTTACCTGCGGGGACTGGGATTAGCAGACATGGCAAATTCACAAGCTGTGGGAGCAGCTTTAATGAATCGAATTTTAGGCAAACCAGGAGCTTTTTTCCTCAGTTTGCTGGTTATAGTTTGTTGCTTGGGGTCGATCAACGCCACAATTTTTACTGGCGCACGCACTAATTACGCTCTCGCAAAAGACTTTTCTGTGTTTGGTTTTATGGGAGGCTGGCAAGAACGTCCCAGTACTCCTACCCGTGCCTTACTGTTACAAGGAGCGATCGGTTTAGCTTTGGTATTCTTGGGCACTATCACCCGCAATGGTTTTGAAACGATGGTAGACTACACCGCCCCCATATTTTGGTTCTTTTTCCTACTTTCTGGTATCTCGCTGTTTGTATTGCGAAGGCGAGAACCACACATACTACGCCCGTTCCGAGTGCCTTTTTATCCTTTAACGCCATTGTTATTTTGTGCGGTTTGTGGCTACTTGCTCTACTCCAGTTTGGTGTATACGGGTGTGGGGGCAGTTATAGGCATTGCGGTGGTAGCTTCTGGTATCCCCTTGTTGTTATGGAATCGTCATCGTTCCAGCAGAGCGTAAAGAATTCAACGTTTAAAGTCCAGATATTGATTCTTAACTATTGACAAAGGAGCAAAATCATGGTTTTAAGAAAAAGACTGCTTTTATTAGTTACAGGTCTGAGTGTTGCGAGCTTGGGATTTGCTGGATGCACTCAACAGCGGGACTTTGAAGCCGAAGCGCAAGCACCTGCTAGCACTACTCAAGTGCAAGAAACAACTCCCACAACTCAACCGCAAGAACGCCCAGCCGATGTACCCTATGTACCAACGCCACAGCCAGTTGTAGATGCCATGTTGAAATTAGCAAACGTGGGTAAAAATGATGTGCTTTACGACCTTGGCAGTGGTGATGGACGGATTCCAGTTACTGCCGCGCAGAGATTCGGTACGCGCGGTGTTGGTATAGACATAAGTCCAGAACGCGTTCGAGAGGCTAACCAGAATGCCCAGAGGGCAAAAGTCACAGACCGAGTACAATTTCGACAACAAGACTTATTCCAAACTGATTTACGTGATGCCTCGGTGGTGACTCTCTATTTACTACCTGATGTCAACTTAAAACTTAGACCTAAACTGTTGCGGGAACTCAAACCAGGTACTCGCATTGTGTCTCACGCTTTTGATATGGGCGACTGGAAACCACAACAAGTACAACAGGTGGATGGCAAAACTATCTATTTATGGGTAGTTCCAAAGAATGTGCCAGAAAACTTACGCTCTTAGGCACTTACAAGTAATAAGATATCCAGCCCTCAATATTCGCCAGTTCGGCGGAAGCCTATGCCGTCCCGCCGACTGGACTCACCGTGTATAGCCATTGGTTGGTTGGGTATCCTTGGATCTAAGTTATGCAAGAGTGATATTTTATTTTTTGGATCTCCCTTAGCACCCGGGAATTGAATAAATTGATCAGCCGTCTCACAAGGTGCGGAACGTCTCTAAAAATAAGGGTTTTAGGTTTTAAATTGTTCGCAAAAATATGACAGATCAATGTCTGTGAAGGTGTGAAATAAGCTAGCTCAATCTAATTTTTAAAACCGGAATACATTCTTCGATGTCTAGTCTCAAGGCGAAGAAAATGAAGACAAAAAATTTTGTTAATTCTATTAAAAAGTTCGCTGGCTTTGCCGCAGCTTTACTCATGCTACCAGCGATCGCAGCTTGTGCGCCAGACCAAACTGCTGAAGTTCCACCAGCCCAAACAATTCCACCTGGGGTTGCTGTAAATACCCCGATTCCTTCAACAAGCGCAACGACGAATGAGGATATTAAGGATGTTGTCGCAGCGAATCCTTCACTATCAACTCTTAGAAATCTTCTTGACGAGACGGATTTAGATGAAAAATTGGATGATAGCGATCCTTACACCTTGTTTGCACCTTCTGACCAAGCTTTTGCCGCACTTCCGGAACTAACTCGACAGCGACTGTTAAAACCGCAAAACCGCCAGCTTTTAAGACAGGTTTTAGCTTATCACGTCATTCCGGGTAATTTGACTGCTAATCAAATTCAGCCTGGAGAAGTACAAACACTTGGAAATAACCCTGTTAATGTTCAGGTTGACCAAGTAAACAATCAAGTTCGAGTCAACGATGCTCGCGTTATTCAGGCGGATATCCAAGCAAGTAATGGTGTAATTCACATAGTTGACCGGGTAATTTTGCCACCAATGATTCAGTAATTGAGTATTAATAATTATAAAAAATAATCTGCCCAAAGAGGTAAAAATGCCATGAAAGGATTAAAAGGTAAAAATGCTTTAATTACTGGTGGAAGTTCGGGTATTGGACAGGCGATCGCTATTCGTCTTGCCCAAGAAGGTTGCAATATCGCTATTAATTACCGCAAAAGCGCGGAAGATGCGGAAGATACTGAAGAAATGGCTTTGCAGAAAGCCTGTGGAGATATTAACAATTGTGGTGTTAAGTCTCATTTGGTACAGGGTGATGTCTCAAAAGAAGAAGACATTGTAGAGATGGTAAATACTGTAATTGATAAATTTGGCAGTCTCGATATTCTGGTTAACAATGCTGGAATTCAAACAGAATGTCCATCGCACGAAGTTAAAAGCGAAGACTTTGATAGGGTGATTGCGGTAAATCTGCGGGGTGCTTATCTCTGCGCTCGTGAAACTATTAAACACCTGCTGTCTAAAAACCGTCCGGGAATTATCATCAACATTTCCAGCGTTCACGAAGTTATTCCCAGACCATTTTACCTCAGCTATTCCATCAGCAAAGGTGGAATGGAAAATATGACCAAAACTCTAGCGCTAGAGTATGCGAGCCGAGGTATTAGAGTGAATGCGATCGCACCAGGAGCCACGATTACACCCATCAACGAAGCTTGGACACAAGACCCCGAACAAAAGGCTGTTGTAGAAAGTCACATCCCGATGGGTCGTGCTGGCACTTCCGAAGAAATGGCTGCTTCTGTAGCTTTTTTAGCATCTGACGAAGCTGCATATATTACCGGGCAAACACTGTTTATCGATGGTGGGCTGACTCTTTACGCCGACTTCCGAGAAGCTTGGTCTGCTTAAATAATTAATATTACTGAATAATTCAAGTAAAATCAATGCAAAGATCGACATTAAAAGGAGGCTGTTGTGAATGAGCGAATATCCTCCTCGCAGTCTCGTAATGATTACCGCAAAGAAATTCGGGAACTAGTAAAAACGCAACTTCAGACATTGCTGGCGCAGCATAACTACGAAGGAGCCAAAGCGTTATTGATCCCTGTACAGCCTGTAGATATAGCCGAAGCAATCGAAGGTTTACCAGAGGCAATGCAAGCTATTGCTTTTCGTTTACTTTCTAAGGAAGAAGCAATAGAGGTTTATGAATATTTTCCTCCTAGCGTGCAGCAAATACTACTAAAAGACTTTCAGCGTCAAGATGTTTTGGATATTGTTGAGCAGATGTCGCCAGATGACCGAGCGCGACTGTTTGAGGAGTTACCAGCCAAAGTTGTACGGCGACTGTTGAGAGAGCTTAGTCCAGAGGAGCGTGATGCAACTAACCTGCTTTTGGGTTACAAACCCAATACCGCAGGGCGCATCATGACACCTGAATACCTGTCTCTAAAAGAACATTTGACGGTTGCCCAAGCATTAGAACGAATTCGCACGGGGGGCAGTGCTAGCGAAACAGTTTACTACCTTTATGTAACAGATGATGCTCGCCGCTTGATGGGAGTTCTCTCGTTACAAGAACTGGTGATGGCACAGCCTGAGCAAACCATTGATAGCGTCATGTCTGGCGATGTGGTGTTTGTTCATACCGATGCCGACCAAGAGGAAGTAGCTCGTACTATCCAACGCTACGACCTTTTGGCATTGCCCGTAGTAGATACTGAGGAGAGATTAGTCGGAATTATCACTGTAGATGATGCCCTTGATGTTGTTGAGCAGGAAACAACTGAGGACATTTACGCCTTGGGTGGACTTGAATCTGGTGGTGATGATTATTTTCAAACTAACTTATTCACAGTTGCCCGTCGGCGGGGGGTGTGGTTGCTGGTGCTTTTAGTTACAAATACTGCCACCACTGCCGTTATTCGCACTCACGAGGATGTTTTAGAACAGGTAGTTGCCCTCGCAGCCTTTATTCCCTTGTTGATTGATACCGGTGGGAACGTGGGAGCGCAGTCTTCTACGGTAGTAATTAGGGGTTTAAATACGCGGGAAGTCATAATGAGTAAGGCATTAAGCATAATGCGACGAGAAGCTATAGCTGGAGCATTATTAGGGGCAATGCTGGGTTTAGTGGTGACTGTGTGGGCTTTTGTGCTTCAGGGGAATTGGGCTGTAGCAAGCACTGTGGGTATTAGTCTGTTTGCTATCTCGCTCATTGCTTCTATATCTGGTTCTGCTTTGCCATTTTTATTTCACTCTTTTGGATTAGACCCGGCTTTAATGTCAGCTCCCTTTATCACCACTGCCGTAGATGTACTGGGAGTCTTAATTTATTTAAACATGGCGAGATGGATTTTAAGGTTGTAAGGCTACGCTCATTTGTGTCACTTTTAAGCCACATTTATTTTTTCTTTTAAATATAAATTAAATATTAAGTCTGGCTGTGCTGACTATTGTTGGTAGTGAGTTAAAAACTAATACCAATTTGAAAAAAGAATGCAACACATTGGCAAAACCCCTCCCCAACCCTCACCTTACCAAGGGGAGGGTGCCCGATAGGGCGGGTGGGGTGATCTGTCGCAAACATTTTTTGAATCGGTATAAACTTGAGAAAATTGAGCGCATTTTTATTATGTTGATAATCAACTTCTTTCTGACTTGGCTCGTTGCAGCTTTATCACTTTTAATTACAGCTTACATTGTTCCCGGCTTTGAATTTGATAGTTTTGGTACAGCCGCCATAGCAGCATTAATTTTAGGTTTAGTAAATGCATTTGTCCGACCACTTATATTTATTTTTACACTTCCTTTTACCATTATTACGCTTGGTCTTTTCTTATTTGTTATTAATGCATTTATGCTTTGGTTTGTAGGAGTTCTGACGCCTGGCTTTATAGTTACTGGGTTATTTCCGGCATTATTAGCTTCAATTGTGCTAACGATTGTTTCTACACTCTTGGGATTATTAGTTAGAAATGCCACTTAAAAGTATGTATTTTACATAGTTAAATTTAATTTATGAGCAAAATTTATTTTTTAGCGACATATTTATCCCAAAAATTATTGATGAAATTACTAAGTATAAATTAACAGGACAAATCAGCATGGTTCCATTACGTGATAATAACCCAATAACGACTACTCCATATATTAACTATGGAATTATCGCCATTAATATTATCATTTTTCTTTATCAACTAAGCCTAAATCCACAACAATTACAAGGATTTTTCTACACTGCGGCGTTAGTACCCTGCCAACTTTCAGGTACTTGTCCTATTGCCTTGCCAAGTCAACTAATTCCTGAGTGGATGACTTTGATAACTTCCCAATTTTTACATGGTGGTTTTTTGCACTTTGGGGGAAATATGTTATTTTTATCGATTTTTGGTAACAATATTGAAGACCGTTTGGGTCATATCAAATATTTAATTTTTTATCTAACGTGTGGTGTTTTAGCCGGGCTAAGTCAATGGTTTTTTTCCCAAAATTCGGCAATTCCATCCTTGGGTGCAAGTGGTGCGATCGCTGGCGTTTTGGGTGCGTACATTCTCCGGTTTCCACGAGCAGAAATTTTTACCTTAATTCCCTTTTTGCTTGCGAACGGAACCGAGGGCAAACTGCAAACTTTGATTGATGACATACCCGATGCTGGACAACATCCCAATCGCACCATTGCCTTTGGTCCTGACAAAATGCTCTACCTGAGCGTGGGTAGTACCTGCAATGCCTGCGACGAACCGAATAAAGAACACGCCACTTTATTGCAGGTGCAACCTGACGGTAGCAAACGTAACATCTATGCCAAAGGCTTGCGAAACACCATCGGCTTTGCATGGCATCCCCAAACCCGCGAACTTTGGGGACTAGATCACGGCTCAGATTGGCGGGGTAATGAGCAACCCCCTGAAGAGTTGAATTTGATTAAACAGGGTGCAGACTATGGCTGGCCCTTTTGCTGGGGCGATCGCCGTCCTGATGTGTATCTATCTGCCGACCCAGACGGAGCCACTAAGAAAGAATACTGCGCCAAAACTGAATCGCCAGTGCTTACTTACACAGCCCATAGCGCTCCCTTAGCACTCATGTTTTACACTGCATCTCAGTTTCCTACGGAGTATCGTAATGATGCTTTTGTGACTATGCGGGGTTCCTGGAACCGCAACCCTCCTTCAGGCTACAAAGTTGTGCGGATACGTTACGAGAATGGTAAACCCGTGAAGTTTGAAGACTTCGTAACTGGTTTCTTAACAAAAGACGGTAAAGCACAGTTTGGCAGACCCGTTGGTCTAGCTACCGCACCAGATGGTTCACTTTTTTTTACTGACGATACGAATGGCGTGATTTATCGCGTGTCCTACACGGCTAAATAGAGAGGTAGGGGACATAGGAAGATATTTGAAAGAACTTCACTTTCTCCCCCATTATTTGCTCAAACTGTCACTTTCTAATCACATTTTCTTTCCAAAGTAAATATAAAGGACTAAAAAATAGCTTAATTCCTTGAAATATAAAGATAAAAATGAACATGCCAAGTTCCAAAAAATAGCAATGCAAAGCGAACAAAGGCGTTTGGAAAACCGAAGAGCATTAAACAAAAAGCCATTATGGTGGTTTGGTGGAGGCATATTTGCTCTGTTTATCGCTGCTTTGGGCTTTCTCTATCTCCGAGGATTTTTTCGCCAAGAATCTGAGTACAAAATCAGCAATGTTCCCAGCTTGAAAGATAACCGTTTTCCACTATTGGTAGTGAGTTTATCTAATGCTTTGGCTACCAGCGGTCGATTGACTGGTTTTTGGGTGGGAGCAGATGCAATTTATGATGCTCGATTAAACGCTATTCGCCGCGCTCAACGCACGATTATTTTTGAAACGTATTATATCACACCCGGTCGCCGTGCAAACGACTTCGCCGAGGCATTAATTGAACGTGCTAAAGCAAGGGTTAAAGTCCAACTTTTGGTAGATGAATATGGTACGAATTCTGTTCCTGATGAGTACTGGCAACGCTTGCGTCAAGCTGGTGTGGAGGTGCGGTTTTTCCGGGAATTCGATTGGAGGGCACCTTTAGAATACAATTCGCGCACGCACCGCAAATTACTGTTAATTGACACTCAACAAGCTTTGATTGGAGGTGCGGGGGTTTCTGATAATTGGGATGGAGACCCGGAAATAGGCGATCGCGCTCCTTGGTTAGAATTTGAGGCAAGTTATCAAGGACAAATTGTCAGCTTATTGAAGGGCAATTTTCTCCAAAATTGGGCTTATGTTGGCGGAACAGTAGATTTGGCAGAGGGTGTATCTTGCCCAGAGCCAGAACCAGAAAATAAGTTTTATATTACGAATGATACATCTACATTAAGTGAATCTACGATGAGAATGCTATTTCAAATCAGCTTTCTGGCAGCCAGAGAAAGGGTTTGGATTGGCAGTCCTTATTTTGTCCCAGATAGCAACACGCGCAGTGTGCTAATTCAAGCCAAACAAAAGGGCGTTGATGTGCGCGTGCTAACGATGGGGAAGAAAAATGATAAACCGATAGTTCATTTTGCTTCCCGTGAATTGTATGGTGATTTATTAAAAGCTGGAGTGCAGATTTGTGAATATCAACCCAGTATGATGCACGCTAAAGTAGCTTTAATTGATGATGGCTGGATAAGTGCGGGAAGCGCAAATTTTGACCCCCGTAGCTATCATCACAACGACGAATTAAATATTTCTACAAGTAATCCAGAACTAGTGAAAAAAATTGACGGCTTTCTTGTAGACGCTTGGCGTACTAGTCGCTGTCTAACTTATTCGGAATGGCAAAACCGCCCATTTACAGAAAAAATACAGGGTCAATTAGGGTTAATTTTTAAACCTTTGTTGTAATGATTTTTATCTAAGGGAGTAAGCAAAATGACCGCAGAAGAAAGAAGATTAGAAGAAGACCGCACCTGTAAAGCATACTGGCGTAGATGGGGACCATATTTAAGCGATCGCCAATGGGGAACTGTGCGCGAAGATTACAGTGAAGATGGTAGTGCTTGGGATTATTTTCCCCATGAACACGCTCGTGCTCGCGCCTATCGTTGGGGGGAAGATGGTATCGCAGGTATTTCTGATAATCATCAGCGGTTGTGTTTTGCTGTAGCTTTGTGGAACGGGGAAGACCCAATTTTAAAAGAACGGTTGTTTGGTCTTAGCGGTCCCGAAGGCAATCACGGGGAAGATGTTAAGGAATATTATTTTTATCTAGATAATACCCCGTCTCATGCTTACATGAAATACCTCTATAAATATTCCCAAAAAGCATTTCCATATAAGGAATTAGTAGAGGAAAATCAACGACGCGGATACCATGACCCCGAATTTGAATTGGTAGATACTGGCATTTTTGAGGATAATAAATACTTTGATGTATTTGTCGAATATGCCAAGGGTTCATCGGAAGATATTCTAATGAAAATCACCATTTTTAATAGAAGTGATGAAACCAAAAATATTCATGTTTTACCAACATTATGGTTTCGCAATAGTTGGTCTTGGTCAGAAAATTGTAAAAAACCAATTCTAACTCAAGATACTCCAGGCGTGATTAATGCTTCTCACCCTACTTTGGGTCAACGTTGGTTTCATTTTCAAGATTGCAAAACTGTTCTATTTACTGAAAATGAAACAAATAACGAACTACTCTTCGGAGTAAAAAATTCACATCCTTATGTAAAAGATGGAATTAATAACTATATTGTTAACGGACAAAAACAAGCAGTTAATAGTAATTCAATAGGTACAAAAGCAGCCGCACATTACGAGTTAACACTTGGCGCAGCAGAAAGCAAAACTATCTGCTTAAGATTGACTGATAAAAACAATTTAACAGAAGAATTCGGGACAGAATTTCATGATATTTTTCACCTCAAGCAGCAAAAGACCCGCATTTAAAAGCACTAAATTATGACCAATGTTTTGTCCGCGATTTTGTTCCGGTTGGGTTATTGTTTCTGATGCATGGCAAGACAGAAATTGTTCGTAACTTCTTGGAAATTACTTTGAAGTTGCAAAGTCACGCTCCAGAAATGGACTGCTTTAAACCGGGACCGGGGTTAATGCCTGCCAGTTTTAAAGTAGTATTTAAAGAGAATGAAGAATTTTTAACTGCTGACTTTGGAGAACATGCGATCGCTCGCGTTCCTCCTGTCGATTCCTGTATGTGGTGGTTGCTTCTATTACGTGCTTATAGCAAAGCAACGGGTGATTTCACTCTTGCCCATCAACCAGAGTTCCAAGAGGGAATTAAGCTGATTTTAGATATGTCTTTGGTGCATCGATTCGCTATGTACCCAACAATGTTAGTTCCCGACGGTGCGTTTATGATTGACCGTCGAATGGGAGTTGATGGGCATCCCTTAGAAATTCAGGTATTATTTTATGCAGCGCTTCGGGCAGCGAGCGAGATGCTATTACCAAATGGCTATGGGGAGCGCTATCTAAATCGCGTGTCTGAAAGGTTGGGTGCTTTAAGCTACCACGTGCGCGAATATTACTGGCTCGATCTGAAACGTTTAAGCGAAATTTATCGTTATAAAAGTAATGAATTTGGTAAAGAAGTTGCCAATAAATTCAATATTTTTCCTGAATCTATCCCTGGGTGGTTAACAGAATGGTTGCCTGAAACCGGGGGATATTTGGCAGGAAATTTGGGACCAGGACGGATAGATTTTCGCTTTTTTAGTTTGGGAAATTTGATGGCTATTTTGGTTTCTTTAGCCTGCGAAAAAGAAGCCCAAGCTATCATGAATTTATTTGAGCAACGTTGGCATGATTTAATCGGTTTTATGCCTGTAAAAATTTGCTTCCCCGCTTTGGAAGGTTTAGAATGGCGAATTGTTACCGGATGCGACCCAAAAAACGCACCTTGGTCTTACCATAATGGGGGCAACTGGTCTGTTATACTTTGGTTATTTGCAGCCGCAGCACAAAAAACAGGTCGCACCGAATTAGCACAAAAAGCAGTAGAAATTGCCGAAACTCGTTTAATTCGAGATAATTTTCCTGAGTACTACGACGGCAAAAATGGTCGTTTGATAGGTAAAGAAGCTAGGATTTATCAAACTTGGACAATTGCCGGGTTGTTAGCTGCGAAAGAGTTGATTGTGAATCCTCAGCATTTAGATTTAATTAGTTTTGAGGAAACTGTGGAGATTCCATATTGTAATTTGTGATTATTATAGGAATCTGGATTTTTATGAAGAAGAAATCGAGCTTAATATCTCAGACTTATTGTAAAAGTCGGAGATATTAGCTTGTATAAAAAGGGGATCTGAGTTTGACGGCTGGAGATTTATTTACGCTTATGTGCCTTATAATCAAAGCCCCAGTATGACCGGGGCAAGCCGAACGTTTCCATTTGTCAAGATAGTAATTAGTGGTGAGTCAAGGTAAGGGTTTCCCCAATCTTGACATGAAAACATGACAAAGACTAACATTAGACATGACAAAATGTTAGCACTCCTCCATCTCGATGTCTGAAAATAAAAATTTTTATTCACTAAACGAAAGCGAAATTCAGGTAGCAGGGACGGTGAGCAGTGAAATATACCAGCAACTCCTGCGACTTTTGGATAAATTAGACGTAAAAAATTTATCTGAGGAAGAATTAGCTACTATCGCGGATAAATTTCAAGAAAAGCTTGCTGAATCTGTCTCCCCCTCCCGTTTAGCTCAAATGATGCGAGGCAACCAAACGATAATGGGCAACAAGGATATGTTCGCGATCAAAGAGGAAACTTTTTATGGAATGGTTGGGGATATTGTGGACGTTTTGAGCAAGCACCTAGGACCAGAACCAGCCAACTCAGTGGTAAAAGAGTTAATTAAAGCGGTGATCTCTAAACTGTAATTACCCAAACCCTTGCATTTGCGACGTTTTCTGATGTACGTAAAATTTCCCTACATCACAGCTTCAATACCCTTGAATTGCGATCGCATTCACTTTATGCACTCTTCAATACCAAGGCAGAAGCCTGGTTACACTTGGTGAGTTTACTCCAGAGGAAGATCCGATTGTATCTTTTACGATGGTTAATCGTAAATTTGAGAGTTAGACTGACAACACCAAAGCAAGCCCCGCAGTAAGCGCCGCCTTGGTGAACCAATATCGCGGAGATATTAAGCTGCTGTTGGATACTCCGGAGAAGTAGCCAAAAGACCAACTTGTTGAGCAGTTTTGGCTTTGATGTTGCGATTGCCTGCAACTAAATCAAATCGCCCACCAAGTTTGATAACTTCTGCTGCTGTAGCGCTCGCTCTTTGCTTGTCATGAAAAGGCGATCGCATTCAATTCACCTAAAAGATAGATTGATGCTAAAATCAATTTCTTCTTATAATGAAAGCCCCAGTATTACCGGGGCAAGTCGAACGTTTCCATTTGTAAATATAGTTATTAGCGGTCAGTTAAGGGTAGGGGTTTCCCCTCCCTTGACATGAAAACATGACAAACGCTAAGATAAAACATGACAAAAATTTGTTAACACTCCTTCCGGAGGTTACTTGGTGGAATAGCTAGCTAGGGATGCGGTACAAGAAAGGCAGATGCCCCTAGCTAAGATATTCCTGATTTTAAGGCGTAGATGACCCTGATAATTGATAAGTATATCTGCTCAAGCAAGGTTATGTCACGACTAACCCACTCAAGTTTTGGCGCGAAGTGGGTTAAATTAGGTCGCAAGTCATTAGTTACTATACTTCCACTTCAATAGGCGAAACTTGTTCATGGGTTACTGTGGTTTAGTCGGCATTCAACAGTTTACGAAACACAATCTTATCAGCGCCCGCCGTGTAGAAGTCCCGGATGCGAGCCTCCTCCTCGTAGCCGCACTTCGCGTAGAACGTCCGTGTCCGCTCGAAGCTCGCTAACGTTTCCACCAGTAGCATTCGCCCACCGCGCGCCTTCAAAGTTTCTTCAACGTAGCGCAGCAGTTTACCACCGCGTCCTTGTCCCTGGCGGTCGGGGCGAATGGCTATCAATTGTAGGTTCCACGTCTGATCGGTCATCCGTTCAGGCTCACAGTAGGCGACCCCCACCAGCCCGTCAGAGTCATCGTCGTCGCTGATCCAGAAGTGATCGCTGTCACTATTGCCACCGAGGTAGTCAGCCAGCATTTTGCCGAGCTCATCGAGCTCTTTCGGCTCGAAACCGATTGCGTTGGCTACGGCAATCAGCGCGGTCGTGTCATCGGGTGTAGTCGGTCGAATCATCGCGAACTCCGTGTGCGTGTAAAATGAACTAGCAGAGGTGAAGGAAGGTGTCGTCGGGCGTGGTCGGTCGAATCATCGCGAACGAAGAGCGAACGGATTCAGGTATGAGGCTACCTAACGACACAAGTTAGCCGCTAGAGGCAACATCACAACAGTTGTTATGTGGTCACAGAAAACATAACAACTGTTATGATAATATGTCAAGATGATGATTTCATGTTGCTGCAAACCGAGGAGAGCTATGAGTTATGACGATCGCCGTATTGAAGTCGGTAAAGCGGCATGGCGGGTGATTGTCCGCGAAGGATTGGATCGCGCCAGCATGCGGGCGATCGCGCAAGAACTTGGCTCCTCAACTGGGGTTGTCACCCACTACTTTCGAGATAAAGAAGAACTCACCCTATTTGCCCTGGAACGAGTGTTTGAAAACGTCCTAGAGGACATGAAAGCCTGTGCCAAGGCGTGGCAAGGAATTGACAGGCTAGAGCAGATGATTTTTTTGGCTTTACCTCTAGAGATCAGTGACAGAGATGATTGGAAGGTTTGGATGGCGTTTTTGGGCTATTCCATCGGGCGCGAACACCTAGTTCAGGAGCACCGAAAACGCTATGACTTCTTACGGCAGATTATTTGCCAAGAGTTAGCTGACTTACAAACAGCCAAGCTGATTCGAGCCGATCTTGATTTAACCCTCGAAGCTAATGCACTCATCGCCCTAGTGGATGGAATTGGCACGCTCGTTGTCATCTGCCCTGAGCAGTTCTCGGCAGAGCAACAACAATACCTCGTGCGGCGACATATCAATGCTTTACTGGCATCATCTTGAACACCGATGAGAAGGTTTCAAACTACTGTCAATACTACCAATTACCTTGCGGACTAACTATTATTAGGCTGAAACTTTCCACTTACAATATCGACCGCGTTATCTCTACCAATGCCTTTTGTTTGACAACCTCGTGGAAGGTGTACAAGTAAAATTATGAATTTAGCACAAATACTAAAAATCACAATACAATTACTTTGAAAATTGATTAGTCGTGATTTGATCAATGTATTTAGCCTTGGTTTTCAATGTTTGGTTCATGGCTTCAAACCCGTGGCGATCGCCGATATTTAATTACTGAGCAAGCAAAGGCACCAGTAAACCCTTGAAAGATTCTTGCTGAATGAAGCGATCGCTCCATTCAGCTTGACGATACACCAAAATGAATGCCTGAATTACTCAACTGAGAAACCAAACAGACAAATTGAGTAAGCAATCAGCCTAATTGCTTGCCCAAAACACCAAAATGAATGCGCGATGTACTGAAATGAGAAAGCATTTAGGCATTTTACTTGCTAAATCTACCGAAATGAGAAAGCAAACTCAAGTTTGAGAAAGCATTTAGGCATTTTGCTTGCTGAATCTACTGAAATGAGAAAGCAAACTCAAGTTTGAGAAAGCATTTAGGCATTTTGCTTGCTGAATCTACTGAAATGAGAAAGCAAACTCAAGTTTGAGAAAGCATTTAGGCATTTTGAATAAGCAATCAGGCATTTTGCTTTTCCTTCTACTTTCTTCAATCACTTTTTGTTCACATTCATCAGCAATCCTGGAATAGAAACGTATTGAGCTAAAGCAACAGCGTTTAACAAGCGTGCCATTCGCCTATATAACCTGTAACAAATATGACATATTTTATTGCTGTTGTTTACGGCAGTCGTTCTAACGGTACGGTTCATGCTCACGCTGCTAGCTCTTATCTTGCAGCGTTTCGATCCACTCAACTAGGGGATGCCTAAGCCAGGAAGTCAACCTGGCAGGTGTATCTCTGTAGAAATTTCCTTTTCTACACCTGAGCTAATGACACCAGATAACTTTGTACCGCAAGCTTTACAATATTGAGCATCTGCATCGTGGAAACCTAAACCGCATCCAGGACAAACTATTTCTACCTGATTAGCAGTTTTTACCAACCGCTTAATTAAATCACCCACTTGCCAAGGAATTAAGGCAATACCTGTTAAAATCATCGATACTGTCAGTAAGCGACCTAATTCAGAAATTGGCGTAACGTCGCCAAATCCCACAGTTGTCATGGTGACAATCGAAAAATAAAACGCATCCAAAAAAGTTTTGAAAACTTTCGGGTTAACTGGATGCTCAACTTGATAAATTAGGCCAGAATAAACAAATATAATTGCAAATAGCGTAAATAGTATTCGTCCTAAAATTACACCATCTTCGGTGCTGATATTACCAAAAAAAGATTTTCTATCTATAAATCTGATTAACCTTAAAATTCTAAACCATCGTAGTAACCGGATAAAGCTGATATCACCTGTTCCGAGAAAAAATGGCAAAATCGCCATTAAATCAATAATCGAGTAAAAGCTAAAAATATACTTAATTTTGTTGTCTGTACTCCACAACCGGAGTATGTATTCCACAGCGAAAATTATTACTATTACCGTATCTACTATATTTAATTGCAATCTAACTGCATTGGGAATACTATAAGTCTCCACCACAAATATTGCTGAAGATAGTAAAACTAATCCAGCAATTGTGAGATTAATCGCTTTACCTACAGGTGTTTCTAAGTCTGTTAAGTAGAATGCTGTTTTTTTTCGTAAAAGTAACATTTTTGACAAATTGCTTGTAAATAACTTTACGAATGATTAAAATAAGAGGCATTGCCAACTCTACATTAACTTACAAATATAAAGCTGTCCCATTTTTAATTATTTATGAAACCTGAAGATTTTATGCGTCTAGCGCTAGAAGAAGCAAAAAAAGGAGATGCTCCTTACGGTGCAGTCATTGTTAAAGATAATGAAGTGGTTGCAGCAGCTTATAATACTGTCAAGCAAGATAGCGATCCATCTGCTCATGCTGAAGTTAATGTAATTCGTCGTTTAACATCTAAGTTGAAAAATCCTTCTTTAGAAGGTTATACCATCTATACTACTGGTGAACCTTGTCCGATGTGTGCTACTGCTTGTGTGTGGACAGGTTTATCAGAAATTGTTTATGGTGCTTCTATAGAAGATTTAATTTCGGTAAATCAGTCGCAGATTAATATCTCTTGTGATGAGGTAATAGCTAAGTCATTTAGAAAAATTAAGGTGACAAAAGGGGTTTTGAAAGAAGAATGTCTAAGTTTGTTTAAATGATAATTCACGCAGAGACACAGAGACACAGAGAAAGAAAATTTTTAATTATTTAAATAAGCTGAAAATGTGTTTGCAAAAATCGCTGCTTGAGTGCGATCGCGTAAATTTAACCTATTCAAAATATTTGTGACGTGATTCTTCACTGTTCCCTCAGAAATATATAATTTCTGAGCAATTTCTCTATTATTTGCACCTGTTGCGATTAACTGCAAAACGTCTTTTTCTCTAGGGGTAAGTTCAGCTAAACTAGGTGGTGGGGATAACTCAGATACTGTTACTGCGGGAAACTGAGTCAAAAGTTTTTTTACTATTCCTGGTCCTAGTTGAGTATATCCTTTGTGGACAGCGCGAATCGCCACAGCTAACTCTTCAGAAGGTGTATCTTTAAGTAAATAACCCATTGCTCCATTCTGCAATGCCGCTGCCACATATTCATCATTATCAAAAGTTGTCAGTACTAAAACTTTTACTTGGGCAAAACGCTTATGAATTTCTCGCGTAGCTGCAACTCCATCCATAATCGGCATTCTCACATCCATCAATACCACATCTGGCTGCAATTGAGAAATAAAATTAATTGCGTTTTCGCCGTTTTCGGCTTCGCCAATAATTTCTAAATCTGCTTCTAATTCTAACAATGCTTTTAATCCTTGGCGAATTAAATTTTGGTCATCTACAATTAGCACTTTAATCATATCAATTTGAAAGTTTGAGTGTTAGTAAATTACATGAAAAAGGTGACATTATTCACATTTTTTTTTAAGTATTTATTTTGTTTGCTAGTTGGCGCTTCGTTCACAAATCTAACTACAAGATGATTACTATATTAAGATGCTAATTCTGAAAAAGGAATATCAACTGTAATTTTGCAACCGAAACCGGGAGCGCTGTAAATTTTAAATTCACCTCCCCGTGCTAAAGTGCGATCGCGCATACTTTGCAATCCAAAACCAGTTGTGTTTTGCTCTACATCAAATCCTCTACCATTATCCTCAATTATTAAATTTATATTTGTTGTCATAGTTAATTGTATTTTAATTTCTGTTGCATTTGCATATTTAGAAATGTTTGTCAATGATTCTTGGATAATCCGGTAAATAGCGGTGCTAATTTCTGGTGGGAGGGGATAAGCGAGGTCAATTTGACAAATTGGCACAACACCAGTTGAGCGATAAAAATCTTCTGCAAGTACAGCGATCGCCTCTTCTAAAGATTGAGTGTGCAAAGGGTGAGAGCGCATTGTAGAAACTGATTGTCGGACATCTTGCAACGCTTTTGAACCTAGTTCTTTTGCTCTAGCTAAGAAACTTTGAGCTTTGCTAGGATTAGATTGCCATAACTTTAAAGCAGTTTCTAATTGCAGATTTAAAGCAGTGAGAGAGTGTCCTAAAGAATCATGAATTTCTCGTGCAATGCGGTTACGTTCTTCCAGAGTAGCTTGATTTTCGATTTTCAGGGCATATTGTCGCAGTTTTTCGTTAGCGATCGCTAGTTTTTCTCGACTTTGCCGTTCAGATAATACTGCATTCATTAATAACAATACAAAAACTAAAGCTAATCCAAACGAAACCATAAAGCTGAATGTCAAAAACCAAAATCGCTCTTGTGCCCTTGGTGGTAATGGAAAGCGGGAAAACCGATGTGCTAGTGACACTAAAATTAAGACAAATGATAAACTGGCAACTACTAAACGACCAGTAAGCTGAAAGATTAAGCAACTGCGAGTTACTATAATCATATTAAGAAAAGGAAAAAATCGAGCAGTTCCACCCCCTAAAAAAGCAGTTATTAAAATTAAGATTATTTCCAGACCCGTATACAATAATTTATTTCTTTGATTATTAGTGGGTAATCTTAAACCCATTAAACCAAAAATCACCAGACAAGAAATTGCCAGTTCTGGAAAATTGGTCTGAAATTTCTCAGACTTAAATGGTAAAACTGCGCTAATAGCAGAAAACGCTAGTAATATCCACTCTAAATAAAGTAAAAAGCGAAAAGGATGATTTTTAAATTCAATTGGACGGGTCACTAGTCATTAGGCTCCAATAATGAGTTAACAGAAGCCAGCTGCGTGGTCGGCAGAGCCGACTTGAGCAATCTGGCATTCAAAAGTTAAGAAAAATTGCTTCTAACTCTTAACTTCTAACTCTTAACTTCTACAAATTACTAGTCAAATTTATTGTTCTTTGAATCATGACTTTAGTCATGGGTTTATTCGTGACTTTTTCCGGATGTGGTTGTCACTGAATAATTTATATGATGATGTCAGCAAATAAGCAAAGCCAAAAACTAATAAATGAAGCTTAAAAATTTCTCACTGATAGCCACAGCCATCGCCCTTAGTTTAACGGCAGTGCCTTTTGCCGTCAACGCACAAATCAACACGCAAACACCAACACAAGTTAAACAAGTTGGCAAAAAGGGTCTATTTCAACGTTTGGGACTAAGCGAACAACAAAAAACCCAAATGCAAGAGATTCGTCGCAATACCCGCGCTCAAATGGAAGCGATTCTCACCCCAGAACAAAAACAACAGCTACAGGCTGCAAAACAAGCACGTCAAGGTCAGCCTCGGCAACAAACAGGTCAAGGTCAGCGTCCAAACAAAGGTTTTGCTTCGTTAAATCTAACAGAAGAACAGAAAACCAAGATGCGCGAAATAAAGGAATCACAGAAAAATCAGATTGAAGCAATCCTGACCCCCGAACAACGGCAACAATTACAGCAATTTCAACAAAATAGGGGTTCTCGTCGTCAGCAACCCAATTCTTAGAGTAATTCTCATCAAAAAGAGATATTAGCTTAGTTGTGGCGGAAATTCCCATCCGCCATACATGCCATAGATAAAGTTCCCCCTGGACAACCGGACAAAGAAAAATATAACTTTAGTTATAAATACTTGTATTGATCATTCTTCCGGACGTGGCAAAGAGCAATCAGTTTCTATAATGGTGAAGACAAACTGGAGAAATCCACGAGGCAATAAATGAAGTTCAAAAATTTATCACTGATAGCTGGAGCAATCGCCCTTAGTTTAACGGCAGTTCCTTTCTCGGTCAAAGCAGAAACCACTTCTCAAGCACCAGCAAGGCTAGCACAAGCACAAGCACAACCAACAAAACCTGCTCAAGGTGGTATCCAACTGACACCCCAACAACAAACCAAAATCGAGCAAATTCGCGGTAACGTCCGCAAGCAAATTGAAGGAGTGCTAACAAAAGACCAACGCACACAAATCAAAACTGCGATGGAAGCTGGTAAACCAGCCCGTGAAGCTTTTGGTGCCCTGAAGTTTAGCCCACAACAGCAAACTCAATTGCAGCAAATCATGGTATCGTCGCAACAACAAATGGAAGCTGTTTTGACTGCTGACCAAAAGGCAGAACTAGCGCGATTACGCGAGCAAAATTCCCTTCCTGCTGCTTCAGGACCTAAAAAATAATCAATTAATTATTCCTAAATAGCTTTAGGGTACACTACCTCACAAGCGCGATCGCCTGTATATCTTAATCAGGCGATCGCTTGTTTTTTGTAGCCTTTGCGACAAATTCAATTATTTTGATTGTCAAACTTATCACACATTTATACAAGTATTTTCAAATAATATTTTTAAATAGTTCTTGTTTGCTTAATTGAAATATTAAATATAACGGTTTGCAGTTAAGTCTAATACAGACCTAACCTACAACCCCTTCCCTACGAGAGAAAGGGGAGAAAATCAAAACCTCCCTCTTATGAAGACAGAGGTTTACCAGAGAGGTCTGACTGTACTTGATACAACCGAGAAGCGCTATATTTTGTCAAATTTAAGAATCACTAAGATAAAAATCTTCGCATCCGGGCAATCTAGCAGGAGAAATTGACATCCTCACCGGGCTGAAGCCACGGTGATTCCAAGAATTACTTCTTAGACCTTTCTGCTTCTTTCCATCACTGGACTTTCGCAACTGCCATCAGACTTATGCCTTTCCGGTCTTACGTTCGCTCCACAGACTGTCACCGCAAGCCCTGCGGCGAGTATGTTTTTGGCTGCATTCACATCTCGGTCATGGTGCGTTCCACACTTGGGGCAATCCCATTCCCGGATATTAAGAGGCAGCTTTTCAACGATATGCCCACACTCAGCACATCGCTTAGAACTCGGAAACCATCGGTCAATCTTGACGAAGTTTCGACCATAGCAGTCGCACTTGTACTCAAGTTGTCTGACCAATTCCCCCCAACTTGCGTCGCTAATAGAAAGAGCAAGCTTCCGATTCTTAACCATATTCTTCACAGCCAAATCCTCAACGGCAATGGTTTGGTTTTCACGCACCAATCGAGTCGTCAACTTGTGAAGAAAATCTTTTCTTGCGTCACTAATTTCTTGATGCACCTTAGCGACTTTGAGCCGCGCTTTATGCCGATTGCTAGATCCCTTTTGCTTGCGACTCAACGCCTTCTGAGCTTTCTTCAGTTTGCGGCGTTTCGTATTAAAGCCTTTCGGGTTGGCAATCTTTTCGCCATCGCTCAAAGCGACCAAACTTGTTACACCCAAATCTACCCCAATCCCATTGGAGCGTTTCGGCAATGGCTCAATCTCGACATCCACCAGCAAAGAAACCGACCATCGACCCGCTCTCGTGAGCTTCACCGTAATGGTCGATGGGCTTGCACCTTGAGGAATGTCTCGACTCCAGCGAATCGGCAACGCTTGGGAGCATTTCGCCAAGTAGACTTGTCCGTCTCTAAACTTAAATGCAGATTTGGTAAATTCTGCACTACCCCCGTTTCGTTTCTTTTTAAATATTGGGTATTTTGCCCGTCCATCGAAGAAGTTCGAGAATGCTTTCTGAAGGTGTCGCAATCCTTGCTGCAAGGGGACACAGCTCACCTCATTGAGAAATTGCAAGTCTTCTTGTTTTTTCCATTCGGTCAGCAGTGCCGAAGTATCGCTGTAACCGACTCGTGTTTTCTGTTCGTACCAAGCCTGTGTTCTCACAGCCAAGGCGCGATTATAGACCAAACGAGTACAGCCCATCGTGCGTCTGAGCAAGGTTTCTTGCTCAGGCGTGGGATAGAAACGGTACTTAAAGGCTCTCTGTGTCATACCTCACATTATAGCAATTACTCTGTGAGGCATGGCGAAGTTAATGTAAAGCCGTCCTAGAAGGACGGGGTTTCTACCCAATTTTCTGATGATGAAGAAAAACTTTGCAACCATCGACGGCAATGAGGCTGTTGCCCGTGTTGCTTATCGATTAAATGAGGTAATTGCTATTTACCCTATCACCCCCTCTTCAGCAATGGGTGAATGGGCAGATGCATGGTCTTCTGAAAGTCGCCCTAATTTGTGGGGTACTGTGCCGAGTGTGATTCAGATGCAGAGCGAAGGTGGTGCTGCTGCTGCGGTACATGGAGCTTTACAAACAGGTTCCCTGACTACCACCTTCACGGCATCTCAGGGATTATTGTTGATGATTCCTAACCTCTACAAAATCGCTGGAGAACTGACTAGCGCTGTAATTCACGTTGCCGCGCGTTCTTTGGCTACCCACGCTTTATCAATTTTCGGCGACCAAAGTGATGTAATGGCAGCGCGTGCTACTGGCTTTGCGATGCTGTGTTCTGCCTCAGTCCAGGAAAGCTTGGATTTTGCCCTGATTGCTCATGCTGCCACCTTAGAAGCGCGAGTGCCGTTTATGCACTTCTTCGACGGTTTCCGCACTTCCCATGAAGTCCAAAAAGTCGAATTGCTCGAAGACGACGATTTGCGATCGCTTATTAACGACGATCTTATATTCGCTCACCGCGCTCGCAGTCTCACCCCAGATCGTCCAGTATTGCGAGGTACGGCTCAAAACCCCGATGTTTACTTTCAGTCCCGCGAAGCTGCTAACTTATATTACAGCGCCTGTCCTGATATTGTTCAGCGTTTGATGGATAAATTAGGCGTAAGCACCGGACGACATTACCAAATCTATGAATATCACGGTGCGGTTGATGCTGAACGCGTCATTATACTTATGGGTTCAGGCTGCGAGACAGTACACGAAACTGTAGATTATCTCAACACCCGTGGGGAAAAAGTAGGCGTACTCAAAGTCAGATTATATCGCCCCTTTGATGCAATACGGTTTGTTAACGCCCTGCCGTATTGTGTGAAAGCGATCGCTGTCCTCGACCGCACCAAAGAACCCGGTAGCGCCGGTGAACCCTTGTATCTCGATGTAGTCGCGGCTATTCATGAAGAATGGAAGGACAAGGAGACAAGGGGACAAGAAGACAAGGAGAATAATTCTTTCCCCCCCTCTCCCCATCCTCCCCTCTCCCCATCCCCCCCTCCCAAAATCATCGGTGGTCGTTACGGTCTTTCTTCTAAAGAATTTACCCCAGCGATGGTTAAAGGTGTCTTCGACAACCTCGCGCAAGCACAACCTAAAAACCACTTTACCATCGGTATCAATGACGACGTAAGCCACTCTTCCCTGAACTTTGACTTTAACTTCTCCACCGAACCGGATAACGTCGTCCGGGCAATGTTCTACGGATTAGGTTCTGATGGGACAGTTGGTGCTAATAAAAACTCAATCAAGATTATTGGTGAACAAACAGACAACTACGCACAAGGCTACTTTGTCTACGATTCCAAAAAATCTGGCTCAATGACCGTTTCCCATCTGCGCTTTGGTCAACAACTCATTCGCTCAACTTACCTAATTGACAAAGCCAACTTTATTGGTTGCCATCACTGGGGATTTTTAGAGCGCGTAGATGTACTGAAAGCTGCTGTGCAGGGGGCAACTTTATTACTCAACAGTCCTCATGATGCTGATATTGTCTGGGAACATCTGCCAGTAAAAGTGCAGCAGCAAATTATCGTCAAGCAACTTAAATTATACGTCATCAATGCTACCGAAGTTGCCCGGAACAGCGGCATGGGCGGTAGAATTAACACTATTATGCAAGTGTGCTTTTTTGCTTTAGCGGGTGTTTTGCCAGAAGAAGAAGCCATAAGCAAAATCAAGCAAGCAATTGAAAAAACCTACGGCAAAAAAGGCGCCGAAGTCGTCCAGAAGAATTTGCAAGCTGTAGACCAGACCCTGGAGAATTTGCATAAAGTTGATGTCAGAGATATTGTTTTAACTCCTAAGTTTGGTAGAGACGCGATTAATTTTGGTAGAGACGCGATTAATCTTGATACAGACGCGATTAATCGCGTCTCTACAACTCCCGAATTCGTGCAAGAAGTTCTGGGTAAAATCATGGCATGGGAGGGTGATGATTTACCTGTAAGTGCGTTACCCATTGATGGTACTTTTCCCACCGGCACTGCAAAATGGGAAAAACGCAATATCGCTACGGAGATTCCCGTTTGGGATGCGGATGTTTGCGTACAGTGTGGCAAATGTATTATGGTTTGTCCTCACGCAGTCATTCGAGGCAAGGTTTATGAACCAGGGGAGTTAGCTAACGCACCGGCAACTTTCAAGTCAATCAATGCCAAAGATAAAGACTTTGCTTGCTCAAAATTTACGATTCAGGTAGCTCCAGAAGACTGTACAGGCTGCGCTATCTGTGTAGATATTTGTCCAGCAAAAAATAAGTTAGAGCCTACGCGCAAGGCGATTAATATGGAAGCGCAGTTGCCTATACGCGAGCAAGAGCGGGAAAACTGGAATTTCTTTCTCAGTTTACCAAATCCTGACAGACGAGAGTTAAAACTAAATCAGATTCGCCAACAACAACTGCAAGAACCTTTATTTGAATTTTCTGGTGCTTGTGCTGGTTGTGGGGAGACACCTTATTTAAAATTATTAACACAACTGTTTGGCGATCGCTCAGTTATTGCCAATGCCACAGGTTGTTCCTCAATTTACGGTGGAAACCTCCCCACCACCCCTTGGACAACAAACGCTGAAGCAAGAGGTCCTGCTTGGTCGAATAGTCTTTTTGAAGATAACGCCGAATTCGGTCTTGGGTTTCGTCTTTCTTTAGATAAGCAAGCTGAATTTGCTGCCGAATTACTGCAACAATTAAGCGGTGAAATAGGCGATAATCTTGTCGAATCCATCCTTAAACAAAAACAAAAATCCGAAGCGGACATTTGGGAACAACGCGAACAAGTAGCGCTCTTGAAACAACGGTTAGAGGAAATCCAGGAAAATAATAATCCCAAATCCAAAATCCAAAATCTAAAATCCCTCGCTGACTACTTGGTCAGAAAAAGTGTCTGGATTGTTGGCGGTGACGGTTGGGCGTATGATATTGACTTTGGTGGATTAGATCATGTCCTTGCCAGCGGTCGCAATGTCAACATTTTGGTAATGGATACCGAAGTTTATTCTAACACTGGCGGTCAATCATCCAAAGCTACACCGCGAGGTGCGATCGCTAAATTCGCTGCCAGCGGTAAGCCAGCACCGAAAAAAGACTTAGGCTTGATTGCCATGACCTACGGTAATGTCTACGTAGCGAGTGTAGCGCTTGGTGCTAAAGACGAACACACCCTGAAAGCATTTATCGAAGCCGAAGCTTACGACGGACCATCACTGATTATCGCTTACAGTCATTGCATCGCCCACGGCATCAACATGACCACAGCTATGAATCATCAAAAAGCTTTGGTAGAATCAGGGCGTTGGTTGTTGTATCGTTACAATCCCGAATTGCAGCAAGGGGGTAAGAATCCATTGCAATTGGATATGCGTCAGCCTAAGCAGTCCGTAGAACAGTCGATGTATCAAGAAAATCGCTTCAAGATGCTGACTAAGAGTAAACCTGAAATTGCCAAACGCCTCTTACAAAAAGCGCAAGCTGAAGTGGATGCGCGTTGGAAAATGTATGAGTATCTCGCAGCGCGTAATGTATCAGAGAATAAGGAATAGGCAAGTAAACTACCCGCCACTATCGACCAACAAACGAAATTGAACACAGTTCAATTTCGTTTGTTGGTCAATTCCTCACTCACGCGCATTCATCCTACACTGCCTGAGTACAGGTCAGATGTAGGACTTCTGCTGAATTAAGTTAAATGTTTGTCAACGGCGCTGCTGAACTGCTCGTAAGGAGAAACTCCTACAATTGTTTCTGCTAAGGAACCATCAAAGAAAATTAAAACCGCCGGAATGCTGCGAAGACCGAATTTTTTGAACATCGGCTTATTGTTATCCACGTCTACCTTAACAACCTTGGCGCGACCTTTGTATTCCTGGGCGAGCTGAACCATTAATGGACTAATCAGACGACAAGGACCACACCAAGTAGCAGTAAAGTCAACAACAACAACTTTTTGTTCACTTAAAAGAGCATCAAATTCACTTTCTTGAATGTAAGCAACTATCTCAGTTTCAGTAGACATTTCTTAATTCCCTAATATTAAACTAAAATTTTAGTAACAAGGTGACTCTATAAACTATATACTACGAGCGATCGCCGAGTTTCCAAGAGAACCATATTGATAGTGCTGCACAGCTGCTGTTGTATGTGGGCGAAACTTGCAGAAGTAACAAGCGGTGGAAAGGGCAACAGTTAGAGCAGGCATTAATTCAAAAATGGAAGTCACCGTTTAATAAAGAATGCTGGCAGAGGTGGGGGCAACCGTTTGGGTAGTGTTTTGTAACATTTTTATCCGTGAGTCCGGCGTATGATTTTATCTTGTGGATGCATCGCTTTTACCACGAGAGGAAAAGCACCATCGCACCCAAGGCTCAAAGTTTGTCAAGCTAGCATTTGAGAAAAATCTGAAATTTTTATGCTTGTACGTCCGGAATGGGCAAATTAAAAAGTGATATTAAGTATGTATTTACACCAAATACGAAATACTAAAACGCAATTAAGCGCTTGACAAATTATGAACGCTATTTCTGTTGTGCTTAAAGAAGGTTCAAGAGGTGCAGAAGTTACTAAGCTGCAAGAAGGTTTGAAAAAGCTCAATTTTTATTCAGGTATTGTTGACGGTGTTTTTGGGGCAAAAACCAAGGAAGCTGTCATCAATTTTCAAAAATCCCAACAACTAGTAGCCGACGGCATTGTAGGCGAGAAAACTTGGTTTAAATTAAACGCAGCACTCCAAGAAAGCAATCCACGAGCCGATTTTCGAGTAATTAACGTACAAGAATTTATCTCTTCTAACCGGCTCAGAGTTTCTACCCCAAAAACAGTAGCTGTACAATTGTTTAGCAACTCAGAAGAAGAAGAAGCAAGAAAGTCTGAGGATATAACAGTAGCGTATCCTACAAGAGAAACTGCTGTCATCGTATATACCATAATAGGTTTGGGTGATGATTCAGTGGCTGGAATACGAAATCGCATTGAATTGAGACGCAACCAAAATAAATGGGAAATTGTCTGGGTGGGTGAGCAATACAAGTGTCAACCAAATCGAGGACATCAAGACTGGTCTGGCAGTATTTGCTCGTAATTGGCTTTTTAGCCTTCGCCAAGCCTAATTTAATTGCTACTTCAGTCTCTGTAATTAGATATATGAAGTAGTATTTTATTCTCTGACAAAAGCGTGCAATTTTCACGCTTTTGTTACAGCGCTTGTGGGATTGGGGAATGCGCGAGCTATGCAGGGCGGCTCCCTTCGGGACCATCGCTTTGTTTGTCATGGTTGAAGGTGCTGAAGCTGATACCAAAACGGGGTAAAAATAGCAAAGGCACATTTTAGCCGGATATTACAAGCGCAAATATCGTGGCAAGCTGGAGCCTGCTGGCTGGTTTTTACTCACTAATCTTGATAGCCTCAAAGATGCAATATTAAGCAGATTTCTAACGTTTTATTGTAGATTGGCGGAAAACTGCATAAGTTGATTTTGCTAACACCTAACTAAAAAGAGAGCTAGTTTAGCTCTTATCTAATAAAAAGGAGAATCGACAATGCTTTTGAAGTTTAATCAAAAAATAGCAATTCTCAGTTCAATGCCTTTAATATTTTTACCAGTTGTCGGAATAGTAACCCTACCCCATTCTTCTGCGTTAGCACAAAGTGGAATATGTGCTTGTGCATCAAGTGAAGCTCAACCTCAACGGGGTCAAAAGAATCGCTCAAGCGGAAACTTTTCGACCCAAGGATGTACTACTACTTTAAGCTGGGATGCTCCAAAGGGTGTTAGTTTTAATGTGATGCGAGATGTATCTGGTGGGAGAGACCCTGTTGAACTTTCAAATGTTGCTAGAGGTTTACGAACCCAAAACCCTAACCAAAGAAGTTTGTATATTGCAAATCCAAAGGGTGCAAGAGAAGGCTTTCGAGTTTGTGCGCGTAATACATAAAATTATTAGAAAAGGTAGTTAATCAAGCCTAATACAAGTCAATTAAAAAACTACCTCATTTAATAATTGTGTTAATCAGCTTAGTACTAAACCTCTGCTTAAGAAGTTTAGTACTAAGCTTTTTATTTACTTATTACTGATAATATAACTGATAATTTAGGCTATCTTTTAGAGATGAATGTGAACATCCTGTACTTAAATACTCAAATCATTGCAGAGTATTCATTTAAAAGGATGCGATCGCTGTGGGCAGCAATGTCTGCGTCCAGGTGAGAAGTCAAAAGAACTGTCACGATCTGAGTGAACTGTATTGACGCTCTCAGTACACCATGCCAACTTCACGCCTGAAGATAACCGACCAGAGAACTTAATTCCGCTTTGCACACCATGCCACCTTGCGCTTCACAGTCGAGCGCGAGGAAGGACGAATACCTCAGCTGGGCAGTTGGAGTTACAACTTTGGACGAATTAAATGTTGGGGTGCAGGGTGCGATCGCTTGGGGTTTCCTCGCTTGATTGGGGGGCTGGGCGATCGCTTCTGCTGGTAAATATCCTAATTTCCTCGCTTGAATTGGGAGAGCGATCGCTTGGCTTTTCCTCGCTTGAATAGGAGCGATCGCGCTTGGCTTGAATTTTCAATGGTTTCTCTCTTGAGCCATCGCCCTTCATCGCCCGATTGACCCCAAAACTAATCCCCCCAAACTGCCATAAATTTTTCCCACTCCTCCTCAGTCTGGGGTGGTTTATATGAAGGTCAGCCCCACTACTCGCGCTAGCTTCCTGGCTTGGTCTATGCTCTCGCGCCCGTTCAATCAACTGGTGTTCGCTTGTTGGGGTCGTAGCCTTGGGCTGCTAGTTGTGCATACTCGGTATCGGTCATGCCGAGGTTGTGGATGTTGGTCATGCAGGTTGGGAGCGATCGCTTGGGTTTTCCTCTAAAAAAAAGTTGAAGTTCAAAGGTTCTGGCAATTTGGATCAGTGGCTTAAAATTCTACCGCGCTCAACTAAAACGCATCCAAATTGTGCGATCCACTTTTCACCAAAAAAACGAGTGTCGTTTCACTGTTTAGCGCAGGTAGGAGGAGACACCGAACTAGTACCGCAAGGCGGAATTCAAAATTCAAAATTCAAAATTCAAAATTAATACAACGTAAGCGTTTCATTGATTTAGAATGGGTGGTTTATTTACGCCGTGTTGTACTAGTAGCATTAAACGCCGAACAAATTCTTAGAATTTAGCCTGAAAATAAATGCCAAGATTTCCTTCAATAGATATCTGCAATTAGGACTACGGCTCTATTCCTTCATCAATCCAAACATCAATTGCTGTTTTTACCTCTAATTCAGTCACGCTAGACCATTCTTTTTCGTTAATAGTTGTTTGAAATACCGCCCTTTTCCCGTGACCAACTTTTTCTATTGCGTGTCCGCGATACAAATTTTTAGGCTTAATCATTTTTATTGACCATTCTAACCAAAATACTGTAACCATTCCTCGCGCCTATTGGTACGAGGCTTTATCCCCCTCCCCAAGCTACCGACAAAATATGTGCCTACTTACTTGGTTTGCGGAATTTCAGGCGCGGTTACGTTTATCCAGAAGGTGTAGACTCACCTCCACGCCCCAAGACTCAATTTGCGTTGCTACTCGTAAGACAACTCAGTTACTGGCAAGCCTTGGAATCGAGTCAAACTCCTGCGTTAAGTCGATTTCACAGTATATCTATTTTACCACAAATTCACGTAAAGCCGTCCTGCAAGGACGGGGTTTCTACCCATTTTTCTGATGAGCAAAACTGAATGCAGTGAAGCCACAATCTTCTCAAAGCGGTTAGACGCACGAGTGACTACAGTTCTCACGCGTGAAATTAGCTTTTTTTCGTAAACTACGTGTGCTTGATTTTATGCACTCTGCGCGATCGCCTGCGGCAGGTGAAGCGAGGAATTAAACTGGTGATATGCCAAAAATCCCCCAATGCCTACGGCGTAGCCCGCCGTAGGCATCGCTGTCTCCTTTACAGTCACAACCCCCACCTCGTCTGTGCCGTTCACCCAACCGGACCAGAGGAAAATAGCTGCTTGGACTTTCGAGAAGACCCCAACATTGAACCAGAGGAAGTGTGGGAGCCAGAAAAAGTAAGCTACTATAACGGCAGTTAATTTTGCAGCCCGAACAGCGGTGGACGCAACAGCAGCAGCTAGAACTGATTGACTGGCATCCAATGTTTACTGGGAAATATCCGCTCGTGCGGAGCCGAGTTTGACCGCGATTACATCTACTAGGTGCATGTTCGTCTGCTTTTGTGGCTGGATTGATAATATGCTGTATAAGTTTACTTCTTCAGCAGGTATGAAATGAACGAAAATAATGAAGGCAATTGCTATTCATCAAACCTTGGGGAGTAAATTTGTAATGTCTCGTATAATTGCTTTCGCTTTATTGATATTCCTGACCCTGACTGCTAGTTTAATGCTTCCTACAGATGCTTGGGCTGTTGCTTCTGGTTTGGGAGTAAGTAGCGGTCATCTTTCTCTGTGTCCGGCTTCAGATAACTGCGTTGTCAGTCAAAGTGGCGATCGCAAACACGCCATTGACCCGATTGAATATCATGTAGACCGAAATAAAGCAAGAGAAACTTTACTAAAAGTTCTCACCGTTGTTCCTCGCACATCCGTTTTAGAACAAACAGATAATTACATCCATGCTACGAGCAAAAGCCGCATCTTTAAATTTATTGATGACGTAGAGTTTTATTTCCCTCCCAACGAAAACATAATTCATCTACGCTCGGCATCTCGCATTGGAGAGTCGGATCTCGGTGTCAACCGCAGACGGTTGGAGCAAATTCGTTTGGCTTTGGGCGATTTAAATATTTGATTTTTCGGTTGAGCCTCTTAACGGCGCTGGTCAGGGTCGTATCAACAAGCAGTTTTGTATAAATCACTCTTTTATGGCTGCGTTTCTTGGAACGCAATTACGGGTGAGTGTTCGTTATTAACAGACCTTATTGCAACAGACACAGTTTAATAGTTCAACATATGTAATAGACACTAACAGTTAATGGACATCGCAGAAAATAACCAACTCGATATACGCAATATTAGTCCTAAAGTGAGACAGTTGATTAAAATGTACGCCCATGTTAATAAGTGTAAGCAGTCTGAGATGTTGGAGCGCATAGTTCTGGAGTGGAACGCCCAACAAAGCGACAGCGAACGACCGTCAGGAGACGAAGATGAATAACTTTTTTGTCCAAGCCCTTGGCGTATGTGTTAACGACGACAAATAAGAGCGTTATTTGACACCATATTAAGCAAGGATAATATAGAAGGTGATCGCCCTTGACACGCGCAAGTTGTCTTGCCCAGCTGCAATGAGGCTAAGATTGAATGCGGTTAAAACCGCTCGCGTCGCTTATATCTCTTTCTCTGAAGCCACTGAGCTTTACGCCTACCGAGTATCTTGTAAACCGCATTCATATTCCTCCACCCTTATGACTGTAAAACTCCAGACCGAAAAAGACTTTTTTACTGCAAGCACTAATGTAAATATCAATCAAGAAACAGAAAAGGAAAAAGTTCTGTGTTCTCATTGTCAGCGCACATCTACGAACGGTATTAAATGTAAAGGAATTTGTGTGGCTGACAATGACTATTAAGGTATGAATTTTAAACAGTTGTCTCACCATAGTCCACTTTTTTAGGTGAAACTAAGCGATATTCTGCCACGGACATATTTTTACGATCAATGGCTATTTCAAGCAATTAAAAAGCGATCGCTTTTAACACAGACTTTGACCGTTGCTTTGGTAGAGTTATTAATTTGTTCACCCAAGCGGTTATAGTAACTACCATCGATGCCACAAGAGAGAGTAATACTACTTGGCTGCGAACTACAACTGCTTAAAGTTAAGATAGCTCCCTCTGCTAAACCACTCAACAGAAGGAAAACACCTTTCGGGCGATCAATAAATTGAGCACACTTGGACGCAATATTTTCCAGTATATTTGCCCTAGCTTGACTGCCAGATAGTCTAGGTATCATCTCAATTAGTAGCCTTTATGGCTTTGTTTTCTTGAAAAATAATTTTACAGCTTAAAGACCAGCCAGTGGAAAAATTCTCTTCAAGGCTTCATTTATTTTCGTTGAGATTACGCCAAAACTTAACAATCTGCGATGCTTGATATTTGAGAACTTATATTATTAAGCTTTCAACAAAGATTCTGCCCCATCAATCCAAACTTCGGTACCGGTGATATGGCTAGAAGCATCTGATGCTAAGAAGAACACTAATTGTGCTACTTGCTCAGATGTTCCTGGTTTGCCATCAGTTAAGGGAATTTTACCTTCAGGAAACTCAACTGGTTCTTGGATATGCTCTAAATCTCTTCTTTCAGTGTTTTCATCAATATTGGTTTCAATTGCCCCAGGACAAATCACATTTACACGAATGCGGTGTTTAGCAAGTTCTAAAGCAGTCATTTTCGTGAAAGCTACTTGTGCGGCTTTTGAACAAGAATAAGCGGTTGCACCAGTATTACTAAAAATGCGTGTCCCGTTGACAGAAGAAGTGATAATAACAGATCCACCCTGCTTTTTCAGAAGAGGTACGGCATACTTAACTGTTAAAAAAGTTCCCGTAAGATTGATGTTTATTGTTTTCTCCCATTCTTCGGGTGTCAATTCTTCTATAGGTGCCCAAACGCCATTAATTCCAGCGTTAGCAAATACAATATCTAAGCGTCCCCACTTATCTGCAATCTGCTGGATTGCTTGTTGCATTTCTTCGGGTTTAGAAATATCGGCAATGACAGGTATTGCTTCACCATTGTCGCTTTGAATTTGGGCAACAGTTTCTTCAAGCTCTTCTTTTGTGCGTCCTAAAGCGGCAACTTTAGCACCTTCTTTAGCAAACAACTTTGCCGTTGCTTTTGCAATGCCGGAACCTGCTCCTGTCACCAATGCTACTTTATTTGTAAGTTGCATAAATAAATATTTTATTTAGGATTTGGGCATTATTAATAGTTAGTTGGATAAAATCCCACTAACTACATCTTTATCATTTAATTTGCGACTAACGCACGCTAATGTCATAAAGTCGGTTTGTTAGTGCTTGATTTTTCAATACACTCTTTTTCAGAAAAACTGCTTATTTTTGCGTAAGTCCTATAGTTATTTAATATAAAGTGAAGCCATTAGTCATACAACTAATGGCAGAAATCTATTCTCTACCTAATGGCATAAAATTTACAATGGTCGATAGGGGCTTAAACTATATTGATGGAATCTTTTTCAGTCTAGCTTTAGTAGCAACGGCGACTAAGACAGATAAAAGAAGTAAAGCTGTACTAGTTGAAGGTTCAGGTACTGAAACTTTGACCTGAGTTCTTCTAACTTGGATGAAAGTTAAATTTGTTGGAGTGGCAAAAGAGCGTTTTAAAGAACCTTCAAACAAAGCCGTCGCAAATTCCGTATTGCCAACAAAATTAAAGTTAGTATATTGATTAGATAAAGTGATATAATCGCTTTTTGTACTTGTAATAAAATCTTCGTCATTGAAAGAATTTACATTTGCCGTCAATGAGAAAAAGTCTAAAGGAGTTTTTTTAATCTTAGACGTAGGATTAGATAATACCTGATCAAAAAAATCATCTAAAAGATTTTGGTCGGTAATATCAGTTGTGTCAAATAATAAAAAAGAAATATCTGCACTTGCCTTGGCATTCTCTGCTGATGGTTCATCTATTGATGTTTCCAAGCCTAAAAATGCTGTAAAGTCTACAGAAAAAGATTCACCAGCATCTACAAAAAAGTTACCTAATACTTTACCCTCAGCGTTTGCCAATCCTAAATAATTTTTATTTTGACCAAAAGCTTCACTCAAAGATGTATTAATTACTTCTGATGGATCATCGAAAAAATCTATGTTTGCATTATTGGTGGCTGATACCTCACCACCCTTAGCAATACTTGAGATGTTCGCATTATTTCGAGTTGCGGTTACATCAGGGTCGAGACTAAAGTTTATTAAAGAAAATTCCCCCTCAGATGAAGCGAGTGTAGCAGCTTGAGCCGATGAGGTTACTAAGCTAGAAGTAGCTATTAAAGGAGTAACCAATAGAAAAAAGCGCCGAGTAAATCCCAAAGTACGCATGATGGACTTATAATTTTATAGTGATTTAGCGAACTGGTCAGCTACCCTGTGATTGTTTGTTACCAGTAGTATTGCAGTTGTTATAATATACATGTAATTTGGCGCTATTTACGGAAAATTTGAGAAATTATGTAGATAAATTTGGCTTTTACTTTTTTTTGCCCAGATTTTATAGAACAAGTCTAATTGTATTTAACTGCAATTCTGCCTCAAGGACGCTAGAGAAACGCCTTCGGGCAGATGTGGCGGTTTAGGATATTGAGTATCAATTAAGTCTAAGGCAAGCTAGATAGTGGCAAAAGGAGACTTGTTGATGAATGCGAAGGCAATTTTGGGGCTATTCCAAGAGACATTTCAAGAATGGAATAATGATAAAGCCTCGCGGTTATCCGCAGCGTTAGCTTATTACACGATATTTTCCATCGCCCCGTTGTTAATTATTGTAATTGCGATCGCTGGTGCGGTATTTGGAGAAGAAGCCGCAAGTGGTCAAATTTTCGCGCAAATTCAAGGTTTAGTTGGTGAAGCTGGGGCAAAAGTCATCCAAGAAGCAATTAAAAATGCCAGTCAACCAAAGCAGGGTACGATCGCTTCCATTATCAGTGTTGTAGTTCTGCTATTTGGTGCCACTGGTTTATTTACCGAACTACAAGATGCTTTAAATACAATTTGGGAAGTACAACCGAAACCAGGACGCGCTGTGAAAAACATGGTTCGCAATCGCTTTTTGTCGTTTGCGATGGTACTGGGTATCGGCTTTTTACTTCTGGTCTCGCTGATAATTAGTGGAATATTAGCAGCATTGGTAGGTTACTTTAACAACTTGATACCGGGTATTGATTTTATCTGGCAGATAGTTAATTTCTTACTTGGTTTTGCAATCAGTACTGTGCTGTTTGGGCTAATTTTTAAAGTTCTACCAGATGTAAAAATTACCTGGAGTGATGTTTCGATTGGAGCTGCTATCACTGCACTATTATTTTCCTTCGGTAGGTTTGTTTTAGGGCAATATTTAGGAAACGGCAGCTTCGGTTCAACTTACGGTGCGGCAGGTTCAGTAGTAGTTGTCATCGCTTGGGTTTATTATGCTGCCCAGATTCTCTTTTTCGGTGCTGAGTTTACCCAAGTTTACGCCAGAAGGTACGGTTCGCAAATTGTCCCAGATAAAAATGCTATCCCGATGACTGATAAAGCTCGCGCTAATCTAGGGATGAAATCCAAGGGTACAGGGCAAACTGAGCAACCATCGGCAAAGAAACGAAATTCCAACTTTATTAATCGTCTATTTAGGAAACTTACACAACCCAAGCGGTTAAAACGCAGAAGCAAAAATCAGTGATTTTTACAAATACTTGCCATAGAAAAAGATTTGAAAACACTTTTGCCAAAAATTGAATCTCCTTGCCTGCTTGTATGGGGTAAAAACGACCTCACTAGTCCTCTGACTGCTGGTGAGCAGTTTTAGCAAAGTATAAAAGATTCGCAATTGATAGTTGTCGATGCAGTTTATGATGAATGGAGTATTTTCTTTGTCAATAAATTTACTAATATTGTCTTTGATTTTATTAATAGAATTCAAGCAGACGAAAAGGGAGAAAAATAGCGCTAATGGACAAATGGTTGGCAATTAATTGGCAAGCAGTTTTTGTTCCCAGCATGAGTATCCTGGAACTGATTGTTAGAGGTTCGCTGGTATACCTAGCATTGTTCACAGTATTACGCTTTCTCCCAAGTAGACAAATGGGAACCCTTGGAATTACCGATTTGCTGGTGGTTGTATTATTTGCTGAAGCTGCACAAAATGCGATGGCAAGCAGTTATACATCGATTACTGAAGGAGCAATTCTAGTAGGAACTGTTATTTTTTGGAGCTATTTACTCAACTGGTTAGGCTACAAAGTTCCCCAGTTTCAACGCTTTCTTAATCCTCCACCTTTACTGCTTGTAAAAAATGGGCGAATGATCCTCCGTCATCTGGAACGCGAACTAATTACAGAAGAAGAGTTAATGAGCCAATTACGTCAGCAGGGTGTAGAGTTTTTAGCTGATGTGAAAAAGGCGTATTTGGAAGCTGATGGTAGCATTAGTATTATTGCATCTGATACCAAAAGCAGTTCTTTACCTCAACAGAAAGGAAATAAGACTGTAGTATAAGTGAATATATTTATATATAATGTATAATTTCGATTAGTAAGAGCCCGTTCTTGGCGGTTAACTGATGTTTTTTTCTACAACACTTTTACTGTAAAACTGTAAAATATGACGGTTGAACTCTGTGGCAGTCTGTGATTGAGCGTTATACCTTGCCAGAAATGGGCAATTTGTGGACGGAAGCTTATAAATTAAAAACGTGGTTGCAAGTAGAAATTGCTGTTTGTGAGGCTCAAGCTGAATTAGGTTACATTCCTAGTGAGGCAGTTGAGGAAATTAAGGCAAAGGCGAATTTTGACCCAAAGAGGGTGTTAGAAATTGAAGCAGAAGTCCGCCACGATGTGATTGCTTTTTTGACAAATGTAAATGAATATGTTGGCGATGCCGGACGTTATATTCACTTAGGTTTGACTAGTTCGGATGTGCTGGATACGGCTTTAGCTTTGCAATTGGTAGCAAGTCTTGATTTGTTGTTGCAAGGTGTGGAAGATTTGATAGTTACCATTCGTGAAAAGGCATCATTACATCGTCATACGGTGATGGCAGGACGATCGCATGGTATTCATGCTGAACCGATGACTTTTGGCTTTAAGCTGGCTGGATGGTTGGCAGAAGTGTTACGCCATCAAGAACGCTTGAAAATTCTCAAAGGAACGATCGCTGTGGGAAAAATCTCCGGTGCGGTAGGAACTTATGCGAATGTCGAACCGCGTGTGGAAGCGATCGCCTGCGCTAAGTTGGGACTACAACCCGACACTGCATCAACTCAAGTTATTTCACGCGATCGCCATGCCGATTATGTCCAACAATTGGCTTTACTCGCTGCCTCTATTGAACGCTTTGCCGTGGAAATTCGCAACTTGCAAAGAACAGACGTTCTCGAAGTTGAAGAATTCTTTTCCAAAGGGCAAAAAGGCTCCTCAGCGATGCCGCACAAGCGTAATCCCATCCGTTCTGAACGATTAACGGGAATGGCACGCATTATTAGAAGTCATACAGTTGCAGCTTTGGAAAATGTTGCACTTTGGCACGAGCGGGACATTTCTCACAGTTCTGTTGAACGGGTGATGTTTCCTGATACTTGCATTTTGACACATTTCATGCTCAAAGAAACCATCGACTTGGTGAAAAACCTGCTGGTTTATCCTGAGAACATGGAGCGAAATCTCAACTGCTATGGTGGTGTGGTCTTTAGTCAGAAAGTGCTACTGGCTTTAATAGAAAAAGGAATGAAGCGAGAAGAAGCTTATAAAATTGTCCAAGAAAGCGCTCATGCAGCATGGAATAAGCCAGAAGGCAATTTTCACGATTTGATTAGCAAAGAGCCTCGCGTTACTGAAAAGTTATCGCCGGCAGAAATTGCGGAATGTTTTGATCCACAGCAGCATCTGAAACATTTAGAGGAGGTTTACCAAAGGTTGGGTATTTAGAACCGATTGGTAATTGTTAGTGGTTATTGGTTAGTGGTTAGTTGCTTTATTAACTACTAACTATTAACTACTAACTATTGAACATTTCCTCTAGCAAACGTATTACATTGCTTAGGATCACCCGTTTGGATACCCCGCTTGAACCAGCTAACCCGTTGAGCCGAGGAACCATGCGTAAAAGATTCTGGTACAACATAGCCTTTAGCTTGTTGTTGCAAGCGATCATCGCCAATGCTACTGGCAGCATTTAGTGCTTCTTCAATGTCACCTTCTTCCAGAATTTGTCGCGATCGCTCGGCACGATTTGCCCATACTCCGGCAAAACAATCTGCTTGTAATTCCAAGCGCACAGAAAGTTGATTTGCTTCTACCTCACCGACCTGCTTCTGCAACGCTTGAACTTTATCGGAAATACCAAGTAAATTTTGAACATGATGCCCAACTTCATGAGCAATCACATATGCTTGGGCAAAATCTCCTGGTGCTTGATATTTATTTTTCAGATCGCGGTAAAAACTCAAGTCAATATAGACTTTTTGATCTCGCGGACAATAAAATGGACCAACTGCCGATCGCGCAAATCCACAAGCCGACTCAACCGCGTTTGAATAAAGGACTAATTTCGGTTCTACGTAAGTATTTCCGTCTTGCCGAAATATAGTGCTCCATGTATCTTCTGTATCAGCCAGGACGACAGATACAAAATCAGCCATTTGATCTTGAGCTTGAGTAGTCCGAGGTGACTCAGTAGTCGGGCGATCGCTCTGTGCGCCATCCTGTTGCCAAATTACACTCGGATCGCCACCCAGAAGCGCTACCACGAGCGATAAAATTACTGCTCCAATACCGCCACCCACCACAGGAGCGGAAATCCGCGATCCACGGCGATCCTCAACATTCTCGCTCCGACGACCGATTTGCCAACGCATAATTACAGCTTGCCAAAGTTACATATATTGCACAGCTTGAATTAAGTAGGGTAAAATCCGTACCAGTTTTTGAGCTATACAACTAAGACTTTACTCGTTTGGTGCATCAAAATCTTCTACCTGTAGACGAAGCGGCAACAAAGAACAGTAAGCCTTAATGAATAATTATTGTGAGCGATCGCAGCGTTCGCGGAGCGTTTCCCTTAAGAGAAGCAATCTTAAACGTTGATTTTACATCGAGAGTGCCTAAGCCCTAGACAAATAAACTGCAATAGATAGTTCAATCCATTGCAATAAATTTTGTCAAAGTGAAAAAACGGACCATTTTCGGTAATTGGTGTTTTACCAATCTAAGCAGCAATTTCTTTATCTGGAGGCAAAGATTATGAATCAAGCTAAAGATTGTTCTGGGATGACGATCTGGTTTACAGGCTTAAGTGGTGCAGGTAAAACTACCATCTCTCAAGTCGTTGAACGCGCCTTAACAAGCGAAGGATATAAAATTGAAAAATTAGATGGCGATATAGTTCGTCAGTTTTTGACCAAGGATTTGGGCTTTAGCAAAGCGGATCGTGATGAAAACCTAAGACGAATTAGCTTTGTAGCAAATTTGCTCACCAGAAATGGAGTGATTGTCTTAGTCTCCGCAATTTCGCCTTACCGTGATATTAGGGCAGAAATACGACAAAATATTGGTCAGTTTATCGAAGTTTATGTGAATGCGTCTTTAGAAACTTGTGAAAAACGGGATGTAAAAGGTTTATACCGCAAGGCTCGTGCTAATGAAATTAAGAATTTCACTGGCATCGACGATCCTTACGAGCCACCCCTGAATCCAGAAGTAACTTGCTACACTGATTGCGAGTCAGTTGATGAAAGTGCTGCGAAGGTCATTAAATACCTCAAGCAAAGAATTCCACCAAACCTCATACAGAAGTTATTTAAGAGGACAGACTTAGTAGCATCCTGATTTAGTTACATATCTTTGACCGCTCATAAAGCCTCGTGGGATGTGTGGAAACGAGCGCGTCTTCAGCCCTGGGTCGGTGACTTTTTTCTACCCTTATGGTCAAAGATATGATAGTTACGACAATAATCGTTAAACACAGACCAGGCTAGCCTTCACAGAACGCTAAGGGCGAACAGCCTGAAGGCTTTTGAAGTTTGAAGATACGCCTTAAGAGGCAATTTTTACCTTTTATATCTTAATCTTTTACAAAAGACCTATCATGTGCAGCAGACCGCGACCAGTAATTAGCTCGAAAACTAAGGCAATAAAGCCTAGCATGGCGATACGACCATTCCAAACTTCCGCGCTAGTAGTCAGACCCCACTCCCAACGCTCTGGTGGGTAAATTCTCACCTTTTTCTTCATCTGATTGACTTGTGAGAGTGGCAGACTGGGCGATTTTAGCGCCTCTAAAACTAAATCCGCCAAAGCTCTAATAAACAATGGATGAGTATTGGGAGCAGGTACGCGACGGAAGTTTTCAATTCCTGATTCCTCTGCGAGTTCCCGATACTCAATATCAATTTCTTGTAATGTCTCGATGTGTTCTGAGACAAAACTGATAGGTACAACCACCAAATCTTTCACGCCTTTTGCGCCTAGTTCTTCAAGCGCGTCATCAGTATAAGGTTGCAGCCATTCTACCGGACCAACGCGACTTTGATAAGCTAAGGTGTGTTCATTTGGTCGATTGAGGGTCTGCATGATTAAGGCAGTACATTCCTCAATTTCTTGCTGGTAGGGGTCGCCGGCTTCTTCAACGTAGTTTTTAGGAACACCATGAGCGCTGAAGAAGACACGAACAGAGTCAGGATTAGGAAATTGATCGAGTTCCTGAGCTATCAGTTCTGCCATTGCTTGCAGGTAGCTTGGTTCTTTGTACCAGGAGGGAATAACTTTGTATTCAATGCGCTGAAGTTTTGGGTCTTCTCGCCACAGTTTATCTAACAGGCGAAAGCTGGAACCACTGGTACTGATGGAAAATTGGGGATAAAGAGGTAAAATTACTAGATGTTCGATGTCGTCTTGGGTAAGTTGAGCGATCGCTTCTTCGGTATAAGGATGCCAATAACGCATTCCTACATATATGTTCGCTTCTTGCCCCAAAGCTTGCAATTGTTCTTTTAAGGCTTCTCCTTGCGCTTCGGTAATCCGCCGTAATGGAGAACCACCGCCAATTTGCTTGTAGTTTTCTTGAGATTTTTGGGTTCGCCTTGACGCAATCAACCATGCCAGGGGTTTTTGCAACCAGCTAAAGGGTAAGCGAATAATTTCTGGATCGGAAAACAGATTATACAGAAATGGTCCAACATCTTCCAATTTATCTGGACCGCCCAGATTGAGTAATAATACGCCTACACGATCCATAGCAATTACAATCCCCCAATCTTTTCAGATTTTTTACTAATGTTAACAATATATCTTTATTAAATATAAAGGCTAATGGGGAGGGTGGAAACAGTGGCAACAATTTTCAGGGATTGGAGTTACCGCTATCAATGGTTGTATGATGCCATATCTGGCTTGGCAGCTTTAAGCGTCGGTGGTGAAGGGCGTTTCCGGCAGCTTGCTTTGCAAGGCTTAACGATTGAATCTGATACGAAAATTTTAGATTTGTGTTGCGGTAGCGGTCAAGCAACGCAAGTATTAGTCAAATATTCACAAAATGTAACAGGACTCGATGCTTCACCGCTATCTTTAAAACGAGCAAGGCAGAATGTGCCTCAAGCGCAATATGTGGAAGCTTTTGCGGAGAAAATGCCGTTTGCAGATAATGAATTTGATGTTGTGCATACTAGTGTCGCCTTACATGAAATGCAGCCAGAGCAATTACGACAAATTATTAAAGAAGTTTATCGAGTGCTAAAACCAGGGGGGATATTTACATTAGTGGATTTTCATAATCCCACGAACCCGCTATTTGTGCCTGGATTGTCGCTGTTTTTGCTATTGTTTGAGACAGAGACAGCTTGGCAGTTGTTGAAAACCGATTTAGCTGGATTGCTTACAGAGACAGGATTTCAAGAATGCGATCGCACTTTGACTGCGGGTGGAAGTTTGCAATTAATCAAAGCGAGAAAATAGGGTCGTATTCATTTACCCACACTGCTGAATACAACTCGTAGTAAGCGATTTATCTCTTAAAAAAAAGCGCCCCCCGAAATTCGGGAGGCGCTTTTTATTTAGCTAAGACTTGAAGATTAGCCGTTGATAGCAGGTGCTGTTAGAGCAACAGGAGCGAAGTCACCAGCAGCCAAATCTAGAGGGAAGTTGTGAGCGTTACGCTCGTGCATTACTTCCATACCTAGGTTAGCGCGGTTGATTACGTCAGCCCATGTGTTGATTACACGACCACTTGAATCAATTACTGATTGGTTGAAGTTGAAACCGTTCAGGTTGAATGCCATTGTGCTCACACCCAAGGAGGTGAACCAGATACCAACTACTGGCCATGCTGCCAAGAAGAAGTGCAAGGAGCGGCTGTTGTTGAATGAAGCGTATTGGAAAATCAAGCGACCGAAGTAACCGTGTGCTGCAACAATGTTGTAGGTTTCTTCTTCTTGACCGAATTTGTAACCGTAGTTTTGTGATTCGGTTTCGGTGGTTTCACGAACCAACGAAGAAGTTACTAGTGAACCGTGCATTGCAGAGAACAAACTTCCGCCGAATACACCAGCTACACCTAGTTGGTGGAAGGGGTGCATCAAGATGTTGTGTTCTGCTTGGAACACAATCATGAAGTTGAAGGTTCCGGAGATACCCAAAGGCATACCGTCAGAGAATGAACCTTGACCGATTGGGTAGATCAAGAATACTGCGGTTGCTGCTGCAACAGGGGCACTGAATGCTAGGCAGATCCAAGGACGCATACCTAAGCGGTAAGAAAGTTCCCATTCACGACCGAGGTAGCAGAATACGCCAATTAGGAAGTGGAATACTACCAATTGGTAAGGACCACCGTTGTACAACCACTCATCTAACGAAGCTGCTTCCCAAATTGGGTAGAAGTGCAAGCCAATTGCGTTAGAAGAAGGAACAACTGCACCGCTTATGATGTTGTTTCCGTAAATCAATGAACCTGCAACAGGCTCACGGATACCATCGATGTCAACTGGAGGTGCTGCGATGAACGCAATGATGAAGCAGGTGGTAGCGGCTAGCAGGGTTGGGATCATTAATACGCCGAACCAACCGATGTATAAACGGTTTTCTGTGCTGGTGATCCAGGTACAGAACCGTTCCCATACGTTGGCGCTTTCGCGTCTTTGTAAGGTTGTGGTCATTTTTTTATGATTGCTTGATTTGTGTATGAAATATGCAGGTAGGTGTTTCTACCTGTTGTTAAACATAGTAGAACTAATATTGAGTTTTGTAAAGTACTTTCAGAAACTTTTTTACAATTAGTGTAGCTTGGCGGCAATCACTATTCGTTCAAAAAGGTTAAAAAGCTTACTACACAAGCTTTACTGATGGTTTAATACCCTATAATTTTTCGGCTGATAAAAGCTTGTTTGCGCCAGATAAGCACAACTTAGAGGTAATCGGGGACTAACTTATAGATATATATGAATTATTAGATTCTGTTTTTTATGGAAATTTCTCATTTACATACAGTTACTTATAGCCCTGCTTACACAATTGTTCCGACATACGAGTGCTTTAATCGCTGTAGTTACTGCAACTTTCGGACAGATTCGGCTAAAAGTCCCTGGATGACTCTATCAGCCGCAGAAAATCTTTTAAAACAACTTCAAAGCAAAGATGTCTGTGAAATCTTGATACTCAGTGGTGAGGTACATCCCTCTTCATCGCGGCGTCAAGCTTGGTTTCAGCGGATTTACGATTTATGTAAATTGGCACTTTCAATGGGGTTTCTGCCGCACACCAATGCAGGAGTCCTGAGTTATGAAGAAATGCAAAAATTAAAGACAGTTAACGTTTCTATGGGGTTGATGTTAGAGCAATTAAACCCAGTATTGTTAAATACAGTGCATAAATACGCACCAAGTAAAGTACCAGAAGTCCGGTTGCAACAATTAGAGTGGGCAGGTGAGTTGCAAATTCCTTTTACAACAGGGCTACTACTGGGAATAGGAGAAACTGAGGATGATTGGTGGGAAACATTAGAAGCTATAACTTGCCTGCATCAGCGTTACCATCATATCCAAGAAGTCATTTTGCAACCCCACAGCCCTGGATATCAGCAAACGTTTGATGCACCGGCTTTTGACCTATATAAATTACCAGAAGTCGTTTTCAGGGCACGTCAAATTCTTCCCCCAGATATTAGCATCCAAATTCCACCAAATTTAGTCAAAGATGACCGCTGGTTACTCGCTTGTATAGAAGCTGGGGCAAGGGATTTAGGGGGAATTGGACCAAAAGATGAAGTAAATCCCGATTATCTGCATCTTCAAGTGGAGGCTTTGCAAGAAATTTTACAACAAGCTAGGTGGGAAGTGCTGCCGAGGTTGCCAATTTATCCGCAGTTCGATGATTGGTTATCAGTGGAATTGCAAGTAGCGGTGAAGCGGTGGCGCAGTATCACCCATAGACTACAACAGCATAGTATTTAAGGTAAGCTCAAGACTGGATTTTAAAATAAAAGGAGGCGATGTCTTACGACAAGCCGATGCAGCGTCTACGCCTAAAATCTCATTCTGTATATTATATTGGTAAGTTTTTATTATTTATACAAATACAGCAAAATTTCAAAGATGCATTGGATACTTGAATACGGTTTTTATCCCAGCCTCAGTTAAAGAAATGAAATGAATTATGAGAATTGCTAATTGACACGTACAATCATTGAGGGTGCTAACGGTAGTCATAATCAAAGTAATCAGGCGATCGCTTAACTTAAGCTAAATATCAATTGCAATTAAATACTTTTAAGTTATTTTCTCTCACTTTTTTAAGTTTGCACTTCTTTTAGTCGATAAATTTCTCTTTTTTTCGACTACATACTCCAAAAAAAGCCCTATCTGTGGCAATCTGGGAAACAGAGATTTTTAAATCTGATATTTTTGCTACAGCAAATTTACCTAAGAGGTTATGCAAACCTTACCAACACTAAATACTTCCAACACTGCACCGAGTCAAGCCTCTTTTGACACAACTATTAAGCGTCGCAAAACACGTCCTGTGAAAGTTGGCAATGTCACTATTGGGGGTGGCTTCCCGGTGGTGGTGCAATCGATGATTAATGAAGACACACTTGATATTGATGGTTCTGTAGCAGGAATTCGGCGTTTGCACGAAATTGGCTGCGAAATTGTCCGAGTCACAGTACCAAGTATGGCTCATGCGAAAGCATTGGCAGAAATTAAACAAAAATTAATTAAAACTTACCAAGACGTACCCATCGTTGCTGATGTCCATCACAACGGGATGAAAATTGCCTTGGAAGTAGCCAAACACATAGAAAAAGTGCGGATTAATCCAGGTTTATATGTGTTTGAAAAGCCAAACGCCAATAGAGGCGAATTTACCAAAACCGAATTTGATGAAATCGGCGAAAAAGTCCGCGAAACTCTAGAACCTCTGGTAGTTTCTTTGCGCGATCAAGGTAAATCAATGCGAATCGGCGTAAATCACGGTTCCCTAGCCGAAAGGATGCTATTTACCTACGGCGACACGCCTGAAGGAATGGTAGAATCGGCTTTGGAATTCATTCGCATCTGTGAATCTTTGGATTTTCATAATTTGGTAATTTCCATGAAAGCTTCACGGGTGCCGGTGATGGTAGCTGCGTATCGTCTGATGGCAAAGCGCATGGACGAACTCGGTATGGATTATCCTTTGCATTTGGGTGTGACAGAAGCTGGTGATGGCGAATACGGACGGATTAAATCCACTGCGGGTATTGCGACATTGCTAGCTGATGGCATTGGTGACACGATTCGAGTGTCTCTGACTGAAGCACCAGAAAAAGAAATTCCCGTCTGTTATAGCATTTTGCAAGCTTTAGGATTGCGGAAGACGATGGTGGAGTACGTCGCGTGCCCTTCCTGCGGACGTACTTTATTTAATTTAGAAGAAGTGTTACACAAAGTCAGGGAAGCAACAAAACACCTAACTGGGCTAGACATTGCAGTTATGGGTTGTATCGTCAATGGTCCCGGAGAAATGGCTGATGCTGACTATGGTTATGTCGGCAAAACTCCAGGTTATATTTCTCTCTATCGAGGGAGAGAAGAAATTAAAAAAGTACCAGAAGATAAAGGTGTAGAGGAGTTAATTAATTTGATTAAAGCTGATGATCGCTGGGTAGAACCGTAAATAAATTAGGGCTAGGGACGCTTAGGCTAGGGGCTAGTTGAAAGAAATTCTTAAATACTAATCCTAGTCCCCAGTCAAGAGTCCCCAGTCCTTAATCCCTAGAACAACCGGATTGCAAATCATTTTTCTGAAAGAAGAATACATGTCCGGTCTTTACAGTGATACCCTGTGTTAGATTGAGCATACTGAATATATTTTTTCCTTAGCCCTTGCAACTGTCATTATGGTGATTACAAGAAATGGACTTGTTTTGGGTGCTACGGCAGTAACACTAACCACAATTGCTGTTACTAGTCTTGGCATTCACTCCCAAGGACAGGCTTTATTTAAAGAAAGTCCCAAAGAATTAGTAGACGAAGTTTGGCAAATTGTTCAACGCCAATATGTAGACGGTACTTTTAATAAGTTAGATTGGCAGGCTGTTCGTCGTGAGTACTTGAGCAAGTCCTACACCAACAAGCAGGAAGCTTACAAATCCATCCGGGAAATGCTCAAAAAGCTAGATGACCCCTACACCCGGTTTATGGACCCCCAAGAGTTCAAGAATATGCAAGTTGACACCTCTGGGGAACTCATAGGAATAGGCATCACAATCAGTCAAGATGAAAAAACGAAGCAATTGGTTGTGATTGCCCCGATTGAGGATACACCAGCTTTTAAGGCTGGAATTTTGGCAAAGGACAAGATCCTCAAAATTAACGGTAAATCTACCAAGGGAATGGATACTAATCAGGCTGTATCTTTGATTCGAGGTGAACCGAATACTACGGTAAATTTAACTGTTGATCGTGACGGTCAACAAAAAGATTTTCAAATTAAACGCGCACGGATTGAAATCCATCCGGTGAAGTATTCCCAAAAGCAAACACCAGCAGGCAATACCGGATACATTCGCTTGAACCAGTTCAGCGCTAATGCGGCTAAGGAAATGCAAAGCGCAATTAAAGATTTAGAAAGGAAAAATGTTGCTGGCTATGTTCTGGATCTGCGCGGAAACCCAGGTGGTTTATTATTCGCTAGTGTAGACATTGCCCGCATGTTTATAAATAGAGGTACGATTGTCTCAACTATTCCTCGCCAGGGTGAGGCAGAAAAAGAAGTGGCAAACGGACGCGCTTTGACAAATAAACCGGTGGTGGTATTGGTGGATAAAGGTTCGGCTAGCGCAAGTGAAATCCTATCAGGGGCGTTGCAGGATAACAAGCGTGCTGTTATAGTTGGTACTCAAACTTTTGGTAAAGGTTTAGTGCAATCAGTGCGTCCTCTAGATGATGGTTCAGGGTTGGCAGTAACGATCGCTAAATATCATACCCCCAATGGCAAAGATATTAATAAGCATGGAATCGACCCAGATGTCAAAGTAGATTTGACTGATGCCCAGAAACAGGAATTGTGGCTGCGCGATCGCGAGAAACTTGCTACATTAGCAGACCCGCAATTCGCTAAAGCAATAGAAATTCTAGGTAAAGAAATTGCTGGCAAAGGCACAACTAGGGCAGAAAAATAAAGAAAAATAAATTTGAGATTTGGGATTTGGGATTTTAGATTGGCATTTAAAATCCTAAATCAGACGGGTTGACATTTACCTGAGCGAATCAGTCCGACACGACGGGCGATCGCTTCTCCTTCTGAGGTAAAAGGTCCCCAAGTTTCTACAATCTCTGGATTATCGTCTTCGGTTACTTCTTGGCTGGGGACGATTTCGCAATTTCCGGCAGGACGCTTGACTATATGCCACAATTGTGCGTTATTCATAAGTGATATAAAAATTTTGTTTCTTACAGAAGAGATTTTACGGCATACTCAAAGCATCTGAGCGCTTTTTAAATTTAAAATTGTTTACTGGCTCAGTCAGATTATCGCATTTTGGTAAGTCGTAACGAGTCTCGCCCAAAAGCGGAATTATACCCTTTTGGGCTGCAAGAAAAAATTCCAGCTTTTTTGTTATCGCTACGTCGAGGCGATCGCAGTTGTCAATCAATTAATTCGTTCTGGAAAAGCGGTAATTAGTACCCAGGTGATCGGAGAGTTTTTTATGGCAACAACCCGGACTCGGCGATCGCTTCTAACTCCGGCTGAAGCGGTGGTACGAATGCGTAATTATTCAGCTGCTTGCCATGTTCTTGATATTACAAGACTCATCTGTCTAGAAGCAATTCGCGGTGTGGAAATTCATCACTTTGGATTTTGGGATGCCCAAATTTGGGCAACAGCGCGACTTAACCAAATTGAAGAAGTTTACACTGAGGACTTTGCATCTGGTGCTACAGTTGAGGGTGTGCGGTTTACAAATCCTTTTGTAGAGGTATTGTAGTCAACAAAACTTACGCAAAAAGCGCCAAAAAGCTTAATTTATCGAACTGCCAAGATGCTAAGAACCGCAAGGAATAAGAGGAGCGAGAGAGTTTTTGCGTCAGTCATAAAATTAAGGACACCCATAAAAGAGTGTCCCTAGGAGAAATTGTTTGATCTCAAACTAATCTAAAATCCCAAATTATTTGCCGTTACCGTTGCCGTTGCCATTACCACCGTTCGTTAAGATACGTTCGGTGAGTTTTTCTGGCACCTCTTGGAGATGGTCATAATTCCAATGGAAGGAACCGACACCTAAAGTAAGCGATCGCAACTCTACTATAAAGTCGTGCATCTCGGCTTGCGGCAAATAAGCTGAGATATTATCCCATCCTTGCCAATCGTTTCTACCTTCATAACCTAAAATTTGCCCTCGTTTGCCACTTAAAAGTTGCAGCGCTTTCGAGGTAAATTCGCTGGGGGTTGTCACTTCCACATGCAAAATCGGTTCTAGCAAAGTGGGTTCTCCTTGAGGTATTCCCGTTTGCATTGCTAATCGGGCAGCTTGCTTAAATGCTTGTTCGGAACTATCAACGTTGTGGTAAGAGCCATTCGTTAAAGTTACGGCTACATCTACCACAGGGAAGCCCAAGGGACCATGTGCGAGAAACTCGCGCACACCCATTTCTACCCCAGGAATGTATTGTTTAGGGACGACACCCCCAACAATGCGATCGCTAAAATTAAAGCCTTCGCCGCGTGCTAACGGTTTAATATCTAGAAAAACATCGCCAAATTGCCCGTGTCCACCGCTTTGGTGTTTGTAGCGTCCATGAATTGATGCTACAGGTTTGCGGATCGTTTCTTTGTAAGGAACTTGCGGCAAATGGGTTGTCATTGGTAAGTTATACTTACGGCGCAGTCTATCTAAAGCGACTTGCAGATGTATCTCACCTTGTCCCCAAAGAATAACTTCGTGAGTATCACCGTGTTGTTCCCAAGCTAGAGATGGATCTTCTTCTAAGAGTTTAGCGATCGCAGCGCTGAGTTTAACTTCATCGTTACGCTTTTCGGGAGTAATCGCCAGAGCATACACTGGTTCTAATTGTTCAGCTTTCGGTAATTCCTTGGACTGCTGTGTGCAAAGTGTATCCCCAGTCTTTACATTTTCTAAACGGCTTAAAGCAACGATTTCACCAGCACCAGCTTCTTGAAGCGATTGCTGTTGTTGCCCCATGAGGCGATAAATTCCCCCAGCGCGAACACCGTTGAGGAGAATACCATCAGTTAGTTTACCGCGCCAAACACGTACTAAAGAGAGTTTGCCACCTTGAGGAGTGTAATAGGTTTTCAGAACCTGCGCTATAGGAGTATCGCCTTTGCGGTCTTTTAAACGGCGTTCTGCGGTCGTTTCTGGTTCGGGTGCTTCTCGTAGTAAAGCTTCTAATAAAGGTCGGACGCCATAATCAAGTTCGGCAATACCAAAGAAAACAGGTACAACTAAATCTGCACCTAATTCTAGTTTTAAATCTTTGAGAATTTCTTCTTGGTCCGGTTCGATATCTTCTAAAAGTTCTTCGAGTAAATGATCGTCAAAATTTGCTAAAGCTTCGAGCATTTCTGCCCGTGCTATGTGTTCTTCTTCTTTCAGGTTTTCGGGAAAGGGGATAGGATCGGCAGGAGCGCCAGGATGATATTGATAAGCTTGTTCGGTTACTAAATCGATAAAGCCGGTTAGTTGTTCCCCTTGCATGATGGGGTATTGGTGCGCTACCAGAGGACGACTAGAAACAGCTTTGAGAGCGTGTAAAGTTTCTAAAACATGGATATTCGCCCGATCCATTTTGTTAACAAAGACGAGATGGGGAATTTCCCAATCGTCGAGGAATTTAAATAAAGGTGCTAGGGTGAGGACGCGCTCGCGTATGGGTTCGCAAACTACAATTGCTGCATCGACTCCCATTAAGGCATTGTAGGTTTCTTGGGCAAATTCCACCGAACCCGGACAGTCAATAAAGGTGAAGCGAACATCGTTGTATTGAGTGCTTGCTGCGCCTACCTCTACAGTCATATGGCGATCGCGCGATTCTGCCGCACTGTCTCCTATTGTATTGCCATCCTTGACATTGCCTTTGCGGGAAATTGATCCTGTGACAAATAACAAACTTTCTAATAACGTCGTCTTCCCGCTTAAATAAGGACCGACAATTGCAACGTTCCGCGAACCCGATTTTACTTTTTCGTTCATAAAACCTCCTTTGCGGTGAGCTACGCGTCTCCGCATTATGCTGATTTATTTTGGGTAACTAATCTTTATCCACGATTATTACCCCGTCTTTAATTTGTCATTATCCTCCCTTTAACCTGGGTAACAAAAAATCGTAGCTTGTTGTAAGATTTACCTGAAGAAAATTTAAGTTGCACAAACTTTAATGCAAAATTACAAAGTTTTGTAAAAACATTTTGTTTCAACCAAACTTTTTGTCAACTAAACGTCACTAAAGATGTTACGAGGAGCGAAAAATCAATGAGATTATCATTTTATAAATATCGTAAAGCAGGGCTGGTAAGTTTGATTTTGCTGGCTGGTAGCATCCTTACTCCCTCCCCCTCTCTCCCCCTCCCCCCTTCTCCCACAAAGCTGGCGCAATATAATAGTAATCAAACTGCTACAGATTGGTTAAATCAAGGCTTGCAGGCGATAAATGTGGGAAGGGTAGAAGATGCGATCGCTTCTTTTCGTCAAGCAATTCAGCTAGATCCAAATTTGGCACCAGCACACTATAATTTAGGGTTAGCGCTGCGACAAGTGGGAGAATTACAACCTGCGGCAGATGCATTTTATCGCGCTACTCTAGCCGATCCAAAATTTGCCCCCGCTTTTGCGAATTTGGGTGGAGCGTTGTTAGAAGGTAATAATTTACAACAGGCAAATGATTACTTGCAACGAGCATTGCAACTCGATTCTAAACTCGGTTTCGCTCACTATAATTTTGGCTTGCTAAGAGAGCAACAACGCGATTGGGATAAGGCGATCGCATCTTTTAAAAAAGCGATGGAATATAGCCAGAATGCACCAGAACCAGCTTATCATTTGGGGATATGTTATCTGCAACAAAATAAAATTAATCAAGCTAAAGATGCATTTCGTAAGGCAGTAAAAATTAACCCGAAATATTCAGAAGCTCATTATAATCTGGGAACGATTTGGTATAACCAAAATAAGTCAAAAGAAGCGTTAGAAGCATTTAGAAAATCGGCTGAGGGAAACTCAAATTATGCCAACGCTTATTACGGGGCAGGGTTAGTTTTTATGCAATTAAGACAATATCCGGAAGCCGTACAGGTATTACAATACGCCAGAGATTTATATAATGCCCAGAATAATACTTTGTGGGCTAGAAATGCCGACCAATTGTTACAACAAGTACAGAATTTTAATTATCAACCCCGTTAAGGTGCAATTGCTTCACATTGCGTAACAATAGGATTATTGGTTGGGTTGGTGTAGTCGAAAATTGTTCGCCTGAGAATGCAAATGTACAAGCAAAAGCGCTTAAAGAGTCAATTTTTAGTAGCCGATCGCTGGTTTGATCGTCATTCAATCGTTCGTAACATGGAGGCTTTCCAAGACTTAATTGTCATAGTTCTGTGTTTGACTTTGTTCACTGTTATGGTAATGCAGTTGTGGGGGATATTTACTGCCCTCACGCAAACATTAGACTATAAACATGTGACTTCCAAGATACTGTTTATCTTAATTTTGGTCGAGTTATTTCGATTGCTAGTGGTTTACTTACAAGAACATAGTATTTCTGTTGGTGTAGCAGTGGAGGTAACAATTGTATCTGTATTGCGAGAAGTAGTTGTTCACGGAGCGTTAGAAATTTCTTCGATGCAGACAGCAGCAATGTGTGGCTTATTGTTTATTCTCGGTGCGCTACTAATAGTGTGTGCCAAAACGCCACACATGGATTGCATTAGTGCTAACACCAAATATTGTCCAATTAGGCATCGAGGAAGTAGAGAACATCAAAATGAGTTTGAATTCTCCCATTCTCATCACTATGATGAAAATCAACCCGTTGCATAATTAATTCTATTAGTGCATCGGGCATCGGGCAGAAGCAAAGAAAGCTTATTTTATGAGCTTTGTTATCTACGTAGTGAAAAAATATCACCTTTGCCGCACTTTCATGCAATGCGGCTAGACGAGTAGTAATATTCAACAAGTGCCAGGAGGCATCATACCAAGGTTGCGAATAATGTATCTGTAACTACGCTTTTGGGCAGATGAATGACTCTTTTAGAATAGGTAGAAATTAATTACAAACCTAAAGGAGTGTAAATCTATGACCACAGGTAACGGAAATTCTCAACCTATTAGCAATCTTGAGTACGATTTTATCACCGTACTGCACAACAAGGCGGAAGCAGTTAAAGCTTACGATTCTTACATTCAAGACGCACAGCAAGCAGGTTCGCAACCTTGTGTGGAGTTGTTTGAGAAGTTGCGCTCCTCTGATATGGAACAAGCACAGGAAATTCGCCAGCATCTTCAACAAGTGATGCAGCACGGTAAGATGTAAGATTAATCATCAAAGGTCTAAGCTTTGCGCGGAAATTTTGAATAGAATTAACAAAGCGATCGCTGTTTTTCCAACTTGTATTTGGAATTTGTAAGCGATCGCTTTTTGCCATCTGTTGCGATAAGCCTTATTGCTTCACGGTAGCAGCTTTAACAAAAGCAACCGCTAATGGTACTATTTTACTTACGACTTGATTAATAACCGCGCGATCGCTTTCTGACCAAACTCGCTTATTACCGAAAATACAAGGCTGTAAAACTCCCCAAAGTTGATTTTCCCAGCAAAGGTGAGCGTGAATTAGTGCGCGATGTCCAAACTCACTACGCTCAAACTCGCGGTTAAGTACTTTCGGATCAGCTGTTTCTACGTCTTCTACAAAAATTGATGGCTCTGTGCGGAGTGCAGCTGCAAATAACGGATCTTTTTCAGGTAGATGTGCTGGTTCTGGTTTCCAATCAATATCTTTTGCTAAAGGAATATCTGAATTTCGCCGCCAAGAATAATCAATTTTACCCATTTTCGTTTCCGGATTTCTTAGGTAAAGAAAAATGCGATCGCACTGCAATATTTCCCCAAGGGTCGGCAGCAAAGCCGCAAACATAGCATCCGGCTCACTATATTTGTCTAAGATATTTTGTAGGTTTTCTGGGATTACATCAGTCATATATTTAGGAAAAATCTACCTAATAGTAGATGCATTTAGAATTGAGCGATAAATCGGTTACTACATTGTAGAGTAATATACAGTCTACCTATTTATGGAAGCATAATTATGATTTTTGCTGGCAACCGACCAAACAATTTAGGTGTGAACAATGGGAAATTAGCACCTTGCCCTAATAGCCCTAACTGTGTTTCTAGTCAAAGTTCAGATGTAGGTCATTCAATTGCACCACTTACTTACAACTCTACCCCAGAAGAAGCGATCGCTAAACTCAAAAGTGTCATTGAGTCTTTGCCAAGAACCAAAATTATCACAGAAAGCAATGATTATTTGTATGCAGAATTTAAAAGCGCTTTGATGGGATTTGTCGATGATGTGGAATTTTATCTAGACCCTAAAGCGAACGTCATCCAAGTTCGTTCCGCGTCGCGTTTGGGTCAAAGCGATTTGGGTGTGAATCGCAAACGGATAGAGACGATTAGAGCCAAGCTAACCGAAGTTAATTGACATCCCACTAAGCTGACGCTGTGGATAGAACTTACCTTAGCTAGACGAAAATTAATCACTTTCTGTTTACGATAAATAAGCAGTTATTGTCAAAAAAACAACCCATTATTATGACCCCAGCAGTTAGCACCGTAACCGTTGCCCCAATGGATCGGTATAATCAGGAGTTAATTGATAACCTTCATCCTCCAGATTGGGTTAACCCTGAACCTGCACCGAGTTACAACTTGGTTGTCATTGGTGCCGGTACAGCTGGATTGGTGACTGCTGCGGGTGCAGCAATGTTAGGTGCAAAAGTGGCTTTAATAGAAAAGCACTTAATGGGGGGTGATTGTACTAATGTGGGTTGTGTGCCATCAAAAACTCTGATTCGTTCTGCGCGGGTGGTTGCAGATATATACTACGCGCAAGAATTTGGCATTGACAACCGTCATCAGATTAATGTAGATTTTCCGGCAGTGATGGAGCGATTGCGACGAATACGCACAGAAATTAGTCCGAATGATTCTGCTAAACGCTTTCAGGAAGAATTTGGCGTAGACGTATTTTTTGGCGAGGCTCGATTTAAAGATACTGGTACGATAGAAGTAGGCGAGAGTATTTTACACTTCAAAAAAGCGGCGATCGCTACAGGTTCACGCCCTACTCAACTATTGATTGACGGTTTGAATAAGGCAAAATATCTCACTAATGAAACAGTATTTTCTCTGACACAATGCCCTAATCGATTGGCGGTAATTGGTGGAGGCTACATTGGTTGCGAATTGGCTCAAACGTTTCAACGTCTAGGCTCAGAAGTTACTTTACTACAAAAAGGCTCGCGTTTACTAAGTCGTGAAGATGCTGACGCAGCAGAGATTATTCAAAAAGCTTTTGCGCGTGAAGGCATTCAGTTACTTTTTGAGTCTAAAATTAAACGCGTTGAACGCAACGATGCAGAAAAAGTTATCTATTACGAGATTAACGGACAAGAGGAAGCGCTTACAGTCGATGAAATTTTAGTAGCGACAGGGCGATCGCCTAATGTAGAAAACTTGAATCTTGAAGCTGTGGGTGTGGAATACGACCAAAAGCAAGGAGTTATAATCAATGACTACTTACAGACAACTAATCCCCGCATTTATGCGGTGGGTGATGTCTGCATGAAGTGGAAGTTTACTCATGCTGCTGATGCTGCGGCTCGGATTTTGATTCAAAATGCACTGTTTTCGATTCTTGGGCTGGGACGTAAGAAACTTAGTTCTTTGATTATGCCTTGGTGTACTTATACCGATCCTGAGGTTGCCCATGTAGGGATGTATCCGCAAGAAGCTGAAGAGAAGGGCATTGAAGTTGATACATTTTGCGTTCCTCTCAACGATGTTGATCGAGCGATCGTTGATGGTGAAACTGAAGGATTTACCAAGTTACATGTAAAGAAGGGAACAGATAAGATTTTAGGAGCAACGATAGTAGCTCGACATGCGGGTGAGATGATTAGCGAAGTTACTTTAGCAATAACTAATAATTTGGGTTTGAGTGCGATCGCAAAAACAATTCATCCATATCCCACGCAAGCAGAAGCTATCCGTAAAGCTGCTGATAAATATAGCATTGCCCGTTTGGACAGCTTTAAGAAGTTATCCTCCGCTTGGTTAGCGTGGAGACGTTAATGCATTGACCGACAATGCGATTGTATCGGCTGACAATGCGATTGTATCGACCGACAATGCGATTGTATCGGCTGACAATGCGATTGTATCGACCCGTTATGTTAATGCATCGACCCGTTATGTTAATGCATCGACCCGTTATGTTAATGCATCGGCTTGCATTGTTAATGCATCGACCCGTTATGTTAATGCATCGACCCGTTATGTTAATGCATCGGCTTGCATTGTTAATGCATCGACTTGCAAAAATTAACCGACCTTTGTTTAACCTTGCCCTAGTTAACTTGTAATCGCACCCCTGACTAAAATCACTGTACTCTCTACATTGGATGCGATCGCTTCCGGAATATTCCCTTTAACCGCGTGCTGTAGCAATCCTTCTCGCGAAGCTCCTAAAACCACTACATCATAACCTTCGGTTTTTACTAATTTAATTATTCCTTCAGCAACCGATTCCGCTTTCACAGCTTCAGCGGTAACAGTGCTAGATAACTTGCGACGACGAATCAATTGACGAATTGATTGTTCTAAAACTGTCATATCTGGTTTTAACTCAGATGGTTTGAATACCCGTGTGAGACGAATTTTCGGATCTTTCCCTAATGTGACTAACGCAGGTAGCAATTTAATCGCCAATAAAGCATTGGGACCACCAGCCATTGGTACTAACCAGCTGTTGAATTGAGGAGCGGGAGATGAGGGAGATGACGAGACAAACTCTCCCTGTCCCCTGCCCCCTGCCCCCTGCTCCCTGCTCCCTGCTCCCTTATCTCCTTGTCTCCTTGTCTCAACACTCGCAGCCAACTTCACCAGCAACAAATCGCAGGTAGCTTGCTTAATTAAGGTATCGACAACATTACCAAAAATCCGACCTGGAGTAGATGTATTTCCTTTCCATCCCATTAAAAGTATGTCTATATGTTGTTCGTTGATAGTTTCTAAAATTGCTTGGGCTGCATCGTGGGCAACGCGAATTTGTGTATGTAGAGGAATTTCCCACTTTTTAGCCATCACTTCAGCTTGTCTGAGCAAACGCCGACTTTTTGCAGTTCTGACTGACGTTTCTGATGGCGAACTATGGCGGGATACGGGTATCACTTGGATGCATTCTATTTCATAATGGCGATCGCGGGCAATTGCGAAAGCCATTTCTAATAATGTCCCTGCTGTTTCGGGATTAGCTATTGGTACTAATAATTTGCCTCTGCCAATGCTAGGCGATCGCGTTTGATAAACTACATAAGAAGGTTCTGGTTGCGGTGCTGACGATGCATTTTTACCATTGAGATGATTTGCTTCCGCACGAATTATATCTGCACGGGTAATAATCCCAATCAGCTTTCGTCCTTGGAGTACCGGCAAGCGACTGATTTTATAACGATCTAGTAAATACAGTACATTGCTTAGGTTGTGAGTAGGTGATACTGTCACCGGACTGCTGGTCATGATTTCCTTTAAAGGAATATCATTTGCGAGATTGCCAGCGCCTATTTTTAGTAAATCTGATTGGGTGACAATTCCAACTAACTTTCCTTCTTCTACCACCGGGAAACCACGATGATGAGAATCGGCAAATGCCTGCATTGCTTCTTCTAAAGTTGTCTCTGCTTCTAGAGTTTCCACTCGTTCCTGCATTACTTGTTTTGCAGTTAACTGTGTCAATATCCCTTCAGCAAAAGCTTGTTTGTTGATATTTATACCATTCAATTGCAAAATTTTGTCATACAGTGATCCAGGCACAACTTTGTCAGCAACTAAGTAAGATGTCACAGAAACAATCATTAAAGGTAGCACCAAATTGAAATCTGTAGTTATCTCAAATACAATCACAATTGCTGTAATTGGTACTTTGGAAACCGCGCTGAAAAATCCTCCCATTCCCGCTAGTGCATAAGTTGTGGGAGAACCCCCACCTAAAAGGTGGAACTCGCCTACACCGACTAAATAGCCTAAAGTAGAACCTAAAATCAGACTGGGTGCAAATAAACCTCCCGGCGCCCCCGATCCAAATGCAATCAAAGTCAAGATAAACTGAGCTATAAAGGCGATCGCTGCCCAAGAAGCATTGGCATTGCCAGTAATTATCTGCTCCCTTAAGCCAGTATTATCACGGAAATACTCTGGCAGTGTTGCCATGATAATTCCGGAAACCAAACCAGCTAACGCCACCCGTAATGGTAAGCTGATATGCAGACCGCGATAAAATTTTATACTTGCAATTAAACCGCGATTAAATACCGCACCTAGCAACCCCGCTAGAACTCCCAACAGTACGAAAAAGGGAATTTCCGGAATCGAGAAACTGGTAGAATACTTTATTGATTCTAGGTTTAGTAGCAAACTGCCACCACCCAACAGTCTGGATATTACGCCACCAATAAATGAGGCGATAATGGCGGTTCCCAGAGTCATTCCCGATAAATCTTGAAGTAACTCCTCGACAATAAAGAATACACCAGCGAGTGGAGCGTTGAAAGCTGCCGCCAAACCCGCACCTGCACCCGCAGCAATCATTTGTCGGCGATGCTCCGGAGAAGTGGGAACCAAGCGACTCATTCCCGCAGCCAAACCCGCTCCTAATTGGACGGTAGGTCCTTGTCGTCCTAAAGTTATTCCCGAACCTAAAGCAATAATTGCACTAATTAACTTGACACCTGCGACGCGCCATGATAATTTCATCGGAAAATTAGCAAGCGAAGCTTTAACTTGAGGAATCCCACTACCAGAAGCCTCAGGTGCAAATCTTTCTACCAGAAAACCAGCGATAAAGCCAAAACTCACACCAATTGCTGGTAATACGAACCAGGCAGGAAAAACGTGCGATGTATGAACTCTCCATGTCCCTAACCATCCCGATCCGAATTTCAGAAATACAGCAGATAAAGCAGCGACGATACCAATCAAACAAGCTTCGGCGATCGCTAAACCTCTTCTAGGTTGCCAAAAACGGCGAAACCCCTGATTAAGAACAGCAAGCGACATAAGATTAAAGATTTAAAGTAAAAAACGGTCATTGGTCATTGGTCATTGGTCATTGGGCATTGGGCATTGGGGAATAACCTTCTTACCTAATCGCTAGTCCCCAGTCCCTAGTCCCCATTTTCCAATCCTTCAAGTTTTTCTCCCGGTGGTAAAAAGTCCATCCACTATCAGAGACGGAGTGTAACAAGAACCATTCCAATCAGCATCGCCACCAAGTAGAACCACTTCTTTAAGAGCAGTATAGACATTACCTGCAACCATAGTATCCTTAACCCGCCCAATTACTTGACCATTTTGGACGCGGTAGCCCAAATCAATATTGATGGAAAAGTCGCCAGAAATGCCGTTACCGCCGCCCAAGATTTGATCTACAATCAAGCCACGATCCAACTTTTGAATCAAATATTGTAGCGAAGCTGAACCTGGCTCGATTAAGAAATTAAATAAACCAGGGGTAGGATAGCTACTTAAATCAGGGCGAAAACCGTTACCAGTGCTACCTGTACCTAATTGATGTCCGATAGTGCGATCGCCATAAAAATTTTGCAAAACCCCATTTTGGATAAATACCAAAGGCTGAGTCGGTGTACCTTCATCATCAAAAGGACAGCTGTAAGGTCCAGCAACCGGGTCTTGGTATAAAGTCAGAGTTGGTGCCATTACTGGTTTACCAATTCGTTCTGCCCAAGGAGAAGTTACCTCAATCACTCGTTTACCATTCAAAGCAGCTTGCACAGTACCCCAAAGCATATCAGCGGCTTTAGAAGTAAATAATACTGGAACGCGACCGCTAGGGGGTGAAACATTTTTTTTTGCCCACATCAAGCGCTGTAAAATTTGATTAGCTACTTTCTCAGGATGCAAATTATTTCGCTGAGTTTGACCATCGGCGACACTCAAAAAATCATCGCCACGTATCCATTCAGCCTCTACATAAGAATTAAGAGTTGTGTCGGTGTAGTAGCAATCTAAACCTTTAGTGTTGACAAGTCTGGTAGTTTCGACATCGCATTCCCACTCAGCCGTACAGAGAACATCTGGGTAAGCATCTCGAATGATAGCGATCGCTTCTTTGCCCCAGTTTACCAACATCTCTATCGGCACATCTTCCCCCAAGTCTGGGTAAGAAGGTTGAGACTTGGTATTTAATTCTACAGTTTCTGGTTGATTAAGTTGACTTAGAGATAGCGCCCGTTCTACCATTGCGGCAGCGGTGACAGAACCATAAGCTACCGTAATTCCCGGACACCCATTGCGCCACAACCGTAGTGCTGTACCTTCAGCTTGATTGGTTTCTAGCTGTTTTAGACGATTTGCCTCAAAAAACACAGGTCGAGAAAGCGATCGCGACTGATACACCTCAGCCTCTTCTGCCCCCGACTTGATAGCTAGTTCCAACAACTCTTCTGCTAGTGTATCTTGTGACAAATTTTCAGAACCCATGACCCTTGATGAATTTTGGATTAGTCATTGGTAATTGGGGGATTGGGCAATGGTAATTGGGGGATTGGGCAATGGGCAATGGGAATTAAAAACGCTTGACTAATTGTAATGCCCGAATAAATATGATTCTTTCCATGCCCCATGCCCATTGCCCCATGCCCCATGCCCCATGCCCCATGCCCCATCCCCAATGCCCTAACTAAATTTACGGCAAATTGACCTCTTGCAACAGCCAGAAGCCAGCAAAAGATTCGGCTTGGCGATCGGATTGCACCCCGATAAAGTGAACTCCGTTAGCTTTTTGCTTTGCTTCTTCAAAAGCTTTTGCTTCTGCTATAGGTTGAGGATTTTTGATATTCGCCAAAATCCAGCTTTCAGTAGCACCAGTTTCTAAAACCAATCTCGTTCCTTTAGTTGTGTCAAGTCTCAACCAAGCCAACTCCAAACCAGACATCCAACCCGCTAAAGGTAACGCTCGTGGTGATAAAATTAACACACCAGGAATGCGGCTTTCCGGTGACAAATTCGCCAATTCCATCGGGAATGATTCACCAAAGGCGATTTCCCATTCATGCATTTCCGCAAAGTCCGCACCTGTTAACGTAACAAATATCCATTGCTGTCCTTCCAAAGCATCTGGTAAGCGTTGAGGTAAAGGACTTTCCAAACGCACTGAAGCATTAGTTGCCTCTTCATACCCAGGTTCTTGAGGATACACCTGTTCGCTCCGCTGTTGTAGCCATTGATTAAGCATCAAAGTGCGACGACTAGCTTGAGCCGGAATGCCGACTTCCTGGCAAGCTTTAGTAATCATATTGTTCATTTGGCGACGGAAAAACCGGATTTTCAGCGGTGGTTCTCCAGCTTGCTCGATTGCTTGTTGCAAAGCCGTCCGCAACCAACCAGAATTTACCTGCGTACTGGGGCAATACTGAGCATAGCGAAATAAAGAATCAGTTTTTGTGCGCGTATCCAAAGGACTCTCGCACACCAACACCTCCCAAATCTTTTTGTTGTTTTCGTCCAAAATTGGACGGGAGTAAAAATCGAGTTCCCAAATACTGCCCATGTTATGCCGTTTAAGTCTGGCGACTTCATATTTTTTCTTATATTTTCATGATATAGGGCGTTGGTTGCGAGTCTGCTCTTGAACTAAAGTTATTAATTCGTAGTAAGCCAGAAGAGCGCTTTTAATGGGCACTTAAGTGCCCACTACGTGTGACAGTTACGTAAGTTTTATATCTGATACGCAAGTCCACGCCTTCTGGATGATGACGATTTTCATTTATATTTATTAAGCTTTTAGAGACATAAGCACAAATATGTATAGCAATATCTGTGTCAAACTGAAATGAAGCTACCTGAACTAGATTTAGAAACCATTGACAGAGTTATCGAAATGGCATGGGAAGATAGAACGCCATTTGAAGCAATTGAAAAACAATTTGCTTTGCACGAACAGCAGGTTATTACCCTCATGCGTCGAGAAATGAAGCCATCCAGCTTTCGGATGTGGCGCGAACGTGTTGAAGGACGCAATACTAAGCATTTGCACAAGCGAGAATTTCTGGCTGGTCGATTTAAGTCAGATAATCAAAAGACTTAAGCGATCGCTCCACACTCAATACGGTTCGGTTAGGAAAGTTATCTCTTGAGGGAAGCAGGGGGTGCAGGGGGAGAGAAAAGCTTATCCGAAGCGTATTGGCTCCACACTTATTTTGATTAAGATACAGCAACCTTTATTGGCAAATGCCTTAAGGATTTGCAATGCCCCTCAACCCTTGTAAACATAGAGGCGGTAAAATAGTTCTATTTTCAAAGCTTCAAAAAACTAACTATGACGATGCATCCGATCCAACGTGCATTTGCTAACCGCGACGCCCTCAAAGTGATCAGCGGCTTAAATAACTTTGATGCCGATCGCACAGCCGCTATTGTTAAAGCAGCCGATCTCGGCGGTGCTACTTTTGTTGATATTGCCGCAGATCCGACTTTAGTTCAATTAGCAAAAAGTTTGACAAGTTTACCAATTTGTGTTTCAGCAGTTGAGCCAGAAAAATTTGTTCAAGCTGTGGCTGCTGGTGCTGATTTAATTGAAATCGGCAATTTTGATTCTTTCTATGCCCAAGGACGCCGTTTTGAGGGTGAGGAAGTTTTAGCACTGACTCGCGAAACTCGCGCCTTGCTGCCAGAAATCACCTTATCTGTCACCGTTCCCCACATCCTGACGCTGGATAAACAAGTACAGCTAGCTGAGGAATTAGTAAAAGCAGGGGCTGACATCATCCAAACCGAAGGTGGTACTAGCAGTCAACCCACACACCCCGGAACTCTAGGATTAATTGAAAAAGCTGCTCCTACCTTGGCAGCAGCTTATGAAATTTCTCGTGTAGTATCAGTGCCAGTGTTATGTGCTTCCGGCATTTCTAACGTCACAGTTCCACTCGCGATCGCTAGCGGTGCAGCTGGTGTTGGTGTCGGTTCCGCCATCAATCAACTTAATAGTGAAGTGGCAATGATTGCTGCTGTGCGTGGGTTGGTAGAAGCTTTAGCAAAAACAAGAGTGCTGAAATAACCGTCCTTACCCTATAAGGGTGGGGCTACACAAGCAAAGACCGCCTACGCGGTCTAAAATTATTTAGCCTGCGTTCGCGTAACGTGTCGCAGACAAGGCAGGCTTTGTTTGTGTGCCCGTAAACTCCGCCACTTCTAGTCGTCAGGCATTTTTATCTACGCCAAACAATCCTTCAACGCATAAATTACTTGATCTTGCTGTTGTTGTGAAAGTTCTGGGAACATCGGCAAAGATAAAACCTCATTGCAGGTTTGTTCCGCTACAGGCAACTGTCCTGGCTTATAGCCCAGACTTTGATAAACTGGCTGTAAATGCAAGGGGTGAGGATAGTAAATCATCGTACTTACACCCAAAGATTGCAACTCGTCGCGAACCCAGTCGCGATGTTTGGCACTGGAGCCATTTCGCCCTTCAGATAATACAAGAATTGTGTATTGATTCCAAACGCCTGAACCACCAGTTAATTCTTGAGGAGGGATGATACCAGGAATTGATCTGAGTAACTGATGGTAACGTTGGGCGATCGCTCGCCGCTGATTATTCCAAGTATCAAGATAACGCAGTTTAATCTGAAGAATAGCCGCTTGTAAAGCATCTAAGCGACTATTTACACCTATTTCCTCGTGAATATAGCGATTTTTACTACCATGCTCTTTTAAAACCCGCAGCTTCGCAGCAATTTCCGGATCATTAGTTGTTATCGCTCCGCCATCACCGCAACCACCAAGATTTTTAGTTGGGTAGAAACTAAAGCAACCGATGTGTCCAATGCTCCCTACTCTTTGCCCTGCCCAACTTGCGCCTGTAGATTGAGCGCAATCTTCAATTAGTACTAGATTGTGAACTTTGGCTAAATTCATCAAAGCAGTCATATCCACAGGTTGTCCAAACAAATGAACTGGGATAATTGCCTTTGTTTTTGCTGTAATCGCCGCCGCTATTTGCTGCAAATCTAAATTCAAGGTAGTAGCGTCAATATCAACGAAAACTGGCTTTGCACCCACAGCACTGACAACTTCTGATGTCGCAATAAAAGTAAAAGGTGTAGTAATCACCTCGTCACCCGAACCAATGCCCAAGGCTCGTAGGGCTAAGTAGAGCGCATCAGTACCAGAGTTACAACTTACACATTGACTAACATTATGATAAGCGGCAAACTGTTGCTCAAAGCTGGCAACTACAGAACCGCCGATATAACGTCCAGAAGCCAAAAGTTCCAGAACAGCCGCACTCACTTCTGCTTCAATAGTGCTGTATTGCTGTTTGTTATCAAAGGCAGGGATAGAATTTATGCTTTGGATCATGAGTTTTCATTTTATTTGAATATTGGGGGCTAAAGACTAGGGATTAGAGACTGTAAAAAATGAATGATGAAAAAATATACAATTCATTAATTATTATCCAATCCGTAATTCCCAATCGCTCCACGAAACATTTTGACCGTCGATTTTAGCGCTTTTGAATTGTTGATCAAAAAGCTATTGAAAAATTGTCGAACAGAATCTGCCTAAGTAAAGGTTTTTACTTAGATTTATAATTGGTAGAAACACCAATCGCTGGCATAAAAGGTGATATATATCAACCAAGATCCAACACCTCGAATTAAAGTTCCAAGTGTGTAGGCGAATGAGCAAAAAAAACTTCAGTAGGTAGACAATGCATGCAGGATTTGATCAAGTTGGATTTGGTTGATTTGGTTATTGCTGTGGGATTAATGGCGATCGCCATTGGTTTATCTGCGCTTTCTAAACTAGGACTAGAATTAAACTTAGCCCTTGCTACCGGCAGAACCATCCTACAACTACTGGTGTTGGGATACGTTTTAGACTTCATCTTTGCTTTTAATAATCCTTGGGCAGTTTTGGGGATTTTGGCAATAATGCTGACGATAGCAGCGATTGTCGCACGAAATCGCATCACTCAGAAAATACCCCAGGTTTTGCCGTTAGTCTGGGGAGCAATTTTCATCAGCACTTTTATCACACTCTTTTACATAAATTTCTTAATTATTCAACCAGATAGATGGTATGAACCGCAGTATTTGCTTCCTTTGGGGGGAATTATCTTAGGTAATGCCATGAATGCAGCGGCGATCGCTGGGGAACGCCTTGTCAGTACGATTAACTCCAGCCAACTAGAAATTGAAACCCACCTAAGTTTAGGCGCAACTCCTGTGCAAGCAGTTACTAAATACCGCAAAGACGCCATCAAAGCCGGATTAATTCCCACTTTAAATCAGATGACGCTTATCGGTATGGTCGCACTACCACCAATCACCACCGGACAGTTGCTAGGTGGAGTAGCTCCCCTTGATGCTGTATCATACGAAATTTTGATTATGTTCGCGATCGCCTTGACTAACTTGCTGACAACTCTTTTAATTACTCGAGGTTTATGTCGCCAGTTTTTTAACTCTACCGCGCAGCTAATTAGGTGATGAGGAGTTTCTGACTTTGTGGGTGGAGGAGTAAAAAAGTAGATTAAGTAGGAAAAAACAAATTAATACCAAGTTGTAATCAAAGATAGCAGCCGTCATTGCAACACAACTGCGTGCTTTGATCGCCTTGGTCTCGTAGCTTGGTTCCCCTTCAGGATAAGCTCTTTGCGTCGCGTGCGATTGATAAGAGAAGCGCTCAGGAAACGAAGTGGAGCGACGCAATCTAATTTATCACTATTACAATAGAACGCAACGTGGTATCATTTAGTCAGGGAAATTAAAAATTTATTTCCTACGAAAAATTAAATTTTTTTGAAGACCGGATAAGCTTTGAGAAAGCGCCCGGTTAACAGTTTGCTACTTATGAGGATCTAAATATCTGAGTAGCTAGCTGACCCAATGAAAATTTTAGCAACTTTTTTGATTAGCGCGATCGCATTTCAAACACTTGCGCTAGCAGAATACAACTTGCCAGACAAAAGTAGCTTTAAGGAAAGCGTAGGTAATGGAACACGAGTATTTGATTGCACATATCGCGGGAGTGACCGCAGGGAAGGATGCTTAGGAATTTAGACGAGATTAAAAGGATTTTGCACGATTGCGAAGAAAAGTTGGAATCAGTAAACGCTTCACCTGAGTATCAAAGAATCCAAGTTCCCCAGAATTGACCACTTGTAATAGACGAATGGCACTTATTTGGGGAAAGGGGTAGGAACACAGCTCTCTCACTTCGGTTCCCAAAAAAGAATAAGTGCTCATAGGTCTAATGATTTGGTTTTGAGTGATGCGCTTTGAATATAAGGTGCAACCAGCGATCTCTGATTAATTTTTAATAGCAAAAAGTCCGGTTGCTAGGGTTCAAACTAACCCGGACTTCTTCAAACAGCTTTAGTAAAATCCCGCAAATTAAAAGCTTTATCCATAAAGTCTCCCAAAAAATCAATTCGCCTAATTGTTAATTCACACAATTTAGAATTTATCAGGACTTATATCGTTTGACTTGAAGGTTAATACATTTAGGCAGCAGAGAGGCGATCTTGCAGGGGCAGGGGATTTGCTATTCCTTTAGTAACAAACCCGCCCCGCTGCCACGATAACCACAGGTATGAGGCTTTGAAGCTTACACCGCTTCGCGGCAAGGTAGCCCCCGACCGAAGGTCGGGGGCGCGTTACACCAACATTATTCGAGTTGAGCCACCGCAACCATGCTAAAGTTACTGTAGCGATTCCGACGATTGAAGAATTAATTAACGCTGCATTAGAACTAAATTTTAAAAATTGTTGGCGGCAAAGGAGCGCGTATGCACTACTTGACCTTGGGCATCATAAACGATTAAAGGCAGGTTGGCATTTTCACTAATGGTACTCAATGCTGATTGCAATACTTGTAAGTGATTGCTGACATCAGCAAAAGAACTTGGATCTTGAGGATTGGCGTTAGCTAAACTATTTTGCAGTGCTTGTTCATACCGAGGGGTAATTTTGACGGTAATTCCTTTCTTGTCTATAGTGAAAGTGCAAATCCGAATTTGACTAGAACAAGTTTTCACCAAGTCTGTGCGGGTTTGTTCCAAATTCCCGGCAATTTGGGCTTGTTGTTCTGCTTGTTTGAAGGCATCTGCATAAGGTTGAATCAAAAGTTGCGCTTGTGAGTGATAAAAGCTGTCAGTCGGAATTTGTTTGACGGTGTTCAAAGCCAGATACCAATTTGCCCGCGCTGCTTGCCATTGGTTTTGTCCCTCATATGCTTTGGCTTGGTTGGCTGTGTTAATAGCTTGTTGGTAAGATTTGGCAGCTAATTGTTCACTAGTTGCGCGATCGCGTGCGGTTGCTAGTCTGGGTCTATAATCATCTAGGAGCTTTTGTGCTTCTTTGTATTCTGGGCTACTCTGGGGAATAATTCTTAAAGCATTAACTACTACCTGCCAAGTAGACTGCACTTTTTGCAAGTCTTTAAGAGATTTAGCTTTAGTTTCCCACTGTGCAGCTACATTAGCTACAGATTTTGATGCTGCCAATTTTTTAGACCATTTTTCTTCATTAAGTAACTGCTGATTTACAGTTTGCAATCTCAGGCGATACAAGGATAATTTCCGCTGCACCAGTCCATAAAGTTCGTTTTCAGGATTTATACCTTCCAATGGAGCGATCGCCTGTCGCCAAAGTTGTTGTTTATTATGTAGCTCTTGTATATTATTTACCGGAGTTTGAGTTTTTAGCTCTGCTAAAGATGCTGCTTTCAAAGCTTTGACAACTGAGTTAATTTTTTCAGATTGCCCTGATAAATGAGCGAAAAGTTGCTGTGCTTGTTGGTGTCGCAAGGACCAACCAGGAACGTTTTTTAAGTTGGTGCTGGCACTTTTAAATTGCGCGTGCAGCTTTGCCAATTCTTCCTCAGACGTAGCGTTACGCGTTAATTGCTTGGATAATTTTTGTAATTCTGCCGCTGTTTGTATTTCTTTACACTCAGAGATTACACAAGGACGAGTCAACAAGTAAGCACTGCTTAATAATGCAATTCCCAACAAACCTGTACCTATTAAAATCGGTTTGACAGAAAGCGATCGCTTTAATGTTGTCACAGAAGACAAATCCGGTGCATCCGTTATCGGGTCAAACGCTTCCTCCTCACTAGATGCAGAATAAGCTACAAAAGATGAGGCAGATGGAGAGACAAACTCCCTCTGTAAAGTGTCCCCTGCAAAGTGCCCCCTGCTCCCTTGTCCCCTTGTCCCCTTATCCCCCTTGTCTTCTTGTCCCCCCACTTTCACTATCAGAGAATGCTTGGCGTAAGGAAGTTTCTCGCCAACGACTCTGAGAAAAATTTCTACTTGTTGCTTTCTGCAACCCGGAAGCGATTCGAGTGCTTCCTCTAGTACTGCGAAAACTTGCTGAGTATGAGTTGTCACACCTAGAGGATGTTCACTTAAAATCATTAGCTGGTCATTTTTGAGAGCACACTTAACCCGGAAAAGTTCACCAGATAAAACTTCTGCATTTAAGTGTTCCTGCAAAATTGTTGCCAAAATTTGTAAATCTTCTTGCTGGACTTCTACTTTCATAGATCGATCCCACTGGTCTTCTATGTTGTTTTTACTATCTTCGAGTGTATAAAATGAATAACTGCCGTTTTTTGATTGTAAATGCACAGTTTGATCAACCACAGCCTCAAAATCTGAATGAACAACTTCGTAACACAATTTACAATTTATTAGTAAAAATTAAACTCTGATAAAACTCAATAATTTGTAAAGCTCGGTTTTTAACACTTGGCTCCAGACTGTTGGCATCAACTGTTAACAGCCGGCTTCTGGTTGTCTGTTGTTTTTTCCAACTCTAATTTGATAAACAAATAGAAATTTCAAAGACTTATCATAATCTAACCAAATATATATATGGTTTCTTTTTTGCTAGAGATGCGCTATTGTTGCATCTCTGGGTTTTTATACAACTACATGGCGTTCTTATTCAATTCAATGGTAATTGAAAATTACAAACAAAAATGCGAATAATACAATCTCTGAGCATTTTTACTACATTTTATGTGGCAATAAAACGTACAGTAGCTACCGTAGTTCATTTTATCGTAACAATGCCGTAGTAACAAAATTATCTAAATCTGAGGCAAAAACTCCTTGAACAGTGATATTAGAGGGAAATGCTGGTTATATTGGATGCTGTCGATTTTACTGAGAAAATTAGTTATGTCTTCTTGACATTACAAGAATATATTTGTTATTGTCAACAGCTTGCTTCATGTAGCGAATTGGATAAAATTAATGAGAGAAAAAAGGTTTATAGCCAATTAAGGCTTGATTTTGCACTCAAAACGCAGTTAAGAAACTTTTTGTAAGTAGCTATACAAGGCGCGTGTTAATGGATTTATTAGAGTATCAAGTAAAAGAATGGTTTGGAAATATAGGCATTCCCGTATTGCCATCACAACGAATTGACCATCCCACAGATTTAAAACGTTTAAAAATCCGTTATCCGATTGTTCTAAAATCTCAAGTACATGCAGGAGAACGGGCAAAAGCTGGTGGAGTAAGATTTGTAGAGACTACCATTGATGCGATCGCTGCCGCGCAAAATATCTTCAATTTGCCGATTTTAGGCGAGTTACCAGAAGTTTTGCTGGCAGAATCGAAATACGATGCCGATCAAGAATATTATTTAGCAGTAGTTTTAGATACTGCTCTTTGCCGACCAGTTCTTTTAGGGGGTAAAGAAGCGAACATAGATTGGGAATTAGCAGTCGAGAAAATACAACACGTAGTTGTTGAACAAGAATTCTCGCCCTATTATGCACGAAGATTAGCTTTAAAAATGGGTTTGCAGGGTGCGATGATGCAATCGATCAGCACCGTGATGGAAAAAATGTATCAGTTATTTGTGGAAAAAGACCTGGACTTAGTGGAAATTAATCCTCTAGGTGTGAGTTCCTCTGGAAGCGTGATGGCGCTTAATGGTAATATCAGAGTCAACGATCGAGCGATCGCTCGTCATCCCGACATCGCAGCGATGGCTGAAAAAATAGGCACCCGTCATCCCGGTAATCATACAAATGGGCATTTCCGTGATTGGGATGGAATAGAAATGCACGGTAAAATCGGCATTTTGGGTAATGGTGCTGGTTCAGTAATGGCAACTTTAGATTTAGTAACTAATGCCGGCGGTAAGCCTGGTCTTTGTTTGAATCTGCGCCATGCTTTTCCCACAGACACTCCCGCAACTACTTTTGGCCATCGCCTAACAAAAGCTCTGAAAATCTTGGCAGCTGACAAAAGCATTCAAGTGATCCTCATTAACCTTTTGGGTACCATTCCTCAGCCTCCTGAAGTCGCTGAAACTATTGTCGCCTTTTTGCAACACGACAAGAGCGAACTCAAACCACATGTTTTACACTCTAGTGGTCATAAAAGCCGCCGAGAAAACGACTTTCCGCGCTTTGTTATCCGTCTTGGCGGTTCTGATTTAAATGCAACCAGAAATTATTTAGCAACAATAAAAACTCAGAGCGATGCGCCGATAGTAGTAGAAAACTTAGATGAGGCTGTAGCAGAAGCGGTTTATCTTGCCAAGTCATCTCATAAGAAGTTTTGACAATCTTATCCCCATAGATGGGGTAAAGGTTATTCCGAATACCATCAGCAATCGCCAATATCCTCAAAGTCGGTGAAAGCTAATTTGCCCAAAGCAGTTAGCATCAAGATAAGTTTTTGTATACAAATAAAAATTTAATGAAATATGGCACTGTGGATATGTTGTATTTAACTTTCAGCAGTTCAAGCTGCTGTGGTGCCAAACTTACCTGACTTTTTTATGAACTTAACGCCAGACAGCAAAGTACTAATTCAAGGCTTTAGTGAATTTATATCAGCAACTCATGTTGCTCAAATGAAAGCTTATGGCACGAATTTGGTAGCTGGTGTCAATCCTGGCTATGGTGGACAGCAGCTAGACGATTTGCCGATATTTGACTTAGTAGAAGAGGTGGTAGCTGAATTTGGACAAATTGACACTACAATTATTTGCGTACAGCCTTACCAAGTGCTGGATGCAGCATTAGAAGCGATCGCATCTGATATCCGCCAATTAATTATCATCTCCGCAGGCGTACCACCTTTGGATATGGTGGAATTACTTCGCAAAGCCGAAGCTAAAGAAACCGTAGTCGTCGGACCAAATAGTCCAGGAATCATCGTCCCCGGCAAAATTCTCTTAGGTACTCAACCTAGTGAATTTTATACTCCAGGAGCAGTGGGAATCGTCAGTCGTAGCAGCACCCTCACTTATGAAATCGCTTGGGAATTAACAAAAGCAGATTTGGGGCAATCAATAAGTGTGAGTATTGGTAGTGATGCGATCGTGGGTTCATCTTTTTTGCAATGGCTGCAAATTCTGGATGAAGATGATAATACAGAGGCGATCGTTGTAGTTGGTCAACCTGGTGGAGGTAGCGAAGAAGTTGCAGCGCGGTACATTGCTGAGGCTATTGATAAACCGGTTATTGCTTATATCGCCGGCACACAAGTACCACCGGGAAAACATTGGCGTCAAACTGGGACTTTAGCAGCTGTGATCGGACGCGATCCTGACTTTGGCACAGCAAAAAGCAAATTAGCCGCTTTTAAAGAAGCAAATGTACCAGTAGCCGAACGTCCTTCTCAAATTCCCGAATTAGTGAAAAAGGCACTGAAATAAAATACATGGGACAAGAAAGAAGAATCAAAGTATTCTTCACTCTTGACCCTTCTTTATGCAGAAATAAGATTATAAAAAACTAAAATCTGACTCCCAATTGCCCATTGAATCCGCGAACAGAATTGTAACCCGCACCCACAAAAACATTGTCGGTAGCGCCTACCTGAACTCCTCCAGAAAGGGCAACACCTTTATCGGCTGAATATAATCCAACTCCTACATAAGGTGAAATCACTGGCAAAGAAATGAATTTTAGTACATCTACGCCAGTTGAACCGTCAGGACCAAATCCCAACTCAGCCCCCAGATTTAAAGCTCTCGCTCCTACAGAATAAGTTATATCACCTTCTTGGCTACCCACAGAAACCCAAGGTTGGGGAACGATTTGAGCAGATGCTCGACCTGGGACAACTAAAGCTAATAAACTGAACGATGTAATTAGTGTTTTTGCAATAACCGCTGTTTTCACGTTCTTCTCCTCCAATTACCTGCAAGATGTCAACTTTTTGCCAAAATTAGTACCAAGTGCAGGTTGATTAACTAACCCCTATTGTGACGAATTTCACATCACTTGAGTGCCCAAAAAATTGACTCAGTTTTATCTCTACAGATAGTAACTAATACTCAGATTTATGCAACCATGCATGTGTTAAAGCCGACAAGATAATCGTTCTTCATTTAAAGACAAGAAGCCATGTTTTTCATAAAAACGACGTGCTTTGCTATTGTGTAGATGAACACTCGTATCAATCCGGCGAATATTTAATAGACGTAGTTCTTCTTTCACAGAAGTAATTAGTGTGGAACCTACTTTTTGATTTTGCATATTTGTTGTAACAAATACATCATCAAGTTTTGCCACAACTGCCCCTATAGACGTAGAAATGGCAAAGCAAACCACGCAAACGCCTACAGGTTTTGTGGCATCATAAGCTAGCCAGACAAATCCGATCTCTGGGTGTTGCAAAAACAGTTCCAGAGCGCTTTGTAAAGCATCATTACCACAATCACCGTAAGCATTGCTGCTGTCAAGATAGTATTCGTCTTCCTTGAGGAATTCACTGAGTAAACTAAAGGCATCACTCAGTAATTCCTTTGTCATTTTGTGGCAATAAATCATACTTATTTCAAAATTGCCGTGCCCATTCATCGCGCCAGCGTTCAACTACTACTTTAGTTTGAGTAAAAAACTCTACTGCGTGGTTGCTTTGCCCGTGCAAGTCACCAAAAAAGCTTTCTTTCCAACCGCTAAAGGGGAAAAATGCCATAGGTGCGGCGACACCAATGTTGATGCCAATATTACCAGCTTCCGCTTCGTAGCGGAATTTACGAGCTGCTGCGCCATTGGTGGTAAATAAACAAGCCATGTTGCCGTATTGACCGCTATTGACTAGAGCGATCGCTTCATCAATACTATTCAAATGAATTAAACTCAGTACGGGCCCAAAAATTTCTGTACGAGCAATTTCACCAACTGGATCTACATTTTGCAGAATCGTTGGGCGAACAAAATTACCATCTTTATAGCCTGTAATCTGAGGATTGCGCCCATCTACTAATAACTTTGCCCCTTCGTTTGCTCCTTTTTCAATTAAACTTTCAATTCGCGTTTTGCTGCGGGCATCAATTACTGGTCCCATTTCTACGCCTTGGTCTAAACCATTACCGACAATGCGGTTTATTGCAGTTTCAGCGATCGCTTCTGTAAATGTATGACGCGCTTCTCCCACAGTTACGGCGATTGAAGCCGCTAAACAACGTTGTCCGGCACAACCAAAAGCACTATCAGCGGCAATCCGGGTAGTCATTAGCATATCTGCATCCGGCAAGACAATAATCGGATTTTTCGCGCCCCCTTGACATTGAAGGCGTTTTCCATTATTTGCCCCACGACTATAAATATATTTAGCGACTGGTGTAGAACCAACAAAACTAATTGCGCGAATTTTGGGATGATCTAAAATTGCGTCTACAGCTTCTTTACCACCGTTGATCAAATTAATTACACCTTTGGGTAAATTAGTTTGTTCTAGAAGCTGAAAGATTTTTTGCATAGTTAGCGGCACTTTTTCCGAAGGCTTGACAATGTATGTATTCCCGCAGGCGAACGCATAGGGCAAAAACCAAAATGGAATCATTCCCGGAAAATTGAAAGGACAAATTACCGCTGCAACTCCTAACGGTTGCCGAATCATCATTTCATCAATGCCCTTTGCCACATCTTCTAAATTAGTTCCCTGCATCATCATCGGTATACCGCAGGCAACTTCTACATTTTCAATAGCTCGGCGCATTTCACCTTTAGACTCAGCCAAGGTTTTACCGCATTCTAGGGTAATTGTTTGTGCCAAATCCTCAAAATGTTCTTCTAACAGATTCTTGAGTTTAAATAAATACTGCACCCGTTCCGGTGGTGGAGTGCGTCGCCATGTTACAAATGCAGACGCTGCCGCATCAGCAGCTTGATTGACTTCAGATGCAGGCGATAAAGGGACTTTAGCTAAAATTTCTATCGTCGCTGGGTTGATTACTTCTAAATATTCTGTAGCATTAGATGCACACCATTGACCATTAATGTAATTCTGTAAGGTGGGAATAGCGTTCATTGTTGAAAAATGTAGATGCAATAATATGACTATTTTGCCTTTACCTGAATCAAAGAGCGAATATTTCTCTTAAGTTGTTCTCCAATACCATTTCTCTATAAGAATAAGCCTGAACGCGATAGCGTGCGCTTGGCCCAGGGCGAATAAAGCGCAACATCATGCAGAATTGATATAAACATTAATCTTGTTTAAGTAATGAAAATTTCAACAGCAGTATTACCGCCGTTTCTGATATTAGATCAATTGTTACAAAGCTGGTTAATCGAAGATATTGGTAGAGGCGATCGCACAACTCAAAGCCTTTTATCTCAGAATACAACAGAAGGAAAAGCCAAATGGGTGGCGAAAGCATCAGGGGTGATAGCTGGCTTACCAGTCGCTGCGAGAGTGTTTCAACTTTTAAACCAAAAGGTCACCTTTGTGGCTGTTGCGGCTGAAGGGCAACAGTGCGAACCTGGGGAAGTAATAGCAGAAATGCAAGGTTCACTAGATACATTATTAATGGGGGAAAGGGTTGCTCTCAACTTAGCAATGCGTCTGAGTGGTATCGCTACTCTAACTCGTAAATATACAGCGGAAATAGCCCATTTACCAGCCCAGTTGGTTGATACCCGCAAAACGACACCAGGCTTAAGGATTTTGGAAAAGTATGCAACTCAGGTGGGAGGAGCAATTAATCACCGCATGGGCTTGGATGATGCAGTGATGATCAAAGATAATCATATCGCGGCAGCGGGAGGAATTGGCGAAGCAATTAACCGCATCCGTTCTCAGATACCTTATCCCCTAACAATAGAAGTAGAAACGGAAAACTTAGACCAGGTAAAAGAAGCCTTACAACATAAAGCTGATATTATTATGTTGGACAACATGCCTCTTGATTTGATGCGTGAGGCGGTGCAGATCATTCGCCACTTAGATAACAGCGTCAAAATTGAAGCTTCAGGTAATGTAACTTTAGAAACTCTTCGCCCCATAGCTCAAACTGGTGTAGATTATATTTCCAGTAGTGCGCCGATTACGCAGTCAAAGTGGTTGGATTTGAGTATGAAAATTCATTGACATTCTCCCCACGGCTAAAAGCCGTGGGATTCTAAGAATTGCTTCAAGGCAAAGTTAGTGCCGTAAACAGAGCAGGGGGAGCATTCAGCAGTCTTAACCAAAAGCGCGATTTTAGTAACGAAACGCGCGATTTTAGTAACGAAACACGCGATTTTAGTAACGAAACACGCGATTTTAGTAACGAAACACGCGATTTTAGTAACGAAACGCGCGATGTTAGTAACGAAACACGCGATGTTAGTAACAACGACAGCTTGTTTCAACACAAAAAGCGTAGATATCACAGGAAATGGTTTGAAAAAGCAATGCTGGATTATCTAAAAATCGCTTTTCTGTTTATTTCATTTTTGCAGTATATCTGAGTAACTGTGGCGATCGCACTTAAACCTATATAAAATTATATACACAGTTATTAACATTTTTGGTAAAAATTGAACAACCTTACATAGTGTGGTTTACTCATTAACAGTGTACTGAAGTAAACATCGCAATATTGGGAGAGAGTACAATGTCCGGCTTGGGAATTACTCGTTGGGGCTGGTTGTTAGGTATTGCGATCGGTGCCATGTCGCAGATACTCGCTGTTTCTGTAAATTACGCTAATGCTCAAATTACACCAGATGGCACTCTACCCAATAATTCCAATATCAGATTAGAAGGTAATACTTTTAACATCACTGGCGGAACCCAAGCTGGAAGCAACTTATTTCACAGTTTCCAACAATTTTCTATACCTACTGGTAACACTGCCTTTTTCAACAACGCTCTTGACATTGGGAACATTATTAGCCGGGTAACAGGTGGGTCAATCTCTAACATTGATGGTTTGATTCGAGCTAACGGTACAGCTAACGTGTTTTTGATTAATCCGTCGGGGATTGTTTTTGGTCAAAATGCCAGTTTGAATATTGGCGGCTCATTTTTGGCAAGTACAGCGAGTAGTCTGAAGTTTGCAGATAATTTTGACTTCAGTGCAACTGCTCCACAAACCACACCGTTGCTAACTATTAGTGTTCCGATTGGTTTGCAATTTGGAGCGAATCCGGGAAGTATCCGAATGGCATCTGTTGCAAACAATAGCAGCGGTACAAGCGTTGGGCTTCAAGTCAACCCAGGAAGAACCTTGGCGCTAGTGGGTGGTGATGTGAGATTGGATGGTGGCTTGTTGCAGGCTGCAAATGGTCAAGTCGAGTTGGCAGGAGTAAGTGGTTCAGGAACGGTAAATCTTCAGGTTAATAATAACAATCTTTCCCTAAGTTTTCCTGTGGATATACCAAGAGCGGATGTATCCCTATCCAACGCTGCTAAAGTTGATGTTACTGATAATGGTGCGGGTAGTGTAGGAATCACTGCCCGTTCCATTGATATTTCCGGAGGCAGTAAGATTTCTGCTGGAATCAAAAAAGAAGCAGAAATTAGCTCTGTGCCAGGAAATATTACGCTCAATGCCACGGGGGTAGTAACAATCGAGCAATTGAGCAGAATAACCAACATGGATGCTGAGGGTACTACGGCTAATGCAGGTAACATCAGTATTCAAGCAGGTGAGATTCTCGTTGATAACCGGGCTAGTGTTCCTAACCGGGATGAGGCTGTTCTTCCAGCACTAGATACGAGTAGCAGCGGAAAGGGACGTGCCGGAAATATATCACTCTCTGCTACTGGCGAAATCACTTTAATCGGACAAGATGCCAACGGTCAGGATCAGGTAATATCTACCTTCGACAGGCAAGGACTCGGAGGTGGAGACATATCACTCTCTGCTGCTGGCTCTATTTTATTATCCAATGCTTATCTGCTAGCGGGTAGCAACAGCGCAAATGGAGGAAGCATATCATTAGTTGGCAATGATACGTCTATAGCTAACAATAGCTCGCTAATAACCGGAACTGGTGGAGGAAATGCAGGAAATATAACAATCCAATCCTCTGGTGATGTCTCTATCAAACGTAGCTTGCTTTTGACTAGCGTTGGTAGGGCTCTAAAAGCTAATGCTGGTGATATCAACATACGCGGGCGTTCTGTTTCTGTAACTGACGGGGCAGAATTAACAGCTAGATTGTCAAGCGGTAGTGGAAAAGCCGGAAATATTTCGATTAACGCTGTTGATAAAGTGGAAATATCAGGCAACGATCCATTTCATCGGATGGGTGGCGATCGGGCAAACAGTTTCCAAAATACTGTGTTGACGACGCGTACTCAAGAAAATGCCATAGGGAATGCAGGTAATATCACTATTCAGGCACCAGAGATTCTTGTCAATAATCGTGTTGGCAATGAAAATGAGATTTTTCCAGCACTAGATGCTAGAAGTGGAGAACAGGGACGTGCTGGAAATGTATCACTCTCTGCCACTGGCTTAATCACTTTAATTGGACAGGATGCCAATCCTGAAACAGATCAAGTGATATCTACCTACGACTTGAAAGGATTGGGAGGCGGAGATATATTACTTTCCGCTGCTGGTATTGCTTTATCAAATGCTTATCTGCTAGCAGGCAGTGAAAAAGCAAATGGGGGAAATATATCACTACTTGGTAACAACTCTGTATCTATAGCTGACAATAGCTCACTGATAACCGGAACTAATGGAGGAATTGCCGGAAATATCACAGTCAAATCTGCTGGCAATGTATCTATTCAAAATAGCTTGCTTCTTACTAGCGTCGGCGGTGAGTTAGCAGGTCAAGCTGGTGATATCAATATCAGCGGGCAATCTGTTTTTGTGGCTGACGGTTCCGAGCTGACTGGCATATCGTCTAGGGGTGGTGGAAACTCTGGCAATATTAGCATTAATGCGAAAGATATAGTAGAAATCTCCGGGAGAGAACCAATCCCAAACTCAAGGGGCGATCGCTCCACAACCTATTTTTATACTACGTTAACAACGCTCAGTGATGAGATGGCTAATGGTACGGCAGGTAACATCAATATTAATACTGATAAATTACGTGTATTAGATGGGGCAGCTATAGCAGCCGACAGTAATAGCGACTTCCGGGGCGGTGATATCATGGTTAATGCCAAAGTCGTTGAGCTTTTTGGTGGCGGACAAATTCTCACGACTGCTCGAAGTAGGGGTAATGCCGGTAACATCTTCCTTAATGTCGGTGATGGCATCGTCTTATCAGGCACTAACCCAAATTATGCCGAGGAGCCACCTAGATTTAACAGAAGAGTGGAAGCAGTTAGCCCTAGTAGTGGTTTATTTGCAAATACTGAACTTGGAAGTTCCGGTAATGGCGGCACTATAGAAATTAACTCAACAAATTTAAGCATTAATAACGGCGCAGGTATTGGAATTAATAGTAATGGTCAAGGTAGTGCTGGAGGATTTTTAAACATAAATGCTCGTGATTCAATTGGGCTTACCGATGGCTTTATTACCAGTGGGTTGGGTAGTCAGGCAATCGGTCAGGGAGGTGAAATCAATCTGACTGCGAGATCGTTGTCTTTAACTGATGGCGCGAAAGTGGTAGCCAGTACCTTGGGTCAGGGTGATGCAGGTATAATTAACGTACAAGTAAAAGATCGGGTTTCGCTAACTAACAATAGCCAGATTCAAAGTACTGTGGAATCAGGGGCGGTGGGTCAGGGAGGTGAAATCAAATTGAATGCTGGTGAGCTGTCTTTAAATGATGGCGCGAAAGTGGTAGCCAGCACCTCTGGTCAAGGTAATGCAGGCAACATTAATATTGATGCGCCAAATGGTTCGGTCAGCATTTCTGATTCAAGTGGACTGTTGACCCAAACGAATTTTGATACAGGCAAGGGTGGTATTATCGCAGTCACGACCAAAGGCTTTGAAATTAGCAATAATGCGACTTTAAATGCCACAACCAATTCTGCAAGTGATGGTGGTAGCGTTATTATCAATGCTAATACTTTTGATGCGGTCAGTGGTGGCAAATTACTAACCACCACATCTGGTAGTGGAAATGCCGGAAATATTAGTGTTAATGTTGGCGATCGCTTTTTCCTATCCGGTGCAGGTACTGATTTACTTGCAAATACTGCTCCTGGAAGTTCCGGCAATGGCGGCAGTATAGAAATTAACTCAACAAACTTAAGCATTAATAATGGCGCAAGTATTAGAATTAATAGTTCAGGTCAAGGTAGTGCTGGAGGATTTTTAAACATAAATGCTCGTGATGAAATCAGCCTTGCCAATAGCTCTATTACTAGTGACTTAGGTAGTCAGGCAATCGGTCAGGGAGGTGAAATCAATCTGACTGCTGGTGAGCTGTCTTTAACTGATAGCGCGAAAGTCGTAGCCAGTACCTCTGGTCAGGGAAATGCAGGTCGAATTAACGCACAAGTAAAAGATCGGATATTGCTAACTAACGATAGCCAGATTCAAAGTACTGTAGAATCAACGGCTACAGGTAATGGAACACAAATCAGTATTTCTGGGCGCTCGCTCTCTCTCAACAATAACAGTCAAATTACTGCTCAAAGCCAGGGAAGAGGTAATGCAGGCAATATTAATATTGATGGGAATACTTTTGATGCAGTTAGTGGCAGCAAACTACAAACCACCACATCTGGTAGTGGAAATGCCGGAAATATTAGTGTTAATCTAGGCGATCGCTTCTCTGTTTCCGGTGCAGATACTGGTTTATTTGCAAATACTGAACTTGGAAGTTCAGGCAATGGTGGCAGCATTTTCATCGACCCCAGAACTGCGGTAATTCAGGATGACGCAGGAGTGACTGTAGGCAGTCGAGGTACTGGAATTGGTGGTAACATTCAGATTCAAGCAGACAGTTTGAAGTTAGATAACAGAGCCTTTCTATCAGCAGAAACCGCTAGCACCCAAGGTGGTAATATTGAAATTAAAAGTGAGGGGTTGCTACTTTTACGCCGCAATAGTCTGATTTCTACTACCGCAGGCAATGCAGGGCAGGGTGGAAATGGCGGTAATATCACCATCAATTCCGCCAATGGCTTTATCGTCGCCGTCCCCCAAGAAAATAGTGACATCACCGCCAATGCTTTCACCGGCTCTGGAGGTAGAGTTAATATTACAGCAAGTGGGATTTATGGCATTGAGTCTCGCCCACGTCCCACTGAGCTAAGTGACATTACTGCGAGTTCTGAACGTGGGGTACAAGGCACTATTGAAATCAACACGCCCAATGTTGACCCGAATCGAGGATTATTGCAGCTGCCCGCAGGTTTAGTAAATACTCCAAGGCTGGTTTCCTCTAGCTGTGCAGCCTTTGACAATAAGGGTAGCGAATTTATTGTCACCGGACGCGGCGGTTTACCCCCCAGCCCTGACGATTTCCTCGGTGGTGATGTGGTTTGGACTGATTCTCGCTTGAGCGCCACTACAGCACAAAATCAATCCCGGACATCTGCGACGAAACCCGCAAAACCAAAAGCGATAGAAATTGTACCAGCTACTGGTTGGGTGTTTAACGACAAAGGGGAAGTAACGCTTATTTCTTCTGCACCTGACGCTACTGCTTCGCTGTCTCCTCCTACTTGCGCTCAACAGTAAACTAGTAGAGAAATTGTGGATATAGGCGATCGCTTTTCTCCTGATTTCATTTTCAAAGCTGATTGCGATCGCACCTATTTCAAATCATTGTCAGTCCCAACCAGGAAATCGGATTGCTAGAACTTGGCTAAATACCTAATGCAGCAAAGACTGCGTTACTAGCTTCGCTGATAACTGTTCGGGTTCGCTTCGGTTTAATCGTGTCAAACACTCTAACGCCATAATTCCGATATGGCGATTGAGAAAGTATTCACTTAGGGACTTCCAAAGAATAAAATATTCCAAAAAAAACAAAAGACAGCATCTTTATAAGAATGATAATCATTAGGAGGGGGGAGAAAGGGGGTGAAGGGGCTGCCGACGGCAGCCCCTTCACTCCCAAGAATGATTATCATTTTAAATAATGGCATAATTTATTTTTTGGAAGTCCCTTAATTCTTAATAGACGCGCTACTTTGCCCTTTTGCTCTTGAATTACACTATGGCTGCGTAAGTCTTAGTAGTGGCTGAAGTCCCAAAAAAAGTACGCAATTCGTTTTGCAAGTGGTGGAAGAAAGTTTCCTGTATGTGAGCTTGTTTGGCAAATCCTACCCCAGCCCAAGCTATAATTTGCGCTTGGGATGCAGAGGTATACTGCGCGGCTAAATTCAATGCCGTTAAGGCATCATGTGAGTGATCCGCTTCTACACCGATGGTATTTTCTGTCCCGTGAATCACTACCCAATACCAAGGACTGACGATACCTTTCTCAAAGCTGATTTTATTGCGCTTGATGAATTGACCAAAGCTATTATTGCGATGTTCGGAAAAGAGTACGGTATTGATAATGCTGAATTCGTTTCCACCAACCGTCTCTGTCGCTGCATGGAATCCCATTGCCTCTACAAGACTGCAAAGATCCGTTGGATCGGCGTGATATCCAGCTTCGACTTGCGGTAGAATTTCATCTAACCAAGTGCCTGATGCAGCCATCTCAGCAATTTCTTCAGCCGATAAATCGGCATACTCTGCCAATTTATCTAGCAGCGCATACGATAAGGTACGGTGAGAAACTCCGGTTCTGGGATCGCGAAACTCCTCAATGGATGCCGTAAATACCTTAGCTGCAACATCCATTGAACGCTCTGCATGTTCTGCTATACAACAGGCTGGATCGTTAAATAGCAAACTCGAACCAATTGTGCTAGCTAGAGTAGGCACTACAAAGCTGTATGTTCTGCTATAGCGAGCAAACCTCTGCATAAACCAGTAGAGGGCTTTAGGATTGATAACTGCATCTCTACTGGTACTCTCCATCAAACGGTTTATGCGGTTAATATCAATCCAAGGCTGAAAATCTTGCAATGCAATCATGAGTTTATTAGCCAATAGTGGTTGCTAAAGTGTTATGACCTGAGGCAGTCGAAGAATTTGAATTACTACCTTGGCTCGACTTTATCCATTTTCTAGCAATGCGATGGCTAACGCTGAAAGCTTTGCTGACTTTTCACGGGAAGTTCTCAAACCACGAAACAGCGTGCTTTTTTCCACAGCCTTATTGCTAATAGTGGTTAATTAATGACTAGGAACAACGGAAAAATCAGGTCTTGGAAAACCCTCTCCCTCTGACTTTCCACATGCCGTGAAAAGTCAGGAAAGCTTTGTAGAACGCTAGTTTTACTTTTTCGATTTCACCATAATCAGTGACATCGAAAAAGCTTTTGCATTCATAGCTAGGATTTTTGCCGTATAAAAAGAACCAAATAAAAAGAACCAAGCTCTTAATTTTGGATAAAGTCGAGCTTAGATGCTAGGTAATAAAGCGCCAAAAAGCCTAGTTGAATTGATATCCTCAGTTAAATAAATATTGTGCTACCTGAAATGGTAGAAGAGTTTATTTCGACTTCAAAGATAATCTAATAAATGATTAATATCCGTCCACCGTAGAAATACCGAATTATTATATTTTTTTCATATAGCTATGAATAAATATAAATATTTATACAAAGTAACAGCAAGGTAGTTTTTCAGGCTGATTGCAGATAGTTCGTTGGATGCGATCGCTTTAGGTGCAATACTGCAAATGGTTAGCGCACTTAAGCGACTCAAAACTAGACTTCTTGCAAAAGTCAAAAGTTAGGAGTCAGGAGTCAGAAGTAAAATTTGCTCTATATCTGGCTTTTGAGTTGAAAAGCTGTACAGACGGGAAAAGGGCAATCTGCTGTATGGGCAACCACGAGAGTAGGGGAAGCGAATTGTATCAGGATTTTTGTGAAACGGTATAAACTCTTAATTGGCAATTAAAGAGTAATTTTTTTACCTCTTTCGGTGAAGCGAACGTTTTTAATATTTAATTGAGCATTGCTTGTCAAACTTTTGCGGAGACTACCAAATAAAGCAAACTGTTCACAATGGGAAAGAGAAACCAGCTGCCGCTTAGACTCTGGAGATATTCGGAAATCTACGGTGGCTATACGATTTTTTACACTAACACGATAACCAGATAAGCTAAAGTCGCCTGTATCTTGTTGCTCTATGATTTTATCCACAATACCTGTCGCAGGTTTTTCCGCTGGCACTAAAACTTTATTAGGAATCAGTTCTTGACATTCTGCGTCACTTGTATATAGGGTAAGATTGATAGTCTTGCCAGTGGCAGATTCAGAAGTTGACGAAGCGGTATTTTGAGTAAAGGGTTCTGTAGAAAACGGCTGCTCGACGCTTGATTTAGCTGTTAGTTCATCCTCGGTTGGGATTTGGGATGAACCGTTGCTGCTTGGTGTTATTGTGGTTGCTGTAGCCGTTTCGTCAACATTACGAGATGCTTGGTTTGAACTACAACTGCTGACGCTGGCAGCGATCGCTACAACAATAAAGGGGACAATATATTTTTTACTTATATTCATAATTTTATAGCTGCTGTGTTATTTTATCAACTTCAAAGTGGGTGGTATAAAATCCGCAAAAATTATCGAGAAGTGGTATGAGTTAATTTTGGTCGAAATCAAAGCGATCGCGCTTTTGATGGTGACAATCTTATTTTCACAAGCTAAATACGGAAACATACATAGAATTTAGGAGCAATATAGATGATAAGAGCACGCAAGAACTTTGCCCAGCATTGGCTCAAAAGTGAAAAGGCACTTCAGTCAATAGTAGAAGCAGCTGAATGTCAAGGGAGCGATCGCGTTCTGGAAATTGGACCCGGTACCGGCATTCTCACTCGTCGTTTATTACCCAACGTCAAATCTTTACTTGCTGTGGAAATTGACCGGGACTTGTGCAAATTATTAGCCAAACAACTGGGTAAAAGTGATAACTTTTTACTTCTGCAAGGAGATTTTCTTACTCTAGATTTACCATCTAATCTTGCAGCCTTTCCAGCTTTTCAAAACCCAAATAAAGTTGTTGCTAATATTCCCTACAACATCACCGGACCAATCATAGAAAAGCTACTTGGTACTATTGCCAAACCAAACCCCGAACCATTTGATTCAATTGTACTACTAGTACAAAAAGAAGTAGCAGAAAGGTTATATGCTAAACCTGGTTCAAAAGCCTTTGGAGCATTAAGTGTGCGGGTACAATATTTAGCTGAGTGTAAGTTAATTTGTACAGTACCCGCAGCTGCATTTTCCCCACCACCAAAAGTAGATTCAGCAGTTCTGCGGTTAGTTCCCTACCAAATAGAACCAGCAGCAAATGACCCGCGACAATTGGAAACTTTGGTAAAGTTAGGATTTGCGGAAAAGCGCAAAATGTTAAGAAATAATTTGCAGTCGATTGTAGAACGCGCCAGCCTGACACAATTACTGGAACAATTAGAGATAAATCCTCAAGCTCGTGCTGAAGACCTTAGTGTCTCTCAATGGGTAGCACTGGCAAATCAATTAGAAATCAGAAGTCAGGGGTCAGTAGTCAGTAGTCAGGAGTCAGGAGTTACGAGTCAGGACTGAAAAATTAAAAGTCAAGAATAACTCCGAACTTTCAACTATTAATTCCCAATTCCTAACTTTTAACTCCCAAGTCCTAATTCTTAACTTTCAACATGCATTCTTATACCCTAATTGCTCCTGCTAAAATCAACTTATACTTGGAAATCATTGGCGATCGCCCAGATAACTACCATGAGTTAGCAATGATACTCCAAAGTATCGACTTGGCAGACCAAATCGAGTTGCGTTCCATCAGCACTGACACGATTCGCGTTAATTGCAACCATCCGCAAGTACCGTTAGACAGAAGTAATCTCGCATACCGAGCAGCCGAATTAATGGCTACGCAATTTCCTGACATCTTTGCTAAATACGGTGGTGTAGAAATTACCATCACCAAGCGCATTCCTGTAGCTGCGGGTTTGGCTGGGGGTTCGACGAATGCAGCAGCGGTTTTGGTAGGGATTAATTTATTGTGGAAGTTGGGATTAACTCAGTTAGAATTAGAAGAACTAGGAGCTACTTTAGGTTCAGATGTACCATTCTGCGTCGCGGGTGGAACAGCGATCGCTACAGGTAGAGGTGAGCAACTTTCTCCTCTGCCAAGTTTAAATAATATATATATAGTATTGGGTAAATATAAGAGTCTAGAAGTTTCTACTCCTTGGGCATATAAAAGCTATCGGCAAGAGTATAGTGATTCTTATATTAGAGATAGCGATAATTTGGCAATTCGTGCGTCAGCAGTACACTCAGGAGAAATGGTAAAAGCAATTCTGCATCAAGATGCCAAAGAAATCGCCCAAAAACTACATAATGATTTAGAAAAGGTAGTATTACCAGCTTATCCACAAGTATTGCAGTTGCGAGAAACTTTTGCGTCTTCAGGAGTTTTGGGGACAATGATGTCTGGTTCTGGACCAAGTGTGTTTGCGCTGTGTGAATCTCAAGAACATGCAGAACAAGTTAAGCTGCAAGTGGAATTTGCGACGAAGAACGAAGATTTAGAATTGTTTGTAACTCAGGCGATCGCACATGGAATTCAGATAGCATCTTAACAGAACATAGTCGCATGTAAGCTCATGATGTCTCCATTTCCAGGGATGAATCCTTATCTTGAAAATCCCATATTTTGGTCAGAAGTACATCATCGGTTAATCGCAGTCATAGCCGACGAAATTGAGCCAAACATACCTTCTCAATATCGAGTTGCCATTGAGCAACGTACTTATTTAAGTGATGAAGAGGATTCTATCTTGGTAGGTATCCCGGATGTGACTATTTTTTCTCAACAATCAAATAAGAAAGAGCATTCATCAACAGCTACACAAGTATCTACCACAGATGGGGTAACGGTGACAATACCCATCCCAGAAAATGTCACAGAAAGTTATTTAGAAATTCGAGAGATAGACACGGGATTTGTTGTCACAACAATTGAAATTCTTTCTCCCAAAAACAAACGAGCGGGTGAAGGAAGAAAAGCTTATGAACGAAAGCGAAGACAAGTTTTAGCGAGTCTGACCCATTTAGTAGAAATTGATTTACTCAGAAATGGTCAACCAATGTCTTTATTAGGAAAAGTGCCAGCAGCAGATTATCGCATAGTTGTTAGTAAAAGTGAAATTCGCCCTCAAGCTAAATTATACGGCTTTAGCGTTCGCGAAAAAATTCCTACTTTCGTGTTACCCTTGCAGTCAGGAGATAGGGAAGTTATTTTAGATTTGCAACCTTTATTAAATCGAATATATGCGCGTGCCAGATATTATTTGACTATTGATTATAATCAAGAGCCAATAAGCTAATCGGCACTTAAGTTGCATAATAAGAAAATGAAGCCGTTTAAAAGCGCCGATGCCACCCCCAGCCAAGAACTTTTTAACGCCAGAGCAAGTTAGCAGGCTACAGCAAGCTCTAAAAGAG
>JAHHID010000007.1 GCA_019359015.1 Spirirestis rafaelensis WJT71-NPBG6
TGAAAATCCGCATCCTTGATTTTATCGATTACTTTAATCGAACTATGGCGAAACCATTTAAGTGGACTTATAAGGGCAAAGTATTGGCACTTTAATGGTAACTCTATTTCCGCCGTACTGTACTAGGAGGTGTTGTGCGATCGCCTGAATCTATCTCCAGACTTATGCTTTGGTGACATAAGACTTTATTTGTAAGTCTTAGTATAGTTTCTCCCTGAAACAGCGATGGAAACACTATCTGATGGCTACGATGCGCCAGATGCAGATAGTGTCCTATGGGGAAGATAGAATTATCCACTAAGCTATCCGCCTGGACAGTGTGCGGGAGGAGAGTTACAAAAAGGGGTTGTGTTGCATAAATAAATCCTAACCAAGCGGAGGTTTTGTCCTCAATAAGTTTTTGCAACACAACTGTAGAAGCTATCACTAGTAAACTGCTTAGACGCGAAGAATGTCCGCATATCGCTGCATCCGCACATCTCAACATTAACCTCCCCCTGTCAAAGAATGCGATTTTGTGAGAGCAAGCAAAAAACGAGCGATCGCTAAAGTCGCGGATATATCGGGCTTTGAAGCGGCAGCGAGAGATTTTGGTATACTATTGATACTTTTATCCCGCCCGGTTTAGGCGATCGCGCAGCGTCTCTATGAGGGAGAAGGTTGCTCGGCAGATCGCGCCCTTTCTTTACGCGTCCCCCATTTTTCAACGACCACACTCTATTCATTCCCTGGTATAATTATGCTTTGCTAATCATCTGTTTGGATTATTGAATCACAAGCAGAATTATTAAAGGTGAAAATGTAAAAATTTACTGCTAAATACAGCTATTGATTTTGATTTTATCCGGTTGTTTTCTCTGCCACCAATTTTTGCAGCACAACTGTGCCCTTCACTTATGAGCCAGGATATTCTCAGTAATTACACTGTTCCTGAAGAAGCAGAGGTTTTCGTTTTTGCCACTTCCTTCGCCCAACAACGGCTGTGGTTTCTCGACTCTCTAGCACCAGGTAATCCATCCTACAATGTGTTAACAGCACTTCGGCTGACAGGGAAACTCAACTTCACCGCTTTAACGCAGACATTCAACGAGCTGGTACGCCGCCACGAAATTTTACGCACCACGTTTGTTATGGTGGAAGGGCAACCCGTACAAGTAATAGCTACTAGCTTAATTATACCTATTAGGGTAGTAGACCTACGCAATGAATTTGAAAGCCAAGAACGTGAAACACAAGCACGGCGACTGGCAAGCCAAGAGGCTCAACGTTGTTTCAATCTCACCACCGGACCATTGCTGCGATTGACGCTGCTACAGCTCGATGAAGCAGAATACGTGCTACTGCTGAACCTACATCACATTGTTGCCGATGGCTGGTCTATTGGAGTGCTGATTAAAGAACTGGGAACATTATATAAAGCCTTTTTAGAGGATAAACAATCGCCCCTGCCGGAACTACCTATTCAGTATGCAGATTTCGCCGAATGGCAGCGCGAGTGGCTTGTGGGAGAAGTGCTGGAAACCCAGTTACGTTACTGGCGTCATCACTTAGATAAAATCTCAGTACTGAATCTTCCTACTGACCGATTAAGACCAGCAGTTCCAACTTACAGGGGTGCGAAACAATTTATACAATTACCGCCCTATTTAACTCAGGCGCTAGAGACACTTAGCCACCAAGAAGGCGTTACCTTGTTCATGACTCTGCTGGCTGGGTTTCAAACGTTGCTTTATCGCTACACGCAACAAGAGGACATTGCAATCGGATCGCCCATTGCCAATCGCAACCGCAGCGAGCTAGAAGGGTTAATTGGCTTTTTTGTCAATACTTTAGTACTGCGTACCGATTTATCAGGAAATCCAACGTTTCAAGAACTCTTGGATCGAGTGCGAAAAGTAACTTTAAGCGCTTATGCTCATCAGGACTTGCCCTTTGAAAAGCTGGTGGAGGAATTACACCAAGAACGAGATTTGAGCCGTCATCCGTTGTTTCAGGTCGTATTTAGCCTGCAAAATACTCCAATCGTTGCGCTAGAGTTACCTGGGTTAACGCTTTCGCAATTGGAGTTTGACAGCAAAACTGCAAAGCTCGATTTGGAGTTTCACCTGTGGCAAGATTTGGAAAGCCTTAAAGGACAAGTGGTGTATAGCACCGATTTATTTGATGACAGTACTATTACCCGGATCTTGGGACATTTCCAAACGCTGCTAGAAAGCATTGTTGTTAATCCAAAACAACGCCTTTGCGACTTGTCAATCTTAACAAAAGTAGAACGAGATGAATTATTAATACAGTTTCATCAAAATCAATGCCAAATCAAAAAGATAAAATCTAACATTGAGCAGTGTTTTCATCAGTTATTTGAAGCAGTTGTAGCAGAAACTCCCAATGCGATCGCACTAGTTTTTGAACATCAGCAATTAACCTACCGCGAACTGAACAACCGAGCTAACCAACTTGCACATCACCTGCAACAATTAGGGGTAGTTCCTGATGTTTTAGTTGGCATTTGCCTAGAGCGATCGCCAGAAATGATAATTGGGCTGTTGGCTATTCTCAAAGCGGGTGCAGCATATCTGCCTTTAGATCCCAGCTATCCGGTTGAGCGTTTTCACTTCATGCTCAAAGATGCCAAAGTCTCAATTTTGCTAACTCAGCAGCGATCCCTTGAGCGTTTGGGGAAAGTTTCGATACCTATAGTTTGCTTAGATAATAACGATAAAAAAGCGAATATAGCTTCTCAAAACCAGGAAAACCCAAATAGCGGCGTAACATCTGATAACCTAGCTTATGTTATTTACACCTCTGGCTCAACAGGACAGCCTAAAGGCGTTTTAATCAAACACCGAGGACTTTCCAACTTGGCAAAAGCTCAAACTGAAGTTTTCAATTTGCAACCGAGTAACCGCATTTTGCAATTTGCATCATTGAGTTTTGATGCCTCAATTTTTGAGATTGTTATGGCACTGCGAACAGGAGCAACTCTTTATTTAGCAAAGAAAGATTCGCTTCTACCCGGAAAAGTTTTGCTGCAAATATTGGGGGAAAAAGCTATTACTCACGTTACCCTTCCTCCTGCGGTGTTGGCAGTTCTACCTACAGAATCGCTCCCAGCATTGCAAAGTATAATTTGTGCAGGCGAATTCTGTCCCCAGGATATTATAAAACGCTGGTGGAGTTCTAATCGTCGGTTTTTTAATGCTTACGGACCGACTGAAGCAACTGTTTGGTCAACCGTTGGAGAAATTAACACTCTTGATGAAAAACCCTCTATAGGTCGTCCTATTGCTAACACTCAAATTTATATATTAGATAAGTATTTACAACCTGTACCAATTGGAATTCCTGGTGAATTATACATCGGTGGTGATGGTGTGGCTGAAGGCTACCTCAATCGTCCTCAATTAACTGCTGAAAAGTTTATTCCCAATTTTTTTAGCGAGAATAAAGGAACGCGACTTTACAAGAGCGGTGATTTAGCTTGTTATCGAGAAGATGGTAATATTGAATTTTTGGGTCGCATCGATAATCAAGTCAAAATTCGTGGCTTTCGCATTGAGTTATCAGAGATTGAAACAGTGCTGATGATGCATCAAAGCGTAGAAAAAGCAGTAGTAATTGCTAAAGAGAACGTGTCAGGCGATCGCTACTTGGTGGCTTATATTATTCCCACGAAGCAGCCTGCAACAACTAGTAAATTACGTGAATTCTTAAAAGAAAAATTGCCAGAATATATGATACCAGCAGCCTTTGTAGTGCTGGATTCTCTGCCGCTAACGCCTAATGGCAAACTAGATCGCCTTGCACTCACAGCACTCGACACTGCAACTAGTCGCTTAATAGATAAAATTTTTATCGCTCCTCGTACCCCAACCGAGTTAACATTAGCAAAAATCTGGGCTGAAGTCCTTAACATTGAGCGTGTGGGTATTTACGATAACTTCTTTGACTTGGGAGGGAATTCACTGTTAACTGTACGCCTTATAGAGCAAATACACAAGCAATTTGAGCGCGACTTACCGCTATCTACCATATTTTTAAATCCAACAATTGAAAGTTTAGCAAATTCTCTCTGCCAAGAAACAGATTCTCTGTCTTGGTCTCCCTTGGTTGCGATTCAGCCGGCTGGTTCAAATCCGCCTTTCTTTTGCGTTCATCCAATCTTTGGTGTTGTCTTTCCTTATTATGAATTAGCTCATCATTTAGGAAATAATCAACCATTTTACGGGCTACAACCGATTGGTATTGACGGACAAACTCCACTAACTAGCATTGAGGAAATGGCTGCCCACTATATTGAAGCATTGCGTAAAGTACAGCCAAAAGGACCTTATTATTTAGGAGGTTGGTCTTTTGGCGGTTTGGTTGCTTTTGAGATGGCTCAACAACTCGAAAAATCTGGGGATGAAGTGGCGTTACTTGCTATGCTTGATACTTTAGCACCAATTCAAAGCAATATACCTGACTTTGGCAATGGGTTAAAGTTTCTTTTCACGACAGTAGCGCGATACATATGGTCATTTTTCTTCGATTATTTTCGTTTAATTATCACTCATAGCAAAAATCAAACCAATAGTTTTTCTATTTTTAATAAGTTGATTCAATGGCTCGAAGTAAATCTGTTTTCACACTTTATCTTGGGAGAAGCTGCTAAAGTCAACTCTATACCAGAAGAGTCAAGGTCACGAATTTTAAGCGAGTTAACAATTCGCCCGATGCTTCGTGTTTTCTATGCTAATAGCCAAGCAGTTATCAACTACGTTCCGCAGGTCTACCCTAAGCAAATTACTCTTTTTAAAACAAGTGTGAATTCAGGTATTGCTGAGGAAGATTCGAGTATGGGTTGGGATAAGTTGGCTATTGAAAAAACAGAAGTTTATTCTATTCCCGGTAATCACCTAACCATGTTGAGAAAACCCCATATCCAGGTTATCGCTGCACAGCTAAGAGCCTGTATTGAAAAAGCACATAATTGAGCGAAACGCAAGATGTCGGTTATCGCACTCCGCACTCGTAATTTTCGCTGATTAGCTAATTTCTCTTTGCCATAAAATATCTGTAACTCTCGTCATCCCAGCTTTCAGATGACGGCGATAGGTACTGAAAGGCAAATCTAGTAACTCAGCTGCTTGTTCTTGCGTCGGGGCAGGATTTAAATAAGTTCGATAAACAGCGCGGTAGAGTTTTTCATCACGCGGGGATGATTGTAAGGATTCAACTGCTTGTTTCACCAGATTTTGTAAAACGTTAACGCGTTGGCTTTGTCCACCGCACGCATCGCGTAAGTGACCAGAGTCCGGTTTCTCGGAGAGTTGCGTGTCCAAAGGACTCTCGCTAATACTTGCTTTTGTGTCAACTTGCTCTTCCACTAAGCGCCATAACACTTCCTGTACGCTTCGCGATCGCATTAATGGATTATTCTGTAATGCATCAGGACAACTAAAGTTACGTAACGCATTCTGCACTGCCTCCACAAATTCTGGCTGACTAAGAACCAACAGGGGTTCACCGACTGGAGTATTATCTACAGATTCTCCGGCAGTTGTAACCTCTTTTCGTGCCAAAATTTCCTTCCATACGGCAGGTGACACAATTCGCCAGTCATGCCCATAAACACCATAGTGTTTTCCCCCAACTGTAAAATCAGTTTCAGAAACTCGTGTTAAGTCGAAGTAGTTTAACATTGCTGTCCAACTATCTGCTTGGGCACAAGGTAGAAAGGTGTATGCTAACCCCGGTGTATTCTGAAAATACTGCACAAAATTAATGAAAATTAGACTTTGGGTGGGGGAAACAGCTTGATAGGTGTCCCGCGCCATCCAGAAGCGGAAAATAGTTGCGCCTTCGCTAGGGCGTAATGGTGCATGGGTTTGGAGATATTGCCAAGATGCAAGTGCCGCAGGATCTGCACTCAAATCTTCAACACTTGCTGTGTGCAATGTCACCATCATTGCGAACCCCGCAGGTTCGGAGTGCAAGTCACGAAATACTACTACATTCTGCGGTTGACGCTTCAACCAGTGAGCTGCTATTTCTGCTGAGTCTTCACCTTCGTATTGTGCCACCATCCCCAGCAGTACGGTTTTGTCAGTTTCCCGTAATGAGTCCGTCAATAAATTACTTTGCTCACCCCAGGTGAAACAGGCTCGAATAGCCGAGTTATCCCGATGCAAAAAAATATAATCAAGTAGCACTCGATGCTTTTCTTGTCCTTGGGTTTGTCCTAGTCGTTTAGTATAGTATTGACGCGCTCGGTGGTGTAATTGAGTGTAAAATTCCGAATTACGCCAACGTAAGTCAGCAATTAAAACTTCGCGTGCTAAATCGTGGGGAAATAAACCCAATTGCCCTGATTCGATAAACGACAGTCCGCGCAACCACTCAAATAAATCGTGAACATCAAGTATTTCCCCTAAAGACTGAGCCTCACCAGCCAAAGTATTTTGAGGCGCAGCCAATATTTGATTTAGTGCGGCTTCGGTAGTCAGCCGGATCACCGCACAAGCTTCTAAAGCCATACGGTGTGCGGGCGTTGGTACTTCTTTTATGAATCTTTCCAACAGTGTTTTAACAACATTGGGAGCAGATTCTGCTTGAAAAGAGATTTCTTTTTCCTGAGCAAACACCTCAGCAACCAAAGATAATGCTAGAGGATGTCCGTGGGTAAAATCTAGAATCGCCTGGTGTTGTGTGGTGGGAATATCTCGTGTGGTGAGATAAGTTTGACTTTCTTCTGGGGTAAGGTTGCGTAGGGGCAAAGTGTGCATCAAAGCTTGCCAACCTGGATCGCTACACCAACCAGATGAGGGGGGATTGCGTCCAGCAATCACAATTAAGGTATCAGCAGACAAATGGGGTAAGAATCCTTCCCGCAACCATTCATCTAGCTGGGTAATAGCTTCATAGGTATCAATTAAAATTACATTACGTTCTTGTCTTTGGGCTAGCACATGCAAAGGAGAATCTGATTCATTCAATCCCATCAACGAACGCAACGTGCTAACAAAAGATTCTGGCGCAGCTTCTATATTACGTCCTTCTACGTAGATAGTTGATATTTTTGACTGTTCACAAAATCGCAAAAACTGATGCATGAGAGTTGTCTTGCCCACACCACCGGGGCCAAAGACGTGCAAAATGTGAAAAGGTAATTCTGGAGATGCGATCGCATGATGAAATAGCTCCAGTTCCCGCCCACGTCCTACAAATCTGCGATTTCGTTCTGCACTTAGTCTCTGTAATAGAGATGTCATTGGCATCCCTTCCTCAAATTTTACGTAGGATTACTATTTTAAAGTATAAGTATGTTTTTGATTTATAAAATTTACTTTGACAAAATTTATAAATTTTACATAAAATTAATTGCCATAGCTGACGCACACCAACAAAGTTAATATATCTGGCATGGGCTTTCTGTAAATATTGAGTTGTAGTTGTGTAAATAATAACTCTACTACGGGAAGCCCTGTTTATTTGGCGAAGGTATTGGTTAGTTAGGTGTTTAATTTATTCGACTAAAGAAAATAATTCTATTGACAAATAGCTCTAAACATGGATCTAAAATTTGTTTCATCATTAGAAAAAAAATGAGCAAGAAATGAGCAAAAAATGAACACTTTTTGGACTGGAACCTGAGCTAAAGGAGTGGCACTCTAATAAGTGTTCGTTATAAGTGCTTTTCCAGACATAGCTGGCTGGATATGGAGATGGATTTAGCTAATGAAAAACTTTGCATGGAAAACAGTCATATTTGCACTTATCGCTGTGCTGATACCAACTCAGGTAAAAGCTGTTAGTTTTACGCAAACTAAAGAAGCTGGTGAGACTCTTACTACAGCTCAAGTTATTCCATCGGGACCGCTATCGTTGGAGTCTATCTCTGGGACAATCTCGCAAACCAATCCTGCTAACTTATTTCAAATCTACCTAACTGGCGGAAAGACATTCTCAGCTACGACTAAAATCAATTCAGGTAGTCTTGCCGACCCACAGTTGTTTTTATTCGATTCAAACGGCAAAGGTATTTACGCAAACGACGACGAGAGTGTTAATACAAAACAAGCTACCCTGCCGAAGGGTGAATTTTCTCCCACTAACGCTGGTATCTATTACTTAGGGATCTCTGGCTTTGACTACGATCCTGTTGGTACTAAAGGTAAAATTTTCTCAGATTTCCCCGATGTTCCTTTTCAAACAGTTTTGAAACCATCTGGTATTGGTGATGGATTTCAACTTGAGGAGTTTGACGGCTTGATATTGAATGGTGGGAGTTATAATATCACCCTCACCGGCGTTCAAACTGCTAGTACTAAAGCAATCCCGGAAGCATCATCTGGACTAGGTTTATTAGCGTTTGGTGTTTTAAGTACAGGTGCTATTGCCTCGCGTACAAGAGAGCGGAGTAGAAGCATAAACGGTATTTCCTGACTTGAGTTTTGGAGAGGTTTTAATTAGCTAGTAGAAAGTTTCATTCTTCTGGGGATGCAACTTTTACCGGCTACGTATAAGCGCAGTAATTGATTTTGACGCGGGCAATTAGTTCTTAACTACTAGCAATAAGCGCTTACTTTTTTTAGGAGATATGAAAATGAAAAATAATTTATATTTCACCTCGCGACGTAGCTTGTTGAAATGGGGTCTTCTAAGCTTTGGTGCGGCAGCTTTAACCACTCTACCTGAGAGAGTGACTGCACAGATTAATGAGTATGGCAAAACTCTGACATTTAATGCTGATGACATCGGTATCCTTAACTTCGCTTTGTTATTAGAGGAACTAGAAGCAGCATTTTATTTACTTGTTCTTAAGTCTGGCAAGATTACAGATTCTAAAGAGTATGACTATATCACAGCCATAGCTAGTCATGAAGCCACGCACGTCAAATTTCTTCGCGAAGTACTAGGTAAAAATACTACTTTTAAGACGAAAAACCTCAAATTTAACAAAGCTGGGTTAGATGCTGTCCTGACAGACCGCGATACCATCTTAAATACAGCTGTAGCCTTAGAGGATACTGGTGTTCACGCTTACAATGGAGCGGGAACAAGCTTGAAAGACCCCACATACTTGCTGGCAGCTGGCTCCATCGTATCTATTGAAGCACGCCACACTGCTGGAGTACGTGCGCTTCTGAAGCGAGCTGCTACAGAGCCAGATAGCGATCGCGCAGTGAACGATGCTGACCTAGTTCCTGAACTCAATCCATTTAAGGGACGTGCCTACGATGAGCTATATACGCCCAAACAGATTATAGCAATTGTTGGCTCTTTAAATATATTGAAAAACCCAATCAACGGCGCACTTGTCGCTTAACCCCAGGAGTTACAAAGAATATGAAAACCCTTTTCTCGCTAGCAGGGCAATTAGTTGCCAGCCTCGGTTTGGCAGCAACTTGGGGTAGAATGCTGATCCTCTCTTTACTCCTTCTATCGTTGCTCACAATCCCCGTAACACCAGCTTATGCTCAGGAAGCTACGCTAACACCTAAGCAAGTTGTTGAATACGCTTTGACCTTAGAAAAACTGGAAGCTGATATGTATAGCCGTGCGTTTACTGCAATCAAGAGCGGCGGATTGATGAGTCTCCCAGAGCCGGCTAAAAAGGCAATCAAGTCCTATGGACAGGATGAAGGTATGCACGTTACGGATCTATCGGCTGTATTGAGATCTTTGGGAGGCAATCCAGATGCGATCGCTATCCCAAAGAACCCCAACTACGATGCCATACTCAATCGCGACCCATTTAATAATCCTGAAGATTTTCTCCTCGCGTTACAGTATGTCGAAGACACGGGGGTAGCAGCTTATAAAGGACAGGTGCAGAACTTGCTCGCTGCCGGTGACGCTGGTAAAGTTGTCTTAGCTGGAGCTTTGGAAATCCACACTATAGAAGCTCGACATGCTGCTGGTGTTCGCTATCTACGGCAAACTTATTATGGTGCAGATGTGCGACCTTGGATAAGAGATGCTAGTGAAGTCCTCTTCAACAAGAATCGGTCTGGATCTAATTCCCCAATTCCATTCAGTAATGAAGCTTTTGATGGCTTTGCTACAGAAGACGAAGTGCTAGCACTTGTGGGTCCCATCCTGACCGAAAAGTAAATCAACTTCGGCTGTGAGGTTCTCCACACGCTAATCAAAAGCGATATGCGGTGTGGGGAATTTTCTATTTTGATCTGCGATCGCTCTTGTTGGCGGAAATTGGCGATCACCTGCCCCATTCTTTCACTCTCTTCGCGCTCGGTCACTTGCTATTCGCTCTTGCCCTCTTTAATGTAAATATTTGTAGCAAAACTAGCTTGAAGAACCAATCATTACTGGACAAATTGTCACATTAATGGTTTAACAAACGACGAAATAAGAGAGTTATGAAGCGATCGCTTTAGTACTTATGGGCTTCTTTAGTACAGAATTACTATAAATAATGCAACTAATTCTTATTTATACCAAGTTCGGTCAAAAATAGTATTCTGTCATTGCGACTGGAGCAAAGCAGAAGGAAGCAATCTCACCAAAACATAACAGAGCGATGCATTAACATTGCAGGTGGATGCAAATACTAAACCGAAGGTTCATTATGTCTTCTGAAGAGGTCTTTATCTTTCCTGCATCTTTTGCCCAACAGCGACTGTGGTTCATCGACCAGTTGATCCCCGGTAATGCCATTTATAATGTGCCGACTGTAATTCGCTTGACAGGCAGGCTTAACACTTCGGCACTAGAGCAGACGTTTAAGGAAATCGTGCGTCGCCACGAAGTTTTACGTACTACATTTAAGGTGTTAGATGGGCAACCCCTACAGGCGATTTCTGCGGAAAGCTGCGCTAGCTTAACTATACCGCTTTGTGTATTAGATTTGGGGCAATTGCCAGCTGATGAACGGGAGTGTGAAGTAAACCGCATTGTCAACGCAGAGATAGAACGTCCTTTCGATTTGTCTCAAGGTCCGTTGCTGCGAGTGACGCTGCTACAGCTTTCGGAAACAGAACATATTCTGTTACTGAATATGCACCACATTATCTGCGACGATTGGTCTATTGGGGTGCTGATTCGCGAATTGGGAACACTGTATGCAGCTTTTGCACAAAACCAGCCTTCAATGTTAGAACTGCCTCTTCAATACGCCGATTTTGCCCACTGGCAACGCGAATGGTTGCAAGGAGAAGTGTTGGAAAATCAGTTAACTTATTGGCGACAGCAATTAAACGGCATTTCGATGCTACATCTGCCTACCGACAAATTAAAATCGCCTATACAAAGCTATCAAGGAGCAACGCAATTTATAGAGTTACCGAAAAACCTAACTGATGCACTCCAAGCACTATCGCAGCAAGAAGATGTCACCTTATTTATGACGCTGCTGGCAGCATTTCAAACATTGCTTTACCGCTACACACATCAAGAAGATATTGCCGTCGGTTCGCCAATTGCTAACCGTAACCGTAGCGAGATCGAAGGACTAATTGGCTTTTTTGTCAATAGTTTGGTGCTACGTACTGACTTAAGCGGAAACCCAACTTTTCGAGAACTGCTATCTAGAGTACGCGAAGTAACACTAGGAGCATACAGTCATCAAGATTTGCCCTTTGAAAAGTTAGTAGAAGAACTGCATCCAGAGCGAAACTTGAGCCAGCACCCGTTATTTCAAGTAGTGTTTGGCTTTCAAAATGCGCCAATGTCAGCGCTAGAAATGCCTGGGTTAGTGCCTAGCTTTATGAATATTGAGTTGAAGAAAACACGCTTTGATTTGGAGTTGCATCTGTGGAAGTGTTCCGAGGACTTTAGAAGCTTATGGGGTGCAGAATGGGAGCATTCTGAGGGTATTAGAGGCGTAATGGTTTACAGCACAGATTTATTTGAGAAAGCCACTATTACTCGAATCCTGGAATGTTTCCAAACGCTACTATCAAGCATTGTTGCTAATCCGGATCAACCCATCGCGAATTTAGCGCTATTAAACGAAAAAAAGCTATATCAGGTATTAGTCGAATGGAATAATACTCAAGCAGATTATCCTCAAGATAAGTGTATCCATCAGTTGTTTGAAAATCAGGTTAAGCAGCATCCTGATTCGATAGCAATAATCTTTGAAAATGTAGAGACGCGATCTATCGCGTCTCTAACATATGGAGAGTTGAATATTCGCAGTAATCAACTAGCACAGCATTTCCAAAAAATGGGAGTAAAATCTGAAGTTTTAGTAGGTATTTGCATTCCACAGTCTGTAGAAATGATAGTTGGGTTGTTGGGCATTCTGAAAGCGGGGGGAACATATGTTCCTTTAGATCCTAGCTATCCTCAAGAGCGTTTAAATTTCATGCTGGAAGATGCACAAATTTCAGTATTGCTCACACAAGAAAACTTGCTCAAGCATTTTCAAACCTTCTCAAATCCAATTATTTGCATAGATAAAGACTGGGAAATTATTGCCCAAGAAAGCGAAGAAAACCCGAAAAACAGCGTAACAGCAAACAATTTAGCTTATGTAATCTATACTTCCGGCTCTACAGGAAAACCTAAAGGAGTAGCTGTAACTCACAAAGCTGTAAATCGATTGGTGTGCAATACAAACTATATAAAATTGTCAGCTAACGATAAAATAGCCCAAGCCTCGAATACTTCCTTTGATGCAGCGACATTCGAGATTTGGGGAGCGCTACTTAATGGTGTTCAACTTGTGGGAATTAGCAAAGATGTGATTCTTTCACCTCACGAATTTGCATTACAATTACAACAAAAAAGTATCAGCGTTCTGTTTTTGACTACTGCTTTATTTCAACAAATTGCCAGAGATGCTCCGCAAGCTTTCGCGACCTTGCGATATTTACTATTTGGGGGCGAAACTGTTGATATTAGATGGGTTAAAAAGATTATAAAAAATGGTTCACCAAAAAAATTGATTCATGTTTATGGTCCTACAGAAAGTACAACATTTTCTTCTTATTACAGGGTGGAAAATGTAGCAGAATCAGCTACATCTATTCCCATTGGTTGCCCGATTACAAACACACAAATTTATTTATTAGATGCTAATTTACAACCTGTGCCTATTGGAGTTGTTGGTGAATTGTACATTGGAGGTGATGGACTTGCGCGAGAATATCTCAATTGCCCTGAGTTAACTGCTGAACGCTTTGTTACAGTTTCCGAAACTGATTTTTTTCCAGGAATAAGACTTTACAAAACGGGTGATTTAGCTTGCTATTTAGCAGATGGCTATATTCAATTTTTAGGTCGCATTGACAATCAAGTTAAAATTCGCGGTTTCCGCATTGAGTTGGGAGAAATAGAAGCGGTACTGACTCAGCATCCAGGGGTGAGAGAAACAGTAGTTATTGCCGATGAAGAGATACCTGGTGATAAGCAGTTGGTGGCTTATATTGTTCCCAACCAAGAACAGATACCCACGCAATCAGCGCAAAAAATTGTGTCTTTACTTCGCCAATTTTTGAAAGAAAAGTTACCAGAATATATGCTGCCAAAAGCCTATGTAATATTGGAATCTCTACCACTAACACCCAATGGCAAAGTGGATCGTCGTGCCTTAAAAGCACCTAATATTACTTTTGATAAACAAGATTATGTAGCACCACGGACGGAGGTTGAAGATTTACTTGTGGAAATTTGGGCTAAAATTTTAGGAAAAGAACAAGTAGGTATCCACGATAATTTCTTTGAATTGGGTGGTCATTCTTTATTAGCAACTCAGTTAGTTTCTCGAATCCGGGACACCTTTAAAATAGATTTACCTGTACGCAATTTGTTTGAAGCACCGACTATTGAACAACTTGCTAAGTACATTGAAACGACATCTTGGGCAGCTTCATGTTTAGATAAAGCTGGTACTATAAGTCAGGAGCGAGAAGAAGTGGAATTTTAAGGAAAAACGCTTGAGTTCGAGCTTATAACACAAAACGCGCTAACAGCTTCGGAAAAACGCTGATTCTGCTCCATCAATGCCATATGTCCACCGCGTTTGATGCTGACTAATTCAGAAGAAGGTAATTCAGCTTTCATGCGATCGCTCGCAACCAATTTAGTCGCTATATCTGAAACACCGCAAACAACCAACACCGGAACATTAACCATCGGCAAAGTCATCGTTTCATCATATTTTAACATTGCCAATGTGCCGCGAGCCAAAACACCAGGGGAACCCAATGCTGATAATAAACCAGCAAAATTTAGTTGACGGCGTGTTTCTGTGCCCGTAAATCCAGATAGTTCTACGTATACGTAATTATACTTAAAAATATAAATTACGCAATTTCTCAAATGTTCTATATTTTCAATCTAGGGAATGATTTTTATAGTGTTCTAAGTGTGGTACAAATACTGAGTTAATAAATAAGTACAAAAATGAGCGCAAAAACCACCGAAGTTATGATCGGAGGAAGCCTACGCTCAGACTTCTCTCTCTTAAACTCTTATCCTTGGCGAACAAAAGCGTACTTCGCGGTTCGTTTTTTAGTCATAAAAGCGTAAATCATAAAATAGTAACTAACAACTCTTGCCAAGGGGTATAATTTTGAAAATAGTTGAATTTTTATCTTATCTTCGCAGCTTGGATATTCAGGTTTTTCTTGATGAGGAAAAATTGCGCTGTAACGCACCTGAAAAAACTCTAACAGCAGAATTGCGTGCGGAAATTCAACACCGCAAAGTAGAAATTATTGAATTTTTAAAAGCAGCTAATCGTACTAACAACTATACTTCTACACCGCTCGTACCTATTTTGCGCGAAGGAAATCTTCCCCTCTCCTTTGCTCAACAACGATTGTGGTTTCTTGACCAATTAATACCTAACAATCCTTTCTATAACGTTCCGGCAGCACTGCATTTAAAAGGTTCGGTCAATTCAATCGCATTAGAGCAAACATTTAACGAAATTGTGCAGCGTCACGAAGCTTTACGTACCAATTTTGTCATGGTGCAAGGGCAACCAGTTCAAGTAATTAATCCTACATTAAAAATATCCTTACCAATAATAGATTTGCGGCAGCTGCCAGAAGCAGAACGTGAAATACAAGCACAACAACTTACTACCCAAGAAGCTCAACGTCCTTTCAATTTATCAACTGATTCGTTGCTACGAGTAACACTTTTGCAGTTGGATGAAGCAGAACATATTCTATTATTGAATATGCACCACATTGTCTCTGATGGTTGGTCTATCGGGGTGCTGATTGGTGAAATAGCAGCACTCTACACAGCCTTTAGCAGCAATCAGCCTTCTTTTTTACCGAAACTAGCAATCCAATATGCAGACTTTGCTCAATGGCAGCGTCAATTACTGCAAGGGGAAGTATTGGAAACTCAGTTAGCTTACTGGCAGAAGCAATTAAACGGCATTTCCATGCTAAATCTGCCTACTGACAGAAGACCAGCAGTTCAAACTTACCAGGGTGCAAGGCAACTTCTGCAACTACCAAAAAGCCTGAGCGAAGCGCTAGAAACTCTATCGCAGCAAGAAGAAGTAACTTTGTTCATGACCCTGCTGGCAGCATTCAAAATTTTACTTTACCGCTACAGCCAGCAAGAAGATATTGCTGTGGGTTCAGCGATCGCCAACCGCAACCGTAGTGAAATTGAACAATTAATTGGTTTTTTTGTCAATAGTTTAGTGCTGCGTACCGACTTAAGTGGAAACCCAACTTTTCGAGAATTATTAAGTCGAGTCAAAGAAGTAGCTTTGGGTGCTTATGCTCATCAAGATTTGCCTTTTGAAAAGCTGGTAGAAGAACTGCATCCAGAGCGTAACTTAAATCAAAATCCGCTGTTTCAAGTGGTATTTGCGCTTCAAAATGCACCTATGTCTGCGTTAGAGTTACCTGGGTTAATACTTAGTCCCCTGGAATTTGATACTGCAACAACGCGCTTTGATTTAGAATTTCATTTGTGGCAGCAAGAACCAAACAATCAATTATGGGTAGATAGCTCGAAAGGAATCAGCGGTTTTGTAATTTACAGAACTGATTTATTTGATGAAGCTACTATTACCCGGATGTTAGGACATTTCCAAATATTGCTAGAAGGTATAGTTGCAAATCCCGAAGAGCGAATTGCAAATTTACCACTTTTAAGCCAAATTGAGCAACATCAGTTGTTAATTGAATGGAATAAGACTCAAGTAGATTATCCTCAAGATAAATGCATTCATCAATTATTTGAGAGTATGGCAGAGCAAACTCCTGATGCCATAGCATTGGTATTTGGAGATAAGCAACTCAGCTATAAAGAATTAAATCTACGCAGCAATAAACTTGCACATTATCTAAAAAAATTAGGTGTTGGAGTCGAAGTTTTAGTAGGACTTTGTGTAGAACGCTCTTTTGATATGATAATCGGGATCTTGGGCATTTTGAAAGCGGGTGGAGCTTATGTGCCTTTAGATCCAAGTTATCCCCCTGAGCGTTTTAACTTTATGTTTGAAGATGCTCAATTTCCAGTTTTATTAACTCACGACCGATGGATTCCACATATTGAAAACCACAATTGCGAGGTAATCTGTTTAGATAAAGATTGGGATATTATTGCTCAAGAAATTGAAGATAATCTTAGTACTAAAGTTGCAGTAGACAACCTCGCTTATGTCATTTATACCTCTGGCTCAACTGGAAAGCCTAAAGGAGTACAAATTGAACATAGGGGATTATTAAATCTAGTATTTTGGCATCAAAAAGCATTTGCAGTTTCACACCTTGACCGAGCAACGCAGATAGCCGGAGTTGCGTTTGACGCTTGTGTTTGGGAAATTTTGCCGTATCTTAGTGCTGGAGCAAGCATATATTTTGTAGATGATGAAATTAGGTTAAATCCTGAGCATCTACGAGATTGGCTAATATCGAAAGCGATAACAATTTCCTTTTTACCAACACCTTTGGCAGAAAAAGTTTTAACATTAAATTTTCCGAATAACGCAGCTTTACGAATATTGCTTACAGGTGGTGACAAACTACATCAATATCCTTTAGCTGACCATGTTTTCCAAGTAGTTAATAACTATGGACCTACTGAAAATACAGTTGTTACAACTTCGGGTCAGGTTATTGTTAAGAATAAAGACAATATAACACCTGCAATTGGTCGTCCCATTGACAACACACAAGTTTATATACTTGATAAATATTTACAACCTGTACCTATTGGTGTACCAGGTGAGTTGTACATAAGTGGTGATGGGTTAGCGCGAGGCTATTTAAACCTTTCTGATTTAACTGTTGAACGCTTTATTCCTAATCCTTTCATTTCCTCTATAGACGCGATATGTCGGGTTTCTACAATTTATAAAACAGGTGATTTAGTTCGCTATCGATTAGATGGTAAGATTGAATTTTTAAATCGCCTTGACGAACAGATAAAAATTCGCGGCTATCGCATTGAGTTAGGAGAAATTGAAGCGGTCCTGAGTCAACATCCAGCAGTGCAGCAAACTGTTGTGATGACTTCTGAGGATGCAGGTGAGAAACGTTTAGTAGCTTATGTTGTGCTAAATACTGAATATAGCAACCAGCAGGAAAATATACAATTAATGCAATTGCAGGATGAACAGGTTTCGCAATGGCAAATGCTTTACAACGAAACTTATAATCAAACTGCTAGCGATCGCGATCCAACATTCAATTTTATCGGTTGGAATAGTAGTTACACAAATCTGCCTATTCCAGCAGAAGAGATGCGCGAATGGGTGAATAACCAAGTGACGCAAATTCTGGCTTTACAACCTAAGCAAGTTCTAGAAATTGGTTGTGGAACAGGTTTACTACTCTTCAGAATTGCCCCTCACTGTAGTAAGTATTATGCGACGGACTTTTCCCCTATTTCACTTAACTACATTCAACAGCAGTTGACAAAGCAAGAAATGCCGCAAGTAAAGTTGCACCAAAAGATGGCTACTGACTTTGAGGGAATAGAAGCTGCTTTTGATGTGGTAATTCTCAACTCTGTTGTCCAATATTTTCCTAGTATTGATTATTTTATTCACGTATTAGAAGGTGCTGTGCAGGCAACTGCACCTGGTGGCTTTATCTTTATAGGAGATGTGCGTAATCTGCAACTTTTGCAAGCTTTTCATGCATCTGTGCAACTGTATCAAGCAGAACCTTCGCTCACCCGTGAACAGTTGCAGCAACGGGTAAAAATGCAAATTTTCCAAGAAACAGAGTTAGTCATCGATCCAGCTTTTTTTAATGCATTAAAGCAGCGTTTTCCCCAAATTAGCCATGTAGAAATTCAATTGAACCGAGGACGCGATCGCAATGAATTAACTCAGTTTCGTTACAATGCAATTCTGCATATTGGCAGCGAAACCGTTAATAACACTAAGGATTATTCAGTATTAGACTGGTCTGAAGATAATCTAACAGTCTCAGCAGTACATCAGCTATTAATTGAAAACCAACCAGATATTTTAGCTATTACCAATGTACCTAATGCGCGAGTGATGGCAGCAGTTAAAACAGCAGAATGGCTATCAGGTGTAGAAAATTTTAAAACAGCGGGAGTAATGCGTAAAGCTTTGCAAGAACTCGAAAATTTAGGAGTAGATCCAGAAGATTTGTATGCGCTGGATGTACCTTACAGCGTCAATATTAGCTGGTCAGATTCGAGTAGTGAAGGACGCTACGATGTAGTTTTTGTACAGCAACAAGCAATAAATAAAAGAATTATTTTTTCACCCAGCACTTCCTTGCGTCCGTGGCAAAGTTACGCTAATAATCCTTTACAATCTTCTTCAGCACGTAAGTTAGTACCGCAGTTACAAAGTTATTTAGCACAAAAGCTGCCTGAGTATATGATACCATCTAGTTTTGTAGTGCTGGAGTCTTTACCTCTGACGGCTAATGGTAAAGTTGATCGCCGCGTTTTAAGAGTACCTGAGCTGATTAAGTCAGAATTAGCTGGATGTTATATCGCACCTCGGACTTTGGTTGAACAAGTGTTGGTGAAAATCTTTGCTGAAGTTCTGGGACTCAAGCACGTAGGAATTCATGACAATTTCTTTGAATTGGGTGGTCATTCGTTATTGGCAACTCAGCTTGTCTCTAGAGTGCGCGACAGCTTTGGGTTGGAGTTGCCTTTACGTAGCGTATTTGAGGCATCGACAATTGCAGAATTATCTCAGGTGCTGGAAAGCTTTAAACAAAGCAATCCTCAAAGCCAAGTCCCAGCTTTAGTACCACTGTCGCGTGAGAGTCGCAGGATAAAGTTATCTTCCCTAAACAAATCGTCTGAAACTACCTGAAAAATTAGAGCGATCGCTCTAATTGACCAAATAACCCAGAAAAAGCTTATTATGGCTGTACCAGGAAAACTGGTGCGTATTTGGTACAGCTTTTGATATCATCTGTAGTAGTCCCAGTCAAGGAACTCCTAAAAGTTTAAAATATCTAACGATTCCTCTATTTCTAACTCTAAAATTCTCTCCCGCGCATCTTTATGTTCTGCTAACTTTCCTTCTTTCCAATATAAATCTGTTGCTTTCTGAAAATCCTCAATTGCTAAGAGCTTATCTCCTACACAAGAACGAGCATTACCCCGGTTGTAATAAGCATCGCCATAATTGTAATTAATCTTTATCGCTTGCGTATAATCTTCAATTGCTCCTGCGCGATCGCCTAAATCAAAACGAGCATTACCCCGGTTATAATAAGCATCCGCATCATTAGGATTAATTTTAATTGTTTCAGTATAATCTTCAGTTGCTTTCTCATAATCTTCTAAGTCAGAACGAGCATTACCAGGCTTTTTATCAGCAACTTCATCATGAAAACTAATTTCAATTGACGGAGTGAAAAAGTCAACTACTTTCTTATAGTTTCTTACGTGAGAACGAGCATTACTATCAACATAATTAGGATTAATCTTCATTGCTTGATTATAATCCTCAATCGCTCCCTGATTATCTCCTATATGAAAACGAGCATCGGCACGATTTCTATAAGCAACTGCATCATAAGGATTAATTCTAATTGCTTGAGTGTAATCCTCAATTGCTTGTTCGTAATCTGCTAATTCATAACGAGCCAAACCAAGTTGATTGTACGCTTTGGCATATTTAGGGTTAATTTTTATTGCTTGATTGTAATCCGCGATCGCTTTCTCGTCATCGACTAAATAATAACGAGCTAAACCACGTTTATAATAAACTTCGGCATCATAAGGATTAAGTTGCAAGGCGGCGTTATAATGATTAATAGCCGCTTCGTATTCTCTTTTTTGAAAGCATTCATCACCCTGTTTTACGTGAAGCTGACTTAAATCTTCTTCAGCATATATATAAGTTTGCCGAAACTGATTTTTGTTTTGCTGTTTGGGGTGATATTGATATTGTTTAGGTAAATGATGATTTTCAGCAGATTGCAACTGTTCTAAATAGCTAAATAAACCACCACCATATAACAATTGCTCTATCCCAAATGAAATTCTACCAGTTTTCAGCTTAATCATTTGAGTGGGTAAAAACCCAGCTACAAAAAGGTGATATTCGGGTTGCGCTTCGTTGACTTCTTCTTGAATCAAAATGCAGACGACAACTGCATTTTTTTCAACTTCTTCGGAACTAACTGACCATCTAACTCTATCAATACTGCCGTGACGCGATTTTACTTCGATACCGATCGCCTGATCGCAAGTCAGTGTAAAATCAATCTTACCATCACCGCCGAATCGTTTTTCATAGTCTACTTCCGTGATAAAATCCGCTAAACGTTCTTTGACAACTTCTTCACCTAGTTTTCCTTTCAGATTGTTAATAAAAACATCTCTAACTGGTGAAGTGCGTTTATATTTTTCTGCCATCAACCAGCAAAAATCTCGTAGCGCTTTTAATCTTTGTCCAGAGATTATAGTCAATTCACTATATTGACCTTCGGTTTCACAATGCAGTAAACAACCGGATGGCAACCTTTTGATAAAATCAGACTGTAGCGATCGCAGTAGGGTAATCCAGTCCATTTAGATTTCTGCGAATCTTTTTATTAGATTATCTTATTAAAATATCAAGTCTGCTTCAATTTTTCAAGTCCCAAGACCCAAGACGATTGTCGCTATATATACCTAGTTTCCCTGCCTGTACTACGGTTAATGGTGATTTGACCGGATTTTACCTTGTTCAGGATTTTCCATGACAACTGATTTTATTTCCAAATAATTGTTTGAATATTTGTAAACACAGTTGTGACATTTGTAAAACAAAATTTATTAAACTATAGTATCTCTTCTAACATGAATACTAATAGTAATTTTGGAAACATTGCATTTTAATTACTTTTGTCAAGAATTGTGAGCTAAATTAACCATCAATGAAATTTATTCTATGAAAATATTACTTGTAGAGGATGACGAATTTGTAGCTGAGGCTCTCGTCGCAGTTCTTAATAACCAAAACTATGTAGTAGAAATTGCTCCCGATGCTGAAACAGCTTGGGATTTAATAGAAATATATGATTTTGACTTAATACTCCTCGATGTCATCCTCCCGAAGTTAGATGGTATTAGTCTTTGCCGTAAAATAAGACTTAGTGGTTTGCAAATGCCAATCATGTTGTTGACTGGGTGCGATAGTAGTCACGAAAAGGCTACAGGATTAGATGCAGGTGCAGATGACTATCTGGTTAAACCATTTGATCAAGAAGAATTAATTGCACGGGTGCGAGCGCTGTTGCGTCGGGGTATTATTCCTTCACAACCTGTGTTGGAATGGGGTAATTTACGGCTCGATCCGACAAGTTGTGAAGTTACTTATGGCGAACAACCACTATCATTAACTCCTAAAGAATATGCGTTGCTAGAACTTTTTTTGCGAAATAGTCACCGCGTATTTAGCTGCGGCATGATTTTAGAACATCTTTGGTCTTATAATGACGCTCCAGGTGAAGAAGCTGTTCGCACTCATATTAAAGGATTGCGAATGAAGCTTAGAAGTGTGGGAGCACCAGGAAATCTAGTTGAAACAGTTTATGGGATTGGCTATCGTCTGAAGCTACGGAAAGACGAGGAAATTGAAGACTCCTTGGAGACAAGCGGACAAAAATACAACCAGGCAGCCAGACAAGACGAAGAAAAAGAAAATTCCTCTTCATCATCTTCACCAATTATTGAACCGACTCCAAAGCAGACATTATTAGCGATCGCTGGAGTTTGGAACCGATTTAAAGGACGGGTGGGTGAACAGGTGACTTTGTTGGAGGAAGCTGCTGTTGCATCTAGTGACAATGCTTTGAATCAAGAACTCCGCAAACAAGCATTTCAAGAAGCTCATTCTTTAGCAGGTTCGTTAGGTACCTTTGGCTTTCCTTTTGGCTCAAAATTGGCACGAAAAATTGAGCATCTACTGAAAACAGGTAAAACTTTGACTAAAGCGGAAACGACGCAGTTTAAAAGTTGGGTAGAGCTATTGCGTCAGGAAATTGAGCAAAATCAGGATGATACTGATTCACCCTCCGGGTTCGACAGTTTGACCAAAGAGAAAGTAACACCGCTAACTGTCTCACCGTCATCCCCAAAAGATGAATACCCAATGCTCTTGGTAGTTGATCGCGATCGCTCGCTTGCCGAAGAACTTGCACAGGATGCAAACTCAAATTTAAAAGTGGCGATCGCTACCAACATTGAAACCGCTATCCATAAGTTGTACCAAGAACATCCCAGCGTAGTACTATTAGAGCCGAGCGTTTCTCCACTTGAATCCGACAGCTTGCGCTTACTTTCCGAGTTGAAAGACCGCAAACCCCCAGTTCCAGTCATAGTAATTACCGAGCAAAGCGATTTTAGCCATCGATTGCAAGTTGCTCGGCACGGTGGACACACATTTCTACAAAAGCCCTTAGCCATTGCACAGATACTACAGGCAGTGACAGAAGTATTGCAACATGCACCTAATGCAGAAGCTCATGTATTAGCTGTAGACGACGATCCGGAAATAGGTGCGCTGTTGCAAGTATTGCTGACTCCTTGGGGAATCAAGGTGACAACCCTCAACGATCCGCAACATTTTTGGGAAACTCTGGAATCTGTAAAGCCAGAGTTTTTGATTTTGGATGTGGAAATGCCGGATGTCAATGGTATGGAAATTTGCCAGGTAGTACGCAACGATCCGCGTTGGAGTGAAGTGCCGATTTTATTTTTGACAGTTCATAGCGATGCTAATATTATTAATCAGGTGTTTGCAGTCGGTGCAGATGACTTTGTAAGCAAGCCGATCATTGGACCAGAACTTGTCACTCGCATTATCAATCGTCTGGAAAGGATTAAATTACGGCAGCGTCTTGCCCAAACCCAGCAAGCTGAAGCTGATGCTAACAAAAATGACATAATCCGCATTCGACAACAAACAACAGTTGCTCAGTTGGCTCAGTCAGCGCTCTCTGGCAAAGATTTTTCTAGCTTGATGAATGAAGCTGTCGTGCTCGTAGCAGAAAATCTGGAAGTTGAATACTGTAATATATCAGAACTTTTGCCAAAAGAAAATACCTGGGTGCTGCAAAGCGCAGTGGGTTGGGATTCGGAATTAATCGGACAAGAAATAATCAATTTCAACGCGGTTGCTGATCAACCTGTAATTATTGAAGATTTACAAACATCTGAATTGAGTAATTCCTTTTTGCGGCAACATCAAGTTAAGAGCGGCTTAAATGTACCAATTTTTACAGATAATCGCATTTATGGCGTTATGTCTGCTTATACGCGCAAAAAACAGATTTTCAGTTTAGATGATATAAATTTTGTCCAAGCGATCGCAAATGTATTGTCAGCAGCATTTGAACGGCAGCAGACTGAGCAAGCTTTACGTAAAGGTAAGGAGGAATTGGAATTAAGCGTAGCAGAACGCACAGCACAGCTAATTAAAATTAACCAACAGCTTCAGTTAGAACTTAATGAGCGTCAACGCGCACAAGAAGCATTGCGAAACTCTCAAAGTCGATTTGCGGGAATTGTAGAAATCGCCGATGATGCAATTATTTCGATTGATAGTAGCCAATGCATTACCTTGTTTAACCAAGGAGCAGAAAAAATTTTTGGCTACACCGCAGCAGAAGTGCTGGGACAGCCTTTGGATTTACTGTTACCCTTGCGATATATTGAAGCACATCGTGAGCATGTGAGTGAATTTGGTAACTCTGCAAAAGTCGCTCGTCGCATGGGAGAACGTCGTGAGATTTATGGTTGTCGCAAAGATGGTAGTGAATTTCCGGCGGAAGCTTCGATTTCTAAGTTAAAGCTAGGAGAAGAAATAGTATATACCGTTTACTTGCAAGATATTAGCGAGCGCAAGCAAGTTGAACGCATGAAAGATGAGTTTGTCTCCGTCACCAGCCACGAACTTCGCACTCCCCTAACTTCAATTCACGGCTCTTTGAAAATGCTGGCAAGTGATTTAATTAAGTCAGATTCTCAACAAGGAAAACGTCTCCTACAAATTGCTGTAAATAGTAGCGAACGTTTGGTGCGCTTAGTCAACGACATTCTTGACATCGAGCGCATCGAGTCGGGCAAAGTGAAGATGGAAAAACAAACTTGCAACATTGCTGACTTGATCACACAAGCAGTAAATATAATTCAGCCGCTTGCCGAGGGAAACAGTGTGACTTTATCTGTTTCCAGCATATCCCAAAAGCTTTGGGCAGATAGCGATCGCATCGTCCAAACCCTAACTAACCTATTAAGTAACGCCATTAAATTTTCCAACGTTGGTGCAACTATCTGGTTAAGCGCTGAGTTGAGAAATGGATTTCTTGGAGACAAGGGGAGCCACATGAAAGGTGCGGAGGTCACGAGCGTTGAGCAAAGTGGCGTGACAAGGGGACAAAGAGACAAGGAGACAAGGAGACAAGGAGAGACAGGAACATGGGAAACATCTTTCCCCCTCTCCCCCTCCGATCTCCTCATCCAAGTAAAAGACACTGGACGCGGCATTCCTCCTGATAAACTTGAAAGTATATTTGAGCGGTTTCAACAGGTAGACTCTTCAGATTCTCGCAACTATGATGGCACTGGTTTGGGTTTGGCAATTTGCAAAAGCATTGTGCAACAACATGGCGGATGTATTTGGGCGGAAAGTGTACTGGGTGAAGGTAGTAATTTTTACTTACTTTTGCCTGTAATTCAGTCCCAAGATTCTGAATTACTGTTTTCTTAACTTTAGTGCGGTTTAAGGTAAAAGTATTAATGGCAACAAAGCGTATTCTAGTAGTTGATAATGAGGAGTACATCCAAGAAGTTGCTAAGATTTCCTTAGAAACGGTAGCGGGCTGGGAAGTACTGACAGCAAGTTCTGGCTTAGAAGGTATCAAAAAAGCCGAAAATGACCAACCGGATGCAATTCTTTTAGATATAATGATGCCAGAAATGGATGGTATGACTACCTTAAGCAAACTACAGGCGAATCCAGCCACTCAAGCTATTCCGGTAATTTTTTTAACAGCAAAAGTTCAAGCTTCTGATCGGCTTCGCTATGCTCAAATGGGTATGACTACAGCGATCGCCAAACCCTTCAATCCTCTTGAATTAGCACGAGAAATCGCCAATGCTCTTGGCTGGAGTCTATGAAGCCCTAAGTTAGGGGCAATCGGCATTTTTTCAGAGGGTAAAGGGTTTTTTTCAGAGGGGTAAAGGGTAAAGGGTAAAGGTGAAGAAGTAATTTTAAATAACTCCGTTGCTTTCCCGCTTTCCCCTTTTGAAAATTCCTCATTCCCACTCAATCCTGATTTTCCAATAATTGCTTTGCCTTGAGAAGTTCCCGCTGATGTTCCTCAGTTACGGTTGGATATCTTAGATTTAATTCTTTTAATTTGCTACAGATGATGTCCGCAACTACTAAACGTGTAAACCATTTGCGATCGGCAGGAATAATATACCAAGGTGCTGATTCAGTACTGGTATGATTAAAAACGTCTTCATAAGCTTGCATGTAATCATCCCAAAACGCTCTTTCAATGGCATCGCTGGCAGAAAATTTCCAATTTTTTTCAGGCGTTTCGATGCGGGCTATAAAGCGTTTTTTCTGTTCAGATTTAGAAATATTGAGAAAAAACTTGAGGATGATTATTCCATTGTTTACCAAATACTTTTCAAAATTATTGATTTCTTCAAAGCGCTGCTGCCAAATTCGATTATCTTCAGGAATTTGAGGAAGTTGTTGTTTTTTCAGCAATTCTGGATGCACGCGAACCACTAAAGTTTCCTCATAATATGAGCGGTTGAATATCCCCACTCGACCCCGCTCTGGTAAAGCTTTCATACTACGCCAAAGATAGTCGTGGTCAAGTTCTTCCGCACTCGGTTGTTTGAAACTGAATACTTGACATCCTTGGGGATTAACACCGGACATCACATGTTTAATAGTGCTATCTTTACCAGCTGCATCCATTGCTTGAAAGATAATCAGCAACGCATAGGTGTTTTGAGCATAAAGAATATTTTGGTATTTTGCTAATCGTTCAATATCTGTCTGCAATTTTATTTGCGCTTCAGCTTTTTCGTAGTAATCATCTTTATAAGCTGGGTTGTAGTCTTTTAGCAAAGAAATCTTTGCTTTAGGTGGAACTATAAAAGCGTCATGATTCATAAGTAAGAAATTTAAAATTGATAATGCTAAGATACTATTTTGACTGCTACTTCTCAACCGAGCATAAACATCCCCACTACGCCCAAGTTGACAAACCAAACATGACGTAGCAAAGCTTCAGTATCCCGCAGCAATTCCAGCGGCTTACGAGTAGTTGCTTGAGCAAATTCTACATTATTTGTCGCAGTTTCGCCCGTAGTTTTGCCTTGAAAATCCATAGCAGATTTTGAAAAAACCAAGATATGAATAGGGAGCATCCCAATGAATGCAAATCTACTAAGATAATGAGTCGTCATTGCGAATGAAGCGTTCGCGGTAGCGTCTCGTAGAGAAGCGGAATGTTCGCGGAGCGTGTCGCAGACAAGCAATCGCAACATCTGTACTTTGCGATTGCAACTCTAAAAGACGCTCCGCGTTAAGCGTTCGCGAAGCGTCTCGTAGAGAAGCTATGCCGTTCGCGCAGCGTCTCCCTTTGGGAGAAGGCTTTACGCTTCACTACGTTACGTACCCTACGGGAACGCCAAGGGCGAACGCAATGACAAATTATGTTTTTACACATTTGGGATGCTCCCTATTAATAGCCTAGCGAATTAGTGGGAAAGTGGGGGACAAAGAGGCAAGCAGGAGATGAGCGAGCAGGGGGAAAGGGACGGAGTTATTTAAAATTAGTAAAAATATTTCAAATTACTTCTTCACCTTTACCCTTTACCCTTTACCCCTCTGAAAATTGCTCAATGCCCTAAGACAATTGCAGTTGTTCGAGTTTTGCCAGAACTTCTGTACTATGTATACTTGGGTTGACTTTGACAAAAGTCTCGCGGAGGATGCCCTTTGGATCGATGATAAAACTGTGGCGCATGGAGACAAAGCCAATCCAAGAACCGTAAGCTTTACTGACCGATCCAGTGGTATCAGCTAATAACGGGAATTTTAGCCCTTCTGAATCACAAAATTCGGCGTGGGAATCAACATCATCAGCACTGACACCAATAATTTGGGCGTTTTTTTCTAGATATTTGGGCAAGTCTTGCTGAAAACGACGCGCTTCTATGGTGCAACCAGAGGTGAAGTCTTTAGGATAAAAGTAAAGGACTGTCCACTTACCGCGCAAGTCAGAGAGGGAAATTTTGCCATTGCCAGTGTTAGTTGGCAAGGTAAAATCTGGCGCGGGTTGATTAATTGCAGGGAGTTTGCCTCCTAAAGCATTAGCAGCAGAAGGAAAATTCAACCAACTGATCATAGTCAAGCAGCTGGCAAACAATATACTCAAAAAAGTGCGACGAGAAATCATTGTGTAGACCAAAATCATAACTTTACATAAGTTTACAATTCTTGGTCTCTGTATTCTCAGTCTTTGTGCGATTCCAAAGCCGTGTCTGTGCTTTCGATATATTGGCTATCTAAGAGAAAGGTTCCCTTAGCAAAAGTGACACCCCAATATCCTCCGGGACGTCGGTCAATGACTGTCCCTTCTTCGCCTATGTGAATAACATCGGGGGGGCGAAGCATGGGCATGGGGTCAGCGGTTTTCACGTAGGGTGGTAGTGCGACAACGCGGACTTTACTACCAATGGCGAATTCTGTGGACATAGTTTAGCCATGAGCTTTCAGCTTTCAGAATATACCAATAAAGCGATCGCTCCAAGACACGTAAGCGCTTTTTATACTGGGCAAATTTTTAGCATTTATTAACGCAATTTATTGCGTTACTACTGATGGGCGTTTTTTTTCAAATCGTCTAGAGAAACGACTTCTAAAGCTCTAGCATGAGTTGCTGAAAGCACGACTGGTGGAGCAACACCAGCATCGAGAGCTTCTTGCCAACGAGAAGCACATAAACACCAGCGATCGCCTGCTTTCAAACCAGGAAATTGATATTCTGGATGTGGGGTGCTAAGGTCGTTGCCCCGCGACTTGGTAAACTCTAGAAATTCGGCTGTTACCTGAGCGCAAATAACGTGTACCCCAAAATCTTGACCACCAGTGCGACAAAATCCGTCGCGGTAATATCCAGTTACCGGAGAAGTGCAACAAAGCTCAAGTTGTCCGTCGATTACGTTTTTAGCTTCTGTCATCGTCAATTCCTGTCCCTAAAGGTCGTCACTTGTTTTATTCTCACCTAACCAACGCTGCTTGCGCTCAAGCTAGGACGAGTTCATCTGCCAAGTCTTGCCACAGGTGATCTAATTGAGATAATTTGCCGCTACTGCTGACTTGCTCTAGGATATTTATATCTACAAACAAGTCGCCCAAAAAAACCCAACGATTTACTCCCCACATCGGCTTCTGTGGGTTTTTCCGCCACAATACGCTCAATATTAAGCCGAAGATACTTACTGTACTAGAGTTTGAGCCGTCGCCCTCAAATCTGTTTGTTCGTGTGATAATTACGCCATCATCAGTCAGTTTGGGAACACAGACCAACAGAGTATTTTAGTACTGGTTTGAGGAGCGATCGCACCCTCTTCCCACCTCCTCCACTCCCCCTCATTCTTCCAACCCTAGCCGAAAGAGAATTGGAAATGGCTGAAACTGAAAGTTACACTAGATTAAGAAAACAGTGATTTCAATTCTTGCTAAAAGAACAGACATAAAACTAGCGCTCATGTATGTAGCAGCAGACAAAGGGTAATTATTATGACAAATTTTCACAAAAAAGCATTAGTGAAACATCACTCATCAAAGCGTCTAGCATTGACAGGAGCGCTAGCAGCCAGTTTAATCATGTTGCCGGGAATTTTCGGGAGTACTCCCGCATTGGCTCAAAAAGTACAGCGCGAAACTCTAGAGTATGGTGACTTGCTGAGAGCGACTAAAAACAACCAAGTTGATAAAGTAGAACTTGATGAAAGCGAACAAATTGCCACGGTTTATCTAAAAGGTAAAAAAGATACACCACAAAGAGTAAGGCTTTTAGAGCAAAATACAGAGTTAATTAATCAGCTCAAAGAGAATAAAGTTGATTTTGCCGAGGTTTCTTCTGCCAATAGTAGAGCAGCTGTTGGGCTTTTGATTAACTTAATGTGGATTTTGCCATTGGTGGCGTTAATGTTATTGTTTTTGCGTCGCTCGACTAATGCCTCTAGCCAAGCGATGAACTTCGGCAAATCTAAAGCGCGTTTTCAAATGGAGGCAAAAACAGGAGTAACATTTAACGATGTCGCAGGCATAGAAGAAGCAAAAGAAGAACTGCAAGAAGTCGTTACCTTCCTCAAACAACCGGAAAAATTTACCGCAGTAGGTGCGCGCATTCCCAAAGGAGTGCTGTTAGTGGGACCTCCGGGAACTGGTAAAACTTTACTAGCAAAAGCGATCGCCGGGGAAGCTGGTGTACCATTCTTCAGCATTTCCGGTTCGGAATTTGTGGAAATGTTTGTCGGTGTCGGTGCATCTCGCGTGCGCGATTTGTTCAAAAAAGCTAAAGAAAATGCCCCTTGCTTAATATTTATTGATGAAATCGACGCTGTAGGCAGACAAAGAGGTGCGGGTATCGGTGGTGGTAACGATGAGAGAGAACAAACCCTGAACCAGCTGCTTACGGAGATGGATGGTTTTGAAGGTAACACCGGCATCATTATTATTGCTGCAACAAACCGCCCAGATGTACTAGATGCAGCATTATTGCGTCCCGGACGCTTTGATAGGCAAGTAATAGTTGATGCACCGGATTTGAAAGGACGCTTGGAAATTTTGCAAGTCCACTCGCGGAATAAGAAAGTTGACAAGAGTGTATCATTGGAAGCGATCGCTCGCCGTACTCCTGGATTCACCGGCGCTGATTTAGCCAACTTACTCAACGAAGCCGCAATTCTCACCGCAAGACGCCGCAAAGAATCTATCACCCTTTTAGAAATTGATGATGCCGTAGACCGCGTTGTCGCTGGTATGGAAGGTACTCCCTTAGTAGACAGCAAAAGTAAGCGCTTAATTGCTTACCATGAAGTCGGACACGCTTTAGTCGGGACATTACTTAAAGACCATGACCCAGTGCAAAAAGTCACCCTCATCCCACGCGGACAAGCACAAGGTTTGACTTGGTTTACTCCCAACGAAGAACAAGGTTTAATTTCTCGTTCTCAATTACTAGCCAGAATTACCTCAACTTTAGCAGGTCGCGCCGCTGAAGAAATTGTTTTCGGCAAACCAGAAGTAACCACCGGTGCAGGAGATGACCTGCAAAAAGTTTCTGGGATGGCACGGCAAATGGTGACACGTTTCGGCATGTCTGACTTAGGTCCACTTTCCCTAGAAAATCAAAGCAGCGGAGAGGTGTTCTTAGGGCGTGACTGGATGAACAAATCAGAGTATTCTGAAGAAATTGCCGCCAAGATTGATTCCCAAGTCCGCGAAATTATCACCCATTGCTACATTAAGTCAAAAGAACTGTTGCAAGAAAACCGCACAGCAATGGAGCGACTCGTAGACTTGTTGTCAGACCAAGAGACAATTGAGGGAGATTTATTCCGAAAAATTGTTGGGGAATATACCCAGCTGCCTGAGCCAACATTAGTTGTGTCTCAATAGATATTTGGGGCGGGATTTTCTCGCCCTGATTTGTTGTATTGTTTTATATCATGTACGGCAAATCGCACATATTGTTTGTAAAGACGGTCACTGTGGAACGTCTCTACGACGGTTGTTATTAATCAGCACGGACATAATATTACTCCGCTTGCAAAAATTAAATTATTTTAAATTTAACCGCTTCTTTGCTTGTGGAAGCTATAAGCTAGCGGTATTTTGCTTTTGAATTGTTTAAATTGATAATCGTTTATATACCTAAATCAGGGAAATTTACTTAAATTTCATACTTTAGAGATATAAATTTTACTATTATAGATAGAGACATATACAAACAAAGCAGACTAGCTTGACTAACGTTTAGCAGATCGCTCAGTTATAATTTACATAATTAGGACTTACCCACTTTACTTTGAGACAGTTACGTCTATCAACAGGACTGAACTCAGTCTTCTTGGTTGAACTGACCAGAATACTGGCAATTTTTTCCACATAATCCCAAAACTGCATAAGTTGATTTTTGTTACACCTATTAAGAATATAGAAGGAAAGCTAAATGAGTGCTTAACTTCTGTTGAGCAAATCAAGTCAGGCTTTATGCACACCATAAAATTTATGTCAAGGCGTAAGTAGTAATAATTTAACTTCTGTCAATTACTTCAGGGATGTAATTTTATTGCAGCAAATCTGAGCTGTGTGTTCGTTTTAGCTATTACAATGTCCAAAGTCCTAGCGGAGCTACTTTTAAATCCATAACAAAGGAAAAAATCATGTCAATTAAAGGTGTAGGAAAACTTTTACAGACACGAGAACCAGATTTTGGGGCAGAGGTTGCTAAAATTGCGGCTTTGGTTTTTCCAGAAACTAAGTTTCAATTGTTATATCAAACAATTGGAAGTGGTCATGCGGCTTTAGTTCTCCCAAAAGCTCAGTTTCAATTGTTATCTGAAAAAATTGGCAGTGATAATTTATGTATAACTTTTAAAGCAAAACACTTTTCCGAAAATTTTAAGTTGAGGTTTTTTCCCAAAATAAGAACTCTGACTTTATCGGGGTACTACAGCGAAGGAATGGCTCACTTAATTTATATTCCGGGTAATGATTATAATTGGTTAAATGGTAGAGGATATGAAATAACTTCTCCTGAGTTTATTGGAGAAAAGTTTGAGTTTTTGGCAAATAAGTTGTACCCTTTTTTAGAAGAATTTTATTTTTAAATAAGACCTCTTTTCTTGTTGGATAGAGGCTTTGATACCATGTATGGCAAATTATATATATATATTGTAGAGACGTTACGACAACGCGGAACGTCTGTGCTGAAGTTTTTATTTTTTTAAGCAATATTGTATTATTTTTGTTTTTATATCATTCATTTATCTCGCACTATTCTACTTGACAACATTGCTCTGTCAAGTGATTCCACATAAAATCGAATCTTTTAGGTATGCAAATATTTCTGATTGAAATTAAATTGTTTAATTAAAACTTAGATACAAGTAAGTATTTTAAATAAATTTAAGTAACCTTTCTGAATTTAATTCCTTACGAATATGTGCAAATAAATTGGCAAATCCATATTAATTAATCAATCTCACAAAATGCTATGATATAGAAGTTGCAACTGAAGTAAGAAATTAATTTTATTGAATCTTACCAGGGATAGGTAGCGAATCAGCCGAAAAGCGGTTGACTTTCTGCTAAAAATAGCTTAAATGGTTGATTTAGCTTTGCAGAATTGACTAAACCCATGCTGACTGATATATTGCCTTTCAGAATTGAGTTAGACACGATCGCGATCGCCGGCACAAGTTTGTGGTCTTTGGCGTTATATTTAGCTTTTTCCCCAGTCAGTGAATGGGTAATTCTGCAATTAAATCGCTGGTTTAACTTTGCCGAGCAATCGCTCTACATGAGCAAATCAGAATTTGAAAAGACCCGTCAAGCAAGAGAATCCCAAAACGCCTTTTACGCCTCGCTATTTAGCATAGTCCCGTTTCTAGCCTTTGGCGGATTATGCAACTGGGGCGTAGAACTAGGCTTAGGTCGCAGCTGGTCAATCAGCATGGGTATACTCGCTTGTATGAGTTGCGGCGTTTATGAACTAGGGCGCAGAGATGGAAAGTCATCCGAATAATTAGGAGTCAGGAGTTAGGAGTCAGGAATCAGGAGTCAGGAGTCAGGAGCTTGCAGTCACAAGTTAAAAGTGAAAAATTCATAACTAAAAACTCCTAACTCCTAACTCATAACTTCTGAAACCATTTGGGCTAATTTTTGCGCTGCGCCGGCTTCCCCTCTAACACTCCGCAATTTGGCTCGAATCGCTGCTAATTTTTCTGGATGAGTCAAATAATCTAAAACCATTTCCCCCACCTCTTGCGGCTGAAGTTTTCCCACCAATTCCGGGACTATCATTTCCTGCGCCCAAATATTGGGCCATGCTAATAAACCTTTTCGGTTTAGTACCAGCCAGTTAATTAACTTAGCAAAGCTAGAACCAAGCAAAGGCATATTTGCCAAAAGTCCGGGTAAACCATCCCAAGAACGCATGGCATCAAGTTGTTGAGTTGGTAGCAAAACAATCATCGGCACGCCTAAAGAACCGAGTTCAGCGGTGTTTGCCCCGACTGTAGTTAAGCAGATACTGCATTGAGATAATAAATCATAAGCAGGCGTCTGGGTGTAAAGTTCTACATTTAAACCTTTGGCGGTTAAAAGTGTTGTAGAGACGCGATTAATCGCGTCTGTATGGGAGTTAGGAGTCATAAGAGAAGCATCGCTAAAGCCGAAGGTTTTCACAAAGGGGTTTTTTTCGGGATCGGCAAAACTAGCTAAAGTTGGTAAATCCAAAGTTGGAGCGACAGGAATGACAAACTTAGTTTCAGGTCTTTTGCTGTGAATGTATTCAGCGATCGCCAACATCAAAGGCACTCCCTGTGACAATTTTGCCGCTTTCGATCCCGGCAAAAGTCCAATTAGTTCAATTTCTTTCCCTCTCTCTTTCTCTGTCCCCCTCCCCCCCTCCTCTTGCTGCGCTTCTACCATCAAATCCCCGACAACGCTAAATTTATGAGCATATTTCTGGGGTACACGGGCTGCAACTTCAGGTTTCATTACCGCAAAGCGGTCAATTAAGCTTTGCCATCTAGCTTCCCATTCCGCGTAAACAACAGTGCGATAATTCAGTTTTTTGCCAATTACCACCGGGAAAAATTGATCGCCACCTAGGAAAACTACTACACCACGACTTCTCCAATCCCAATTCTCAAACGTTTTTCCCCAAAGCAAAAACTGCCAAAAATGTTCTGCTGACTGGACTCTATCTACTTCTGGATAAGAACGAGCGATCGCTGCTTCTTTACCAGTTGCATTTGGGCAAGGCGACAAAATCACTGAAATCCTTACCAGAGAACGGTCATCACCCAGTTGTTGCCGCAGAGCTTGCACCACAGGACGCACCCAGGTCGTTACCTCCCCAGGACCATTTGAGAGGATGAGAATATCTACTTGACTCATGAGTTAATGGTGAAGAATTAGGGGTTATTAGTCAAGAGGCAAGTATTACCTAATTCGTTCCTAAGTTACATAGGTAGGATACTACTGATATAATTCCAAGCTATGTTTGATAATGTCTGTAAATTTCTTGCCGAATCATTTTCAACCGACTTTGCAACTTGGCTACTCGGTGAACCAATTACACTCACCGAACTAAGTTCATCTGAATTATTCCTCGAACCAATTCGAGCGGATGCATTGATTATGCTCAGGTCGCAGGAAATCGTTCTTCATATCGAATTTCAAACTAGACCAAATGCCGATATTCCTTTCCGGATGGCTGATTACCGTTTGAGGGTATATCGAAGATATCCGGAAAAGTTAATGCGTCAGGTTGTTATATATTTACAACCAAGTGAATCTGAATTGGTTTATCAAACGGCATTTGTCCTGGAAAATACCCGCCATCAATTTGAAGTAATCCGTCTTTGGGAACAACCAACCGAGGTATTTTTCAATTCTCCGGGTTTGCTACCGTTTGCTACATTAAGCCAAACCGACAATAAAGGAGAAACCTTACAACAGGTTGCTGAGGTTCTCGGACAACTCAACGATACTCGGATGCGGGGTAATGTTGCTGCATCAGCCGCAGTTCTGGCTGGGCTAGTATTAAACAAGGAACTGATTCAACAAATTTTGCGGAGTGATGTTATGCGCGAATCTGTAATTTATCAGGATATTTTGCAACAAGAAGCATTTTCGCTAGTTATGCGATTACTTCGTCGTCGAGTTGGTACGGTTCCACCTGCGCTACAAGTCAAAATCCAGGCTTTACCTTTATCTGCATTAGAAAATTTAGGAGAAGCATTGCTCGATTTTACCGAGTTAGCTGATTTGGAAGCATGGTTAAGGGAAAATACTATTTAATCGATACGCGTTCATGCGCGAAAGCTTTGCTAACGCACAAAGCCTCAGATCCCCGACTTCTTAGAGAATTCGGGGATCTTGTACATCACGCTCTTATTTAGGACTGCTATATTTACTAATTATTTTTGTAATCATCCTTACTGAAACGCCATTAGTCCCACAGCCAAGCCATTAACCCTACAGCGGCACCAACTGGACCCAATGCACTTCCAAGTGCAGTCTTGTGATTTGACGATAATTTTAATTTTTCAATAATAGAAAATACTGCAATTTTAGCTTTATCAATAGAAGTATTTACAAAGTTGTTTTCAATCTTATTATCTCTTTTGGTTGAGTGTAAGGAGTAAAACTAAATTTTCTGTCACCTTTTATACTTGTATTGATATACTGCCCAACTTTGCCAATTAATTAACACCCAAGCAGAGAAAAACAATTGCCACCTGTAACCCAGTCTAGGTTTTTTGTAATGTAAAGTTTTTGTTACAAAAAATGAGTAAATACTTTTGCATTTTGTCAATATTTTTTAAAAAATATTTCGTTTTATATATCGATTTGTGTCAGATAAGCCACAAAACTCCCACCAAGTAAGCGTTTTCTGATAAAAACAACTCATATCCCTTTTAGAGAGGAAGTTTACCAGGAGCATAATTTGCTGTGGAAAACTTCCGTTACAGAACACGCATAACTAGGAGCTTCGTAAGCATGTTCACCCACGTCAAGTCCACCATTCGACATATTGCGCCAGATAACTTACGCGGACGTAATTTAATCAAGGTGGTCTATGTCGTGCTTGAGTCCCAGTACCAAAGCGCATTGTCACAAGCGGTTCGCACGATTAACGCGCAACATCCCAACGTGGCGATTGAAATCAGCGGGTACTTAATTGAAGAACTTCGAGATCCAGAAAACTACGAAGAGTTCAAGCGGGAAATCGAGACTGCGAATATTTTTATCGCCTCACTAATTTTTATAGAAGACTTAGCGCAGAAAGTAGTAGCAGCTGTAGAACCACATCGGTCAAAGCTGGACGTTTCGGTGGTTTTCCCATCTATGCCGGAAGTGATGCGCCTAAGTAAAATGGGTAGCTTTTCCTTGGCACAGTTGGGACAGTCGAAAAGCGTTATTGCACAATTCATGCGAAAACGCAAGGAAAAATCGGGCGCAGGATTCCAAGATGGAATGCTGAAGCTGTTGCGAACGCTGCCGCAAGTGCTAAAGTTCCTGCCAATGGAAAAAGCACAGGATGCCCGAAATTTCATGCTTAGTTTTCAGTATTGGCTAGGTGGTAGCGCTGAAAACCTGGAAAACTTCTTGCTGATGCTAGCTGATAAATATGTATTAAAAGATGTAGATAAACAAAATTTTGCATCTGTTACATATCAAGCGCCAGTTGTTTATCCCGATATGGGGATTTGGCATCCTTTAGCACCGACGATGTTTGAGGATGTAAAAGAATACCTCAATTGGTATACGGGTCGCAAGGATATTTCCCCAGATTTGAAAGATCCGTTGGCACCTTGTGTAGGACTCGTACTGCAACGCACGCACCTAGTAACGGGTGATGATGCCCATTATGTGGCAATGGTGCAGGAATTGGAATCACTCGGCGCAAAAGTAGTTCCGGTATTTGCGGGTGGTTTGGACTTTTCTAAACCTGTGGATGCCTATTTTTTGGAATCGACTTCCAAAACATCGCTAGTCGATGCTGTAGTATCGCTGACTGGTTTCGCTTTGGTGGGTGGACCAGCAAGACAAGACCATCCGAAAGCGATTGAGTCGTTGAAGCGCTTGAATCGTCCTTACATGGTAGCGCTGCCTTTGGTGTTTCAAACAACCGAAGAATGGCAAGATAGCGATTTGGGTTTACATCCGATTCAAGTAGCGTTGCAAATTGCGATTCCTGAGTTAGATGGGGCAATTGAGCCGATAATTTTATCAGGCAGAGATGGAACCACAGGAAAAGCGATCGCACTTCAAGATCGAATTGAAGCGATCGCCCAACGTGCTTTAAAATGGGCAAATCTGCGCCGCAAACCAAAGCTACACAAAAAAGTCGCCATCACCGTTTTCAGCTTTCCCCCAGATAAAGGAAACGTGGGAACCGCTGCATACTTGGATGTATTCGGTTCCATCTTTGAAGTGATGAAAGCGCTGAAAAATAACGGCTATGACTTGCCAGAATTGCCAGAATCAGCCGCAGCGTTGATGCAAGAAGTCATCCACGATGCTCAAGCGCAGTATAGCAGCCCGGAACTGAACGTCGCCTATAAAATGTCGGTGCCAGAATACGAAGCACTGACACCTTACTCCCACCGCTTAGAAGAGAATTGGGGACCACCTCCCGGACATCTCAACAGCGATGGACAAAATCTGCTGATTTACGGAAAGCAATTTGGTAACGTCTTTATCGGTGTCCAGCCTACCTTTGGTTACGAAGGTGACCCGATGCGGTTATTATTTTCGCGTTCGGCAAGCCCGCATCATGGTTTCGCTGCATACTACACATACTTAGAGCAAGTATGGGGCGCTGATGCTGTACTCCACTTCGGTACGCATGGTTCCTTGGAATTCATGCCCGGTAAACAAATGGGGATGTCTGGGGAATGTTATCCAGATAACCTGATTGGGATGATTCCCAATCTGTATTATTACGCAGCCAATAACCCCAGTGAGGCGACGATCGCTAAACGCCGCAGTTATGCATCAACAATTTCCTACCTAACACCACCTGCGGAAAATGCTGGTTTATACAAAGGTTTGAAAGAATTAAGCGAGTTAATTGCTTCTTACCAAACCTTGAAAGATACTGGACGCGGTGTTCCGATTGTCAACAGCATTATCGACAAGTGCCGGTTGGTAAACTTGGATAAAGACATCATTTTTGCCGAAACCGATGCCAAAGATATGACCGCCGAGGAGCGGGATAATATAGTTGGCAGCGTGTATCGCAAGTTGATGGAAATTGAATCTAGGTTGTTGCCTTGTGGATTGCACGTAATTGGTAAACCACCATCAGCGGAGGAAGCGATCGCTACTTTAGTCAACATCGCTAGTTTAGATCGTCAAGAAGAAGAAATCGTTGGTTTGCCGCGAATAATCGCTAATAGCATCGGACGGGACTTGGACGAAATTTATCAAAATAGCGATCGGGGTGTTTTAGAAGATGTCCAACTGCTGCAAGATATTACTTTAGCAACCCGTGAAGCAGTTAGCGCCCTTGTGAAAGAGCAAACTGACGCAGAAGGGCGAGTTTCTCTAGTTTCCAAGTTGAATTTCTTCAACATGGGCAAAAAGGAACCTTGGGTAGAAGCATTGCATCAAGCAGGATATCCCAAAGTTGATCCAACACCACTTAAACCGTTGTTTGAGTACTTAGAATTCTGTTTGCAGCAAGTTTGTGCAGATAACGAATTAGGCGCATTACTCAAAGGTTTAGAAGGCGAATACATCCTCCCCGGTCCCGGTGGCGACCCCATCCGCAACCCGGATGTATTACCGACAGGTAAAAATATACACGCCCTTGACCCGCAATCCATCCCGACAACTGCGGCAGTCCAATCAGCCAAAGTCGTTGTAGACAGGCTTCTGGCGCGTAACAAATCTGAAAACGATGGAAAGTATCCCGAAACCATTGCCTGTGTCCTTTGGGGAACCGATAACATCAAAACTTACGGTGAATCCTTAGCACAAATCATGTGGATGATTGGTGTGCGTCCGGTTCCCGATGCTTTGGGAAGAGTGAACAAGCTGGAATTGATTCCCCTAGAAGAGTTGGGAAGACCGAGAATTGATGTTGTCATCAACTGTTCGGGTGTGTTCCGCGACTTATTCATCAACCAGATGAATCTGTTAGACCAAGGCGTAAAAATGGCGGCTGAAGCCGATGAACCTCCATCGATGAACTTTGTTCGCAAACATGCTTTGCAGCAAGCTCAGGACATGGGAATCAACTTACGTCAAGCAGCGACTCGCGTCTTCTCCAATGCTTCTGGTTCCTACTCCTCAAACATCAACTTGGCAGTAGAAAACAGCACATGGGACAGCGAAGCCGAGTTACAGGAAATGTACCTGAAGCGGAAATCTTTCGCCTTCAATTCTGATAACCCCGGTATGATGGACGAATCGAGGAATATTTTTGAAAGCACTCTGAAAACTGCGGAAGCGACTTTCCAAAATCTCGATTCTTCCGAGATTAGCTTGACCGACGTTTCCCACTACTTCGACTCTGACCCCACCAAGCTTGTAGCAAGTCTGCGCGATGATGGCAAGACACCAGCATCATACATCGCCGACACGACTACAGCAAACGCTCAAGTCCGGACATTATCAGAAACCGTGCGTCTTGATGCTCGTACCAAGTTGTTAAATCCGAAGTGGTATGAGGGGATGTTATCTCACGGTTACGAAGGTGTGCGCGAACTTTCCAAGCGATTGGTGAATACGATGGGTTGGAGTGCGACAGCCGGCGCGGTTGATAACTGGATTTACGAGGATACCAACGAAACCTTCATCAAAGATGAAGAAATGCGTCAGCGATTGATGAACCTCAATCCGCATTCTTTCCGCAAGGTTGTATCAACTTTATTGGAAGTTAATGGACGCGGTTATTGGGAGACTAGCGAAGAGAATTTGAACAAGTTGCGCGAGTTGTACCAAGAGGTTGAGGATCGAATTGAGGGGGTTGAGTAATTGTAATACTGAATTTATATAGATGTGAAACTAAATATTTCAGCTATATAAGTTCAGCTTATATCTGTATATAAAAAATTTTAGCCTGCGAAAGCAGGCTTTTTTATCAAACATGTTAGTCATAATAATCTGAAGGGCAATAATTTTCAGCACAAGATGGATGAGCAATAACTATAGAATTTCTATGTTCTATTTGCTCAAACCAATTACCCTCATGTCGAACAATAGGTTGGTTACAAATACCACACCTGTAGTCATCAATTGACTGCCAATGGCATCCTATTAATTTGTTGATAGCATCAGGAAAAATTCCTGCTGTTTGTAAAAACTCATGAATCACCCGCATGGGATCAATGCGACACCACCAACCCGCTACATGATAGATTTCATAACCTGTAGCAGCTAGTTTGATATCTCTTTCTCTATCTCTCAGAATATTTTCTTCAGACTGAAAATGATATTCACCATCAATCTCTAACCCAATCAGCCTAACCTGTGTATTTGAAGTACGAACAACCCAAAGCTGATCGATAATATAAGGAGTCTTATTTTTATTTAAAGGATCAGGTATGATAAATTGACCTGTAAAAAATATTAATTTTTCTTTCCATTCAGGAAAGTTCGCATTGTATCCTAAAGTATGACAATAATGATTAAGAATTAAATCATGGGAAGCCCGATATGCAAGAAATTCGCTACGGCTGATATCATTTTTTTGTAAGTACTCCTGAGGAATAGAATAACCACGTATTTTTGCAACTTCAAGAGCTTCAATATGGGTGGGAGTTCTCCCTTCTATGTCTGCATGATGCTGATATAACGGAATTGTATCCCACTTACTTGAAGGAACCCAACCAATTTCTAATTCTTGCATGAGTAATTCATGATCACCCCATTCTTCCCAAAGTCTACCAGGAATGCTTCTTTCTTCAGTTTCATAATTATAATTTTTGGAGACCAAACCTTTTTCTTTCAGGCTATGCAAATCTTCAGAACTAATATTCTTTAACAATATCGATGATGCATTTTCGGAGCTTGAACCAACAGGATGTAATATATGATGTCTAGGTTTATTTAAAATAATCGGAGAAGACTTTAAGTCAAATTTTAATCCTTGCTGGTATTTACCGATTGAGCTATGTGCTTTCCTAGCTGCTTCTATTTGATCCATATTTTTTTATTACATGTTTTTTTAGTATAATATACTTAGACTTAAAGGTTACAATAGGAAAAATTTATCTATTTATAAATCTTGACAAATGCTTTCGTTAAAGTCATTTAATCAAGCTTACCTATTTGAAGCGGAAGAACTGGAAGCAAGAGATGAAATTTTTAGCAAGTATAAGTATGCCTTGGCTCATATAGGCGTTGATTTTTATCAAGAGGATGTTCAAGAAGCTCTGCTCAATTGTCTTGAGGGTTTTGAAGATGCTATACGTGCAACTATAGCGTATTGGTACTGGTTAGAAGAAAACTCCAGACCTTTTTACCCTAATGCTTGTATAGTTCAATCAATGAGTGAACGTTGGGATTCTCGTTACTGGAGAGATTCTTATTTAGATAATCCAAATTTTAAAAATCCTTGCGAAAGATTTTGGGAAGAAGCAGGAAAAATTTGGGGATTTGATGTGAGAAATCAAATTATTGCTGATGTAAACTCAGATGATAAAGGTTATGAATACGTGATGTTTAAAAATGCTAAAACTCTCTCACTATCAGCTGCTAGACGTTTGGGATGGGAAAGACTTAAAGAATATGCACTACAACAATATTAATCAAGTTTTGTGTCAGCACTATACTCGATGTGTAAAGAACTACAATTTTGTGAGTTAGTGAGGTGTACAGGTTTAGTTCCTCGTAGATATTGCACTACTCTCTCACAACAAGTAATCGCACTTTAGTAGATTTTAGGGTTTGCAGTGTGATAGCTCTACTTTTCCATAAAAGGTGATCGCTCACTCTCCTGCAACAAGTGATCGCTTAGTTTTTGAGATTTTCTACAAGGCGATCGCCCGAATCTTCCACAACAAGCGATCGCTTAACTTTTAAAATAGTCCCTACAAAAGTACGTCCGCTACATCAGTTACAACACAAAGATAATCGGTAGGCAAGCTATAATTTGTTCAGAGTAAAGGTGATGTACCTTGATGTTAACCCTTGAGCAAATTGAGTCTGCCATTCTTCAACTATCACCTGATGAGTATAAAAAGCTCATAGAGTGGTTTGCTGATTTGGACTATCAACGCTGGGATGAGCAATTAGAGAAAGACATTGCTGATGGAAAATTGGAAGCTTTAGCACAGGAGGCGATCACTCACTCTTTCACAGGAGGCGATCGCTCTTTGGGAGCGTAATTTTGGGGTTATGGAGTGCGTAGGCGAGCTTTTCGTAGACATGGCTTTGAGAAGGTGGATATTGAAACTCTTGGTCAATGAGTACAATTATATTAACTAGATTTAATATAAGCGCCAATATTACCACGAAAAAAATGCCAGCAAAAGACATTTACCATGATGCTGTTAAAAATGCCTTAATTAAAGATGGCTGGACAATTATAGCTGACCCTTATTTTTTGCAGTATGAAGATGCAGAACTTTATGCCGATTTATTTGTAGAAAAAGGTTTATTAGCAGAACAAGAAGGACGGAAAATAGTTGTAGAAATTAAGAGTTTTATCAGTCCTTCTCCCATGAGAGATTTTGAAAATGCTCTAGGTCAATATATTCTCTACCGCGACATTTTACAACTAGCCAGTAAAAACTATAAAATTTATCTAGCAATCAGAGATACAGTATTTGATACTTTCTTTCAAAGAAAATCTATTCAAGCAGTGGTTAAACTTCAGCAAATTGAATTTATTGTTTTTAACAATGAAAGGGAGGAAATTACTTTATGGATAAATTAACAGCATATCGAGAGTTAATTAAACAGGTGCTAACTGAATATGATAATTTATCTCGTAAATCACCTGATAAAATTGCTGAAAATTGTTTAGTGTTTGATGAAAATCATGATCATTATCTCTGGTTAAGTGTAGATTGGCAAGGTAGCAAAAGACTTAAATATACTCATGTTCATATTCGGATTAAGAATGAAAAAATTTTTATAGAAGAAGACTGGACAGAAGAAGGGATAGCAACTGAATTAATGAAGTTAGGTGTAAATAGCAGCGAGATTGTCTTAGCTTTTCAGCCTCCAGATGTGAGAAAATTTACAGAATTTGCAACAGCTTAGTAAATTATTATTCTAGGGGGGCGATCGCTCACTCTTCCACAACAAGCGATCGCTTTGTTGTTGAGGTTTTCTGCAAGGTGATCGCTCACTCTTCGACAACAGGCGACCGCATTTGTTATTTCGGCGACCGCATTTGTTATTTCGGCGATTGCATTTGCTATTTCGGCGATCACATTTGTTATTTGGGCGATCGCATTTGCTATTTTGGCGATCGCATTTGCTATTTCGGCGACCGCATTTGCTATTTCGGCGACCGCATTTGCTATTTCGGCGCTCGCATTTGTTATTTCGGCGACCGCATTTGTTATTTCGGCGACCGCATTTGTTATTTCGGCGATCACTGTTACTAATTGCATTTATCCCGAAACAACGGACAGATATAAATACTTGAGTAAAAATACAGACAAGGTTTCAATTTTAGCTATTAATTAAATCCACAAAATTACTCTTATCACGTAGAAGGCATCCCGCTATCTTGAAAGAGAACTATTCAACAAATATCTCCCATGTCTCTAAAAACTCGCGGTTCTGCTGCTATAGACAAAGCTCAACGCCGTCTCGCTCTGCTTAAATCCATTCATGAGAATCTGGATTTAGGGCACGGGTTAACCATTGAAGCTTACACCAGCCTCATCGCTAATACCCGTGCCACCCTAGAAGCCCATAATACGCTTCTCTCTAATCTTGAGGAATCTCGTAAAACTATAACTCAGATGGACAAAGCACTCTCGCAACTGTCTGAGAGGATGCTTACTGGAGTCGCGACTATCTACGGCAGAAACAGCATGGAGTATTCAAAAGCAGGCGGGTCTAATCGCAAGCGAAGTAAAAAATCTATTTCACAAGTTCCTTCAGTTGTAACGGTTACAGCCACTCAACCTACCCAAACTGCAACTAACGGCAAAGGCATCTTGAGCGATGTCTGACGACAAGCCGGTACGCGTTTACGCTTTATTTTTGAGGTTTTCTGTAAGGCGATCGCACTCAGTCTTTGACAATAAGCGATCGCTCTTTTGTGAACTATTATTTTCTTTAGGGCAAAATTCCAAATGACTTGATAGCTAAATTAGGTGTTGCTGCATATAGAAGTAAGGTGTTAAGCATTTAATTTGCACATTGAGACAGCAGGGGAGCAGGGGAAAGGGTTTGCAGGTAGGTTTTATTTATAATAGACCTCTTGCATAAATCACAAAATTTGAACCCCACCCCGCCAAAGCTACGCTTTGTCTCCCCTCCCCTTAGTAAGGGGAGGGGCTGATCGGGGTGGGGTGTTAGGGAATGAGTGCAAGATATCTAATAAAAATGGTGCAACTTGTAGGCGCAATAGCTTAGTAATGCAATGGGTAGAAACTGCGAACGTATTAGGGCGTACAATTACTAAACCGAGACAGCGGTTAATGTCTGCTTGAAAGGAATACAATAGTTCTTGTAGGGCAGGCAATATCCTTGCCTTAATCCTCATCTAAAATCTTCTTATGAATGCTTTAACAGTCAACCTCAACCCTGTTATTGAACTGACAGATGAGCAATTTTTCCAGTTATGTCAGGTAAACGAAAATCTCAGATTTGAACGCACTGCAACTGGAGAATTAATTATTATGCCACCTACAGGGGGAGAAACAGGAAACCGCAACGCTGGATTAACTGCTCAAGTTTGGATTTGGAATGAGCAAAATAAATTAGGTAAAGTTTTTGACTCCTCTACTGGATTCAAACTTCCTAATGGTGCAAATCGTTCTCCTGATGCTTCTTGGATAAAATTAAAAAGATGGAATGGGCTGACTGAAAAACAACAAACCAGATTTTTACCACTTTGTCCTGATTTTGTAGTTGAGTTACTTTCACCGACTGATAGTTTGAGAGACACTCAACAAAAGATGCAAGAATACCGAGATAATGGTGCGCGTTTGGGTTGGTTAATTAATCGCAAGTCTCGCCAAGTGGAGATTTATCGGATTGGGCAAGATGTTGAGGTGTTGGAATCTCCTGTTAGTTTATCAGGGGAAGATATTTTACCTGGGTTTGTGTTGAATCTGGAAGCGATTTGGTAATAAAACCTTTACTTAGAGATGATAGTTTTATGTTTGCTTAATGAATTTAAAAAATTGTGCGAGCACTCTCATCTTCTGACATGCAATTGCATTTTTTTGAATACTATTTTTATTTAAAGCAAAATATCAAATCTATTGAAGAATATCTTCGTAATTTCTAAGTTGCACAACCGATCGCATGAACACAAAATAGTTATATTCATTATTTAATTCGCAGTCCCATAATTACTAAATCGCGTTCAATACCGTCAAGTTCTGCGACTTTAGGTAAGTAACCCCAGGATTGAAAGCTGAATTTTTCAAACAGTTTTAAACTAGGTTGATTGTGGGCAAAAATTAAACCTAATAAAGTGTTTAAACCTAGACTTGGGCTTTGCTGAATTGCTTGCGCTAAAAGTTGCCGTCCCAAGCCACGCTGATGATATGCAGAAGCAATATAAATACTAATTTCCGCAGTGCTATGGTAAGCGGGTCGCCCATAGAACGATTGGAAACTGAGCCAGCCAGCAACTACACCTTCTACTTCTATTACCCAAATTGGGCGTTTTGAGGGCGATCGCCCACCAAACCAGGCAAGCCGACTGGCTACAGACACCGGCTCTAAATCAGCAGTTGCCATGCGGCTAGGAATTGCGGCATTGTAAATCGCTACAATTGCAGGCAAGTCAGTTTCAGTGGCATGGCGAATAGTCATTGCAGCCGTCTTTTAAGAAAATATTCAAGAATAATACAGCGTTAGCGATATCAATTCTACGGCTTTCATCACGCTTTTAGCGACTAAACATCATTGCTGTCTCAAAAATAAAAAACCCGGTGGTATTCCGGGTTAAGCCTGTAATTGTGTTTGATGGATGTTATCTAAAAGGTAAACGCGATCGCACCTCACAAAAATCCTTCCTAAAGCCGGAATCTGAATTAAAAAAGGCTGTGTTGATTAACACGATATGAAATTTCCCTGACAATAAATGGCGATCGCATTTTTTATCCTTGGGGCAATTAGAGCGAAAGTGAAACAAAATGCACAACTAGGCTTCAGCCAATATCGTCCTCGATTAATCATTTGGCTGTTCTTTACAATTACTCCGACCTTTTCTGAAATTGCCTGTGTGTAAACTAGCCTGCAATGCCTCTTGATATTCTTTAATTGCCTCAACTTGAGCCTACGCTGCGTTTATTTGCCCCTGCGAAAACTCTAAAAACGCTTCTGTTGAGTAGCCCTCTTCTAAAAGTTTCTGTGCCTTCTTTAGGGTTTCCTGCGTCTGCTTCTGGATACTTTTTCCTTCCGCTTCCAGTGTCTGCCAAGTTCTAGAACCGCATCCTCACCCTTTTATAAAGTCTTACCCACCTCTTCAACCGATTTCCCATGCTTTTGTGGAGCAAGAGCGTGTTTCTGTGAGGCTTGTGCTGTCTGTTGTGAAGTCTTATACAAGATGCAACTACCTAATATTATTTATTGATTCTGTAGCGTCTAATACGCTAATTAATTTACACTTCAATCCTCAGCCTTAAGTCATAGTTTTCTTTATAAATTATCAGAATAGTTCTTCCTTTAGAACATCTTTTATAACCAATAACTATTATTTACTTTGTCTTTATTCATGAGGTAACTAACTACAACTACAGGTAGAGGTTAGTGAAAGTATATTTTTGTCATATATGTTAGTAACAGCCAAAGTTAATTTTATTTACGTAAATTGATTTAAGGAAAATTTTATGCCTAATAATCTTATTCAGACTGATAAGAACGAGCCGAAAAATAATCTGCCATTAGAAGTAGAGTTTGCTATTTTAGCTGGCAAAATAAAAAATAGTATCTGGGTTGTTGGTATTCCGTCTTGGGTTTTTGCAATCAGCGATAGAAGCCTTGCTGCATTGGCTGATGGTTATTTCTCTCCTATAGAAGTCCTCCAGTTAGTGGCAGCCTCTTTCTTGTTTTTTAGTTGGCTGTATTTGCGACCGGAGACAGACTTAAATGGTGATGGCACTGAAGGATATCTATGTCCAAATCAAGCTAGGAACTTTGACTTGAAGAAGCGACATATGATAAGCCAGGAATACCTTTTACCTTTTCCTTATCTTTGCCAAATTTATCATCTATTGAGCTTAAAGCATTTAGAAACAGTTCATAAGTTTAGCTTAAATAACTTGAAAGTTATTAATGTCAGTCATGTAGAAACTACAGATATTGGGGGAATAATCAAATTTGAAACAATTTTAGATTCTCCAGTCAATGCTCTGAAGATTTGGAGACAACCGATTGTTGAGGTAGATTTAATACTACACAATCCTTATACTGTAGAACTAAGTATTCCGGTTTACAATAACAAGAGAATAATTATTATCTTTAACGTCGTTCCTGTAACAGATACAGAGCATCTATTCTTTATAGATATTTACAGCGATTTAGAATGGTATAAACCAATCTTGCAAGTAATATTGCATTTTGCCGCGTGCTTGACGTTATTTGAAGATTTGCCTTATTTACGCGCTTTAGCTGATAAAAATGTAGAGCGTTTATTCAATCCAAATAAATCTGCAAGTCACGAAACTATGTGGCTGTTTAAAAGATTCGTTGAGTTATATGGTTCGAGGGGAGAAACCACAAAATTGATTAAGGCAGCGGAGTAGGAAATGGGCAATGGGGCATGGCGCATGGGGCATAGGGCATGGAAAGAATTGTATTTATTCACCCAAGGAGCGCATCACCGAACTTGTTTAATTCCCATTGCCCAATTCCCATTGCCCATTGCCCATTGCCCATTGCCCAATTCCCTACTTTTAATTACGCTCGCGCTAGTAAGGGAGCAGCAGCTAGTAAAGTTTTGGTGTAAGGGTGTTGAGGATTGGCAAAAATCTGTTTTGTTGCACCTAGTTCGACGATTTTACCACCATTCATTACGGCGATGCGATCGCATAAAAATCTCGCTAACCACAAATCATGAGTGATAAACAAATAAGTTAAATCAAACTCATCCTTTAGTTGCAGCATCAGATCCAGCACTTGCGATTGCACGCTAGCGTCTAGCATACTCACTGGTTCGTCGCAAATCAGCAGTTTGGGACGAGTAATTAAAGCACGTGCGATCGCTACTCTTTGTTGTTGTCCCCCAGATAAATCGGATGGATAACGCTGATAATAAACTTCTGCTGGGTTCAAACCGACTTTCTCCAACATCCACAGCACTTGTTCTTTTGCTTTGCCTGCATCGGCGATATGATGAATTAGCAAAGGGTCAGCTATACTTTGTCCTACAGTCATCGCTGGATTCAGACAAGCATGAGGGTCTTGAAACACCATCTGCATTTCTTTTCTGGAAGAGCGAATTTCTTGACTCGATAGGTTAGTTAAATCTTTTCCGAAAAACTCGATTTTACCACCAGTGGGACGAATTAATTGCAAGATTGTCCGCGACAGTGTACTCTTACCGCAACCTGATTCGCCAACTAATCCAAGAATTTCCCCTTGATACAGTTCTAAATTAATACCATCAACTGCTTTAATTGTCTGACTCTGCGCTTTAAATAGTCGTTCAATAAAGCTAGGTTCTATATTATAGTGTTGCTGTAATTCTGTTACCCGCAAAATTGGGGTTGCGGATTTCGTATTAGGAATTGGTGTAAGCTGTGAATTTAATTCAGTCTCTATCTCATCCACTGATTGAATGTGTAAAGCTGCTTGCAAAAGCGATCGCGTGTATTCGTGTTGAGGTTGTCTAAATACAGATTCGGTAGCACCCTTCTCTACCATTTTACCGTCATACATCACGCCAATGCGATCGCAATATTCCGCCACCATTGCCAAATCGTGAGAAATTAGCAACAATCCCATATTCTCTTCACCGCATAACCGTGTTAACTCTTGTAAAATTTGTGCGGAAACGGTGACATCTAAGCTCGTTGTCGGTTCATCCGCAACAATTAACTTGGGGTTGAGAAGTAAAGCTAAGGCGATCGCTACTCTTTGGCGCATTCCCCCGCTAAACTCATGAGGATACTGATTCCAGCGAGTGGCAGGAATTTTCACCTTCTCCAAAGTGGCGATCGCTATTTCTTTAGCTTGTTTAGTTGATAAACTGGGCGAGTGCGCTTTCAAAGTTTCTAAACAATGCTTACCGATTGTCATCAACGGATCGAGCCGTGTCATCGGATCTTGAAAAATTAGCGCTACCGCTTCTCCGCGAAATTGTCGCAACTGGTTGGGATTTAAATCAAACACCGATCGTCCCTGAAACATCACCCGTCCTTCGATAAGCGTGGATGAGGGTAGTAAGCGCATCGCTGCTCGTCCCAAAGTTGATTTTCCACAACCCGATTCTCCCACCAATCCCATTCTTTCACCCGGTTGTAGAGTGAAAGAAACATCATCAACCGCCCATTTAAGTTCTTCGTTGCCACGGTGAGGATAGGCAACGCGGAGATTTTCGATTTTGAATAAATCTTCATTCATATTTTATGATGTAGGCGATCGCTACAATCGCTTCTATAAATTTGAAATTTAAGATAGTCTATCAGATTAGTAAAACTAGCTGTTCTTATATCTTGACCTGGAAATATCAATGTCAAATAAATTACTACGAAAATAGAAAAATCAATCGTTCCAAATGAAGTAGAATACCCTAAGTGTTTGTAGCTTTTAGTTTGTCAGTCGTGCCTCTGCCCAAAACCCAGGAACAATTACAATTACCAACAGCAATTTGACCATTCGCGATCGCCTCTCTATCCCTAGTCAATCCTCTAGTTTGTGTTCTAGCCTTGGGGAAGCCACTTCCTCTCTATGCGTACAAGCGCAGTATATTTTCTCATAACTTTGGGTAAGTCCTGAACTTCCCAACCGCCAAGCAAAAATATACCGCTATGAAAGCTAAGTGCTGACAAATGTTAAAATTTCCACACTTTAGCAGATGAAATATATTAGTTTTTTGGGTAATGTTTCTTTACAATATAAACATAGAAGGTAAAAACGAGAGAAAAAAACTTCTTGTAATTTTTATCTTTTTATGCTTACTCCGCTTGTTGCAGTATTGCTTGGCAGTATTGCGCCAGAGTTGTCAAGCGATCGCTAATTGTCTGGAGTCTGGCTTGAGCAGTAGCTGGTTGCCTCGCTCCTTGGAAAAACATTACATCCAATTCCAATAAGCGCAGTTGCTTGCTCATCTCGGTTTGATAAGATTGTTCCCTTGAATTATGAGGTATCTGAGTATCTTCATCAGCCAAAGGGATAATCTGCTGCTGAAACATTTGCTGCAAAGATGCCACACGCAGCCGCAGTCCGGGCGCATTTAGTTCAGTAGTCGTGGTATAGTCACGTAATTGCAGGATCAATGTTGCAAATGCGTGATACTTCTGGCTATTTAGAGACATTAAGTGCTTCTTGAGATACTATTAATGTCAAGATTTTTCTCTTGTAAAACAGACTTTTTAAACTTTTATTATAATTACTCGCCTCAAATGATGCTAGGGGGCTGCACGCTGCCATAATTCCATTTTCCCAGCTATGATTGTTGACACTCAAACCGGATAAGATCGCAATTCTTCTTGCGAACAAATCTTTCTAACACTGCTTTTACCGCCTAATTATGGCAACTTATGGCGGCAATGGCATTGTTTTTGTACATCCACTTAACCACAGATCACCTTAATCTCGATTTTATGAGCGGTATACTTATAAATTCCACAATTGAAATCACCCTTCCGGATTGGCTAAAAAAATGTTTACAAGAGTCATCCGCACTTTCCGCCCAAGAAGATGACCGAAAGCCTTATGATACAGCTTTGATTTGTCGAGCATTTAAATTTGCTTACGAGTTGCATCAAGGTCAATACCGCAAATCGGGAGAACCGTACATTTGTCATCCCGTAGCTGTGGCAGGATTGTTACGCGACTTGGGGGGGAGTTCTGCCATGATAGCAGCTGGATTTCTCCATGATGTAGTCGAAGACACAGATATTACAATTGAGCAAATAGAAGAGCATTTTGGAGCCGAAGTACGACTATTGGTAGAAGGTGTTACCAAGCTTTCTAAATTTAACTTTAAAAGCAAAACCGAAAGCCAAGCCGAAAACTTCCGACGAATGTTTTTGGCGATGGCACAAGATATTCGAGTAATTGTGGTGAAGTTGGCGGATCGGCTGCATAATATGCGAACTTTGCAGTTTATGTCAGAAGAAAGTCGTCGCAGCAATGCTCAAGAAACGCGAGATATTTTTGCTCCTTTAGCCAATCGGCTGGGGATCTGGCAGATTAAGTGGGAATTGGAGGATTTGGCATTTAAGTATCTCGAACCAGAATCTTTTCGCCAAATTCAAACATATGTAGCCGAAAAACGAGCAGCGCGAGAAGAAAGACTGGAGAAAATTACCAAAACTTTGCGCGATCGCTTGCAGCAAGCCGGTATTGAAGTCATCGATGTCAGCGGGCGCCCGAAGCATCTTTATAGTATTTACCAAAAAATGAGTCGGCAGCAAAAAGAATTTCACGAAATTTACGATTTGGCTGCATTGCGAATAATTGTTAAAACCAATGAAGAATGTTATCGCGCTTTGGCTGTGGTTCACGATGCCTTTCGCCCAATTCCTGGTAGATTTAAAGACTACATCGGGCTGCCCAAAGCAAATCGTTACCAATCGTTGCATACTGGTGTGATGGGTTTTACAGGTCGTCCCTTGGAAGTGCAAATCCGAACGCAGGAAATGCATCGTATCGCCGAGTATGGAATTGCTGCTCATTGGAAATACAAAGAAACAGGTGGTTCTAACATCCACACAACAGCACAAGATGAGAAGTTCACTTGGTTGCGGCAGTTGTTGGAATGGCAAAGTGACCTGAAAGATGCTCAAGAATATCTAGAAAGCATCAAGGACAATTTATTTGAAGATGATGTTTATGTCTTCACCCCTAAGGGGGATTTAGTTTCCTTAAGTCCAGGCTCGACAACAGTAGATTTTGCTTATCGAATTCACACCGAAGTAGGAAATCATTGTGCGGGTGCGCGGGTAAATGGCAGAATGATTCCACTGTCAACGCGCTTGCAAAATGGCGATATTGTCGAGATTTTGACACAAAAGAACAGCCATCCGAGTTTAGATTGGTTGAATTTTGTTCGGACTTCTGCTGCGAAAAACCGGATAAAACAATGGTACAAGCGATCGCGCCGCGAAGAAAATCTTGCCCGTGGACGAGAGTTGTTAGAAAAAGAACTCGGTAGAACAGGTTTTGAAAGTTTGCTCAAATCAGATGCAATGGAAGCTGTAGCCGAAAAGTGTAACTATCACAGCGTTGACGATTTATTAGCGGCTTTAGGTTACGGTGAAATCACCTTGAACTTAGTATTAAATCGTTGGCGAGAAATAGTCAAGGCGCAACAACCTGCAACAAACGTCTTAGAACTTCCGTCCCTACCAACTTCATTAAAAGCTTTACGAGACGTATCTGTAACTAGCGGACGCGCCAGCGATTCGCCAATTGTCGGCGTAGAAGGATTAGTGTATCATTTATCTGGGTGTTGTACGCCAATTCCCGGAGAGTCGATTATTGGTGTAGTGACACGAGGCAGAGGAATTTCCATCCATCGGCAAGGATGTCATAATTTGGAGCCTGTAGAGTGCGATCGCCTAGTACCAGTTAAATGGAATCCAGCCAAGGAAAATCGTAATCGTCCTCAAACTTACCCAGTAAGTATTCAAATTGAAGCGCTTGATCGAGTGGGAGTATTAAAAGACATTTTATCACGCTTGAGTGACCAAGGAATCAACGTCCGTCACGCTCAAGTAAAAACCGCTTTTGGACAACCCGCATTAATGGATTTAGGAATAGATATAAGCGATCGCTTTCAGCTTGAGCAAGTATTTATCCAAATCAAGAAAATGAGCGATATTCTCAACATCCGTCGCGTCGGTGAAATTGACCAATAGTCAGATAATTCGTAGGGTGCGTTAACGAAGTAACGCACCATCCTAGTGACGCAATGAATCGCGTCCTCGTTTTTGCATAATTATCATCCCCCCAACTCTATCCTCTTCAATATAATCACTGAATAAATTTTTAAAACGAATTGATTTACCTCTGGGTGAATGTAAAGACGCGAATCGAAATTTCGCGTTTCTACACCCAAAGCGAAACTAAAAGCCGATAAAATTAACGGAAGCATCATTTTAGATGATGTCACAACCCTAAAAGATGTCCCCAAACTCGCTTGGGTATATCACCTCGGCAATCGTTGCGCTCTGATGTGGATTTTGGATCAATATAAAGAAAAGAAGCCAAAAGATCCAACTATTGTCCACAAATTCAATACCTATCGCTTTGCAGATTACAAAGAACAGGTGATAGATTTACTACAACGAGTCTGTATAGTATTTTTATGCAATTTGAACCACCATTGATCACAAGCGATCGCCTATTATTACGGCTAGCAACCAAAGAAGATATACCCCAAATTCTCAACTACTTTACAGACAACAAAACTTATTTAACACCATTCTATCCTCAGTGGAGCGAAAACTTTTTCACAGAAGAATACTGGCAGATACAAGTAGAGATAGATTTGCAAGAATATATCAACTATCTAGCATTAAAATTATTTATTTTTGTTCAATCAGAACCAACAACAATTATAGGCAATATCAACTTTGGTAACATTATCCGGGGAGCCGCTCAATTTTGCTCTGTAGGATATAGCCTTGCCGAAACTGAACAAAGTAAAGGTTATATGACAGAAGCACTAAATGCAGCAATTCAATATGTATTTCAAGAGTTAAATTTACACCGAATAATGGCAAACTATATGCCTCACAATCAGCGTAGCGGTAATTTACTAAAAAGGCTAGGATTTCTTGTTGAAGGGTATGCTAGAGATTATTTATTAATTAATGGGCAATGGCAAGACCACATTCTCACGAGTCTTACAAATCCTAATTGGCAAGGGTAGAAAACAAAAAACTAAAATCAATAACTGATCTCAAATGTAATACCAATTTAAAACAAAGTATGCTTATGACAATAGAAAATTCAAAATCTAAAATAATATATGGTATTAAGATGCACCCATTCGTCTAAATTTGGCTTAAACTAAAGAACTTGCAGTAGACTTTGGTCAAGCCAGTCTTCATACCAATCATAAAAACTCAAAGGCTCCTGTTCCTCTTCACATGATTGAAAGTCATCTGGATCGTCCGCATGGAAATAATAACAAAAATTCTGAGTAGCAGGATAGATTCCACCATCATTAGTCCGGTCATCTATCCAAATTTTCCCTTTTTGTTCTCCAGTAATAACTAACATAGCGTAAATACCACAACCATAATGTGCAATGGTGATAGTACCTTGAACAAATTTGCTATCAAAATAAGGATTATTTTCCGAATCAGCTTTGTCTTTCATCATCAAAGTCAAATCATTCCACGCTTCTTTCAAAGGAAATGGTTTGCACAGTAAACCTTCGTTTTTTTTGCTGGGTATTGCTGTTATTTCACTTTCATTTTCCAATCCGGGAAGTCTGTATAAACCATATCCAGGTCCAGTACCACCATTACCAACTTCTAGCAAAAAGTTTCGATATTCACAGGGAAGCCGAATATTGTATTTAACTTCAAAAGCTTGAATTTGTCCTTCCTGCAAGCAAGGGTTGAATTGATACTGGTGTGATTCTGAGCCAAAAACCTGAAATGTTGTATCTAAAATTGCTAATTGAGTCAACTTGTTTGTTATTTGCCAAAGTTTATCCATTCTGCGCTCCAAATTTTAAAGGTGGCGCTGCCATAGGGAGAACCATAAAAATAAATACCCATTCTCGCCATACCTAAGAAATAGGGCAGGCTTTTTTATCCCCACGACTAACGTTCAATACTTTACGACAAGCCATGAAGCCTGTCCTATTTATTGCGGCAATTTCACTTATCCGTGTATTGAAATTCTTCTCCTAAGGGGAGACGCTACGCGAACGTTGGTATCGCGGATCTAGGTTTGACGGTGAATCAGTCGGCGGGGTCGGTTTCCGTCCCGTCGAACTGATGAACCCGGAGGGCTGGGTATTTATTTCGCGGGTTTGTGCCATAGACAAATTTTAGCCAGCCTTGTTCAATTAAAGCTAACAAAAGCGCTGTCATTTGCCACCAGAGGTAGTATTAAAGAAAGAATATATCAAGTTTGGCTCGTAATGACTTTGACTGAAACTCAAAACGACGCTTCTAACAATCCCTTTGTTGCTCTCAACTACGAACCAGCTTTAGAATCTCTGGGCGATGACTACTACGACGAAGTTGCAGCAGCAGAATTTCCCCAACACATCCTGCGCTGGCGTAACGACGCACTTGTGCCCCGGTTGGGACTTGATCCCCAAGCAGTCTCAGACGAAGATTTTATTGTCGCGTTTGGCAAATTTGAAGGGCGGAAACCATTGTTAGCGCTGCGTTACCACGGCTATCAATTCGGTCAATACAATCCCGCCTTGGGTGACGGCAGAGGCTTCCTCTACGGGCAAGTACGCGGCACAGATGGCGAATTGTACGACTTTGGCACAAAAGGTTCTGGGAGAACGCCTTACTCCCGTGGTGGGGATGGAATGCTTACACTCAAAGGCGGTATACGAGAAGTTCTCGCGGCAGAAGCGCTGCATCATATGGGTGTGCGAACTTCGCGCTGTTTGAGCTTGATTGAAACAGGTTTATCTTTGTGGCGTGGTGATGAACCTTCTCCGACTCGCTCATCAGTAATGATAAGGATGAGCAAATCTCATATTCGCTTTGGCACTTTTGAGCGACTGCACTATCTGAAACGTCCAGATTTAACTAAAAAGCTTTTAGACCACGTAATTGAGCAGTATTACTCCCATTTAATCGGCACACAAGATAAATACGCTTTATTTTATGCAGAATTAGTTAAGCGAGTAGCAGAACTAGCAGCGCAATGGATGGCGGCGGGCTTTTGTCATGCTGTGTTAAATACTGACAATATGTCAATTACAGGTGAGAGTTTTGACTATGGACCTTATGCATTTATTCCTAGTTACGATCCGTACTTTGTCGCTGCGTATTTCGATTATTCTGGGCGCTACAGCTACAGCCAGCAACCAGATATTTGCAAGTTAAATTTAGAAATGCTTCAAGAACCTTTAAAAAGTGTTTTTGCTCAAGATGACATGGAGTTTGGACTCTTAACTTTTGATGAGCATTATCATAATGAATATCGCTCTTTAATGTTAAAAAAATTGGGTTTTGAGCAGTTGCCCAAATCAGAAGCGGAAGAACTTTTAAAGGCAACTATTGAATTTTTAAAGATGTATCCAGTTAGTTATCATCACTTTTTTGCGGAAATGGCTAGCAGCTTTTCTACCAAGTGGCGAGACAATGCCAGTGATATCCTGAGAGATTCTGAGATTGGGCAATCTTTAGGGGCAACAGACTTATTTGTCAATTGGTCTGGTGTATATCATCGAATTTTGAGTAATTTAACTTCTGAAGAGGTAGAAAACATAGGTCAGTGCTTAACTCGTTATAATCCCCAAACGCCGTTATTAAGACCTGTAATTGAATCGGTTTGGGAAGCAATTGCTCAGGAAGATAATTGGCAACCTTTTTATGAGCTACTTGAGGAAATTCGCTCAGGTGAATAATTCAGACAATTTTTTATCGTTCCCAGGCTCCAACCTAGGAACGCAATTCTAGAGGCTCTGCCTCCTAGAAATACATTCCTTGCCTCAGGCAAGGAACGAGCTATGAAGAGTTCTTCTTATTCCTTTCCCCCTTTCCCCAACTAACTAAGTCCAGTAGAGAATGCGACCTTGGGGAAAGCGTCGTTGAATCTCGCTTTCAAAAAACCGGCGCAGCATTTTCATTGTATCACCATCGTATACATACTTCGTGCCGCCAAACTTGTTACGTTTAACGCTGCGTGTCGCTTCGTCCATATCTAACTTTGATTGAGGATACCAGGTTTGTAATACCTCTTTTGACCCAGGTGTGAAGCGATGGGAAATTAACTCAAAAGTCAAGTCACAATCAAAATCTAATGCTTCACTAATAGAATCAAATAGGCGAGTATAATGTGCTTCCCAATCATCTATAGCCATAATTGGGGCAATTACCAATCCCACGGGATAGCCGCCACCACCCCTTGACTGAGGTAACGCCAAGCGCCGCAAAGCATTAAGCCGAGAAGCTACTGATGCGGTTCCACCCTCGAAGCGACCGGAAACAGGCGCAGCATTGACACTCATCCTCATGCGCGTATGACCATTGTGGGGCAAGTTGAGTAAATTATCTACTCCATCAAACTTGGAAACAGTACGCAGATATCCGTTCTCGCGCGTGCCAAAGTAGCGGATGCATTCAGCGAGGCTGCCTGTCAAATGCTCAATGCCTAAGGGGTCAGTATAGCAGCTGACTTCAAAACTCGTGGTTTTATTCGGTTGCTCGTATGCTGCGAGATTTTGCAATATTTGCGGCAAGTTGGCAAAGACGCGGATAACTGGTGGACCTTGCAAACTACCTGCTAGATAGCAGTATTGGCAATGTGCCGGACAACCTTCGGCGATGTGAAATTGCCAGTCGGCTGATGGAGGGATGGGACTAAGTTTGAAAGAACTGGGGGGTGCGGTGACGACTGCGAGAGTACGCTTGGCAATATCATAAGTCTCGCGATCGCTCTCACCTCGCAAACCAGTCAGGCGATTTCGCGGCAACTCTTCTATTGGTAAATTAAGAGACTGTACGTGCTGTAATATCTGCTGACCATAAGATTCTTCTAAGGCTGCGGGTGTAAATACAACGCGCTCAGGCATCCACAAACGAGGCTGACGCGCAACTTGATTATCTGCAATTGCCTGCATACTATCAGATTCTCCGTATTTATTGGCGCTAAAAATCACTTCCGACAAAAGGGCGGTTCCGTGGTTCGGGAAACGCCCATTATTTGACTAATTCTCTAAAACTTGGCGGATGCGCCGTTCCAACCGTTCAAGATCCAAACCGCCTTCATCACGACTGATACGCCGCACAGTTGAGTTAACATTGCCTAAATCTACCAATAAATCTTGGAGAATTTCTTGCTGTTGACGTGCTTGGGTGACTTCTCGCGGCTCCTGCACTAAGTCACGCACGATAGTATCTTCAGCCCGCGAAGCGATAAGTGGGTCGTTTTGCCCCTGCAAATGAACAAAAGTTCGTCGCCCTGGTCCGCGCTCTTCCTCAATTGGTACCACTGCTGTTACCTGATCTGAGCGCACGTATTTTCCGAATCCCAGATGGACTAGCACTGATGACTGTATTTTCATTTAGAAGAGTGTTTATTTTCTGACATACTTCTATTTTAAATTAGAGCTAAATGACCTAATAGCTATAACTAGAACGGGTTCTACCCAATGTACGAGTAGTAGTTTCCCGTTGCAAATTCTCATACTATTTCTTTGTAATGTTGCGCTAAAGTGCCCTCAGGCTAGAAGCCTGGGGCTATACAAACAAAGCCTACCTTGTCTACGACACGCAAGGAGCGTTCGTAGGCTATGAGTCTTTAAGTTTGCCTCCGCAGGCTTTGTCGGTTTAGCGATACCCTTATAGGGTATTGCTATGCTCCGCAGCGATGCTCCCATAACTAACAAACATCTTTTGGTTGATAAACTGCACCAAAAGTATGGTCAGTATTAATTTCTATAACTAAATCAACCAATGTCGGCTTTGTTACTAACGGTTTGATGAATAATTCGGGATGGAGAGAACGCCAAAAATAATAAACAAATTGCTCTATTTCTTTTTCGCTCATTCCTGATTTGCCAGCAGCAATCATTTGCTGTTCCGCCTGGAGACGCCACTCTAAAGAGCATCGGTAATCATTGGGATACAGCACGATTAAACTGTCTAATCGTTGCCATAGTGGTAAATAATCGTTTAATTGGCGATTCATGTCACGAGCAAATGCCCGGTCTTCATCTGTAATAATTGGTGGCGGTGCAGTATCAAATGCTGCGGGATCGATGGGTTGCACGCCAACAAACCAACCTTCAAACAGGACAATATCTATACCTTCTACAATTTCTGGAGTGATTCTATCACCCGCGCCGCCGTAAGCAGATTTATCAAAGCGGGGGACTGCTACTGGATTTTGTAATAGGCGAATTTGATCTAACACTGTTAAGCCTAAGTCTATATCGTGGGTTCCTGGGGGACCGCGCCAAATTAAGCGGGGGTCTTGCTGTGTTAATTTCAGGCGATCGCTATAAGTTTTGTATAAGTCATCTAATGATAAACTCAGGGTACGATATCCCAACTCTTTGAGAATCAAGGTGAGAACCGCGCACATTGTCGTTTTACCGGTTCCCTGTCCTCCTAAAATTCCCTGTATAAATGGATGCCCCAACTTTTGGCGAAGTGATGCTAATTGCATTGCCAAAGGTAGCCACAAATGCCACAACACATCTAACATCGCGTCGGGTTGACGATGCAGGCTAGTTTCGCAAAACTGGCTAAAAGCTGGGTAGACAGATTGCAACAGACGTAATTGGTCATTGGTCATGGGGCATGGGGCATTGGTCATTGGTCATTGGTCATGGGGCATGGGGCATGGGCATGGGGCGCTTAATCCAAGCGCCCATACAGAAATGGGGAAAATATTATTTTATTTCCCCATCTTCTCCATCTCCCCCATCTCCCCTCACGATCCCAGCTTGAAGGCTTCGAGAAATAGGCTGTAGATAAAACCAACTTTTAGGAAGTTTAGTGATTCTATCCAGAGCGATCGCCTTGCTAAAATGCTGCTACGGTAGACTATTCTACTACTAACCTCTGTCACTACCACTAAAGTTCCGGCTATCACAATATCCCATGAAGCAGTTTGTCCGGCTGTGGTAGCAACAGCCGATCCCAAAAAGAAACCCAACAAAAAACTAATTAACAGCAGCGATAGTCGCCGCCAAGGATTGAAAAACCATTCGCTTAGGCGGGTAGCAATGGCATTCGACAGGTTATTGAGACGAGTATTTTGCATTTCCTTAGACTTTTATGCAAAAGCCAAAATATTATGAAATACTTCTATATTAAGAATATCGATTTGAGCACAGGTTTGTTTGAATAGTATTGTAGATGTCTCTTGATTTTTTTACGTAAATAAAAAATTATACATTTTGTCATCCTGAGCCAAGGCGAAAAGCTTTGTTGGGAAGACTTCCCAACGGGTATAGTTTTGCTCAAAATGATATTTTTGATACATTTTATTTGCGAATTCCAAGAATAGCCCATAATAGGCAATTTTTTTGAGTTGCTTTTTTGCATAATAGGCTACTATTTGGGCAAGCCTAAACAAAATACTTATTTCTAATAATTATCAATATGAAATCGTCAGTGTATCGTAACGCTACTGTCGTAGCTTGTGCTTTGGGGCTACTCGGACTACTGGCGACATACTTTCAAGTAAGTGTGTCTTTTGAGTCAGAAGAGCCTGAAAAGTCTTTTATCCCGCCTACACAAAAGCCCCAAAACCAGACAACAGATTCTCCAACTGTTTTTGAAACTAACAAGGGAGAACACAGCACTAAAGAGACTGGTAATTCAGTCTTAACATATAGTAATAATAACTCGGCTCTCAAAGCGGGGGATCAAGGCAGCTTGCGAATGAGCAATCAAACAGATCAACCAGTGCGGCTGGCAATGCTTGCGCGATCGCCTGTAAAAGGCGAGAAAACTCAAACTAACTATGATGTCCCAGCGCATTGGGATTTTGATCCCAGAGAAGGTAATGAAAAGGGGCTGATTCTTTCTTTGCCTCAGGGGAGCTTAAAGCTACAGAAGGGAGATATTTTAGTCGCTTTTGCCCAGGATGGTTCTCGCCGTTACTGGGGACCATATGTAGTCGGCGAAACTTCCATACCTGTTTGGAATGCTCAAGGCAAAGAATGGCAATTAATTCTGAGTAAATAAGGGATGCTGAGAGAGATGGGGAGACTCTTGGAGACAAGGGGATTTGAAGAGGGGAAAAGGGTAAAGCGAACAAAAGAAAGTTTTTTTATTCGTTTCCCCTTTCCCCCTTCCCCTTTCCCTCTCTCTCTTGACCAATACCCAATGCCCAATGACAAAGAACAAAACATAACTAATTAACGACTATTGACTAGTTGTCGCTAACTAGTAACTATTGATTGTTAGAAGAGCGATCGCTGACTAGTAATTAATGACTAATGACTGATGACCAATGACTAATAGCGCTGTTGACCGATGGTTCAACAATTTAGGAAAGCGTCCAGCCCTGGCTGTGACTCTATCGATTTTGTGGCTGATTTTGATTGGTTGGGTGGGTTATGGATGGAATTTAGGCAGCATTGGCTTGATTGATGAGACAGAGCCGCTGTTTGCCGAAGCTTCGCGCCAAATGTTCGTTACGGGTGATTGGATCACGCCGTTTTTCAATGGTCAAACTCGTTTTGATAAGCCTGCTTTGATTTACTGGTGTCAGGCGATCGCTTATGCAATTATTGGAGTGAATGAATGGGCAGTGCGTCTGCCAAGTGCGCTCGCTGCGCTCGCTGTGATTAGTCTGTTATTTTACACTTTGCACGTATATCTGGCAAGACAAGACGAGTTAGAGGATATTTATCGCCCCACTAGACGTTGGTTAACAGCTGCTTTAGGAGCCGCTATCATGGCACTGACTCCAGAAATGATTGTCTGGGGAAGAACGGGTGTCTCAGATATGCTGCTAACTGGATGCATAGCAACAGCTTTGTTATGCTTTTTTCTAGGGTACGCAAGCAAGGCAATGGGCAATGGGCAATGGGGAAGAGATACAGAAGTGAATTCTTCCCAATCTTTAATAGCTAATCGCCAATCGCTATTGCCGAATAAGTGGTACTTAGCTTTTTATGTGCTAATTGCTGGAGCAATTTTGACTAAAGGACCGGTGGGAATTGTCTTACCGGGGTTGATTATCGCGGCGTTTCTGCTTTACGTGGGTTCGTTGCGAGAAGTGTTGCGAGAAATGCGCTTTTTCATGGGGATGCTGATCGTCTTTGCTTTATCAGTACCCTGGTATGTGCTGGTAATTTGGCGCAATGGGTGGAATTATATTAACTCGTTTTTTGGCTATCACAACCTAGAACGCTTTACAGAAGTCGTTAATGGTCACACAGCGCCTTGGTATTTTTACTTTTTAGTAGTACTGCTAGGCTTTGCGCCATACTCAGTTTACTTGCCGGTTGCGATCGCAAGGCTGAAGTTTTGGCAAGTAAAATACTGGCGCTCTCAAGAACGCTCTCAACAACTTGGTTTATTTGCCTTTGTCTGGTTTGTTGGTATCTTTAGCTTTTTCACCATTGCTGTCACCAAACTCCCCAGTTATGTTTTACCTTTAATGCCAGCAGCAGCAATTTTAGTAACGCTGTTATGGAGCGACTTTTTCTTAGACAAACAGACAAGGGGACAAGGAGGACAAGAAAAAATTTTTTCTTTGTCTGGCTTATCTTCCCCCACTCCCCCACTCCCCCACTCCCCCCACTCCCCCACTGCCCCCACTCCCCCACTCCTCCACTCCCCCACTTTCCCCCTCTGGAATGGCTGGGTAAATGTAGCATTTTTATCAGCGGTAGGAGTGGCATTATTTCACTTACCCCAATTACTAGGTAAAGATCCAGCTGCACCTAACTTTCCCCAACAACTTCAACAGTTAAATTTACCAATGTTGTCCGGTATAATTTGGCTAGTTTCTGCGGGAATTATTGCGGTTTTATTATTGCGTCGCCTTTGGCTGCCGATTATTGGTGTAAATTTACTGGGATTAACCGCGTTTTTAATTGTTGTGTTGATGCCTGCTTTGTTTTTGGTAGATCATGAGCGTCAGTTGCCCTTAAGAGAATTATCAGCGATCGCAGTACAAGCAAAACAACCAAATGAACAATTAATCATGGTTGGGTTTAAAAAGCCAACTGTGGTATTTTACAGCCATGAAAACGTGACTTTCTTCAAATTTACTGAGCAGGCTCAAGAGCATATCCAAAACCAAGCAGCGAACAAAGTACAGCCAGGCTCAATGCTGGTTCTCTCTCAGCCGAAAAAGTTGATGCAAATGGGTTTGCAACCAGCCGATTACGAAAATTTAGGCATCAGTGGTGCTTATCAATTGATTAGAGTGCCTTTGAAGAGTTAGTGGATAGTGGGAATTTTCAGAGGGAAAAAGGGACTCATGGAAAAGGGAAAAGCCAATGCCCAATGCCCAATGCCCAATGCCCACTAACAACTAACAACTAACTACTCTTCAAAGCTTGATTAATCTGGTTTAACAAATCTTCCATTGAAATTGAGCGGGGCAAAATCTGGGTAGCGATCGCATCTACAACAGTTTCTATTGACTCCAATTTATTCTGAGTTTTTTTCTGGTTCTTCTTAGAACTAAGGTGAGATTGTGAACTAACCTCATTGGAATTTAATCGCTGGTCAAGTACCAAAATCGGTGGTAAATCGAAAGGCAATTGTCCTAAGGTTTTCAGTGCGGCTCGCGCTTCTTTTTCATTAGAAGATTCACTATAGCAAATCAGCAATAAGTCAACGCTGTAGTGGCGAATTTGTTGTAGCATTTCTGCCCAAGAACGACCCATTGCCGCTTTCAAACCTGCTGTTTGCAAATACTGAATTAAAGCTTGAAACCACTCCGAACCGCGCTCGGCTGTTAAATTGTTGAGTGCGGAATTATTGGATGATCCATAATGGCTAATCTGCTTGCGCGTTAACTGTGGCAGATCGGGCAGCATAGTCAAATCTACTACTAACAAGCTGGGTGGACAGCACATACCAGAGGCAATTTGCAGCACTGACAATAAAGCGTCTGTTTTCCCTGTTTGGCTGCTGTTATCGTTAGTAAATGACGACAAGCAAGGAAATACAGAAAGTCCATCCACTTGTGAAGCTTCTAATGTCGTTGCTACATCGCACGTCACTAATGGTAAAGCTGCCAAACGAGGGTGTTGACTGAGTTGTTGCAAATAAGCTTTTGCTTTTGAAATTTCTTTATCCAGTAAAATTACATCGAAGTGCCAAACTCGCGCCAAAAGTTCTGCTTGATCTAAGTCGTCAACTTCGATTACCCGATGTTCTCGCAATGATGGACGAGGATTGACACATTCTAATTCGGAATTGACTAATCGAAGAATTCGCAGTGGAGTGTGAATATTGATTTTTCCACCATCTTTACTTGGTTGCTGCGCTTCTGGTGCAGCACACAACTTTTCTAAAAGTGGTGCCAAAACCTGATGCTGCACTGGTAAGCTGATAAAACCATCGGCATTATTAGCAAATGCTTGCTCTTTTTCCGCTGCTGTGGCTGTCACAATCACTGGGATGTGACGAGTTGCAGCATCCGATTTAATTAAGGTCAGTACATCCCAACCCGATAAAAGGGGTAAGAGTGGATTCAAAAATACAGCTTTGGGTTGCAAGCGACGGGCTTTTTCAACTGCTTCACATCCCGATCGCGCAATCACTACCCGATAACCTAAACCTGTCAAATGCTCGCTTAAATCTTCAATATATCGAGCTACTGCCTCAACTACTATCACTAAACGTTGTTCGCTAGCGGGAAGATTGGTGGGAGTTGAAGAGACGCTGACACGAGAACGAGGCAACACGGGGAAGCTATCCGCGTCTTCGATTCTGTGCGCTACGGTGTCTTCTATTTCCCCCATATCTTGATCGCCGAAGTTAGTTTTGGGAGGACTAGGGGGTAATAGTAAAGTAAATTGGCTACCTTTGCCTTCACGAGACAGAAAGCTCACATCACCACCGTGGAGACGAGCCAAAGCTCTAGTTAATACTAGCCCCAAACCTGTACCTTCAAATTGGCGGGTAAGGGGATTTTCTAGTTGTTGAAATTTTTGAAATATTAAGTGTTGTTGGTGTTCGGGAATACCTATACCTGTGTCCCAGACTGTAAAAGCAATCCAGCCTTCCCAACGACTTACCCGTAGCCCAATTTCTCCACCTGTTTCGGTGAATTTGAAAGCGTTGGAAAGCAAATGTAGCAACATTTGCCGCAAGCGTAATTCATCGGCGATGATTTGGTCTAAGCCTGGTTCGATGGAGAGAGTAAATTGATGGTCGGGTGAACGTGGGGCTTGAGGTTGGACGTTGACTGGAGTTTTACTGTTTTGGGTATGGATGGCTTTTGCTTCTGATGCAGCGCGATCGCATACTGCACGAATTTTTGCCGGTGTTAAAGTCAACTCCATCTGTCCGGTTTCCATCCGGGTCAAATCTAAAATGTCATTGACCACGCTCATTAAATGTCGTCCGCTTTGATGAATCAATCCGGCATAACGCGCTTGACGCTCGTTTAATTCTCCCAATTGTCGATCTACAAGCAACCTTGATAATCCTAAAACGGCAGTCAAAGGTGTTTTTAATTCGTGACTAATACAAGCTAAAAATTCATCTTTTAAGCGATTTAATTGAACTAAGTCGGCATTTTTTGCTGCCAGTTCTTTGCAAAGTTGCTGCTGTTCGGTTACATCAGTAGCTAAGACTAACCACAATTCATTGCCTTCTGATTCCTCTGTGTGGGGTATCTCTAACTCAGGGCTCAGGATTTTCAGATCAATACTATCTAAGGGGATTTTTGCAAATTGCCAAACTCGCTCTTGACCATTTTGCACTTCTAAAACACAGGTACATATTCCTAAATTTCTATCATAAAAACATCGATTTACTGCATTACTTTCGGCAAAGAGTGGCTCTGGTACATTTTTTATTGGTATAGATTTTCGCCGTGGCGACAAGGTTTTTTTATTAATTACTTCATTAAGCGCCGAGGAAGTATTTTCTCTACAATTAAATTTAATATCTGTAGAATCTACTTCGTCGTCAAGGTCGTTGCATGTGTTAATGATATTACCAATCGTGGCTGTGGTATGTTCTGAGCTTTTTGTTTCTGAATTTAATATTTCTCCTACTTGTTGCCTTACCCCTTCTGGATCTTTCAATCCACCCAATTGTTGCCACCAGGCTGGATTTTGGGTGACTATTTCGCCACTACTGGTTTGCAACATTAAGGGCCAAGGCAATCGTTCCAATAACTGCACCAGTGGTTTGTGTCCCTGTGGCTGATATTCTTTTTGTTTAGGCGATGTCTGATGACAAGTCCCTCCAGATCTACGCTTTGGAATTGGGGTGCTACTTGCATTTTTATGCTCTACAGTAGACCGAGATTTTTTGCTATTAGTTGCGTCAATTTCCACTTGCGCTAACAATCGTAACAGGCTAACTGTATCTACTAACCCCAAATATTTTTTTTCTGCGTCAATTAGCGCCCAATTTAAATTATTGCTTTCGCAACTTTCAGAAGCCAAAAACAAACCAAATTGATCCACATTATCAGATGCGGACAAGATTTGTATTGGTTCAATTAAAGCTTTATCTAAAATAGAGATTGGCTGTTGTAAATCTAAAAACTTAAAACTTCCTTGGCGTTGTTTTGCTGCCAAAAATTGTGGTATTAAACGGGATGAGTACAGCAACCCTATTGGGTATTGTTGCTCATTCACCACTACGGCGCGATCGCACTGTTGTTGGGCAAATATCTCTAGCAAAACTGCCAGAGTTGTTGCTTCTGTACAACTGGGTACGGTTGCCACAAAATCATAAAGCGGGTACTGTAACATTGGCATAAAACTTTAGTTGTCATTCTTCCTGTGGAAGCTCCAGCATCACCACCTGCGTTCCTAAGTAGCCGATAGCGTTTCCGGCTAAAGCAATATCCGATGAAGACTCAAAGAGCGCTATTGTGGTTACAATTTCAACCCATTGTTTCAATGGGCGAACAAATCAATAGTGTCTGTTCTGCACTTAGCAGAAAAGTTAACAATTATTACGGCGGTGTCAAAGTAAGCCGAGCGTCAGTTCGGTCAAGCATCCTTAAGTGTATCCTCCTAGTGTTTAAATCGAGAAAGCAATAGCAGTAGCTAGAACAATTATGGCTCTAAAGATTCGCTTTTGAACCTTGAGGAATTATAATGATTTAGAATGCCACAATCCTTTAACTTCGTTTAAATATCTTATCAAGGAGTAAATTAGCAAAATATATATTTAGATAGATAGATATGAGATGCCAACAATAAATTAAAGACTGCCTTCTCCGGCAATGCTCACTCAACAACTACCTAAATCTTAGAGTTTAGTACCTGCCTTTTGTTAAGTATTTAACATAATGTCTTGATATAAAACTTTACATTTGGGTGGGGTAGAAGTTGACTTGATGCTGAGTCTTGTTTACAGACTTCGCCACTTGTTATCCATTGATAATTTTTGGTCGGCAAAGTAAATAGCCACAATTCGATTGAGATGATTCCCCGTAATAATCAGAGCAAATAGCCATTGAGCAAAGTTTCAGCACTCATTATATCTGAGGTGATTTGATACATAATTAGCCAAGTTTTCCATATAAAAAGTATATAAATAAAAAAGCTATATGAAAAACTTATTGACAAATATTATGATTTATTTACATTGCCCAAAACCCCAGCAGTTTTTTTAGCAGATGACGAGAGCCGACCAGCAGGCATTGTTGCAACAACTTAAATCAGATTACCGACAAATTCTTATAAATTACTTTACCACAGACAAAACACTCAAGGAAAAAATTGATAAATTCATCAATGCAGTATTTTGTGCTAATATTCCTGTGCCCCAAATTATAGAGATTCACATGGATTTAATTGAAGAGTTTTCCAAACAGCTAAAATTAGAAGGAAGGAGCAATGAATCGTTACTTGATTATCGGCTGACACTGATTGATGTTTTGGCTCACCTGTGCGAAGTATATAGAAGTTCGATTTCTAAATGAATTGAACAAGAGCGAAGACCAGGACGGAAGTTACTGAGAGTCGAAAACGTTCTTTTAAACATATGATCGCGCTCAATGCCTGAACCGACAGTGCGTAGACCAAGATCGACTTATTGCTACTACATCCCACTTGTGCGTAGTTTCATTTCTCACTATAGCCTGTACCCTTATGAATAAAGTCAGAAAGACCTATGTTCTCAAACTTTATGTAGCAGGGAACACCGCCAATTCAGTACGGGCGTTAAAAATACTCAAAAACATATTAGATCAAGAATTTCAAGGTATTTATGCTTTGAAAGTAATCGACGTACTGAAAAACCCGCAACTAGCAGAAGAAGACAAGATATTAGCCACGCCGACATTATCGAAAATTTTGCCTCCACCAGTTCGCAAAATAATCGGCGACCTTTCAGACAGAGAAAAAGTGTTGATAGGATTGGATTTACTTTATGAAGAACTAACTGAAGAAGACTATTTTGGCGAATAGATTATTAATTTAAAATCAGAAATTTTAGTCATAGAGATGGGTTTTCTTCCGATTTGTTAATTTAACTGGCAATGAGTCAAAACGAGCAAACAGAGCAAAGCAATACCTCACCAAGTGGGGGCGTAGAAAAAATTCGCACAATGATCGAGGGGTTTGATGACATAAGTCATGGTGGTTTACCTGTTGGTAGAACTACTTTAGTCAGCGGCACCTCCGGAACTGGCAAAACTTTATTATCTCTTCAGTTTCTCTATAGCGGTATCACCTACTTTGATGAAGCGGGAGTATTTGTCACCTTTGAAGAATCACCCAGTGACATCATAAAAAATGCTGGTATTTTTGGTTGGAATTTACCCCGGCTAATCGCTGACGGCAAATTATTTATTCTTGATGCTTCTCCCGATCCGGAAGGTCAAGATATAGTTGGAAATTTTGACCTTTCAGCACTTATTGAACGACTGCAATATGCAATTCGTAAATATCAAGCAAAACGAGTTTCAATAGATTCTATCACAGCGGTATTTCAACAGTATGAAGCTGTTGGAGTCGTGCGACGGGAAATTTTTCGCCTTGTAGCACGTCTCAAACAACTAAATGTCACCACAATAATTACTACCGAACGTGGTCAAGAATATGGTCCTGTAGCCTCTTTCGGGGTAGAAGAATTTGTTTCTGATAATGTAGCAATTGTCCGTAACGTTTTAGAAGGAGAACGCCGTCGCCGCACAATTGAAATTCTCAAATTGCGCGGTACAACTCATATGAAAGGTGAGTATCCTTTCACTATAACCAATGCCGGAGTTAACATTTTCCCATTAGGAGCAATGCGCTTGACGCAAAGGTCTTCTAATATCCGCGTATCTTCTGGAGTCAAAACTTTAGATGACATGTGCGGTGGTGGTTTCTTTAAAGATTCTATTATTTTGGCAACAGGAGCTACTGGCACTGGTAAGACTTTATTAGTTAGCCAGTTCATCCAGGAAGCCTGCCTCAAAAACGAACGCTCAATATTATTTGCTTATGAAGAATCACGCGCTCAATTGTCTCGTAATGCTAACTCTTGGGGAATTGATTTTGAAGAATTAGAACGTCTTGGTTTGCTGAAAATCATTTGTACTTATCCGGAATCTACGGGTTTAGAAGATCATTTACAAATTATCAAGTCAGAGATTGCTGAATTTAAACCGGCTCGGATTGCTATTGATTCGCTTTCAGCATTAGCAAGAGGAGTAAGCAATAATGCATTTCGGCAATTTGTAATTGGTGTCACGGGTTATGCTAAGCAAGAAGAAATTACTGGCTTTTTTACAAATACAACTGACCAATTCATGGGTTCTCATTCAATTACAGATTCTCATATTTCCACGATTACTGACACAATTGTCATGTTGCAGTATGTAGAAATTCGCGGCGAAATGTCACGAGCCATTAACGTATTCAAAATGCGCGGTTCTTGGCATGATAAAGGTATCCGGGAGTACAATATTACCGCCGACGGTCCAGAAATTAAAGATTCTTTCAGGAACTATGAAAGAATTGTCAGCGGTGCGCCAACCCGCGTTAGTATCGATGAAAAGGCGGAACTTTCTCGCATCGTCAAACGTTTTGAAGACAAACAGAGTTCCGATTCCTAAACTTGGCATCGTGCTATATTCTGTGGTGAGTAAAAGATTTCTGCCGCCTGATTTCGTGTGAGGGGATGCGGTGAAAGGACAGCAATTATTCCATAGCTTCTTGCCTGGTGTGATAGTAATATTAGCAATCCAGCCTGCTTGGGCTGAAACTGTAAAAGTAAATGGGGTACAACTGGCTGCTTCTGATAATGTCTCAAGTTCCACCTTTGGTGAAACATTCCTTACAGACATCATCAATCCAGAACTGCCTAATACTGCCAGAGATAGTATATCAGATGTAATTACATCTGCCTGGACTACAGTTACAGTTAAACCTTTAATTAGTAACAGTATCCCAGGAACAGTGACGGGCAAGACTGGTGTCTTAATCGGACAAAAAGGTATAGTATCCAGCTGGGTACCGACTGAAAATTATTCTGAGTTAGGAGATAAAATTCGTTCTGCGATCGCTCCTCAAAAACAAAGCGCGATTGCATCCAAATTAGCAGAAAATACACCTCTTGGTGCTTCCCAGAAAGCAACCGTGTCACAAACGGCGCTAATTATAGCACAAAAACTAGCATCAGACAAGAAAAATCCGGCTCCTCGGTTGCAGACAGTATCAGAAGTTCAAGCTTCTGATTCAAAAGCAGCAAGTTTGTTAGATAAAGTGCAGTTTTGCCCTCAGAAACCGCAAAACAGCCAAAACTTTTCTTTAACAGATGGAGTGATTGACTTAAAAGCCTGCCAACAAAATAATTCTACTGGTAATTTGGTAACTCAGGCACAAACGCCCACAACCACACCAATAACACCCGTTCCTACCCCCGCACCCGGAGGAGGAGTGCAAACACCAACGCCAACACCAGTAACCCCTGCACCTACAGGGCAAGTGCAAATTCCCGATTACCTTAATCAAAACCCAAACCCGCTACAGTTTCCCACCAGACCAGAGGAAGTGAGGCTACAGGGAACTCAGCCGATTACTTTAGCACAAGCGCTAGAACTAGCGCGGCGAAATAATCGCGAACTACAGGTGTCATTATTGCAGCTACAACGCAGTCAATTTGCTGTACGTGAGGCTCAAGCTGCTTTGTTACCCAATTTTGATGTTAATGGCAGTGTAACTCGCAGTCAGTCTGCCGGCAGTCAGCTTTCAACACAGCTACGGGAACAACAAACAGGGATTTCCGCAAATCAAGACGAACCTAGTACAGGTTTCAATGGTCAAGCGCAACTCTCGTACAATTTATATACTTCTGGGAGCCGGCAAGCTGCCATTAGACAGGCTGAAGAACAAGTACGGTTTCAAGAGTTGGATGTTGAGCGTCAGTCTGAGGTAATCCGACTGAATGTCTCCACTGATTACTACAACTTGCAACAAGCAGATGAAAGCGTGCGGATTAACACTGCGGCTGTAACTAACGCCCAAGCTAGTTTACGAGATGCACAAGCTTTAGAACAAGCTGGGGTGGGTACGCGGTTCTCTGTATTGCAATCACAGGTGAATTTAGCAAACGCTCAACAAGACCTGACTAATTCTATCTCGCAGCAGCAAATCGCCCGTCGCCAGTTAGTGAATCGATTGAATTTGAGTCAGTCGGTGAATGTGGTTGCAGCAGATCCGGTAAGATTAGCAGGTCTTTGGAACCAAACGCTTGAACAAAGCATTATTCTAGCTTTTCAAAACCGTCCGGAATTGCAACAGCAGTTGGCACAACGTAACATTTTTGAGCAACAGCGACGCGGAGCGCTTGCACAAATAGGTCCACAAGTTAGTTTAGTTGCCAACTACAATTTGCTAGATCAGTTTGATGATAATGCTAGCGTTACCGATGGTTATTCGGTGGGAGTGCAAGCAAACTGGAGGTTGTTTGATGGAGGAGCAGCAAGAGCAAGAGCGAATCAACAAAGAAGTAATATTGCGATCGCCGAAACTCAATTTGCTCAACAGCGCGATCAAACCCGCTTTGAGGTAGAACAAGCCTTTTCTAACCTGCAATCTAATTTGCAGAACGTCAGCACCGCTACAGGCGCCCTAGAACAAGCTAGAGAGTCTCTGCGGTTAGCGCGTTTGCGATTTCAAGCTGGTGTAGGTACTCAAACCGAAGTAATTGACGCTGAAACCGCCCTCACTAGAGCCGAAGGAAACCGAGTCCAAGCTATTTTGGATTACAACCGTGCTTTAGCTAATTTACAGCGCTCTGTTACCTCTAGAGCATTGCGCTAGGAACGTGGATGGTGGATGGTGGATGGATGGTGGGCATTGGGCATTGTCTCGTTGTCTCGTTGTCCCCCCATCCCCCCCTCCCTCCCTCTCCCCCTCTCCCCCTCCTCTCTCTTACAGCAGATTTTTTGATTCTGGTAGTCAAATTGGAATAACATAGCTGAGTGGTCAACCGCTCGGTTAGTAAAAAATAATCTCATGACTACAGTTACATCCCAAGAAATTGCACAGTTCCGTTCTCAATTGGCAGATAATCCGAAAGCGATGGAAGCACTTGACTTAATTGAGGACTGTGAGGGAGATTTAGAAGATGCAGCAATGACGCTAGCCATTAAGGCGGGACAAGAACCAGAAAGAGCAAATTCAGAATGGTTAGACGCTTTAGCGAGAAAATGGCGTGCTGTCATTTGCCAACAAGAATTTCGAGACAACTTGCTTGATGGCTCAGTTAAGCAAATGATGGAACATCTCAAAACAATGCCCGCGTTTCCTCAGATTTTAGCAACACCAGTTTTAATTTATGTCCTCAAACAAGGCGTGAACGACTTTTGTGAGCCTCTGGATTTGTTGAAGTAAAAGAGCGGGCATTGGGCATTGGGGAGCCAGTGCCGTGCGGAGGTGTCCTCCGTTGTTCGCGCAGCGTCTTTGACAGGAGAGGCAACTGGTGTCATTGGTAATAATTCTTCGCTTTACGCTTTCGCTTTCCCCTTTTCCCGTTCCCCTTTCCTCAGGCACAGGCATTGATTCGACCGGCACTGGTAGGCTGTTAGTAAAAGCGAAACTTCTATTACTAAAATAGTCTTTAGATCAATGAATTACCTTGTTGCCGTATTACCCGATCGCATCCAAGCCGAAGCTGCTTACTTAGAGTTAGAAAAAGAAGGGATAAAAAGTACTATCCTGGGTAGAGGATACAAAACTGCCGACGAATTTGGCTTGATTGACCCCAACGAAGAAGCTAAAAAGCAAGTGCGGTTAATGGCTGTTTGGCTTGTGCCATTCGGCTTTTTTGCTGGTTTTACCTTCAGCTTCATCACCGGTTTACAAACCTTTGCTTGGGCAGGTGAAATTGGCAATCATATTATTGGCGGATTGCTAGGTGCTATTAGTGGTGGTTTGGGTAGTGTCGTTTCTGGTGGTGGAGTCGGTTTAATTATCGGTGGTGGTGATGCTTTACCCTACCGCAACCGTTTGGATGCTGGCAAATACTTAATTGTGGTTCAGGATTCTGAAAATGTTACCCGTCAAGCAACCCGCATTTTACGTCAGTTTGATCCAGAAAATCTTCAGGGTTACGCTGACACAACAGTTAGGTAGTGGATAGTGGTAGAGACGCTCCGGTTCCTCGCGTCTGTACAGGGGTTAGTGGGAGCGTGGTTAAGAAATATTATCCAACAACCCTTCGGCTTGGCTCGTTCCGACGCTCGTTCCGACGCTCGTTCCGACGCTCGTTCCGACGCTCGTTCCTCGCTAACGCTTCGCTATCGCTAACGCTTCGCTATCGCTAACGCTTCGCTATCGCTAACGCTTCGCTATCGCTACCGCTGCGCTAACACCACTTCCTTCTCCCTTGGCGTTAGCCTCTCTATGAGGGACAAGGGGAGACGCTGCGCGAACAAGTCGGCACCGCGATAGCGCAGTGGTTCACCAACAACCAACAATTAACAACTAACAATTAACAATTTTTAAGAATGTTGCCAAGAGAAGAAATTTTAAAGGGTGTTGAAAATCGAGATACTGTAGCGCGTGTAATCGACCAGGCAGATCAAGCAATCAAAACTTGGGAAGTTGTTTTGACGGATTTTTTGTCTCCTCCTGAGTTGGCGGAAATTAAGCGGGGGTTTAGCCGTTTAACAGAGGTACAATTGGTCGCGTGGGGTGGATATCCGCAAGCGGAACGCCAAAGAATAGCGATCGCTCGTTCGGAAATGCCTTTAGATCAATCTCAAGTTGCGATCGCTGTCTTAGAAATTGCTGGAAATTTCTTGTTTGATACTGCCTCTCACCGCGACTTTTTAGGCGCTATGTTAGGTACTGGCATTGTCCGCGAAAAGACTGGCGATGTAATTGTACTCGGCGAACGAGGAGCACAGGCAATTGTTGTGCCAGAGTTGGTAGAATTTTTAGCAATGAATCTCCAACAAGTGCGATCGGTTACCGTAAAAACTCAGCCGATTGATGTCAGTGAGTTAAAGATTCGCGAACCGAAGAAAAAAGAATTAACCACCGTCGAAGCTTCTTTGCGATTAGATGCGATCGCTTCCGCTGGTTTTGGCATGTCTCGCAGCAAAATGGTTGATTTAATCGACTCCGGTGATGTTCGCGTCAACTGGAAGGATATCACCCAAGCAAGTTCTCAAGTTAAATCAGGCGACTTAATCGCCATTCGCGGTAAAGGACGCTTAGAAATTGGCGAAATTGCCGTCACCAAAAAAGATAGATATCGCGTGCAGTTGACAAGGTATATGTAAAATAGTGCTAAGTAGACCTTTTTCACAACTAACAACGTTCCAATCCCTACTTCTTAAAGTGTTTTTGCCTTAAACTGTTTTTCCAAAATATTTAGCAGAGTTTTGCGCGGAACGAACGGAGCTAATTTAGTGATTAAGTGAGTAGTAATACCGCCAATAACAGCGATAGAATCTTTCTTTTCCAAAGCTTTTAGAGATTCGCGCACTACTGCTTCTGAAGTAGATATTTTATTTGTTCTAGCGGCAAGGGCTGGGGGAAATTTCGCTTCTGTGAAAAAGTTTGTCTCAACTGGTCCTGGACAAGTGACTAGCACGCGCACGCCATATTGACGATTTTCTGCCCACAATGCCTGACTAAAACTGACAATAAACGCTTTGCTAGCAGCATAAACAGAAAGGTAAGGCATCGGTTGAAATGCGGTGAGGGAAGATACATTAATAATGCTTCCAGAACCACGTTGCCGCATCAGGGGCAAAAATTTATGAGTTAAATCTACTAATGCCAAAATGTTTAATTGCACTATTTTGACTTGCCGTTCTCCATCTGTTTCGGCAAAATCGCCGTACTCTGCAAAGCCAGCGTTATTGATTAACAAATCAATTGTTAATTCATTTTGTTTTGTAACATTAAATACAGCATCTGTAGCGCCAGTTTCTGTGAGGTCTAGGGCAATAATATCTACTTGAATTTTGTGTTGTTCTTGCAATTGTGAGGCTAATTCCTTCAGTTTTTGTTCAGAACGAGCGACTAAAACAAGGTTTGTGTTGCGTTTAGCGAGTTCTTCGGCAAAAGCTTTACCAATACCACCAGAAGCACCAGTAATTAAAGCAGTTGACATAATAATTTCTACGATAATTTTTCTAACCTTTTATAAATACTAACGATACTCACGCTTTAGTTTTAACCGTCCAGAGTTATATTCTCAAAAGGGTGAATGTAGCACTCAGTATTCTGTGTAAGTTAGCAGCCGCAAGTGGAAAAAGGCGATTGAGCAGCTAGAAAAAATCCGGGATTATGAACCCGGTTATCTAGAAGCGCAAAAACTACTTGCGACATATGAAAGCAATGTTGGAATTGTCCAAACTCGATTTTCAGCAGAACAAGAATCACAAGAAATTCTTAAAGCTGCAAATCGGCAAATTCAAAATTTAATCGCTTCACCCCCAAGCGATCGCAATCAATTTAAAGGCTAAATACAAGGAATCATCAATCAACTAAGAACTATTAAATCTGGAACAACCGCTTACCCTGAAGCACAACAGTTGCTCACCGCAGCATACAAAAAACTCAAATAACCAGTTACAGCACCTTAAGAGCGGGAATTTAGAAAGGCGAACGCCTGCTGTAAATATTTGCAATATTTAAAAATCTATGCTAAAATAGATAAATTGCGAACGTATAGCTCAGTTGGTTAGAGCGCTACGTTGACATCGTAGAGGTCACTGGTTCGAATCCAGTTACGTTCATTATTGCTTTTGTATAATGACTAATTATTTGTGTGACTTTACCCATAACTTTGCCGCAACGGCAAGCTTATGGGTAAAGTCACATAATTTTAGGTCTTTTCTTTGCGACTCTGCGCGGCAGTCGCGACAACTACATACTTGAGCGCTAGTTTTATGTCTGTTCTTTTAGCAAGAATTGAAATCACTGTTTTCTTAATCTAGTGTAACTTTCAGTTTCAGCCATTTCCAATTCTCTTTCGGCTAGGGTTGGAAGAATCAGGGGGAGGGAGGAGTGGAAGAGTGGGGGAGTGGGGGAGTGGCAGACAAGGGGACAAGGAGACAAGGAGAATAATTCTTCTTTCCTTCCATCCCCCCTCTGTCTCTGCTTGTCGCTTTGGCTCAAGTCCGTCATTTTAACAGTAAATTTTCCTCGTTTATTTCTGCTAAAACCTTGTCAAGTCTATCGTTTGCGTCCTTAGCGAGAGATATGCAACATACACTTGAAGCCAAACCGGAAGCAGCAGCAACTGTTCCTTCTGGAACTTTATTGGACAAAATTAGCCCAGCACCTACAAGTCCAATAAAGAAAGATACTGAGGTTGCAATCAAGGCAAGGTTAAAACTATAACGTCCTTGGCGCAAGCGTTCCTGGGCAATGCTTAATTCGATTGTGCAGTTATTAGGGGTTAGGTTGTTATTCATGGATTTTGCTCGCGGATTTAAACTTCATACTTCTAATGTCGAGCCAAATCCTGGAAATACTGACTAGGCAATGATTGTGTTGTAAATCACTTGTGTCTTCTCTATGATTGTCCTATGCCTTAGTTGTGATGTTGCGCTTTATTCCCCCTCAGGCTGGAAGCCTGGGGCTATACGAACAAAGCCCACCTGCGTGGGCTAATTAAGTCCATCTTTATACAGAAACGGCATTAGTTTTGATCGCGTAAATACTCGCTGAGAAAAAATTAGCTAAATTATGACAGACTCTAGCCTTGCCAAGAAAAAGAAGAAAATAACTTACACAGCCTCTACACAAGGTATAGAGAGGGCAGAAAATGCCTTGAAAAGGCTAGGGTTTGAGTCAAAAAGTAACTTTGCAGAATCTCAGCTTTTATCTCGCAGTACAGTTACAAAATTTTTTCAATGTCAGCCAATTCAGCTTGATTCTTTTAAAAGAATATGTAAGGCACTGAAATTGAATTGGGCAGAAGTTGCGGGGATAATAGAAGAACGACAATCAGAATGTTTAGAAAGAAATAATTACAGTAGCCCTGATACTGATGAGGTGGTACAAGTCCAAGCAGTTCACCGTCAAGTAACTGTACTAGATAAACAAACTAAAAAAATTAAAGCCGTTATTGTATTAGAAGGCGATATAAATTCAGTTAATAGTGATTTGAAAGTATCCCTGGAATTAGCTTTACTAACATATCCAGGAGACACTATAAAAATTACAGATATTCAAGCAGGCAGCATTCGGTTAATTGTAGAGGGTTCTCAAGAGGATATCGAACGGCTTGTATCTCGCATTCACTCAGGAGAATTAACAGAATTAAACGGTTTTCCTGTTGAAGATATTCAAATTTTGAACGAAAGTTCAGATGATGAAGAAAGTGATGAACTGAATGATAAATGGCATTTAGTACAGGAAATTCTTAATAAGCCAGTTAAGGGTCGAAAGCTGAGTGATGCCGACCTGAGTGATGCCGACCTGAGTGATGCCGACCTGAGTGGTGCCAACCTGATTCGTGCCGACCTGAGTGGTGCCGACCTGAGTGGTGTCTACCTGAGTGGTGCCAACCTGAGTCGTGCCAACCTGATTGGTGCCGACCTGAGTGATGCCATCCTGAGAGATGCCAACCTGAGTGGTGCCAACCTGATTGGTGCCGACCTGAGTCGTGCCAACCTGAGTCGTGCCGACCTAAGTGGTGCCGACCTAAGTGGTGCCGACCTAAGTGGTGCCAACCTGATTGGTGCCGACCTGAGTCGTGCCAACCTGAGTCGTGCCGACCTAAGTGGTGCCGACCCGAGAGATGCCATCCTGAGAGATGCCATCCTGAGAGATGCCAACCTGATTGGTGCCGACCTGAGTCGTGCCAACCTGAGTGATGCCGACCTGAGTGGTGCCAACCTGAGTGGTGCCAACCTGAGTGGTGCCGACCTGAGTCGTGCCAACCTGATTGTTGCGAACCTGAGTGATGCCGACCTGAGTGGTGCAAAACTGAGAGATGCCGGCCTGATTCGTGCCAAGCTGAGAGGTGCCATCCTGATTGATGCTGACCTGAGTGATGCCTACCTGATTGCTGCTGACCTGAGAGGTGCCTACCTGATTCGTGCCAACCTGAGTGGAGCGAATGTAAAAAATGCTCGATTTGGAAATAATCGAGGAATTTCTGAACCCATAAAACGTGACCTAATTCAAAAAGGAGCAATCTTTGAGGATTCTCCTGGCGATCGCTCTGAAATTCTGGTTCCTCACTAAGAATTGTAGTTGTTAGCGATCGCATCCAATGTCAAAACGAAAAATTGTTAACAAGTTTTTAGAAGGCTTGGTAAAATTTGACTTCTTCAGCAACGAGATGCAAAAGCAAGACAAGCTTTGATATCTTCTGAGGTAAGTTCAGAAAAGTCTGCCAAAATCTCTTCTTCGCTCATGCCGCTTGCAAGATATTCTAAAATATCGTAGACAGTTATTCGCATTCCTCGAATGCAGGGTTTACCACTGCGTTTGCCCGGTTCAATTGTGATGATGTCCTGGTAGTTCATTAAGTCGGCGGGGATGTTTGCTTGTGTCTATAGTAATAGAGTTACTTCACCACCACCCACTGCGTTACAGGCGCCATCGCTTTCCAACCTAAAAATTTACCGACGGGTTCCGCTCGTTGAATCGCAATGCGAGTTAATGTCCCACCTACTTGATTGTGCCATTGCAGCAGCTTTTGTTCGCTTTCGACGGTTACAGCGTTAGCAACGAAGCGTCCACCAGATTTAAGCGATCGCCAACAAATATCAAATATTCCGTCTGCTGTAGCACCACCCCCAATAAATATCGCATCTGGTGCTTCTAAATTGTGAAGTGCAGCAGGAGCCTCACCTTGAATTATACAGAGATTTGGTGTACCCAGAGCAGCGGCATTATCGGTAATGTATCGCAATCGTGATGGATTTTGTTCGATGGCGATCGCTCGACAACGATAATGACTCCGCATCCATTCAATGCCAATCGAACCACAACCCGCACCCACATCCCACAATAATTGTCCCGGTATCGGTGCAAGTGCAGCTAAAGTAACTGCCCTAACTTCATGTTTGGTAAGTTGTCCGTCGTGATGATAAGCTGTATCCGGTAATCCGGGGGTGCGGGGAAGCAGCACTATAGGGGAATCTACAATACATTCAACGGCAATTGTATTTAAATCCGCAAGTTCAGTGATATTCCAAGATGCAGCGATACCCTTAACGATGCGTTCGTGAGTTCCCCCCATGCGTTCTAAAACTGTTATTTGGCTATTACCAAAGCCGCGTTTTACCAACATTTCGCCGACAATAGCAGGAGTTTTCCTGCCTTCACTGAGGATGAGGAGACGCGCTCCTGGATAAATCACCGGATGTAATAAAGAAGGGTCGCGCCCTGCTAAACTTAAAGTCTCTACACCTGTTAGCGACCATCCCAAACGAGCGCAAGCAAGACTGAAGGCTGAAGGACTAGGAATAATCGTCATCTCTGCAATCGAAATTCGGCGTAGCAGCGTTACCCCAATTCCAAAACACATCGGATCACCACTAGCGAGAATACAAATCGATTGCCCGCGACGGCGGATAATTTCTTCTACAGTATCATTTAGGGGTGAAACCCAAATTAGTTTTTCGCGATGGTCGCTTTCTGGGAGCATAGAGAGATGGCGATCGCCTCCAACTAACACCTCTGCTTGCTCCACCAAGCTGCGTGCAACCGGATTTAACCCCAAAACTCCATCTTCACCAATCCCGACTACAGACAGCCATTTTTGCATTTTGTCGCCTGTTCATTCAAATAGTATGGTGAAGCCTTCCTGCTTAAAGTGTCTGTCATGAGTTAGCACTTCAGTAATTTCCAATTGCTTCATCGTTTGCATAGAAATACAGTCTGTAAGACTATACTGTTTATCAAATCGTTGTCTGTACAGTTCCAGACCAGCAAGGAAAGTGTCATGACTTTGGGGAATAACCTGCACATAATCATTTTGTAGGATATTTTGAATCCTCTCAATAACGCTTTGCCGGATTTTCATATCATAGCCAGAGAAAAAATTAAGAAACTCAGTTAACACCTCATCAGTTGTAACTAAACGAACTGAGGAAAGATTTTTGCTGAAACTGATAACCCTTATGTGCCATTCATCCCTTGGATTGAGTAAAGCAGCCCAATAAAAGGTATCAGCAAAAATTGTTCTCATTATTCTTGCTTTGGTGTTCCGTAAAGATAATGATCAACTTGTGCTGAACCATCTACGGGTAGCTGAGAAATTACTTCCTCTGGTAAGTCTTTCCTGAATTCCTCAAATATTTCCCAAATAGGTTTACTCTTTTGCTCAGGTGGACTAGTAGGTTCAGAGACACTAATGTTTTGCTCTCGTCTTTGCTTAGAAAATAACAAAAAGTCCAAAACCTCTTCAACCAAAAAGTCTGGTGCAAGGGCAATTTCTTGAATTAATTGTTCTCTAGCAGTCATTGCATTATCTCGCTTGCCCGCGATGCCGGATAATTTCTTCTACAGTATCACTTAGGGTGAAGCCCAAATTAGTTTTTTGCGATGGTCGCTTTCTGAGAGCATATTTAAATGGTGATCGCCTCCGACTAACACCTCTGCTTGCTCCACCAAGCTGCGTGCAACCGGATTTAACCCCAAAATTCCATCTTCACCAATCCCAACTACAGACAGCCATTTTTGCATCAAACTTAATTAACCTGACTTATAACTAAGTTTTGCGTAAAAGCGTTGCGTTTTTAAATGCAGGGGGACGCATTAACATAGCATCGCTCTGCATTAACATAACATCGCTCTGCATTAACATAACATCGCTCTGCATTAACATAACATCGCTCTGCATTAACATTGCATCGCTCTGCATTAACATAACATCGCTCTGCATTAACATAACGTCGCTCTGCATTAACATAACATCGCTCTGCATTAACATAACATCGCTCTGCATTAACATTGCAGGGTATTGCCTTTGTTTAATTCGCGATCGCATTAATGAAATGCTGTACTAAGCAGAGTAGCTGTATTTTCTTTCAACCAATCTTCCAACAGCAGCATTCTCGCTACCGCATCGACTACGCTTTGGTGAGTTACTTTCCCTTCAATCAGCCATCCTGTCCAATAGACAATGCAGCTTGCTTGCTGTAAACGCCAAACCAATGTTAGCGCTTCTACCTCCAATTGGGAAAGGCAAACGTGTTTACCATAGCCAGCGATGAAAGCTTTGACAAATTCCCAGATAGGTGCTTCCCCAGAAAATCGGGTAAAATGGTCGAGTGCTGCAACGTAATCCATTAACCGCAAGTCAAAAGTAGCAAACTCGAAGTCTAAAACTCCCACCACACGATTCTCCACCAGCAAAACGTTAGGAGACAAGTAATCGGCATGAGTTGTTTGAACTGGAAGGACTTTATATAAATTAGGTGCAGCTTCAATAACTTCTGTCAATGTCTTCACAACGCGCTGTTGCTGCATTAAAGTCAATTTAAGCAACTTTGGAACTTCAAGCGGTGTCACTAAAGGATGAATATGATTCAAATCTCCCCATGCGGGTAATTGAGCCATTTTTTCTTGGGAATCGAATCCAGCAAGGGCATGATGCAATTCTCCAAGCGTCTGACTGATAGCATGGGTATGATCAAGATTTTTGCGATCGCTGCTGTTACCGGCAATAAAAGGAAGCAAAGCAACGCGCAGTAATGAGTTATCCTGCTTAACTATAACCAGCGTTTCGCCGGCGGAAGTTGGTATGGGAGTTGGAACTACAAACGACAAATTGCATAATTGCAAGTACGCTAGCAGTGAGTGTTCGTACTCAATTTGTGCAGTAGTTATAGAATCGTTGTATAATTTTAAAACGTATTTTTCTGTCTGTGTCTCGACAAAAAAGGTTGTGTTGACAGTACTTTGGTTCGTTGATTGAACTTTTAAGATTTCTAGAAATGACCACGCATTAAGAAGAGCGATCGCATCTTCTTCAGATAACTGTAAGTGTTGAGAACTTACCATGAGTGACATCTCCTACACTGACAGAGTACGGTAGGCTATAGGCTTACAAGACAATCCAGCTACTGCGCGCGGAGGCTTTTGGCGTTTAAAAACGGGATGACCCTCCCCCCTTTTTCTGATATTGAATTCCATTAATTGTGGTTAATACTATTTGTGGTCTTGGAAACGCCTTGACAAAAATCTGAAGTATTATTTTGACAAACAGTATCGCGCAAAGCGTAACTCGTTATCGTACCCAATAGCAACGAAGCCATAAAGAACTTAACCAGTTTAAAAAGAAAGGAAGGAGCTTCCTGTTCTGTTTTTTGTTTTAAAGTAATGATTTCAATGGCTTCGTGCACTGATTGATTTTCTTTTCCTGCTAATGCATTTTTATAGACTTGTTTTGTGGGAATTGCAAGCTTTTCATCATCTGAAATATTGCCTTCATCCTCATTTCGTTTCTGCTTAGTAACATCTGCTGCTATTGCGTTATCCATATCTTCGATAACAGTCACAAAAAAATCTTTTACGCAATTATTTTGTTCGTTCTTTGGCATACCTTCCTTTTGGCTACCTTTCGTAGTTTTATTTGCACCTAATTCCCAGTGCATATCAGATAAACCTGATAAATTTTTTTCGATTGAATTCAGGTTACCTAAAGTCTTGTCTATCGAACTTACATCAAATTTGTAGTCTTTCATTAAACTTTGTCTCTGTCTTTTGTTTTCCTAGCCCTTTAATGTAACATGTCTTACCCTGACGAGTAAGGTACGGTATAGGCTTCCAAGACATCCGGCTACTGTGCGCGGAGGCTCTTGGCGTTTAAGAACGGGATGAACCTCCCTCCTCTTTTCTTTTTATGGTATTAATCGCTGCATTGTCCTCTACGGTTCGTTATTCGATTATTCGTGCGGAAGTCTTAATCTTAAGAAAGATTAGGCATCCGCGATGCAGTAACTGAGGAACGTGATATGCTAGATAAGCTTAAGGTTAGGAAACTCCGGTGCAATTCCGGGACTGTGCCGCAGCTGTAGTAGGTTTACCTGAGTCAGAATGCTAACTTAAGCGGTGTCCAGCAGGCACTTATATCATCTATTTCCTGCGTTGCACGGGGAAGGAGTTACTGCTATGTCATGTCCAACGCTCCAACTAGCCACATTACCAGTATGTCCGGGTTTATTCTACGCTACCCCTGCACGAGATGGAATTATTTCTCGAATTCGGATTCCTGGGGGAATTATCAATAATGAACAAGGACGTGCGATCGCAGAATTTTCAGAACGGTTTGGTGAAGGATATGTTCATGTAACCAACCGAGCAAATTTACAAATCCGTAAAATTCAAGGTATTACTTCGGAAGTTTTGACAACGTTGCAAAAAGTTGGACTTGCAGCAACTTTAACAGAAGTCGATCATCTCCGCAATATTATGGCGAGTCCGACAGCGGGAATTGACTCATTAGAGTTGATTGATACGCGTCCTTTGGTGAAAGAATTAGATGCATATATATCCGGACATCCAGAATTAAAAGGATTATCACCCAAGTTTAGTGTAGCGTTTGATGGGGGTGGGGCAGTATCGATATGTGAGCAGAAGAATGAAATTATATTTCGTGCTATCGCTGTTTCTGCTGACTGTGCCGCAGTTGAACGAAATATTTATTTTCAGCTTATACTAGGCGATGCAACAAACATCTTACTTCAACCAGAAGAATGTTTAAGCGTGGTGGTGGCGATCGCTCAAGTTTGTCTGGATAATCTAGATCAAACTTTAGCTCGCAAACTCCGTTTGAAACACCTCTTGCAAGATAAAGGTGTCGAATGGTATTTACAGCAAGCTCAATCTTATCTTCCTTTTTCTTTATTAAAGCGATTAAAACCAACTTTAGATAAAAGTATAAATCCCAAAAACTATAACCATCTAGGAGTTCATCCCCAACAACAGCCAGGACTTTCCTACATTGGAATTGTCTTACCGTTAGGACAGCTTTTAAGCAAACAATTACAGTCTTTAACAGATTTAGCGCAGAATTATGGCAGCGGAACGCTAAGATTAACACCTTGGCAAAACTTATTAATTTCCGATATTCCTAACTCATGCATTCCCTACGTCAAAGATGAAATTGAACGCTTGGGTTTACATTATCAAGCAAATCAGATTCAAGGCTCTCTCGTAGCTTGCACAGGTAAAACAGGCTGTGCATCTTCTGCTACTGATACAAAAGGACAAGCCTTAGCTTTAGCGGAGTATTTGAAAAAGCATATCACCTTAGATGTACCTGTAAAAATTCACTTTAGCGGATGCCCCAAATCCTGCGCTTATCATGGCAGAAGTGATATCACTTTATTAGGTACTTTAATAGAGAAAGATAAGACATTAGTTGAAGGCTATCACATTTATGTAGGCGATAAAGAGCAGGCATTTGGGCGTGAGTTATATACAAACGTCTCTATTGCTGAAGTGCCTCACCAGATTTTACAGATGTTGCAAGTATACCAGATTAAGCGTGCCGAGCTCGATGAATCTTTTGGGGAATTTACTAATAGATATGCTATGCAAGAGTTGCGGCAATTATTTGATGAGGAGGGGAGTAACCGATGATAGACTACATACGTGATGGTGATGAAATTTATCGGCGTTCTTTCTCGATTATTCGGTCAGAGGCAAATTTAAACAGCTTATCTGCCGATTTAGTATCTGTTGCGGTGCGTCTAATTCATACTTGCGGTATGACTGATATTATCACAGACTTAGCCGCCTCAGCCGATGCCGTAGCCGCAGGACGAGCCGCATTGATAGCGGGAAAGCCGATTTTGTGCGATTCGCAAATGGTAGCAGAAGGCATCACCCGCAAGCGATTACCCGCAGAAAATCCTGTAATTTGTACGCTTCACCATCCAGAAGTACCACCTTTAGCACAAAAGGTAGGAAATACACGTTCGGCTGCGGCAATGGAACTGTGGATACCACATATGGATGGTGCAGTAATTGCTATAGGTAATGCGCCAACGGCACTTTTTCGGTTATTAGAAATGCTTGATGCCGGAGCGCCAAAACCAGCCGTTATTCTCGGCTTTCCTGTTGGTTTTGTCGGTGCCGCAGAATCGAAAGCAGCTTTGGCAGAAGATAGCCGAGGTGTGCCTTTTATTACTATACATGGTCGGCGCGGTGGAAGTGCAATGGCCGCCGCCGCAGTTAATGCGATCGCCAAGGAGGAGCAATAATTATGGTAAAATCTGGTTGTCTCTATGGTATAGGTGTTGGTCCTGGCGATCCGGAATTGATGACGCTAAAGGCTTTGCGGCTTTTGCGGACTGTTCCTGTACTCGCTTATCCGGTATCGTTTGGTAAAAGCCTCGCTCGCTCAATTGTGGCTGAATATCTGCCTGAAGGTCAAATTGAGATACCGATGCTCTTTCCCTTCAAAATTGACGAATCTGCCCAACCTCATTACGATAGTGCTGCGGAAAAACTCGCCGAGTATCTCAGCGCGGGACAAGATGTAGTTGTCCTGTGCGAAGGCGACCCGTTTTTTTACGGTACATTTATGTATCTTTATACTCGTTTAGTAGAGCGATTTCCTACGGTAGTCGTTCCCGGTGTATCGTCTGTGATGGCGAGTGCATCAGCTTTGGGCGTACCTCTGACTTATCGCAACGATGCTTTTATGGTGTTATCGGCGATACTTCCGGCTGAGGAGCTATTGCCCAAATTAGCAGTTGCAGATGCTGCTGTCATCATTAAGCTGGGTAAGCACTTTACAAAAGTTTACGACCTGCTGAAACAATTGGGATTAGCTGAACGAGCAAGGTTTATTGAAAAAGCAACGATGCAGAATCAGCGGATTGTACCGTTAAGCGAAGTTGATCCAACTACAGTGCCATATTTTTCATTGATTATGATACCAAGTCAATGGCAGCCATAATGAAAGATTTAGCATCGAGTCATGTCCGCTTAATTACCCATAATAAACAAACCTCTAGAAAGTGTCTTTGACATGGGTCAAAGTCTTTCCTCCTCTGGTAGGGAGGGACAAGTTTTGCGTAGCAAGACTTGCTTCTAGAGGTCAAGGGTGGAATTAAAGTTAATTTCTCGGACATAATATATGCCGTTTTTCGTCACTCTCGGATAAATTGACGATTTTTCAACAATACAGCCGAGGAAAATTCACTGTTAGTTGGTTTACCAATAATGGTAATTAAGAGTGAGCATTCTGGATACTACTTACACAAAAATTCATGTGTGAACGGATAGCCCGCTCATAAACTATAGTTTGATCTGTCCGTATCCCTACAGGCTGATATATTAAGGTAATTTCTGGAAATTCGCACCAAGACATCAAAAAAATGTCTTTGGCAGGAGTAGTAATTTCATAATTATTCTCTTGTCTTTTCTTTCTCAGCCTACAATTATTTAGTTGTAACTTTTCTCTAAATAATTTTTCAAATTCTGGAATGAGATTTGAAGCGATTTTCATATTTTATACACGTTTTAACGTGTTATTAAGGCAAACATCATCTTGTGAAGCTAGTAAGTATGATACCTAAGCTACCTTATATTAAGGTTAGTAAGAATGAAAATTCTCAGCTACTTGGCATTTTAGGACACTTGCTATTGCAACAGTACCAGCACTGCCCTAGTCACGAAGGTTAATTAATAAAAGGCTTCTACATTATGCCGGAAAGCGATCAACCCGTGCTTACCCTGCTCCTCTTTCAGTGCCGAAAAAATAGCATCGGATGCTTCTAATGAAACAATGGTCTTGATTTCAATATTAGTATTGTAGCCTGCTAAGTCTGACAAGCGTCTTCCGTGTCCGCCTTCACCCTGTACTTGACTAATGGTGTAACCGCTTACACTATAATCTTTCAGCAACCTAACAATACCATCTTTCAGCACTGTTTCACCAATGATGGTGATTAAGACCGCGGGTTCGACGGGACTGGCTGAGTTTGACATGGAGAACTCCGAAGAATGAATTTTGGTTAGTAAAGCTTAATTTTTCCCTGTCTAGCCTAAATTTTGTATTAAAAAGGCTCAAGCAGGAACGCTTGAGCCGTTACTAAATACAATTAATTTGCTGGACTAATCGGTTAGCTTAAAGAGCTAAATCTATGAAGCTTAATAGCGACTACGTGCGCTATTGTTTCCCCGATTTCCACCAAAGGAACCTCTATCTTCTTTAGGTTTAGCCTTGTTAACTTTGAGGTCACGTCCCATCCACTCAGCACCATCAAGAGCATCAATGGCTGCTGTTTCTTCAGCATCTGTACCCATTTCCACAAAACCAAAGCCACGGACACGACCTGTTTCACGGTCGGTAGGTAGCTGAACGCGCTTTACAGTACCGTATTCTGCAAAAACAGCATTCAAACTATCTTCTGTAACATCGTAAGAAAGATTGCCTACGTAAACTGACATAGATTGTCTCCGAAATTGTAAGTGTGTAAAGATTTAAATTTCGGAGAAAAGTCTGTGAATACCAAAAGGAAAAAGCCTGTCAATACTAAAAACAAACGCCGTCGCCGAATTAACTCTCAACTATGAGTATAACACGGCAGTCATGTATCAGGGGGAAGTTGGAAAAACGATTATAAAAAGTAATGTTAAATTGATAGCTAAAAATCAATGCTCGGTTCACCCAGAACCGAGCAGAATCAATTGAAGGCGAAAAAGCCTACATCAATAATTTATACGATACCCCAGAAATGGAGGAAGCCTTGACCAGAAAGGACTTCAATCAAAATGATAGATACAAAACCAATCATTGCAAACCTACCGTTCCAATTTTCACTTTGAGGAGTGAAACCAAAACGCAGGGCATTACGGTTATCTGAAACAGCAGGGTTAGGATTGTTGAAACCTGACATAAGTGAAACTCCAAAGTGAAAGTGTTGTAATTGCAACTGTCTGTAAAGTAATGTAACAGATTTTTACAAAAATGCAATACTTGAGTGATGGCAGAAAAGTTAATGCAATCAGCTTTATCGCCAACTTTTTTTCCAGAAGGCGATCGCCTTGATTTTTTGTAGTTTGCGATACTTTTTTACTCTTACTACTTTTCTCAGTAGGCTGATTATTTATAATCTTTGTATTATATTTAGGCAGAGGCTTAGTTTTTTGAATACTAATAAAAAATGCTTTTGGCTGACTTCTAGACACAAGGTGTGTAAATAGCGATCGCACTCTGAAAGTAAACTTTGTGATAAAGCTGAAAATAAGCATTCCTATCTCTCAACATGACAAAATAGACCTTGCTGCATTATTATCAATATGGCTGCTTGTGCAATTGTGGTTCTCGGTCAAAATAGTGTTACCTTAGCAAAGCAAATAAAAACCGTTTTGCTCAATGCAACTATTTACGGCTTGGCGGAACGTACATCAAATGTCGATGTCAGTTTCAGTAACTTTGGCGAAACACTGCGAGAATTATTTGCCAGCGGAACTCCGATAATCGGCATTTGTGCAGCGGGAATTCTCATCCGCACCCTTGCGCCAATTATATCCGATAAGCGTCAAGAACCACCTGTGTTAGCTGTGGCTGAGGATGGTAGCGCTGTCGTCCCGTTGTTGGGAGGACTTCAGGGTGTGAATGATTTAGCACGGCAAATTGCCACAGTGCTTGAGGTAAAAGCCGCAATTACGACAACCGGAGATATCCGCTTTCACACAGCACTTTTGGCTCCGCCACCAGGATATCATTTAGCTAATCCAGATGATGCAAAGAAGTTTATTTCCGATTTGCTTGCAGGTGCAACGGTAAAATTGAAAGGAACTGCACCTTGGTTAATTAATAGTAAACTGCCTTTTGACGCTAACGGAAAGCTAACTATTGAGATTACAGAATATCAAGTGCCGTTAACACCAGATTGTTTGGTTTATCATCCAGCAACTTTGGCAATTGGAGTCAGCAATGCTTCAAAAATAAACTCAGAGGATGCGATATCCTGCGTTTACCAAATGCTAGCCGATGCTGGACTTTCAATTTTCTCGCTAGCTGGTGTATTTGCCTTGGAGTCAGAAGCGGCATCGGTAATTGAGGAAATTGCTGATGCTTTAAATGTACCAGTTCGTTTCTTAAATTGTCAAAGTGAGGAAAACGCAGTTGAAATTGCTTTAACTGCAACCGGTGCATCAGGTAAATTAATTATGGAACAACAACCTGGTATAAATATTGCTGTTGCTGTTTCTGAGGAAGTAATCGATATCAGCACAATTGGTAAAGCAAGGGGACGCTTATTTATTGTTGGTACTGGTCCCGGTGCGGCAAACTGGATGTCTCCAGAAGTCAAGCAAATTCTCAGTGAAGCAACTGACCTTGTAGGTTATAGCTTTTACCTAGATTTAGCTGGTTCTTTGCGAGAAGGACAGCGACGGCATGAGTTTGATAATCGCGAGGAACTCGCACGCGCAGAGATGGCTTTGGATTTAGCCGCAGAGGGGCGAACAGTTGCGGTGGTTTCTTCTGGCGACCCTGGTATATATGCAATGGCAGCAGCGGTATTTGAGGTGCTTGATTGCAACCCTCAACCAAAATGGCAAAGTATCAAAATTCATGTTTGCCCAGGTATCTCTGCTGTACAAGCTGCCGCCGCGAGAATTGGTGCGCCTATCGGTCATGATTTCTGCGTGATTTCTCTGTCGGATATTCTCAAACCTTGGTCTATTATCGAACGTCGGATTATTGCCGCAGCTGAAGCTGATTTTGCGATCGCCTTTTACAACCCTGCCTCAAAACAACGCACCTCACAACTCGCATCTGCACGTGACATCTTACTCCGGTATCGTTCGCCACAAACTATAGTCGTACTTGCCCGGAATGTTGGGCGGGCAGGGGAATCAGTTGTAGTGCGGACATTAGAACAGTTATCGCCCCAGGAGGTAGATATGCGAACTTTGGTGTTAGTTGGTTCCAGCAAGACGCGCACAGTCCCGCATTCGGAGGGCGTTTGGGTTTATACACCACGCAAGTATTAAGCCGATGGGGTATAGAAAATATGGCGTTGCTGAACAGTGGGATGAATTGGGGCAAGCAGGGGAGGTACGAGGAGAAATGAGCGTTACTTCCTAAATCACCCCGCAAATATGCAGCGCCAAAAATATGAAGAAAAATACCTCTTGCAAAAAGTTGAATAAATAAAATTAAAATCACAAATAAACACAGATCGCCTTTTGACTACTGGGAAAGTGTTTAATTATAGTTTGCGATCGCTTCCCGAATTATTAAAGAAATAGATTCCAGTTTAATAACCTGTAAAAAATAAATTAGGGTGTAGTTAGCTACCCACCCTGTTATTTTATCCAGATAATATCAAGTAACAATTTCTCAACAAATCACTTACACCCTGGGTCTTATTGTTACTTGACTGGCAGTATGATAAATTTTTATGCAGTGCGACGGCTAAACCAGTTCCACAGAAATACGGCAATGATTGCACCGAGTACAGCTACAAAGACTCCAGGAATGCTTAGAGTTGAAGCTGTAAACTGTAAACTTCCCGTAGTCAGAAGACTTGTCAATGTACCACCAACGAAAGCGCCGATAATACCTAATAACATTGTACCGAGAATACCACCACCTTGACGACCGGGATAGATAGCTTTAGCGATCGCGCCAGCCAACAAACCTAAAACAATCCACGCAAGTATATTCATTGTTTTATTCCTTTGCTTTCAATGTTTCGTTTCTTTTCTATGTATACAGAATATCAATGTCTTGATTTAAAACCAATCTGTCAGGCGAAAGAAATGTCAAATTTCCTCTATTCCTTATGGTTAGCTGCTTTTGAGTAACTATATCTATCTTTTGGTTTGTCTTTAATAATTGATTTTTGGAAGTTAATAAGTGAAAAAACCTATTTCTTTTGGTTACGCCCACCGCTAAATAAACAGCTAGCGGTGGTATATTTGTGGAAAAGAAGAAGTGATAGTGGGCATAAATAAACTTAATTCTATTTTTACCATGCCCAATGCCCATCAACAGCGCTGTAGTTGGGTTAACAAAACGACAATTTCATCAACTCCTTCGCGCAAAGCTTTCGCTTTCTGTTCGCTTTGATTAACAATAATGCTGAAAACCAAAGGCTCATATTTGGGAGTATTTAGATATCCAGATAAAGAAACAACACCAGTCACCGTGCCTGTTTTGGCTTGTACAATACCTTCAGCAGGTGTGTTTTTAAAGCGGTTTTTGAGAGTGCCGCTTTTGCCGGCAACAGGTAAAGATGAGCGATAAACTGATGCTGCTGGTGTTTTCGCCATTGCTTGCAAAACTTGCACTAAAGCTTCTGGACTAATTAAATCATGACGCGATAACCCGGAACCATCTACTAGAGAGTAACCTGTGGGATTGACTCCTAATTGAGTTAAAGTTGTTTTGAGAACTTCTAAACCAGCATTAACGGTAGTTTGTTCTGGTTTTTTGGGTTGTAATGCGATCGCTCTCAACAATGCCTCGGCGTATAAATTGTTACTATTTTGATTTGTCTCCATCAGCAAGTCTGATAAAGGAGACGACTCTATAAAAGCTAGTTCCTGTTGATTGACACCCCCAGATATTACCGCTGTCTCTCGCAAGCCGATTTTTTCGCGAATTAAAGCTGTGCGAAAGCGTCGCAAGAAGTAATTATTAGGATCAACTACAGGCACTTTAACTAAAAACGGATCGGTTTTCGCTGGTAGTTGCCCTTGAATTCGCAACACGTTTCCCGATAATTCGCGACTAACATTAATAAAACCTGGTTGTTTTTCCTCAGCTGTCACCGATTGATTAATAATCTGCCACAATCTCGCTTCGTTAAAATCAGTCCAGGCTAATTGTAAAGGTTTACCCACAGCTTGCGGTATTAAGTTGAGGCTAAACAGATTTTCATTGACAATCAAGCTGTTAACTGGTGCGCCATAATCCGAGTAAACATCCTCCCATTCCCAGCTAGGAGACACAATATCCCCTTGAAAATAGCTATCATCGGCAATCAACTTTCTAATTTGGGTAATTCCTTTTGCTTTCAACTGTTTGGCAAGTTCTACAAGCTGAGTATCGCTGAAGCTAGGATCTCCCCTACCCACCACACGCAAAACACCGATGCCATCTTGATAAATAGAGGTGCGAATGCGAAAATTTGCCCCCAATTGCTGTAAAGCGGCAGCAGTTGTCAGCAGTTTGGCATTAGAAGCTGGAGTAAAATATTTCTCGGCATCCCGACTATAAAGATTTTGCCGTTTATATAGAGGTTGGACTAAAATGCCCCAACGCACCCGACTGTATTGCGGACGGTTTATCACTTCATCCACCGCAGCACCTAGTTGTGTGGGGCAAATATTTTTAGTTTCGGTTGCCGGCGCGACTTTTATTTGTGCTTGAGCAACTCTAGAATTAAATGCTATCTGGGTAGTCAAAAATAGCAACAAACAACCCAGTGGTTTATGTAATACCTTAAGTTTCACTAATACTCCTCATCCCAATGATAGATTTTATCATTATTATCTCAAACTTATTTTCTTTGACAGAAGCAAGTGGGTATACTTAATTGATTAGTATTATGAAGGATACTGACATTTTTAATACGCAGCGTTCAATTGAAAATAATTCATGGCATGATAATATCGCCAGGTTAACTAACCTGCATACACAGAAATACGTAATAGAGGTAAAGGCGTGAATACATTCTTGTCTGGTGTGGCTGTATTACTCTCTACTTTGGCTCTAGTGTGTAGCGGATATACAGCTTATCAAGTTTTCACGCTACAGCAGACACTGAATAGTACGAGAACAGCAAGTAATATCCTTCCGATTCCAGCACCAATTCCAGCCGTCCCAACTGCCGAAACCCCGACAGCAACGTTAGCACCATCGCCGGTGACGGCACCAGCAACCACTGCCACAACTTCAACATTTTCCCCCGGTCAATTTGTGCAGCCTGCTTTTGGTAATAAGGCAAATGTAGAGTTGCTCTCAGTTAAACGGATTAAAGATCCCGGAACTGGAAACCGTGATGTAGTAAATGTGCAAATCCGGGTGCGTCGCGTCGCCACAGATGGAGTTGTTGGTAGTGATATCATATCAATTGGGAGTACAACAGCCCGTAATCCTGACACTAGCGAAACCTACAAAGCTGTTTCCTTTGAGCGCTCAACCGGAACCGTTTCTTTGTTTCAACTACGTGCAAATTCCTCGGCTGATGCCTATGTCTGGTTAAGGATTCCCGAAGGTGTGAATAATTTGGATATCTTTGTGCCAGATACAGCAGCTTTTCAAAGCGTACCAATTTCTAATTAAAGATTGATAAACCCGTAGTGAGGACTTTAGTCCTCATATTATTAATATAAGGACTTCAGTCCTTACTACGAAATTAATCGCCTCCTAACTCTACAAGCTTACCGATGTTGAAATCTATTTTGATCCAACCTTTGAGCTTTTGTAAATTCTGAAGTATCAATAAAGGAATTTGCCAATGATGTACTGTTAAAAATGGCAGCGGATCGCTAACACTAAAAATCGCGTCCGTACCCCGGAAAATTTTCTTGAACCACACCTGCAATTGGTGTAACGACCTAACATTGGTTAGCCTCCATAGCTCGTGATACAACCAATAGGTAGGCTTACTTTCAGCTAAAGGCTGCATCGGTGCGCTGAAAGTATCTTTACTCAAATATGCATTAGCTACCCCAGGATGGTCATGAAACATGGTAATTGCTGAGTGCGTGCGGGGGTTACACTCAATCGCATAAACTGTTCCGTCTTCTTGTTCTATAAAGTCAAAAGAAATTTGTCCGGTCAAATTTAATTCTTTGACAAAATGACTAACCCATGCTGTGATTTTTGGTTTATCAACGTGTTCGTAGTTGACTTGGAATGCGGATGAGTCCGAACAGCCGTGTAGCTTCAACTCTCCGTCTCTAACTGTGCTATGGGTGCAATACTCCTGTCCGGTAATAAATTCCTGCATCATCCAAGGATGATCTTTGCTGATTGGCAAGTTTTTTACGTAGTTAGCCATGTCTGCACAAGGCAGCTTGACCATATCTAAGCGGTAAAATGAGCTATATGGAATACTCTTAAGAATGTATTTGCGTTTTTCTGACTCAAAGTTGAATTTTAAGATTTCTTCTGGATCTGTAATTAAATATGATTTTGGTGCTGTTAAACCAAGAGCAAGTGCTTTTTCACTAAAGGTGAATTTGTCGTCTAACATCTTGGTGGTGTCTGCGTCAAAATGAAACACTTCGCAGTAACGTGACAACACAGGTTTTGCTAAAGAGTCATATAAACTAGCAACTGGACTAGATACAGGGATAAATATGTCAATATGTTCGTTTTTAACTATATCGAGCAAAGCTTGAATATAACCCTCTGAATCTTCCTGCGGTTCGGGTACGGTGTAGAAGTTTTCGATAGAGTTGGAAAAACGATGACCGGATAACCAATATTTTTTGGTTTCAACTAAAAAAACTTTATGTCCAGCAGCGTGAAATAAACGAGCTAATTGCAGAGCTTTGGTCATCTTACCACCTGTGAGTAAGATGTTTTTCGGGTTTTCTGCTGATACTTGCTTGTGGAAAGGCGATCTCAGTAAATTCCATATTAACGATGCGAGTACCAAACTGCAATTCACAGGAAATGCGATCGCTAGCAATAAAAGTGTACCTAAATTTTGGAACAATGCGAAAATCCGCGCCATAGGGAGGGGTGGGGGAGGGGGAGCAGGGGGGCAGGGGGAGCAGGGGGAGCAGGGGGAGCAGGGGGGGCAGGGGGAGTACCAATTACCCAATGCCCAATGCCCAATGCCCCATGCCCAATGCCCTATTGTCTATAATCGTCTGATGATGGTTAAGCCGTCTCGCAAGGGTAGCATTACCTGTTCAACGCGCTTGTCGTTTTTGACAACTAAGTTGAAGTTGGCGATCGCTTCTCCATTTGCAGTACGCTCTTGAGGTGGAAGATAAGGCTGTCCTTGCAACAATGTATTGTCTACGCAGATGAAGCCGTGGGGAGCAAGCAAGTTCAAATCTAGCAGCATCAGGAAGTACTGGACGTACTCTTTTTTATCGGCATCGATAAATACTAAGTCAAATGACTCTTTCATCTGTGCCAGTTTACCAAGAGTTTCCAGCGCTCCACCCACTTTCACTTCTATTTTCTGCCCGTCGGGGGATTGCTCAAATAATGACTTGGCAAAATTCGCTACATATGCATCTACCTCGCAAGCCACCAAACGTCCATCACTGGGCATTGCTTCTGCCATCGCTAGCGCTGAATAGCCGGTGAACATGCCGATATCTAGCACCGTTTTTGCTTGTGTCATGTGGACAAACATTTTTAGCGTTTGTCCTTCGATGTGTCCGGAAAGCATTTCCTGCTCTAGTTCCCGCACTGTTGAGCCTTCGGAAAACCGGTGTTTCCAAGCTTCTTGCTGCGTAGCTTTGGCGATCGCCGCTAACGCCGGCGATTCATCGGTGGTACACTCATCTAAGTAAGGATCTAAACCTGCTGCTAAACGCAAGCATTGTTGTAAATGAAGAGCTAGAGTTGGATTGTCTTGCGCTTGGGTAACGGCAGCTTGTAGATGTTCTACCAAGATACCCAGCGGTGTGACGGGACGGGCTTTTTCGACGTTGACAACACTAGACATTAATTACCACTCCCTACCAATGTTTCGTCAATCATCAGGTAGCTGTTGATTTCTTGCTCTACGCTGTTTGTATCTTCCTCAACGCTGTTTACGTAAGCATCTATACCAGCACCTGCACGGGGATATGTGGCGCAAATTTGTTTGTGGTCATTCAAAGCTGCGTCTAATTCTTCACGAGTCAAATTGTTGACAAAGAAGCATTCGCCAATTGGTTTAGGCATTGCCGCACGCTGTAAACCGTCTCGTGTCAAAGTTATCGATTTCATAGCGTACCACAACAAATCGCCATCAAGCAAATCGTCGTCAAGAGCAAGACCTACACGACTCATTAATCCGAGGATGCGATCGCGATCATTGGCGGTAATATAACCTCGTTTTTCAGCTATTGTTGCACTCAATGCCATGTCAATATTCACAGCATGACCGTGTAACAATGGTATGTTAGGAGTCAATTCCAGTGTAGGACTCCAAGTGTGTCCGTAGGCGATGACGCGATCGAGCATTAATTCGTGGAGGTTCGGCGTTTCCAACTCGAGCATGGTCTTAATTGACTCGTAATTCACCCGCTGCGCTACTTCTTGCAGTTCTGGAGTAGCATCAACATAGCCAAAGCGTGTATTTAGTAAATCTTCGCCATACTGATACAACAACTCGAATACTTCAGCATTGGAAACTACGGCAATCTTCACTAATTCTGCCATTCCGTTACGGACTTGATCTATGGGTAGTGTCCGCAAAAAGGAAAAGTCGAGAAAAACTTTCTTCGGTGGATGATAAGCCCCTAAACGATTTTTCAGTTTTCCGTGGTTGACGGCTACCTTGATTGCTACACCTGCATCAACAAGAGCAATCAAAGTTGTCGGAACCCGGATGTAATTGGTGCTGCGTCGATAAGCTGAACAAGCGAAACCAACGACATCTAAAACTAATCCGCCACCAACAACCAAAACTGGCTCTTTCCGCAGCAAATTAAATGACGAGAAAGCATCAACAATTGACGAAAAGGTATTAAGATTCTTATCGTTTTCCTCAATTTTTACCGGAAAAATGGTGAGATCGATATTGTAATGCTTAAAGTATTCTGACATTTGCGAACCGTAAAGCCGATTCACATTATGGTCAACTACTGCAAGACAACGCTTAAAACCTTCATAACTATCTGCAAGGTCTTTATTTTTTATGTCAAATAGTCCATTCACGAAGGCAAGACTAAAGTCAATTTTCTCGTAGCCTTCTACACGAAATTCAGTTTCTGTTGTCGTTAACTTTGGTTCGACGATACTCATTTTTTATGCCTTTAATCAACAGTTTTCAGTAACTAAGCAATTTCTCTGGTTTTTACTTAGGTTTTACCCAAACCTGAGCCAGCGTGTTGCTTGAAATCTAAAACTGATAAACACTTGAAATCGTCTGGCTTTTCCAACTGAACATGAGGAATACAGCCCAAAAGCACCTTTAATTTGAGCCATTTAATACCACAACAAGAAACTATCGGTTTTATTAAAGAATTTTCTGTTTACAGGCATAACTAAATAACTAGATAAGGCTGTGTAGTCAAAAATTTACTTGATTTTTTACTCATCTAATGCCTTGTGCTTTAGTTTAGACAAATTAGTCTGCAAGTTTTTTAAATAATTACTGTAAACAGATGCGTAGGGCAAGAGCCTCTGCCGCTCGTGATCGCTTGCCTAGCAGCGATATGCTTAGATTACAATACATTCTTTCAAATAACATCATTCTTAAGATATATGGTACTTGGGGATGAAATTATTATTTTGGTATAAAAATATTACTTAAATGAGATTGTGCTTTTTAGAAAATTTGATAAAATCCGTTCAATAAGTTTTTCTACTTATGCAATAGCAGTCCTAAATAATTCCTAAGAAATGAGAAGCCCGATTTATGGGATAAATCGGGCTTCTATGCTTTCGGCGATCGTTTGAAAAACAGATGTCGTCTAACCATTATTTCAGGACATTTTAAAGCCTCGGATAATAAAAAACCCGCCACACAAGCGGGTTTTTAGGTTTCTATATTGCAAAATCAGCCGATAAACTCTTTTTCCCGATTTGAAGTCACGGTATGAGTCCAGCCAGGGTGAGCGCTCTCTACCCTGACTGGGCTAAAACAGGACGTAGTGTTACCAGGGTCCCCAGATAGCAAAGGTTATTCCTGGAGTCTGCATGTTGACAAACATCGTGTTACCATCGGGGGAGAAGCAGACCCCGGCGAACTCTGAACCGTTGAGGGCATTCTTGGCAAACTTGTAAAGACTGCCACTGGGAGTGATACCCAGAATGTAATCCGTTCCATCCCCATCTTCACACAGGAAAATGTCCCGGTTGGGGAAAACCACAAGATTGTCTGGATTGTCTAGCATACCAGAATTGTTGGGTTCAATATAGAGCTCAACGGTATTATTAGTAGGCGAATAACGCCAGATCTGCCCATCTCCAGAACTACCCCCGCTCTTGCAAGTGAAGTAGACATAACCACTGCCATAAAAAATGCCTTCCCCACCTGAAAACCTAGCGGCACCTTTGTTATACCCTTCTGTTCTTACGGTATCAGAGGTGGGATCAGGATTGTCAATCTGTACCCATTCCACCGCCCTAGACGTATTTTTTGGGAAACCCGTAGCTGTGTTAATTCCAGACGACCCCGTAATCTTTAAAGCGTATAGCAAGCCGCCAGCACTCAGGTTCTTGCTCTGATTGGGAGTGAAGCGGTAGAAAAGCCCGTCCCCCCGGTCTTCCGTCATGTAGATATACCCTGTGTTGGGATCTACAGCGGCAGCTTCGTGATTAAAACGCCCCATAGCTGTTAGTGGAACAGGGGTGACAAAAGTAGTTGCGCTACTGGGAACTTCAAAAACATAGCCATGCTTTTTGCTGTTATTGGTTTCAAAGGTTTCCTCACAGCTTAACCAGGACCCTGAAGGCGTAGGACCACCGGCACAATTGCGAATAGTTCCCGCTAGGACTCCCCGATGTTCAACCAAGGTGCGGGAAGGACTAACAACCAATTTAGTGCAACCGCCCTTGGCATTTGAGTTGTACTTTTTGTTACTGGGAGCGCCTAGACCAATGGTAGAAGAGGGAGCCAGTTCATGATTGCGAATTAGAATCGTATTGCCATTAGAATCTCCAAAAGCACCCATACCATCGTGGTTACCAGGTACCTGGTAACCATCATTCATCGTTTGACCTGTTTCGGACAGTCTGCGGTAGGTGAAGTTAGCTGGTAAATCTAATACTCCGTTGGGGTCGGGCAATAAATTGCCGTAGGAACCCGCAGCGATCGCGGGTTTAGCATAGAATGCTTGCAAAGGAGATAGAAGGACAGCACCTGTAGCCGATGCCCCTGCCAGGGCAAAAAACTGACGTCTCGATAGGTTCAATGTATACTCCTTGATGTTTTGGAGGGGCTTAATTTGTTGCAAATAGCCAGCCTCAATTATCTAGGAGAAACAGGTTTTTTCAAATTAATAAGAGGTTAAAAAAAGATTATTAAAGCAGGGTAAGTGCATCTCAAATGCTCTTGACAAGAGGGTTTAAAGACATGATCCTATTGTGATAAATGGAGGTAAATGATCAATCCATACTGTTGGCGAACTTAATAATTCACCCAAAAGTATTAGAATTGCAGGGAATGAAACCAGGAAGGACTCTTCGTAATTAAAAGATGAAACCCCGCTTTCTATGTAATAGACCTCTTGCAAAAGTCGGTCAAAGAGCTTCAATTTTAGCCAGATAAAGCTCATATTTATACAAACCAGCGATGAGATTAAACCTCAAGCCAAATCTTTTTCTTCGATTTCTATAACGGTCTGACAAAATTTTGAAGACTTTAAGCTTCCGATTGATATGCTCGCCTACTACCCTAACTTTTGCTAAGTCTTGATTACTCTTTTTATCTTCATTCAGCAACTTACCACAAGAGTGGTTTCTTTTTCGGTATCCGGCTTAAGAGATGAAAATTTTGAATTCCTTGATATCCCTTATCTCCCAAACATTCAATATCTTGTCTAAATCTAAGTTTACTATTTTTAAATATTTTAAAATCATGCTCTTTCCCCTTACCATGAGCCTTACAGATGATTTCACCATTGGCTTGGTTTACTGCTTAAAAGTCTCAGGATGTACACCACATAGTCGCTTGAAGTTTTCTGAATTCAGATTTTTAACCTTTTCGTAGGTCATATATTTCACCCCGCTTTTACCTACTTGTCCCACGCTCTTGGCACTTTTGCAAGAGGTCTATTTTTTTGATTCTCTATATATTGTTTAACCACTGCAATGGGCGCACCTCCTAGCGTTGAGACAAAATAGCTATTTGTCCAAAGCGTAGGCAGTCTGCTTTTTAACCACGGGAATTCTTGCCGCAGCCCACATGTCTGTTAAATAAGAAAGAAAACGTTTGTTCGCATCAATGCGATCGCTTAGACTCGCAAAGACTTCCAACTCCTCGCGCTGAATAGGACGAATAACCATGATGAATTTCCTAATTTTGTAGCGATAATTACTTGCTTGCTGAAAGTCATCATAGACATCACCCCCTTAACGCGAAAAATTATTATTAGATTATAAACAAATAGGGTGAGCATTGCCCACCCTATTATTTAACTATTAATTTATTGCGGCTCTACAATTTAGTGCCGCAATCAGCGCAGAAGTTGTGATTGGGAGCATTTTTCGCACCACATTGGCTACAATAAATCGGTTCTATTGCGGCTTTCGGCGCTTGTTTTGGCAAACCAATCATTTGCGCGTTGTTTTTGCCTGGGGCTACCATTGGGTAACAGTTTTCGTCTCTGGTGACACGCGCATCGACGATTACCGGTCCGTTGTGGGCTAGCATTTCGGCGATCGCTTCTTTCAACTCTTCACGGTTGCGAATCACCATGCCCTTTATGCCATAAGCTTTTGCCAAGAACTCAATGTCTGGCATTCCTACTTCCATATTTGAGCATGAGTAACGCTCGCCGTAAAAGGCTTGTTGCCATTGACGCACCATTCCTTGCCAGCCGTTATTCAAAATCACAGTCTTGACATTTATGCCATACTGTGCAAGCGTGCCCAATTCTTGCAAGCACATTTGGAAACTGGCATCACCGCTGATACAAATAACTTCTTCATCGGGGAATGCCACTTTAGCACCCATTGCTGCGGGTAAGCCAAAGCCCATCGTTCCCAAACCAGCGCTGGAAATCCAGCGACGGGGACCATTTTTGAGGAATTGTGCTGACCACATTTGATGTTGACCCACATCTGTGGTGTAGTAAGCGTGGGGTGCTTGGCTGCCGATTTCGACAATCACCTCTTGGGGTGACATGCTATCGGGATAGTGCGGCACTACTAAAGGATATTCTTCCCGCCAGCGGTTTATTAAATTCAGCCATTCTTGCGTTTGGTTGGGTGTACCTGTGACACCTGTTTGCTTGCAGCGACGCAACAAGTCAATTAACACATTGCGGACATCACCGACAATTGGCACTTCTGGAATGCGATTTTTACCGACTTCCGCAGGATCGATGTCGATGTGAATCACTTTAGCGCGGGAAGCGAATTCATCTAACTTGCCAGTTACGCGATCGTCAAATCTTGCACCAACGCAAATTAGCAAATCACAATCAGTCACTGCAAAGTTAGCGTAAGCGGTGCCATGCATCCCTAACATTCCCAAAGCTAGGGGATGATGTTCGTCAAAAGCACCGATACCCATCAACGTGGTAGTGACGGGAATATTGAATAATTCCGCGAGTTGCTTAATTTCTTCGTGGGCACTTGCAGCGATCGCACCACCACCCACATACAATAGCGGACGGCGACTTTCACAAATCAAGTTAATTGCCGCATTTATCTGGCGGGGGTTTCCCTTTACTGTGGGACGATATCCGGGTAACTTCACCGAACCCGGTTCCACAGGCACATAATCAAACTCTTCTAACGCCACATCTTTGGGCACATCAATCAAAACTGGTCCCGGACGCCCAGTACTGGCGATGTGGAACGCTTCAGCAACGATTCGCGCCATATCTTGGGTGTCGCGCACTACATAGGAATGCTTGACGATTGGTAGCGTAATTCCATAGATATCCGTTTCCTGGAACGCATCTGTACCAATTGATGCCCGTGATACTTGCCCGGTGACAATAACCATCGGTATCGAGTCCATGTAGGCGTTGGCGATGCCCGTCACCAAATTAGTTGCCCCTGGTCCCGATGTACCAAAGCACACTCCTACTTTTCCAGTAGCGCGGGCGTAACCGTCGGCGGCGTGGGATGCACCTTGTTCGTGTCTCACCAAAATGTGCTTCATTGCACCAGTGGCTTCGACTTTGTACAGGTCATCGTAAATTGGCAGAATTGCACCGCCAGGATAGCCAAAAATATACTCAACGCCGTGACGACGCAAACTGTCTAGCAAAGCGAAACCACCAGTTGCACGCTTGGGGGTGACTATTGGTGAGGAGACATTAGGCTGAACCTGATTCTCGGTTTGTAGGGAACTGATTGGGGAAGGCGATCGCACTCTTAAACCTCAGACTATAACTAAGTTGATGTTTAAATTCTGTAGTTAACAATTCATTTTAATAGAAAAGCTTAATAAATTTGTCAACAAACCATAATTAAAATTGAGAATTGGGAATTGGGCATTGGGGAGCCAGTGCGTTGGGCGGCTGTGCCGACTTGTTCGCGTTCGCCGTTGGCGTTGCCGCAGGCTAGCGTCTCCGCATCTGAGAAGCATCTGGCGTCATGGGGCATTGGGCATTGGTAATAATTCTTTTTCTAGTCCCCAGTCCCCAGTCCCCAGTCCCCATTAGATTACATCTTCCAAGACGCGGTGGGTATTTTTCCAAGCCCAAACACCGACAGCAGCAACAACAATACTCATCCCTACCAACACAGTTCGCAAGCCGAAAGCATCAGTAATCGGACCTGTAATCGCTAAGGGTAGGGAAAGGGCAATATTCACAGCATGATTTTGAAAGCCAAATACTTTACCAAGCATTGTTGGCGGAGTTTCGTGTTGAATTAAGGTTTGCATTGGCACGCCAATTAAAGAAGCACCAATACCAAGGATTGCACACAATCCTAAAGCCAACGGTAAATGGTGGGTAAAAGTAAACAAGCCTAAAACCAGCGCCATCATGAAAAAGCCGATTAAAGGTAAAGGCTTGCCATGTAATTTTTCGCCCCAGTTACCCAAACTCGCTGCACCCAAGACCATACCAACCCCAGCAGCAGCTAAGAAAAAACCAAATTGTTTCTCTTTCAAACCAAATTCCGCCGCTAATCTAATGCTCAATACCATTAAAGCAGCAAATACACAATATAAGGTTGTTAATTGTAACATGGCATTCAACACTAAACGGTTTTTCCTTAGGTAGCGCAACCCTGCTTTGAAGTCAGCCCAAGGGTGAATTACCGCTTCAGCGTCGTCTATGCTTTTGTTTTCTTTAAAGTTAATCGGCTGCATGATTGAAGCCGATAACAAATACAATCCACCGACTACAAGCTCTTGACCATATTTTTCTCCCAACCAGTCTTTCGCCAAACTCAACATCGGCTCTCCCACTGCAAAGCCGACAATTAAAGCGCCCATCATTGTACTGCTAAACAGCGCATTAGCTGCCAATAAATTCTCTCGTCGCACGATCAAAGGAATGGCAGCTTGTTCAGCTGGAGCAAAAAACTGCGTCACAGTCGAGATGGCAAATGTAACTATCAACAGAACCAGAAACTCTCGTGGCAAAAACGGCAGACACAGAGTAAATATACCGCGCACCACATCAGAGCCAACCATAACTAGCTTTTTGGGAAAGCGATCAACAAAAATGCCACCAGCAGAACCGAACAAAATTGCTGGTATTGTAAACACCACCATCAAAGTTGAGTATTTGGAGTTTTCCGCCAATCCAGGAGATGGGTAGTATTCCAGCAGAGCAATCATCAAAACGAAGAAAACCTTATCTGCTAACTGGGACACTAGTTGCCCAATCCACAAAAGCATAAAAGCACGATTTTTGAGAACGGCGCCAAACCCGTTATTAACAGCCGCAGGTTCAGTTGGAAACATCAGAAACTTGGGGGTAAAGACTACGGTAGATGGGGAGTGGGGGAGTGGGGGAGTGGGGGAGCAGGGGGAGCAGGGGGAGCAGGGGGAGCAGGGGGAGCAGGGGGAGCAGGGGGAGCAGGGGAAGAAATATTTCTTTTTTCTTAGCCTTTCCCCTTTTCCCTTTTCCCTTTTCCCCTCTTCAAATTCCCCATTCCCTATTTCTCACTCCTGTTTGCCTACTCTTTTTTCCGGACTATTTTATTGATAACGATTTAAAAGGATCTGTAAAAATTCTGCCGCAGTCAGGCGAGTTTTAAGTGGGGAAACTTCATTATATGAGTCTACCCATCTGCCTTGGATAGTTTGGGGCGATCGCCACATCGATAAATGCTCTACTGGTGGATCTGCGTAAAAATTATCTTGCCCACTTCCCAATAATTTAGAACTCCAGTGAGTGTCATAATCATGACTCATTCTGTGAATCGGGAAACTGCCCCACAGAGGTACTCCCCATCCATCTATAGCAATAAATCCTTTGACATAACCACCTAACATTTGCCACGAATACGCTGCGGCTATTGCCCCAACTACACCTGCACTAAAGCTGATGAATACAACTGGCGATTTTAACTGATGGCGTAGGCGATCGCTTAAAACCTCTAAAATATAAAATCCTGATAACGGCGAAAAACCATCATTTGGCACACTCAGTATATTCACTGAATTTTCTTTACTCTGAAAATATGTCTCTAGTCCCCCCGAAATAAAGTTTTCCGTTAAGGCTGGCTCATGAATTCCAGGGCAAATAATTATGCTCATCTTTTCAGTTAGCATTTTTTACACACAACCCTTATTGCCTAGTGCCTTTTCCTGTCATAAATATAACATTTTTTACTTACCTATCCAGAAGAGTTAAGTTTTCAGCCAAGGCAAATGTATTAAACCACACTTATAGATTTAATATTTTGAATTTTTAATCCACGTAGGTGCTATCCCCCTGGATGGGATAGTAAAATACGAGTAAGGGAAAAAAAATCCCATAGATATAAATGGTTACATTGAGGAATTCAATCGTGGTTGCTACGCCGGAAAAACTGGATCATACACACGAGCATCTATCAGGTCAAGAGCGAGTAGCTGTATTGCTTATGGGCTATGGCGAAGTCGAAAGCTACGAAGACTTTGCTAACTATAACGAACAAGCTTTAAATCTACTGACAGCAAAATTTGCACCAGTACCAACCTGGATTTATCCACCTTTGGCACGTCTTTTAGCGTTATTCGATCGCCATGAATGGGGACACACACACCATGATTTTATTTCCCCACATAACGCAATTTTTGAAAAGCAACGCGCTGGAATTGAGAAAAATTTACAAGAAAAATGGGGCGATCGCGTTCAAGTTTTCAAAGCTTTCAACTTCTGCGCTCCCTTTCTACCCGACCAAGTTTTAACAGAAATTAAAAATCAAGGCTTTGATAAACTACTAATTTATCCATTGCTGGTGGTTGATTCTATCTTTACTAGCGGAATAGCGATCGAGCAAGTTAACAATGCTCTTTCCCAAATAGCTGATGGTGAAGAACACTGGGTTAAAGCACAGCGCTACATTCCTTCTTTCTATAACGAACCAGCTTACATCAATTTGATGGCTCATCTGGTTGAAGAAAAAATTAACGCTGACTTGGCTAACGCTTACCTACCTTCTCAAATCGGTATTGTGTTAATGAATCACGGTTGTCCCCACAAAGCCAAAGGCTTTACCTCTGGGATCACCGAAAGTCAGATACTTTACGATTTAGTACGTGATAAGCTAATTAACCGCTATCCTCTAATCTCCGTAGGTTGGCTCAACCACGATACACCTTTAATTGACTGGACGCAGCCAAACGCTGAACAAGCGGCAAAAAACCTCATCCAATTGGGTGCGAAAGTGATTATCTTTATGCCGATTGGCTTTGCTACAGAAAATCACGAAACTCTCTTGGATGTTCACCACATTATTCACGATCTAGAGAAAAAACATGCGGATGTAAGCTACGTGCAAATGGCTTGCGTCAACGATGATCCCGAATTCTTAGCAGTGGCAGCTGAATGGGCAAATTCTCATATCGCTGAATTGTTATCAGAGGACGCAACAGCAGTTAATCCCCAACTAGCTGGACATCATCACCACCACCATTAGGAAGCAGGGGGAGCAGGGGGAGCAGGGGAAGCAGGGGGAGCAGGGGGAGCAGGGGAAGAAATTCCCCCAAGTCTCCTTGTCTCCTTGTCTCCTTGTCTCCTTGTCTCCTTGTCTCCTTGTCTCCTTGTCTCCTTGTCTCCTTGTCTCCTTGTCTCCTTGTCTCCCCCTCCCCCACTCCCCTAACTCACACCTCGCAACTTGCGGGTATTTTCAACTAAACTTTGAGCAAATTCGTCAAAACGTTGAGAAAGTTTATCATCTAGTAACTTACCTTCAGCGTTGAAAGCTTTCCAAACTTGTCCGATCGCTACTTGCTCAGGGATGCACCAAGCGTGAAGCCATCTGAGAATTAATCTCATATCGTTTAAAGCGTTGCTGTTCGGTTGTCCTCCTAAAACGCTAATCAATCCCGCTACTTTACCAGAGAACTGATCGAAGCTCATTAAATCTAGTGCATTTTTCAATACACCACTGACGCTGCCGTGATATTCTGGTGTTGCTAAAATTAATCCATCCGCAGAACTGACAGCATCCTGCATCCGCTTTACATCGGGGTAATCTGGATATTCTTTTCCCCCGTCGCAAAAGGGTAACTTCATCTGCCTTAAATCCAAAATTTCCACTTCTGCACCTAGCGCTTCTACTCTTTGCGCTGCTAATTCTAAAGCCATTTGGCTGTAAGAATCGGGTCTTAAACTACCTGCAATGGCAACAATTCTCACCATAAACCAACATCCTAATAAAGATTCAATAGCATTTTATTAAATGCAAGTCGGAGTCATTACGACTAAATATATTTTAGCGATTATTGTGACAATGTGTACAATATCGATTTTCTATAGGAGTACCATATAATCGCGAAGCCTCTCTACCAGTGATGCAATGATGGCTATACGTCAAAGTTTATCGAAATCTGATATCCAAGTATCTTACTTAGAGTGGAATCAAGGTAAAGAACCTTTGTTACTATTACATGGTTTAGCCGACAACGCAGTTGTTTGGTCAAGCTTAGGAGATTACCTAGCGGCAGAATACCACATAGTTGCTCCAGATATGCGCGGTCATGGTGAAAGTAGCAAGCCGGAAACAGATTATAGTTTTGAGAGTGCGATCGCTGACTTAGAAGCACTGATGGATCGTTTGGGATGGAAATCTGCTTCTGTTGTAGCGCATTCTTGGAGTGGTAAATTAGCTTGCATTTGGGCAAAGCAAAATCCAACACGTTTGCGGAGTCTGATTCTTGTAGATCCGATTTTTATTTGGAAAATACCGAGTTTTTTCAAGTTGACATTTCCGTTGTTGTATCGCGTCTTGCCTTTTCTCAAAGGAATGGGACCATTTGCCAGTTTAGAAGAAGCATCGGTGCAAGCGCGTAAGTTAAATCAATATCAGGATTGGAATTCTTTACAGCAGCAAGTCTTTCAAGCTGGAATTGAACAAAAAGCCGATGGTAGTTGGGGTAGTAAGTTTACAATAGCTGCACGCGATCGCATTTTTGAAGAAGTCATGCGAATTCCTGGTTTAACAGGTACAATTGATAGCCCCACTCTGTTTATACAACCAGAAAAAGGTGTCAATCGCCAAGAATGGCAACTTAAACCTTACAAAACTCATCTAACAAACTTACGCATCTGCCAAGTTTCTGGTAATCACTGGGCATTTTTGACACAAAGTCAAGCATTTAACTCGACCGTAGAAGCTTTCTTAAAGCAGCATAAGTCAGAAAAATGACATTTACGCTCGTAGTAAGCGATTCATCGCTTATATTGGGCACTTAAGTGCCCACTACGATCTCAAATTTAACTTTATCTTTGTAACACCCAGCTTTAATCCGAGAATTAATATTTTAAATTTTCCACAAGGAGATAACGACATTCATGAGCTTTTGTATTAATCCAGTTTGCCCGAAACCGAACCACCCAGACAACGATGAGAACCGCTTTTGTCAAAGTTGTGGTTCTCAGCTTGAGTTGCTAGGACGCTATCGGGTGTTGCGACTTTTGAGTGACAAAACTGGTTTTGGCAAAGTTTATGACGCATACGAACGAGACGCACCAAAAATCCTCAAAGTACTCAAAGAGGATTTATCAACTGATGCGAAAGCAGTAGAACTATTTCAGCAAGAAGCAGCAGTGCTGGGACATCTCAATCATCCGGGTATACCCAAAGTGAATGGTTACTTTCAATATCAGACCAGAAATGGCTTGCTATTGCACTGCATTGTCATGGAAAAAATCGAGGGTCCCAACTTAGAACAGTGGCTAAAGCAGCAGCAGAATCGCCCGATTTCTCAAGAACAAGCTGTAAACTGGTTAAGGCAGTTGTTAGAAATTTTGGCTCTTGTACATGCAAAACAGTATTTGCATAGAGATATTAAACCATCTAATATTATGATTCGCCCTGATGGGCAGTTAGTGTTAATTGACTTTGGTACAGCCAGAGAAGTTACTAGAACCTACTTAGCCAAAATCAGCAGTGGTGGTGGGGGGATTACAGCAATTATGTCATCTGGCTACAGCGCACCAGAACAAATAAACGCTCAAGCTGTAGCGCAATCAGACTTTTATGCCTTAGGACGCACCTTTGTATTTTTGCTGACAGGATATCATCCTTTGGAGATGTACGACAGCCATCATAATGTGTTGCATTGGCGAAATCATGCCATGCAAATCTCACCTTTACTGGTAAATTTGATTGATTCGCTGATGGTGCGGGATGTGAATCAGCGTCCAGCTACCGCTCAGGATATTATAAAACGGTTGGAGGCAATTGAACAACAATTAACAGGAACTATTGCGACTGTAAATGTTGTCGGAAGTCCGAAAACTGCCCAATTACCGCAACCAACTACGACGATACCACCGCAGAAGCAGCCAGAAAAGGAGCCGGAAAAAGTTCCTTTATTAGCATTATTTGCGGCGTTGTTGGTGTCGTTAGGATTATTAGGTTTAGTTGCTTTAGCTACTCGTTCTTCTAAATTAGCTTCTTTACCTGAAGATTACGGACAAGCACCAGAAAGAAAAGGCAAAGTTGATTACTTTCCTTATGAAGAAGGTAAAGATAGTCAAGGCAGAGTTGCCGAATTTAACGTTGCCGTTTTATCTGTAGAATATAAATGGCAGCTTGGCAGTAATTATCAAGTTAAATATAACAACGAATTGATTAATCTTGACTCCTTAAAGTCTAATTTAGAAGAAGAAGGTATTCAGAGAATAATGGAAAATCCCAGTGAAATTATCTCTGTCGGCACAGCTTCTTGTGAAGGTAATGTAGAAATAGAAGAAAAAAGGGCTTTAGAACGTTCTCAGCAATTACAACTTTTAGTTAAGAGAATATTTAGCAATACGAGAAGTGTGCAAGGTTATCGCTTGTTAAATTTGGGTCAATTTCAGCGAACTGATTGTCAAGCAAACCAAGATTCAACAGCTTATCAAAGAAGTATTATTATTATTGGCGTGAAGAAACAATCAGAAGGTGTGATTGTAGATGAAGCGTTAAGAAATAGGTTAGAGAAAAAGCCTTTTGCTGATTTTAAATTAGAGGATTATTCGCTGGGTTCGGAAAAGAGATTTAAAACGATACCAAGTAATTTGTAGCATAATTCTTCATTCGTTCCCAGGCTCCAGCCTGGGAATGTATATTTAGAGGCTCTGCCTCTGATATAATTCGGGAGGCAGAGCCTCTCGAAGACATTCCCATGCTCTGCATGGGAACGAGAAATAGCGAGTAATTTATAGCTTGATTAATTGTATGATGTTTTATCGACAACAAACCTGTTATTTTCAACTTTAACCAAAACACCGATACCCGGTAATGGTTTGCGATCGCCTAAATCGTTAAATTGCACCTTTGCCGTCACACCATCGGCTGAAAAATCACGCTGATTCAAGGCTTCGTAAAGCTGATGACGGGTGTAATTCCCCTTAGTGCGTTTGAGTGCTTCAACCATAGCCATCGTAGCATCATAAGACATTGCAGTTCGCCAGTTCACATCTCCAGTTCCCCAAAGCTTCACAGATTCCTGCTCAAACTTAGAGTTAGGACTATTACTTCTATGCCAGCGAATAGCAATTCTCAGTTTATCAGGTGGAATATTAGCTTGACTGACACTTTCGAGATATGGAGTATCTGCACCGAGTATGGTAATATCTTCGCTTTGGTTAATGAGAAGTGTTGCCGCAATTCGTGAAACTTTATCGCTAAAGGCTAACATGATTACTTCTGCATTAGTTTCTTTTGCTTGTTGCAAACAATTTAATACTTCAGTAGTGCTTTGAATTACTGGACACTCATTAACAAGCTGTCTTCTATTTTTGAAGACAACATTTTCAAATTCTTTCTTTAAAGATGCAGCAAATGATTCATTAGGCTCATAAAAAATAGCTATTTTCATCAAATTTTGACGTACCATAAATTTAACTAGTTTTTCAGCAGCAGCAGAGTTATCTGGAGATACGCGGAAAATGTAGTTATTTAATTTAAAAGCAGAATCTCTAACAGCAGTACTCGTAGGAGATATAACCACCATTTTTCCATCATAATATGGTGCCGCTTCTTGTATACTATCGCTGGTATAATAACCGATGACTCCTAAGATATTTTCTTTGCTGGCGATCGCATCAGCTATTTGCTTAATTTTATTTTGATGCCAACCTGTACTAACGATTTCGAGAAACAACAGTCTTCCGTCAATACCCTTATTTTGATTAAAATTATCTTGAACGTGAGCAAATCCGCGCAGCATTTGTTCGGCAATGTCATTTGAACCATTAAGCTGATCGTCAATAATTGGAACACTAGCAGCAATTTTTAGAGGATTTTTTGCCAGAACAGCTTTAGCATTGTTTAGATAAATTCGTGCTTCTGGGTCATTTTGATTAGAAGTAAGGTATCTATCAAAAGATACAATAGCTTGGTTGAAATTTCCTTGTTGAAATGCTTTTGTTCCTCTTAGTTTGTTCGCAAAAACCGCCTCACGAATCCTCGGATTTTGGGGAATCAAAATTGCTTCGCCGCAGCTGAATCCATTTTGATTGTGAAAATCGCAAATAGGTGGATGTATCCACCAGTTAATTAAGAATGCGATCGCGCTTCCTAGTAAAACTAATCCAACTGGCAAAAATACTTTCTTAGCAAGCCTCTTCAGCCTAAATGAAAAATTTGTAAGATCGCGAATTGTGGTATAATTCAATTCTTGAGATTCACGCTCATTTTCGCTCCTAGATGTTTCCCCAGCACGCGAAGGCTTTGAATTTGGATTTAGCGATATTTGTCTAGAAAGAGCAGAAATTACTGACTCAGCAGACTCATATCGATTCTCTGGTTGATATGACAACATCCGATCTAAAATGTCTGCAAACTTGTCGTTTACATTAACGTATTCTCTCCAAATCCACCTATTTTGATTCCAAAGCTCATTTACATTTCTACCTGTGAGCAAACAAATACAGGTTGCAGCTAAAGAATATAAATCTGAGGAAAAAAATATTCCTTTACCAGCAAGTTGTTCTGGTGGTGCAAATATCGGAGTTCCCATTGCCATTGATTGCTCAACAGGTATTTTTGGCTCTAATTTCCGCTTCACCGCAGCACCAAAATCTATCAAATAAAGCGTTCCATTTTCGTGACGAATGATATTAGAAAGCTTGATATCCCTATGAATAACTTGCCTTTTTTCATGTATGTACTTAAGTACGTTCAGGAGTTGCCCTAAATCATGCACAACTTCAGCTTCTGAAAACCGACCTTTATTGTTAAGTTCCTTATCCAAAGTTTCACCTTGGACATATTCTTGTACTAAATAAAATAATTCTTTGCGGAATTCTTCTTGCGAATCGAAAGGTGCTGGCAATTCAAAGTAATCATACAGTTGAGGAATTTGTTCATGCTTAATATCTCTCAAGGCTTTTGCCTCTTCCTCAAAAGACTTTTTTATCAATTCAAGCTCTGACTGTGAAAAAGGATTTCTAGAAGTATTTCTCGGCTGCAACTGCTTCACAATACACTGCTGCTCAAGGTGAGCATCCCATGTGCGAAATGTCTTGCCAAATCCTCCCCAGCCTATTTGCTCTAAGGGTAGGTAGCGAGTCTTCAAAATTAAAGTCATTCCACAGCTACTACAGTATCTCTGCTGGTGGTTCCTAAGATTGCGGAACTCATCAGGGACTTCGTTTTTCGGATACCGACAGTTAGGGTTAGTGCAGTAAATTTTCATTTCAACTGAGTATGATTTCAGTATAATAAGGCATTTATTCTAGCCTGTGAAATGGCAAATAATAAAAAAATTAGGCTTTGTATATCTTTATTTATAAGTCTAAATCTACACCCGCTATGAATCCGAAATTACAGACGAACACCTGCGTCCAAACTATCGCTTCATCAACCTTTGGGAGGTCAAGGTTGATATAGCTCTTAATCAAAGCTAACTTTCTTTCAAGTCTTCACGCTCCCATCCCAGAATACTGTTTTAATCCCCGACGCCATAGCAAGCGATTCACACCCAAAAATATCAAAAACCAACCAATCATTGCCAAAAATCCCCGCGTTACATCTACAGGTAGTCCGACTAAAAGACTCGCTGGGAAATTAATCAAATAAGGGAAAGGTGTTAAAAGCACGATTGCTCTCACAGGTTCCGGAAAAACTTCTAAAGGGGCAATTATTCCCGATAAAAATAAATAAAATAAATACCAAAAATTCTCCAACGCGCTAGCTCGTTCTGTCCAAAAAGCGAACATCGCTAAAGTGTATTGAATGACAAACCGCAAAGCAAAAGCTAGCATTACCGACACTGCAAACAACACCAAATTGCTAAAATTAGGCAACCAAAAAGTCTGAGGATAAAGTACAAAAAACAATATCACCAAGAATAAAGCAAAGGGCATCCGCGCAACTCTTTCCGAAAGATGAGAGCTAATGTGATGCCATACTGGATCAAGCGGTTGTAGCAATCTTGGCGAAAGTTTGCCTTCCACAACTTCTTTTTCAAATTCCCAAATTACCCAGACAACTGTAAATTGCCTAACTAAAAAAACCGCCAGAAAGTAACGAGCAAAATCCACAGGTGTCAAACCGAAGTTTCCATTTTGCGCTGCTTGTATCCAAACACCCATCAAAATAATCGGCAAAGAGCCGGCAAGAACCCATAAAATTAATTCAGCCCGATATTCAACCATGTAGGCGTAATATACAGAAAGCAAAGTTAGGGCTTTTTTAATAATTTTCTTCATTTTAGTTTTAAGGGCAGTAGTAAGGTGTGAGGCTTTTAATTTTATCGTTGAGGCTCCAGAGGGAGAGGGGGAGAAAGTTTGAGGCTTTAAAGTGAAATTTTAAGCATTGCAAATTGTAAGCGTAAGAGTTTAGCACTTTTATTATTGAACACCCAATCTGTTAGATATTTGCAGGCGATCGCTTGCAAATATCTAACGCTCACAGTCTAACTGGCGTTCCAAAGGGCATGATTCTATTTACTATCTCTATTACCCTAACTTTTTGACACTTACAACTAACAAAGGGTGGAAATTACATCTTGATATTTTCACAGGTGTAATTGCGGAATGAGAAAAATCAATTTTGTAGTAAAATACAGACTATCAGTCGCGCTAGTCGTAGCGCATCAGCCGTGAAATACCAAATTTGGACAAAATACATCAGCGTTATCGCAATTGTTGCCTTGGTATTACCTGTTGGCTTCTCTCTCAAGCTGCCAGCAGATGTTCCCACGATCCTGCTGATGCAAGCTCAATCTAGCCGTAGCAACTATACCAAGTATATGGTATTGGGCTATGACGCTACAAAGCAAAGAAATTACTCAGCTGCTTTAAATTATTTCCAACAGGCATTACAGGCAAGACCTAGGGATACATATGCGACGATCGCTATTCGTAATATTCAAAGTTATATACAACGCGATCGCCTTTCGGGTAGCAAAAGAAGACGCAATATTCTATACATACCTGCTAACTTTGACTTTGGGCAACCCGGACGATTGATCCCCGCAGGAACCCGGACACAAAAGCTACCCGGCAACGAAACCGTGATCGGTAGTAATGTAACCGAGCAGTCTGGTAGTGCAGTAAATGGTAGTAGCGCAACCCAGCAGTCTAATCCTGCGGTAGATAGGGAGAATCAAAGGAATAGAAATATACAATTTAATGCTCCGGACTCGCTAGGTATACCAGTTAGACGGGTATCAGCAGGAACTAGGGGAGGAGGTTCATGCACATCCAGCAATCAACCAATTATTGCTCTTGCACCCTTAGAAGATCCTCAAATAACAACTTTCTCGTATCCGACGTTATTTTTCTACCTTCCGCAAACTAATGCCCAAGCACTAGAACTAGTTTTACAAGATGAAAATCAGGAGGTAATTAGTAAAGCAACTTTTAAAACTCCAGCGAAATCAGGAATTGTCAGCGTAAGACCTGCTAATTCAACTCCAGAACTCAAGGTTGGCAAAACGTATCGTTGGTTTTTCTCAGTGCTGTGCGATCGCCAAGAACGCAGCCGAGACTTAGTCGTGCAAGGCTCAATTGTGCGACTAGCACCCGATGAAAAATTGCAAAGAGATTTAATAAAAGCAGATATGCGAGAGCGTGTTAATATCTATGCATTGTCTGGCTCTTTTACCGATGCCTTGACAAATCTGGCACAGTTAAGACGTCAACGTCCTAATGATGCGGATTTAAAGACTGACTGGCAAGACTTGCTGGGATCAGTAAATTTGGAGGGAATTATAGATGCACCACTAATAGAATGTTGCAAAAGCCAGTAATTTCCGAAATTGTTTCACAGAAGTTGTACTATATATGTGAGTTCTTGCTTTCATTTTTTGAAAGCTTTTACGAGAGTGGTGTGCGATCGCCAAGAACGCAGCCGAGACTTAGTTGTGCAAGGCTCAATTCTTTGTCTTGCACCTGACGAAAAATTGCAGAGGCAATTAGCAACAATAGATATGCGGGAGCGTGCTAATATCTATGCATTGTCTGGCTCTTTCACCGATACCTTGACAAATCTGGCACAGTTAAGACATCAACGTCTTAATGATGCGGATTTAAAGACTGACTGGCAAGACTTGCTGCGATCAGTAAATTTGGAGGAAATTATAGATGCACCACTAATAGAATGTTGCAAAAGCCAGTAATTTCCGAAATTGTTTCACAGAAGTTGTACTATTATTTCAGTCTTTGCTTTCATTTTTTGAAAGCTCCTGAATAATAGGTTATTCTACTTAGTCTGCATAAAAGACGGGCAAAACGCTCATCTTTGGTACATTATCATGACTGTTTTTCATATCTTGCTATAGAGAACCTAAAACAGATGATTAGTCAAGTTGAAGAAAAAAAAATGCATCTCGTCAGGTGGCTATTAGCAGTTGGCTGGCTGACGTTAATATTTTCTCTATTTTACGATCCAATTTCTACATCGTTCACAGACCCTAGTAATATCGTTAGTCCTTTTCATCTCCATCCAGAGAAATACCTCGATCCAATAAGTTGCGTCAAAGTTCAGGGTGTGTGTCTACCAGAACAACCATATGGTATGGGTGGACGCATATTTTGGGCAATGGTTCTGCCGATAGGAATCATGATCTTGCTGGTGTTAGGTCACGAATGTTGGCGACGGATTTGTCCATTGTATTTCTTCTCGCAAATTCCCCGTGCCTTAGGAATTCAACGCAAGCGCAAAGTCCTTAACCCAGACACAGCTAACATTCGCTACGAGCTGGCAGGTATAGAAAAAGAGTCCTGGCTGGGACGCAATTATCTATATCTGCAATTAGGTTTGTTTTACCTGGGTTTGAACATTCGCATCCTTTTTGTGAATGGCGATCGCACGGCAATGGCGATTTTTCTACTATTTACCATCGCCTCAGCCATTGGTATAGGCTTTCTGTATAAAGGAAGAAGCTGGTGTCAGTATTTTTGCCCAATGGCACCTGTACAAATGTTTTATACAGGTCCACGGGGCTTATTAGGAACTGATGCTCACGACAAACCACCCCAAAGCATCACCCAGTCAACTTGTCGGACTGTTGATAGTTCAGGTCAAGAAAAAAGTGCTTGTGTAAGTTGTCAATCTCCTTGTATGGACATTGACGCCGAGCGTTCATACTGGGAGGGAATTACCAAACCAGACCAAAAGATACTTTTTTATAGTTACTTTGGTCTGATGTTCGGATTTTATTGGTTCTACTTTCTCTACGCGGGCAACTGGGACTACTATTATTCTGGTGCATGGACTCATGAAGAAACGCAATTACGCACACTCTTCAATCCAGGATTTTACTTCTTTAATCAAGCAATTCCCATCCCCAAGTTAATCGCAGCACCTTTGACTTTGGCGGTTTTTGCGATCGCTAGCTATTTCATCAGCGTGTTTCTAGAAAATGCCTACAGAGCTTATCTGCATTCTAAAAACAAATATTTAAATGAAGAACAAGTACTGCATGTCAGTTTTGTCGTGTGTGTATTTGTCTCCTTCAACGTCTTCTTTATGTTTGGCGGTCGCCCGAATATCAGCTTACTGCCAAATTGGGCTATCCTTGCATTGAATGGTATTATCGTCGTAGTCAGCAGCTTATGGCTGTATCGCAGCCTGAATCGCAGCCGAGAGCGTTATTCTCGCGAAAGTCTGGCAAGTAATTTGCGTCGTCAACTCAACAAGCTAGCAGTAGATTGGTCAAAGCTACTTGAAGGACGTTCCCTCCAAGATTTAATTCCTGATGAAGTGTACGTTCTCGCCAAAGTACTACCTGGTTTTAAGCGTGCAGACCGAGTGCAAGTTTATAAAGGAGTTTTGCGCGAAGCTTTAGAAGAAGGAAAAGTCAGTTCCGCAGAGAGTTTAGAAGTTCTCAAAGATATGCGGAAAGAACTGAACGTAACTGATGAAGAACATTACGCTGTCTTAGCAGAACTGGGAGTTGAAGATTACACCCTTTTAGAACCCCAAAAGCAACGTGGTCGAGAAACCCAATTGCGGATAGAAAGCTATCGACGTGCATCAGAATTGCTAATTCAGCAACTGCTGGAAAGCGGTACACCTTTACAAGAAGCGATCGAGCGCAGGCAAAAGCAAATCATCGCATTGAGACAAGAATATGCCATTACAGCAGACGAACACGAACAAGTGTTCGCGGAAATGTTTCATCAAGACGGTCCACTTCTCCAGAAAGCTGAAGTTTTATTAGCTCAACTGCAAGATTTAGCCGTCTATGGTCAAATGCTGTATAACTCAGTGCCTAACCCGAATGCACCTGTTTATGTCTTGCTGCGACAAGCCGTACAAGAAAAGAAAAAACTCATTACCACTCAGTTATTTCGCATTTTAGAACTGCTCGGAGACTCACCGCAAGCGTTTAATATTGGTCGCTCAATCGGTGTATTGGCAGCAAATGTCATGGGAGAAATTCTGCAATCTCAAGATGAGCAGTCAAGATGGCAAAAGCGTTTGAGTTCAAGAATAATCTCTTCATTACGACAAGAGGATCAGCTAACTCAGCCTGTACCAATATCAACACAACTTGGTGTCACCAGCAATTACTCTGAGCAACAAACACAATCCTACTCTTTTAATTCTGCTCCTACTTACTTAGGTGGTAAGCGCCCAGAGAGTAAAGAGCCAATCAATGATGTCTTGCTTGCACTCTTACTAGATGTAGATCCTTTAGTACAAGCTGCCTGTCTTTACGCTCTGCATCAGTCTAGTCCTTCTGTTGCCTTTCAACAAGCTCACCTATTGCTGGATGGGAAACAAAATAAAGATTCGCTCGTGCAAGAAACAGCACAAGTAATTCTCGGTCAAGGTCACCAAGCAAATGGGTCTGGTACTGTACCAACTTTAGTTGCTCAAGTCAGAGTAATGGGACGTACAGAAAAACGGATGTTCCAGCAGCCAACAATTCAAGTTGGGCGAGGACACGAAAACGATATCATTATTTCTGATAACCGTGTTTCGCGACAGCACGCTATATTCTATCTCGATGATAAAGGAGTTAGCGTTAAAGATTTAGGAAGCAGCAACGGTCTACGCATTGGCAAAGAACAGATTCATGACCAGCGAAAACAACTGAAATCTGGAGATTTCGTTCGTTTTAGTAGTGGAGATGATTTAGTTATCCACGTTCAGTGGGAAATGCGACCCTTGCAGGGAAATACAATCACCGAATCTGTAGGAACCTTAGAAAAGCTGTTATGGCTTTATGACAGCAGCTTCTTCCAAGATATCAAGCCAAATGCTTTGATTGAACTGGCACGTAATAGCGAAGTACGGATTTATCATCCTCAACAAGAAATCTGCAAAGAGGGAAGACCTGCGCTTGAACTGATAGTTTTAATTGATGGTGAGGCAAAAGTACTTCCCAGCAATACAGGCAAAGATATAACTATCTCGTCAGGGCAAACTATTGGTGAACTAGAAGTGTTGACCCATAGCCAATATGCAGCAACAGTAGTTGCAGGTGAAGCCAGAATTCGGACTTTAGCTATCAAAGCAAAAGATTTTGAGGCAGTACTTTCACAAGATCCATTACTGGCAAAGAATGTCTTAAAAATGGTCAGTGTTCGCCTTCAGCATAGTTTAGGGCAGATAGCTGCCGTTACTAAAGTTTAATTATATTTGTGGTTGCGTTCAACAACGCAACCACAAATAAAACCACTATCATACAGTGGGCACTATTAATGTAAAAATTAATTTTTCCTAAGGTAATTTTACTCATCGTGTTGATACACAGGGAAAGTCTTGAGAGTAGACAAAATATGTAGCCCTGCTATCTTTACTATTAACTCTCAATTCAGATAAACTCTCAATGGGATCTCATATTATTTGTTTGTGTTTGTTTTCCGTAATTGACCCTACTTAGATGGTAGGTAGTTATTAGCATCGTTAGTGAAATAAGTCTAGAAAGCAGTAAAAGTTGTAATAGAAATTTGCGATCGGGATTGTTGCACAATTTAACTAAGATTCTTGAAGGAAATGGGCATGATTAAAATTAAAGTAATAGATCCAAAGAAGCCAGAACAACTGCAAGAAGTACACTTAAACCTAGAAACAAAACCGAATCAGGAGTGTTATATTGGGCGGTTATTGAACTGTGATTTAGTTTTAGATGGCAACGAAGTCAGCCGGATGCATGGGAAACTTTCCCAAAAAGATAATAATTATTATTATGCCGACCTTGCCAGCAGCTGTGGTTCCCGGCTAAATGGCGACAGCACCCAAGTCAATCATGATTATCAACTCAAAAGTGGCGACTCAATTCAAGTCGGTAGATATTTCTTGATGGTTGTACAAACTAGTTCAATCCAAGAAAATAGTTTAAACGAAGACACGATAGTAGAAATACCACAGGCAAAAAAAACAAGCCGCGAACCAGACAATCAAGAAATAATTAAAGAAGTTGCTTCGTTGCAAAAAGTTGAGACCAAACCAGTAGAATCACCTTTACCCGCTCCTGCTGTTGTTCCTCCTCAAGAATATATGCCAGTGGCGATGGTAGAACCAGCCGACCTCCAACGCTGGACTAAAGGAGACTTAACAGTCCGCTGCATCAGTGTTATCGATGAAACACATGATGTGAAAACCTTTCGCTTTGTGGCAGATCCTCCGGTGTTATTCACTTACAAACCGGGTCAGTTTGTCACCCTCGATTTGGAAATCAATGGCGAAGAGATATCACGTTCCTATTCTATTTCATCAACTCCCTCACGTCCCCACACCTTAGAAATCACCATCAAACGTGTCCCCGCTCCTGGTGGTTGTGAACCAAATACGCCAAAAGGTTTAGTTTCTAACTGGTTGCACGACAACATTACACCAGGCAGTATTATTAAGCTGAATGGACCTTTGGGTAAATTTACTTGCTTCGCTAATCCCTCACAAAAACTGTTGTTAATCTCTGCGGGTAGTGGGATCACACCGATGATGTCGATGTCCCGGTGGTTATGTGATACCGCTGCTAATTGCGATATTACCTTTTTCCACTGTGCTCGCAGCCCCCGTGATATCATTTATCGGCATGAACTAGAGATGATGTCTGCACGGTATCCGAATTTTCATCTAGCAGTCTCTACAACTCGCACTGAACCTGGTCATAGTTGGCTAAGTTTAACCGGCAGACTTGATCCAGCTATGTTGCAAGTTGTTGCACCAGATTATCGAAGTCGCACCGTTTATGTATGCGGACCAGATACCTTCATGGAAAGCACCAAAAAAATGCTCGAAAGTATCAGCTTCCCCATGCAAAACTACTATGAAGAAAGCTTTGGACCTCCAAAGAAAAAACCCAAATCTGTTGAGCCGAAACAACAAACTCCTGCTAGCAAGACAGCTGAAAATCTCACCTCTGCTGTTGGCTTCATAGATATGATGAGGAATTGGTCTACACAAACTGTTCCAGAATCAAATGGTGGTAATCATCCTGCCGCTGCCGTAACTATATCAATCGCTACACCAACTCCCACCTTACCCAAGTCAACCTCGTCCAGCAAAACTAGTGTAGTTTTCTCTAAGTCAGGCAAAGAAGTCGATTCTGATGGCGAAGAAGCCATCCTGGATTTGGCTGACCAGGAAGGCGTGAAAATTCGCAGTAGTTGCCGTGCTGGAGTTTGTGGTAGCTGCAAGAAACGCAAGCTAGAAGGAGAAGTCAGATTAGAAGGTGAACCCGGAGGTTTGGAAGAAAGCGAACTTCAAGAAGGCTACATTCTCACTTGCATTTCTTACCCCATTGGCAAAGTTGTAATTGATGCGTAGATTTTGAGGGGAATGGGTAATTTCATGAGGGGTAAAGGGTAAAGGAATAAAAATTTTTCCCTTTCCTCATGGCGCATTGGCCATGAGGTGCCCGGTTACCCAACGGGAGAGTCAGTTTGGGGGGACGGTTAAGGCATCCGCCAACTGACTCACCGGAAAACCAAGAGCGTTACTTCGCTCTTGACGCAAACCGTGTGTGGGAGCGCGCTGCCTCCTTGATAGCACGGATGCATCAATTCCTAATGCCCAATTAGTTTTGATAACAATCTATGAAATTGATCTACCACGTAGCTTTAATATTGCTACTATTAATATCAGCTTGTAGTTCCTCTGCACAAAATGTCACTAAAAACGTGCAAGCCAAAGCTGCGATCGCTGGTCCTGGGATCACAGGAACCCTGAAAGCAACGGAGACGGCAAATGGTCTTGTCTGGGTTGCTGTTGAACTTCAAGGCGATCCTAAAGTTATAACGCCTGGACTTCATGCCATTCACATACACGAAAAAGGTGTCTGTGAAGCTCAAGCAGAAAAGCCTTTTAGCTCTGCGGGTGGACATTTTGACCCAGGTCCATTCGGTTCATCAACTCCTGTAGAAAAAAATCATCCTTATCATTTGGGAGATTTACAAAACATCAAAATTAGTGTTGTAGGTAAGGGTAGAATGGAAACTTTTTCTAACAGTTTCACTCTCTCTAATAGCCCAACAAGCTTATTTGATAGTGATGGTAGTGCCGTGATTGTGCATAAGTTGGTCGATCAGAAGAAAGCTGGGGGTACGGCAGATGAAGCCGGCGGTGGTCGGCAAGCCTGCGGCATAATTCAATTACTCAAGTCTTAGAAAAAAACTTTTTTACAAGCAAGGGTTTATGAACTGCTATAAATTTTTGGTGGGAGCAATTGTCGTAATTGTCTCTGGTATTTTTCTTGTTATCAATAGCGATAAATCTCGGTCAGAAGTTCGACCTGATGGAAATGTTGCTATTAAGGTCAGCGGCGGTTTATTGTTGATGTTTGGCATCTTAGTTTTGATTGGCAGTTTCATCGGCTTGTCATCTGGCTGTCAACCACAAAGCATACTGTAATTTACTTTATGCCTAACTCGCAATATTAATTGGGATTTAGGCAATGCTATCTCCTCTACACTGTATTATCATGGAAAAACTTATATGTATGTAATAAACTATACGTATGTAAGCGTAAAATTATCTAAAATTATAGGAGCAGAATATGGCAGGTCAAGATTGGCTGTTAAGTGAAGACGGACAATGTGAAATCAGTCCTTCCATTGGTCGTTATCAACTTCCAGCTAAATACTACCGTTTGTATCATTTTCTAAATGATTTAGAAGGTATTCTTGATACTGAAAAAGACGATCGCCGCCGTTTGCAGTTGATCTGTCCTCTTGTGCGACAATTACTTATGAGTTCTTCTTGGCTACAGAGTGCTGTTCGCAAACCAGACCCGAATACAGGTTGGTCAGTTTTCAAGCTCTACGATGAACCCTTTTTTCCCTGGACTGTGCAAACAGCCGCATGGCTACCCGGAAAAACTTCGGAAATTCACAACCATGCTACTTGGGGAGTTGTTGCGGTCATTTATGGACAAGAAAAAAATATTTTTTGGAAGCGATCGCTCAATTCTGATGTAGAAAATGCCGTGGAAAGAGTAGGCGATCGCATCTTATCTCCTGGTGATATTATCACCTTTGTACCAAACGCAATTCACTGCATTGAAACTGTAGGCAATGAGCCAACCATTACATTTAATCTGTATCGTGAAACTAGTCATCAAGTTATCTATTTCAATGCCATTGATTCTAGTAATAATCGAGAATAGTTAGCTTAATTAATAATTAATTTTCAGTATTCTTTAATACACTGTGACTTAATATCATGTCCGGCAAATCATACATATTGTAAAGACCTTCCACCAAAACGTCTCTACGGCGGCTGCCATGTTTATATTAATGTTAATAAGGGCGGAAAGGTATTATATTTAAAAAATAGAATAAAATTATAAATTTATATTATCTATTTTTAATTGCTTATGCTTACCAACTTGAGAAATCTGCTGACACAGCCTGTATTTGTTATTAGTTTAATTACAGGTATGTTGGTGGTTGGAGTTCAACGGTTGGGAGTGTTAGAGCCTGTAGAACTGAAAGCTTTTGACCAGATGACGCAAAGGCGTACTCCTCTAGGACCAGACCCGCGCCTATTGATTGTAGGATTTAGCGGAGACGATATTCAAAAATTAAACCAAGGATCGCCGAATGGGGAAACTTTAGACACAGTATTGAGCAAACTAGAGCGCTATCAACCAAAAGTTATCGGTTTAGACTTGTTTCGCGACCGACCAGTTGAGCCAGGTCATCAGAAGCTTTTAACACAGTTAAAAAATAGTTCACGGATTGTGACTATCTGTACAGTGGGTGCAGGAAATGTTGAATCTGTACCACCACCGATGGGTGTAGAACCTGAGAACGCAGGATTCGCTGATATCCCACAAGACAAAGATGGGTTGATTCGGCGAAATTTGCTAGTGGTTACACCCAATGCCAAGTCAAATTGTAAAACTCCAGCTTCCTTTGGATTTCAACTGGCGCTTCAATATTTAAATATTGAACCAAAATTCACTGCTCAGGGAATGCAACTGCGGAAAACGTTGTTTAAACGCTTAGAAGCTGACTCCGGTGGTTATCAACACATAGATGCCAATGGCTATCAAATACTGCTAAACTACCGATCGCAGAATAACGTTGCTCAAGAAGTTAGTTTTTCAGATGTGCTAGGCGATCGCATCCAGCCTAGTTGGGTAAGAAATCGTATTATCTTGATTGGCTCGACTGCACCAAGTTCCCAAGACATTCGTAATACACCTTATAGTGATGGCAAGCTGGATAACTCTGGTCAAATGCCTGGAGTGACAATTCATGCACACATGGTAAGTCAGATTCTCGATGCAACTTCAGGAGTGCGACCTCTATTTTGGTTTTTACCTGAATGGGGTGAAATTCTTTGGATATGGGGATGGACTTTCGCCGGTGGTGTACTCGGATGGCGTATTCAGCATCCACTCCGCTTACTACTGTTCAGCGCTGGTGCTTTAGTAATACTATTATTTAGCGGTTTTGTTCTTTTTACTTATGCAGGGTGGATACCTTTAGCATCCCCAGCGTCAGGCTTTATTGTAGCAACAGTGGGCGTTCTGGGTTATACCTCATTTAAAAATAACCAAGAAAGAGAAAAAATAGCACTTCAGATTAAAGAGCAAAATGAAAACATCTCGCTATTGCAAGCACTTTTAAGAGAAGGAGGAAACTCCACAACGCAGATACCGACGGGGTTTTATGATGGCTCACAACCACAAAAACTATTGAACAAGCGTTATAAAGTCACTGACATGCTTGGTTCTGGGGGATTTAGTTATACTTATTTAGCTGAAGATACTCATCGACCGGGCAACCCTATGTGTGTAGTTAAGCACTTGCAACCTGCTCGCACCGATGAAGTGTTTTTAGATATTGCTAGACGTCTATTTAAAACTGAATCAGAAATTTTGGATCTTTTGGGTCATCACGATCAGATCCCCCAATTAATGGCTTATTTTGAAGAAAATCAGCAATTCTATTTAGTGCAAGAGTATATTAGAGGACAAACTCTCCAAGAAGAATTGCCCTCTGGTCAGTCGATTTCCGAAGCTGAAGTTGTAAGTTGCCTTAAAGACCTTTTGCGGGTACTGAAGTTTGTTCATAGTCGTGGTGTCATCCATCGAGACATCAAACCTAGCAACTTAATCCGACGGCAAGAAGATAAAAGAATCGTTTTAATTGACTTTGGTGCTGTTAAACAAATTCAGCCTCAGATGCAAGCAGAAAACCCCACAGTAGCGGTGGGTACTGCGGGTTATGCACCTCCTGAGCAGTTTATGGGACATCCCAGATTAAACAGCGATATCTATGCTGCTGGAATGATTGGCATTCAAGCTTTAACTGGTACACCTGCCAAACATCTCGAACGAGAATCAACGACAGAACTTGCTTGGCGACATCTTGCAAAAGATACTTCTCAAGAGTTGGCTGATATTTTAGACAAAATGGTGGCTTTTGACTTTCAAAAGCGATATCAGTCGGTAGAGGAAGTTTTACAAAGTTTAGATAATTTGTAACTTCGTAGTTAGCGCTTCAGCGCTGAAGCGCCGACTACAAATAGAGTTTACAGCCAATTGCCTACCAAAACAAACGGTGCCCAGTAATATGGATGCTCATACAGAGGATTTTTCAACAGGCTAACTTGAGCGTTCCTAATCGCTTGTGCTTTAGTGATATTACCTTGTTTTAACTGAGTGTAAAACTCACGCATGAGGATAGAAGTTCCTTCATCGTCTACATTCCAAAGTGATGCTAATGTACTACGCGCTCCAGAGCGCACAGCAACTCCAGCAATTCCTAAGTCAGCTCGTGTGTCTCCTGTAGCTGTTGAGCAAGCACTGAGAACTAGTAACTCGATCGCACCCTGCTGGTTGGTTTCTCTGCTTTGGAGTATACCATTCAAATCTCTAACGTTGATGACTTGATTACTATAAGTCAAAATAAAGGTATCTTCTGCTTTGGAACTAAATTGACCATGAGTTGCTAAGTGAACTACAGGCACACTTAACGACTGCACAGCATCTTCAATGGCATTTTTGGTAAATTGCTTATTCAGCAGCACACGAGTGTCAGTAACTTTTTTAATGGCATCCAGTTCAAATTTCACGTTGGGCAACGCTGGAAAGTTTTTGCTGGCTTCGGTTAGTCCACCAGCAAGAATCCGCAGACCTGTACGTGCTATCGGTCTAGGATTTAGTAGTTCTAAACCTGGTGTGAGAGCAACGTTATATTTCTCAATTAGATATTGTTTACCGTCATATAACGCACCCATCGGAATATTTCCTAGTGGATCGTCTAAGACAAATACCAAGTTTTCGATTTTGTGCTCTGCTAATTCAGATGCGATTGGTGCAATTATCCAGTTATATACTTCTTGGGACTGTATTTTAAACTCATTACTAGAGCGAGTTTCTAATTTTTGCCGCAGTTGTTCGACAGTCTCTTTAACTTTATCCTTACGGAGCTTTCTTGTATGATGAATAAACGTCTGTTCTGCTTTTTGGTTGCCTTTCTGGTTAGATGAGGAGGAAGGTAGAGAAACGATTAGTTCCAAGCGATCGCGCAAAATCACTGGATAAATCACTGCTGCTGTCCGATCCACTTCGTCAATCTGGACCGGTTGAGCGTTAATACAAGCTAACCGGAAGTAGTTATCTAGTTCAGCTAACCGTAGCGACTCAATGACATTTCTCGCAGACTTAAGATTGTCTTGACTGGGTTCTTTGTCTTGAGATTCTAATAACAAGCTGACAAGTTCGCGAAAGACTGGCTCGACCCCCTGTCGAAAAGAAAATTGCACATCCGGATTGATCGCAACTAAATCACGACGTATAGACTTGAGGTTGTCAACAGCTTTAGTATATGCAGCGATCGCTCCAATGCGATCTCCTTTGGCATTCAATATTCGTCCTAACTGCCATTGCCAACGATAACCTATATCTGGTGCTTCAATATTTTCAGCTAGCGTCAAAGCTTGCTGAGTTTGTGTTTGAGCAATTGACCACTGCTGTGTTTCTTCGTATATCCCTCCCAAAGTACCTAAAGCATAAGCTTCAGCACGCTTGTCTTGTAAATTTTTCGCTTCATCTACAGCCGTTTTTGCCATCTGAGCAATCTCAACCCATTCGACAGTCTCGGATGCTTGAGCGCTTAAAATTGGCGCTTGCAAGCTTTTATCGTTGGATTTTTCCTCTGTATCCGGACTGATGCAAGTTAAATTTATTGCCCTTTGTGTTGCGATACTTTTTTGTTTGAGACAAGACAGAGTTTGAACTAGGTTAATTCTCGCATAAATTGTCTTGCGGCTGGGCGCTAAGTTAGCAAGCTGAGATTGAATTTGCCTCCAGGAAACTTGGGAAGGAATTGGTTTCCCTGTTTGTATCGATAAGCGCAGTTGATTCAGTTGTGCTTGTAGTCGCGTCATCGGTGAGACAGCAGTGGCAGCAGCTTTTTGGTAATGCTCCAATGCTTGAGTTGTATAATATTCCTTATTTTTCGTAGTGCTGGGTAGCCCTGGCGTTGTATTTTCTTCCTTATTTTCAGCAGTATTTCGCAGCGCTTGAGCAGTGTTGCCTAAATTTAGCTCAATTTGTGCCACCAGTTCTGGAGAGTTTAGTAAAGACGCTACTTGCAAACTTTGCTCTAAAGCCTGTAGCGAACCCAAGGGGCTGAATTGCATTGTCTTTGAATTTTTTTCTGCTAATCTTTGCGATATAGCCTGTCCAGTCGCAAGGTTACTTTTGTTGGTATCTGTGTTGTCATCTAAAGCTCCTGCGACTCGTAGAGCATTACCCAAACTCAATAAGCCATTTGCCTTAAGCACAGAGTCGGGTTGTTGTTGCAGCAGTTGATTTACCTGGTTTAGGGTAATCAAAGCACGTCGATATAATCCCAAGGTTTGCAATGCCTGAGCCTGGTTAATTTGACTACCAATTTTACCTGCATTATCCTTGGTTTTATTGTATAGAGCAGTTGCTTTTTCCCAACTGGTAAGAGCTTTGTTAGATTGCCCTTGAGCTAGTTGTATCTGACCTTGAGTATTAAATGCTTGGGCACGTACTGAGAAGTATTCTTGAGAATTTCTTTCATTTTTTGATAGTAGCAGCAAACTTTCGGCGATCGCTTTACTTGCTTGGGATAAATCACCTTGTTGCTGATACGCCAATGCCAGATAATTTAATGCTAAAGCTTGATTCAAAACATCGCCTTCGGTTTTAAAGCCTTGAGCTGCTTGTTGTAAAATCTGCACCGCTTGAGATAACTGTTCTGTTTGGTAGAATTTCAAGCCTTGCTGCAACAATTGTCTAGCATTACCAGGCTGCTGAATTTGCTTACTAATCTCTAAACTTGCAATCTGAGGAGACGCTACATCAGCCACTAAAGCAAGTGTGCTACTAACGACTGCTATTTGGGCAACGACGAGAATAATGGCTTTCGACATAAATTATATTAAACCCGAAATAAATATATTTTTTTTCCAAAAATTAACCGAGAAGATATGAACCTCCGACTAGCGCTTTGAGCGTAAGCGACAAATGCTCATAAACACTTTTTTTCTTCTGCCTTCTGCCTTCTGCCTTCTGACTTCTGACTTCTGGCTTCTGACTTCTGACTTCTGACTTCTGCCTTCTGCCTTCTGCCTTCTTTAAAATGGTTGCGTATAAACTACAGAAAAATACAAACCATCTTCCTGTAAAGAATTCCTACGTGAATCTACAGAAACTAAAGGAATACCCCAGTCAAAACGAGCATTGATTCTGTCGCTTTGCCACAATAACCCCAGCCCAGTTGAAGCGAGGCTATTAGGAACATCGGCAGCGCCTGTACTAGTACCACCCGAACCAGTGCCAAAATCAACAAATGGAGTAACTTGTAGCACACCTCCCAGTTCTGGAACGCGCAAAATTGGATATCTTAATTCGATAGAAGCTAAAAACGCTTTATCGACTAGCAGCAGGTCTTGGCGATAACCGCGCACGGTGCGTTGACCTCCCAAACCAAACTGCTCTAAAGGCACTAATGCTCTGTCTGATAATTGAGCATCGGCACGGACTAAGAGTAATGTATCTGGAGCTAAAAGTCTTACCCACTGTCCTTGTCCTCGCCAAGAGAAAAATTGACCATCGGGTGCATTTGGATTAATGGTAGCATCGAAGGCATCTATACCAAAACTAAATTGCGATCGCGCTGCCAATACTTGTCGGCTATTGCGTTTAGTCCAATCTTGAAAAAACCGTAATATTGATAAGCGCGTCTCTCCATCAATGGCTCCCGGTGAAGGAAATGGCAATCTTTCACCGGTGAGGCGGGTTCCTAAGAAACTAACATCACTTTCGCGACGAGATGCAGTTACTCCCAAAGCAAATTCTTCGTTGGGGGTTTGCACTATCGGTTGACGCAATGTGATGGAAAAGTCTTGTGATGTTCCCTGGATATTTAAAAAGTCGAACGGTTCTTCAATTACACGGCTATTTGTGTAATTGTAGCTAAATTGCAGCGTTCCATTATAAGCATTTATCGGCAGGGTGTAGCTTGCCTCAACATCGTTGCTACCATCAGTGTTGGCGTAAGCAACATTTAAATTATCTCCCAATCCCGACAAGTTAGCTTGATTGAGTTGAATTTGCCGCTGAAAGCTGCCAATACTGGGGGAACGATTATTGTCTAAGCTGATTTGCGCTGTGAATGTTTTTGTTTCACTGGCTCTGACAACTAATATACTATTACCAGCATTTGCCCCAGCCGCCAGTTCCGCAGAGATATTCTTAATCAGCGGATTGAGTTGAAGCAGTTGCAGTGCTCGTAAAAGTTTATTTACGTTCAGGGGTTTGCCAGTAGCTACGGCAAGACGACTGCGAACATAGTTAGGGTTAAGTCGCTTTAAACCGCTAACTTGGATGCTTTCCAAGCCACCTTCCACAACTTGAATGGTGATGGTACTTCCCCTACTTCTAAAGGTTTGGTTAGCGGGGATGAATGCGCCGGAGGTTATGTAACCTTTAGTACGATATAGTTGCGTAACTGCTTCCGATGCTTGTAGTAGTTGAGCAAAAGTAATCGGTTTGTTGATATAGTCTTTGGTAACTTCCGCTAATTCTTGAGGGCTGAATACACTATTACCAACTACATTAAAGCGATCGACTCTAATAGTTCCCAAAAACTCACTGGGAACTACTTCCGGAGTGGTAGGTGAAGGTGTTACAGGCGAAGGAAACAACTCTTCTGGTGGCGGGATTGGCGGAATTTTTTCTGGTACAATCGGCGGATTGTCTTGGTCTGGTCGCCGAAATATATCCGGTGCAACCGTGGGATTATTCTGGTTTCGTTGGCGGAATGTATCTGGTGGTAGTTGTGGTGGTGGTGCGTTTTGGGCAGATTCAATTGGCTGGAGAAGTTGAGCCGTATTTACCAATGGTCGTGGTAACGGCACAGAAATTGTATCTAAGTTTAAAATCTCCCCAGGTTGAATCTGAGTACTTTGGGCAGATGGTGTGGTATTATCTGCCGTGGTTTGTGCCAAGGCACTGTTTGCAGAAGATAACGCTTTTACCTCCACCAAAATCATCAAAAATCCCAATTGAATACATACCTGTTTCCAACCCTGAGTCATTGAGAGTCACCTCTCTTTAAAAGTAGTTCTGTAATTTCACGTATTGGTATCACTTTCTGCGGATTTGTACTGGCAATCTCCAAATTGACTTTCACAGTATATTCCCTTATAAAAGAAATTTTTGTTAAATATTCTAAAAAATCATTCTTTTGGGGGGCGATCGCCTGTTATGAAATATGTAGCTTGCTTGTTTTCGCATGTATCATTCTTTCAGACATTTGAGATAAAGATTTCCTTAAGTTAAGCAAGCGAGTTTTTCAACTTTTCAATTTGAACTTGACAAATTACCCGCACAGGTAGCAACGCCGAAATCCTGAGGAGCAGTATTAGGTGCATGGGAAATCAGCGTAACTTCGCCTTTGTTGTCAAATATCCAACCAGTAGCAGGTACTATCGCAACTGGTTCAGGCGCAACAGGCTTGCCAGCCATAGTCTTGAAGTCTTGCCTTTGTGTCGTCATTGCCAAGACGCGAGTATCAGACCACACCACATCACTGCTGAGAAAATCGTCAGGGCTAGGAGGTAAACCACCGCGTCCGGTAATCGTAAATTCGCTGCCTTCTTTACCAATAAAGGCATTACAGTTAGATGCAGCTAGCCCTGGTGAATTGATTACAACTGTTGGTAAAGCTATTAATCCCCGACTGGGGTCTATATCTGGGGTATTAATATTTACCTGACCATTCAAGTTAGGATTATCTTGGGAAATCGCAGTGATATCATTTGTTTGCAGGCGATTTGGGTCTAACTGAGTGCGATCGCGCAGCGTCCCTGAAAGGGAATCGCTTGTTCCCAACTGCCGCGAAAGTTCATCTCTGCTCAGAGGTTCTAAAAAAAAGATATCAGTAGCATTGATATTAACTTTCCCTCCTTGACCACTGAAAGCATTAGCTGTAATATCGCTGTTTTCTTGGGGAGCAGAAATTACAAATGTTGCATTAATGGTGATATTGCCACCATTGCCACCTTGTTGGGTAGTTCCCGCAGTTGCAGAAATTCCACTGTTACGCCGTAATAGTAAAAAATCTTCAACTTGTAGCGTAATATCTCCACCTTGACCTGAAAATGTTTCCGCAGAAATATTGCCTTGATTATTGAGACTGATACTTTTGGCATTTACTTCTAAATTGCCTGCACCTTGGGCATTTGGGGCAGTGCTTCTACTACTGACTGCAACTATCGCACCATCTGCAACATTCAAATTACTAGTTGCGATCGCCAGATTTCCTCCTCTTCCCGTAGCCGAGGCTGGAGGAGGAGAGCCATCTCTAAGTATATCTGCTGGGTTGCCAACTCCAGCAACTAATCTACTACGAAGCTGACCATTTGCGGAAGTGCCACTTACTTCAACTGAATCCGAGGCTTTGACGCTGACAATACCTCCGTTACCTCTACCAAAAGTAGAAGCTGATGCTTCTGCCCCATCCCTAATAATCAACCGTCTGGTATTAATGGTTAAGTTTCCGGCATTTCCCGCACCGCGAGTCTGAACAGACAATCCACTAGAACGCAGTCCACCAGGGGAGATACCAGTACCAATCAGTTCCACAGATTCAGAAGCGTTTACATTGATATTTCCACCTGAACCGGTGCGTGAAGTACTTGCGGAAACTCTTGCACCATTCCGGACAATTAATTGTCTAGTATTGATTGTCAATTCTCCCGGAATTTGTCCGGCTTCTCGATTGTCAGTAGACAATGAGCTAGGAAACCGACGATTATCTTGGGGATTATCTGCTGTTGAGCCACTTACTTCCACTAAATCTGAAGCAGTTACTCTTAAGGTTCCTCCAGGTGCAGTGTTTAATGTACTCGATTCAATCTGGGAACCACCTTGTAACGTCACCCGTCTACCCCGCAATTGAATATCACCACCACCTTCTCCGCTAGCATCTACTGCTGCCGCACGGGATAGTTGGATGTCTCCGTAGGTGCTGACATTCTCATAGTTCAAAGAAAAACCTTTAGTAGTAGAAGTTAGATTCACTAAACCGGGTGCAGCGACACTACCAATTTCAATTCGTCCCCCAGCTGTCTTTAGCGTTCCACCCTCTAAAACTACATCACCACCTACCAAGGCTAAAGTTTGATCGGGCTCCACTCGTAGAGCATTCTGCGTATCAATTATAGGATCTTCCATCCTCCTCAATCCTTGACCATTACCTTGAACTAGAATTCTTTGTGGGTTTTCTCCAAATTGCAAGCCAATGGGAACACTGACTGTTAACAAGGGTGTATTTTCAGGTTTTGTTGCACTGAATTTCGTGCCATCAGCAAAGTTTAAGCTACTTGCCGTACTTGCAACAAAGGAACCACCGAGATTCAATCTGGCATTGGGTCCGAAAACAATTCCGTTAGGATTGAGCAAAAATAGATTAGCCGTACCCTTTGCCCGTAAAATACCGTCAATATTGGATGCAGACGAACCAGTTACCCGACTGATGATGTTTTGTATCGTTTGTGCATTGTTGAAAAAAGCCGAACCGTTGGTGGGGATAGAAAATTGACTGAAGCTGTGGAATAGATTTCCACCTGCTTGAGTTCCACCTGTAATTGTGAAGTTGTTGCCACTAGAAGAAACCGCAGAATTGATGGGTAAAGTGGTGTCTGGTAATACTTGAGCATAGACGCAATTTTTCACAGTGGAGGCGATCGCACCTTGGACTCCCAAAACCACTAGCAACCCCAACTGCCAGCAACCGTATCTCCAGTTTCCAGCCATAGAGTCTCAGTCCTACTATCTGTAATTTAACTTCCTAATGTATTAAGGGATAGAGCCGCTTAAAACCGAATATCTGAGCGGTAAACCCATCATTACGAATTAATCTCGCCTATTTACTTAATATTCACAGTATATTTCCAGAAACTTTTATTTTTTGTTAAAAATGATGAAATACTAAAATTTAGCGTCTTAGGCAGGTGTCAGAAGAAGACCCAAAACCCTCAGAATTGTTACCTGCATTAGAAATCAGCGTTACTTCGCCTTTCCCGTTGAATACCCAACCAGTAGCAGGTATGATGGCAATGCGCTCTGTTGTTTTGGGCGGAACTTTTGCAGTAGTTGAGGCTCTATGGCTGGCAGGGTCTAATGTCAACTTCGATACACTAGTACAGCACGGCGTAAGTAAAATATCCATAGTATGAGATACTAAGCACAAGCATTAAATAGCACTAAAAGCAGAAAGAAGGAATGAAGAGGTGGCACAATTAGCTCCAAAATCCTTAAGCCTAAGTGAGTGCGAGCGCTTAGAACTAGAAAAGTTGCTTAATCGCCATAGCACACCGCAACAAATTGCACTTCGAGCAAAAATTATCTTGCTGGCAGAGGAAGGAAAAAATAACCGTGAGATTGGACGGGAATTGAACATCAGCAGGGTGATGGCTCGGAGATGGCGAGATCGATGGTTGGAGTTAAGCGATCGCTCATTGCCAGTTGTTGAAAGATTACAAGACGAGGAGCGCAGTGGAACACCGACAAAATTTAGTAAGCTAATCGGCATTTAAGCTGCAATATAGCTGACATTACCTTTGTTTTGGATTTTCCGATGCCACTTAATCACTAACTCGCCTTGATTCAACAGCTTATCTAGCAGTGATTTTAATTCATCTACTGATTTAAATAAGCGATGAGCAATATATTCTTTACATGAGTGCCAGACTAACTCGATAATATTGTAATCAGGGCTGTAAGCAGGCAAGAACTCTAAAACAAAGTTGGGAAATTCTTCAGATATTTTAGCTATAATATCTTTGCGTTTGTGAAAACTAGGCTGTAATATATTAGGCGGTTTAAGTAGTGCGATCGCCTTTTCGTAAAAACAAAGTTGGGAAATTCTTCAGATATTTTAGCTATAATATCTTTGCGTTTGTGAAAACTAGGCTGTAATATATTAGGCGGTTTAAGTAGTGCGATCGCCTTTTCGTAAAAACAAAGTTGGGAAATTCTTCAGATATTTTAGCTATAATATCTTTGCGTTTGTGAAAACTAGGCTGTAATATATTAGGCGGTTTAAGTAGTGCGATCGCCTTTTCGTAACAACAAAATAAGAAATGTCCTTAGCTTTAAACTAAAAATGTAACTATGTTCACATAGAATTGTGAGGCTGTTCTGTTCATAATGAAAGATGTTCTAAGAGAACAAAGTTAGCTATCTTGTAACTAAGTTTGTTCCCTTAATTACTCATGTGTTGTAGTTGTCAAGATATTGCTTACGTTTCTCCTGAGTATAGGGAGTTTACCAAAGAGTACTATAAATTCCAAAAGCACTATTTGCAAACCTCAATGTTAATTAGAGTAATTAATATTTTAATAGACTCAATAAATACTCAAGTCTTTGGCTTATACACACAGGCTGTAGAGATGCACATACTTGCTATAAACGCATTCAGAAAGCTCATTATATTGCACGAGATGCTTGCCTTAAAATACTGGAATAGTTCCGACGGTTGATATCCAGGCGGTTTTGCAGCCTAACAATCTTTGTCGCGCTTAGGGAAACTGCTTTACTCAGGCTACTGATAATACAGTCTTTAAAGAAATAAATGAATCATGGAAAAGCAGCCAGATATAAACAAGTTTTTTTATCAAAAGTATGACTACAAAGGTAATTTCACCCCACAAAATTTAGTTTTTAATGCCAACTTGCAAGAATTTGCAGCAGCCGTAAGCTACATTTGCAGTTTAGAAACTGTTGGTAAAATTTCGGCAGAGGATGCATACAACCAAACTAGCGAACTTTGGCAACAGTTAGAACGCAGCTATGTAGAGTTGGGTTTAATTCAGAGAAATGATGTGCTTGCAGTAGATTAATTAGAGGTGTTTTAAAAGTCTAAACGAGTAAAAAATCACGCGAGTCGCCTAACCATAATTCGTATCATTGCAATGTAAATAAAAGTCTCGGAAGTTTCAGGTAATCTTTCGTAGTCTTTACTTAATCTTCTACACCAATTAAGCCATCCAAATGTTCGCTCTACGACCCAGCGCTTTGGTAATAGGACAAAACCCCTCTTCTCCAAGGGTCTGAGAACGATCTCAACAATCCATCGAAATACATCCATAACCCAACGCATAAAGTCTTCCCCTCGATACCCACCATCCATCCAAATCGTATGTAAGCGATTCACCCGTGAACCCATACTATGAACTCGTTTGAGGACTTTTTTGGCTCCTTGACGTTCAGGAAGATTTGCAGACGTAACCAAAACTCGCAAAACCAACCCTAGTAAATCTACAGTTAGATGTCGTTTACGCCCGTGTATTTTTTTGCCGGCATCGTAGCCAACTTCTTGAGAAATCATAGTTGCTGTTTCTACTGATTGGCTGTCAACAGCTACTTCCGAAGGGCTAGGTTCACGTTCTGCTGCCACCCTAGCCCACTGATAAAGTTGATCATGTACCATCAGCCAAGTACCATCTTGACGCCAGCCGCGAAAATAACCATAAACGGTTGACCAATCTGGAAAATCTACTGGCAATGCTCGCCACGTGCATCCTTGACACAATACATAAAGAATAGCGTTAATAACACTGTAAATGCATACTGTACGGGGACGACCTCCAGTTTTCGCCTTTGGGAACAGTTCTGCAATTAATTCCCACTGCTCCCACGTCAAATTACTAGGATATGCTTTAATCATTCGCTCACAAGGTGCTGATGTCTTCAATTTCAGCTTAAGCTTTGTGAGCTTTCTTACAACAGTCCCCCACTTTTAAAACATCCTTTTAACACATCTTTTTGTCATGTAAACTCCTACTCTAGAAAGGAGATTACAAATCCTCGCACTGATAGTATGGAGCGAGGTAAATATAACTTCTTAATCTGGGTTCAAAGGATTTTATTAATGGGATAGGTTCGTTGCGGTAACGTCGGCTATGAAGTTGATTTGACGTTCAGCGTCCAAGACAGCTAGCAGGAGTATAACCTAAGCCTGTAGTATTGGGTGCAGAGGAGATAAGAGTAACTTCGCCTTTGTCGTTGAACACCCACCCAGTAGCGGGGACAATTACTATAGCTTTAGGTTTAGAGGGTGATTTCACAACAGGTGTCTTGGGTTTATTTTGCTGCGCTGTAGTAGCACTTAAGCGAGTATCTGTCCAAACTACGTCAGGGCTGAGGAAATCGTCAGGGCTGGGGGGTAAACCACCGCGTCCGGTTACAGTAAATTCACTACCTTTTTTGCCAATAAACGCATTACAGTTAGAAGCAACCAAGCCTGGAGTATTTACTAAACCTGTAGGTAGTTGTAATAATCCCCGATTGGGGTCTACATAGGAGGTGTTAATTTGTATAGTGCCTTGCACGCCACTTTCAGAACTGGCAGTAATATCACTTAGGTCAGTTTGGCTAGAGCGAGGCTCAATACCATAAATGCCTTGTGCTGTAATGTCAACTCTACCTCCAGAGCCAGCAAAAGCATTGGCGGTGATGTCGCTATTTTCTGTGGGGACAGCAACAATGAAACCATCAGGAGCATTGATAGTAATGTTACCGCCTTTACCTGCACCTTGGGCAAGACCGGCTGTGGCAGAAATCTTTGCACCGCGCCGCAACAGTAGTAAATTGGTGTTTAGGTTGATGTTGCCGCCATCTGTTGTAGAAGATTCAGCATTAATCGTACCCCGATCTGCGACGCTGATGCGCGGCGAATTAACGATGATATTTCCTGCTTGTCCCTCTCCTAGGCTGCGAACTGATAGATTGCTTCGGAAGCGATTGTCATTTGAGGAGCCGATGACTTCAACAGAATCTCTGGCATTAATGGTCAGATTACCACCTCGCCCGGTGCTACCTGACGCTGTGCTAGCTTGAACTAGCCCACCATTGCGGAGGGTTAAGCGTTGGGTGTTGATGGTCAAATCTCCGGCATTGCCAGAGCTAGTTGTCGTCACTAACCCACCTGTGTTAAAAAGTTCAATTTGATTCGCCTGAATGGTTAAGTTTCCAGCATTACCTCTGCCGAAAGTGCCAGAGGATACTTCTGCACCGTCACCTACAATCAAGCGATCGCTATTAATGCTGATGTTACCACCATTGCCCCTGGCTTCCCTTTGAACTGTGGTTGTAATAAAAGTATTTTCTCCGCGCAAATCAATTTGATTCGCTTGAATCGCAATATCTCCAGCGTTGCCTTGATTAAAGGTAGATGCAGAGATTTGTCCACCGTTGCTCAGGTTCAAGCGTCCGGTTTCAACGCTGATGTTGCCACCCGAACCGATACCTCCTGTTTGCAACTCGGCAGATAAACCAGACGGTGCAAACGAACCATCGGTTCGTCTTCCACCACCGAAACCTGTAATATCAATCGAGTCGGTAGCACGAACTACTAAATTTCCCCCTTGTCCTCGTCCTAAGAATACTGATATACTCACGTTTGCGCCATTACTCAACCGCAATCGTTCGGTGTCAATAGTAATCGTCCCACCCCGCACATTTAGATCGCTACCCTGTACTTCCGAATTTAACTCACTGAGCGAAAACAGTCCACCGGATGGTGACTGAAATTGTTCCGGTAAACGTTCGTTAGGCACTCTCACAAATCCATCAAGTTGCACATCTTTAGCGCGGATGGTGATGTTTCCAGCATTGCCTCGGCTTTTAAAGGATGAAGTCGATACGCTACCTCCCTGATTCAGAGATAATCGTGGTGTTTCAATTGTGATATTGCCACCGTTCCCCGTTGCCCCAGAAGTCGTTCCACTCGACACCTGACTAGTCTGCACACCATTTGATGCTGATGGTGAGACACCGCTAATATCTACAAATTCACTGGCTCGGATGACTATATTACTTGCCTTGGCGCTACTAAAGGTATCCGTCCTGACCTGTCCCCCATCTTTAAGATTGACTTGCGGTGTGTCAATTATGATATCCCCTGCCCGACCTGTACCACTAGATGCTACTTGTGCATTGATTGCACTATTAATCACTTCAACTGCATCACGTGCTTGAATCGAAATCGAACCTACACTACCAGATCCAGCTGCAATTGCTGTGACTCCTCCCGGTGCGTTTGCATTTTCAACGCGCAAGGTGCCGGTTTCAATCCGCAGGTTGCCCGTTGAACCTGAGCCAGTCGTGAACATCCCCAAATTGCCACCATTAATGTTGACTGAATCTGTTGCATTTAAAGTGAGGTTTCCTGCATTGCCCTGACCAAGGGTAAATGTACGAATTATGCTGCTATTTTCTTCTGTTCCGTCTCCGGTAACTGCGATTTTCCGAGCATTGATGGCAATATTGCCACCATTTCCCGTAGCTGAATTGCCGCTTTGGGAGAAAATCTGGCTACCATTAGCAACAGTTACTGCATCGCTGGCTTGAATTTGAATATCACCTGCCTTCGTTGCCCCTTGCGTACCAGTGGCGATTAAAGAGCCGTTATCTAAACCAAGCCCTGTGGCACTAATTGAAATCGAGCCACCATTTTGACCAGAGATAAATGAACCATTATTGAGATTTATCTGTCCGCCCACTAGTTTAATGGCACTATCCCCACTCGTAGCAACAAAGGCTCCGTTGTTCAATGTAATGGGAGCGCGACTTGCATTTTCTGGTAGATTGAAATTCAAGTTGGAACCATTGACATTCAAATCAACGGTTGTCTCTCCCCCAGTTGCTCCTAATTGCACCTGTCCATTGTTTGCAAACAAAGTACTACCATCCAAGGTGATTTGACCACCAATTAGTGCTAAGGTGCTACGACTAACATCCAATTCATTACCTTGGCTTGTAATACCTCCGGGTTGCGAACCAAACTGCAAGCCAATCGGCACATTGATAGTCAACAACGGTGGTGCTTGGGGATTAGTCGCACTAAACTCTAGCGCATTTGGAAAGACAAAACTATTTGCTGTCGTTCCCAGAAATGAACCCCGCACATCCAAACGAGCATTTTGACCAAATAAAATACCATTAGGATTGAGAAAGAATAAATTCGCGCTGCCTTGAACACCCAATGTCCCGAAAATATTTGAGCTTTCCTTACCTGTAACTCGCGTGAGAATATTTTGTATCCCTGTAGGATTGGCAAAATATACTCTTTGTGCATTATTAATATTAAACTGACTAAAACTGTGAAAAAGGTTGCTCCCGCGTTGAGCACCACCTTCGATACGATCGCCTAATGCACCGTTAATTTGCACATTCGGTGTCAAAAGCGATCGCTCTACTCCTAGAGTGCTATCCGGGGTAATTTGAGCTAAAGCTGAATTTGCACTAGAAATAATTGCAATCCCTAAGAACCAGCCCAAACAAGTACTTGCCTTAGACATTGCATCTCCTAGCTCAATGGTAATTGCTGAAAAACACTTAGACTACACCAATAACTAAGTAAACCATATTGCTTGTAGGATTTATACAAAATATTCAGGCGTTTGTTACTGGAAGGTGCGCCTGTGATTCGTATTATATCAGAACTTACGCATTGACAAATTAGACAATAAGTGCCATATGGAAAAGAAGAAAAAATATGCGATCGCTAATCACTCTTGGACTGGAAAGACGGATAATTTACGTCCAGAGCGTATTT